>CAZDPY010000001.1:0-60897 GCA_964507455.1 uncultured Ignavibacteriaceae bacterium
ATCCCCTAAAACAAGACTTTTTCAACAAGCCCTAAATGGTGAGGCACCCAAGGGGGCAAAAGCCCCTTTTTTGTCGAAACCGAAGAGGTTTCGACGAACTCATTATTGATATTCTCAGCTTGAAATGGCTTTGTTTCCTCAAAAAGTAGTTTTTGGGACTATCAATTTTGTAGTAAAAATGGGGGACAAAGGCCCCCTTTATTTTGATATTGCAAATTCTGTGATAATTTAATAAAGACATGAGTGTCTCTCCTAAATGGAAAAGTGGTCTCTATATATGGGAGCGGTGGCCCGATTACCATCGGTTTGGTGGTGAAACTGGGGGATTGAGCGTAATAGGAGATTTTTCTTCCGTCCAGATTTGAGGGATAATATTGTCCTGGAGATGAAGATGTCAAGACCGCAGGGGTCTTGACCTATTCCTTGCTTCACGCCGCTCAGGATCTCCGACAGGATCAATTGCTCGCGAAAAAGAAAGTCGTCGGAACCTCCTTCGCTACGCTCAGGACCATCGGGATTCACTTCGTTCATCCCTCCGGCAGGGATTCCGACCTACACCTAAAAGATAAAATATGAGAAAAATCAAATGTAAAAATTTGTATCAATTAGAAAAATTATGATTTAAATAAAGGTTTGGAAAAAAAGGGTTTGGAACTTTTCGTATTTTTGATAGTTTATCCCTTTACGGGGGTTAAATGGCATTTTTTATAATTGCAATAATTATTCTGTCGCTGATGTATGGTTATATCGGGTGGCGGCTTATAATACCGGCCGCACTCGGGTATCCGTATAATGTCATTCTCTGGGTTCTTCTGGCAATATTCGTGATTCTCCCCTTTATGCCGATAGTAATGCGGATGAACGGGATCCAGGGGACCTGGGCCGAGATTGTTTCCTGGATCGGATATACGAGTTTCGGCTTTTTTACGATTCTTTTTGCCGTTCTGATCGTAAAGGATCTTATTTTACTGGGCGGTTCGGGTGTTAAATGGCTGGTCAACATGTTCGGTGGAACGGAACTTCCAAAAAGAGCACCTGACCCGGAACGCCGGCGGATAGTAGCCAACGCGATTCATACCGGTCTATTATCATTTACCGGGGTCATGATGGCCTACGGCCTTTTTAAGGCTTCAAGGAGACCGGAAATTATCAACGTATCAGTGCCGATTAAGAACCTTCCGGCACAATTCGAAGATTTTAAAATTGCCCAGATAACCGATGTTCATGTCAGCTATATCATCGATCGGGATTTTGTCGAGATGATTGTCGAAGAGACGAATCGGCTTAATCCGGATATGATAGTTATTACAGGTGACATGGTTGACGGTCCGGTCGAACAGTTGGGTGAGGATATCGAATCGCTGGCCGATCTGAAAGCACCGTACGGGACATACTTTATCACCGGCAACCATGAATATTATTCGGGGGTCCACCAGTGGCTGGATAAAATCAGCAAGTTGGGGATTACGGTCCTGATTAATGAACATCGGATAATAGAACGAGGCGGGGATAAGATTATCCTGGCCGGGGTGACCGATTTTAATGGCGGCCGTTTCAGCAAGAAGCATATATCCGACCCGAAAAAAGCGATTGAAGGTGCCCCGGATGGTATTCCGAAGATACTTTTGGCTCATCAGCCCAAAAGTATTGTTAAGGCTTCTGATTTGGGTTACGACTATGTAATATCGGGACATACGCATGGCGGTCAGTATTTGCCTTATCGGCTTTTGGTGGCGATCGATCAGCCTTTTGTTTCCGGATTTCACCGCCGCAATGATACTCATATTTATGTCAGTGAAGGGACCGGTTACTGGGGGCCGCCGATCAGGATCGGGACGACTTCTGAGATAACGGTGCACAAGTTAAAGTTGGCGGTTTAAGTTCTCTTTTGGCAATAATATATTTATTGAAAATCATTCCTAATCAAAATCATTTGCCCGGTCGATTGTAAAAGTATATATTGGATTTCAACGGATTTGATCGGGAGAAAATCTTATGCGCGCACTTATTACCGGAATCACCGGACAGGACGGTTCATATCTGGCGGAACTTCTTTTGGAGGAAGGATACGAAGTTTACGGGATGGTACGCCGGGCATCGACCGAGAGGTTCGAACGTATAGAACATCTGAAGGGCAAAATCAAGCTTGTTCAGGCGGATCTTCTGGACCAGCTTTCTATAATCAGTATTATCGAGGAGGTCAAGCCGGATGAGATTTATAATCTGGCGGCGCAGTCATTCGTGCCGACCTCGTGGAGCCAGCCGATTTTGACCGGTGAATTCGATGCCCTGGGAGTTACCAGGATACTGGAGGCAATTCGCCATATAGATAACAAGATGAAATTTTATCAGGCGTCGTCTTCGGAGATGTTCGGCAAGGTTCAGGAAGTCCCGCAGACAGAGAAAACGCCGTTTTATCCCCGATCACCGTACGGGGTAGCGAAGGTGTACGGGCATTTTATTACGGTTAATTACCGGGAAAGTTATGATATTCATGCCAGTTCAGGGATATTATTCAATCATGAGTCGCCGCGCCGGGGTTTGGAATTTGTGACGCGTAAAATCACTGACGGAGCGGCGAGGATTAAGTTGGGATTGTCGGATAAACTTGCGCTGGGAAATCTGGATGCCGAACGTGACTGGGGTTATGCCGGGGATTATGTGCGCGCCATGTGGCTGATGCTCCAGCAGGAAGAGCCGGAGAATTTTGTAATCGCTACCGGAAAGACGCACTCGGTTCGCAATTTCGTAGAGGAGGCGTTCGGCTATCTCGATCTTGACTGGCAGGATTATGTGGTCACGGATCCAAGGTTTATCCGTCCGGCCGAAGTTGACCAGCTTATCGGCGATGCCTCGCTGGCCAAGAAGAAACTGGGCTGGGAACCTCAGGTAAGTTTTTCGGAGCTGGTGCAGATGATGGTCGACGCCGACCTGGAAAGACTTCGTGGCAAAGAAAAATAAGGCATACATAACCGGGATTGCGGGGTTTGTCGGATCGCACCTGGCTGAATATCTGATTAATGAAGGCTGGGATGTGTACGGTCTGGCGGCGCCGAAGGAAAAGTATCTTAATATTCGTCATATTCGCGATGACATCGATCTGGAAGTATTCAGCATTTTAAATGAGAGTCGGCTTAAAAAGGCAATAAAGAAGATTAAGCCGGATTACATTTTTCATTTGGCCGCTTTTTCATCGGTGGGAAGGTCGTTTACGCGCGAAAAAGTTACGTATGAAATTAATATAGTGGGGACGCAGAATGTTTTTTCGGCGGCGGAGGAGTTGAAGGATCTTAAAAAGCTCGTTTTTGTCAGTTCAGCCGACTGTTATGGGGATTTTGCTCCCAAGGGAAAAACATTGACCGAGGAGCAGGATTTTAACCCGATGTCGCCATATGCGGTATCAAAAACTGCCGGGGAATATATGGCTCATTATCACAGAAAACATTATGGTCTTCCGGTGGTAATTGCGAGGCCTTTTAATCATACGGGACCGCGCCAGAGTGAGGCTTTCGTGGTACCTTCATTCTGCAGGCAGGTGGTGGAAATTGAAAGGGGACGGCAGATGCCGGTAATGCAGGTAGGCAATCTGGCGCCGAAAAGGGATTTATCGGATGTACGTGATATTGTCCGGGGATATAAGCTGGCAGCGGAGAAGGGCAAGGCAGGCGAGGTTTATCAATTTTGCTCGGGGCAGTCGGTGGCGATAAAGTCAGTGCTGGCCAATTTATTAAAATTATCGAAGGTCGATATTAAGGTAACGGTAGATAAAAACCGGTATAGAAAATCCGATATACCGGTATTAAGAGGCAATTACGACAAGGCTAAGAGGAAGCTCGGGTGGAAGAGTGAAATTTCGCTTAGTGAAACTCTTTCCGATACTCTTGATTACTGGCGTATGAGAATAAAAGGTTAATTATAGAGGAAACTGTGATGAAGAATCTGACCAAGAAAATAAAAGACCGGACGGCCAAGGTTGGTATAATCGGGCTCGGCTATGTGGGACTTCCACTGGCTGTTGAATTCGGCGAAGCGGGATTTGATGTGCTGGGATTCGATATATCGGAGAAGAAAGTTAAGCTGATTAATTCGGGAGAGTCGGATATCGATGATGTTCAACCGGCATCGGTTAAGAATCTCGTTGAGTCGAAAAAGCTGGTTGCGACGACCGATCCGAAGCAGCTAAAGTCAGTAGATACGATTTCGATTTGTGTACCGACACCGCTTTCGAAGACAAAAGATCCGGATGTGAGCTTTATTCTATCGGCGATGGAGTGGGTAAAGAAGTACCTTCATAAAGATATGCTGATTATTCTGGAGTCGACAACATACCCCGGGACGACCGAGGATTTGATTGTGCCGATGTTGAGCAAGGGCGGTTTGAAAGTCGGGAAAGATTATTTTGTGGCCTTTTCACCGGAGAGGGTTGATCCGGGGAATATCAAATTTACTACCAAAAATACGCCCCGGGTAGTGGGTGGTGCGACTCCAAACTGTACCAAGGTTGCGAAACTTTTCTACGAGCAGGTTATCGGTCAGGTGGTACCGATGTCCTCGACGAAAGCGGCCGAGATGGTTAAATTGCTGGAAAATACTTTCCGGGCGGTCAATATCGGGCTGGTAAACGAGGTAGCGTTGATGTGTGACCGTCTGGGATTGAATGTCTGGGAAATTATCGATGCGGCAGCGACAAAGCCATTCGGGTTTATGCCGTTTTATCCGGGACCGGGACTGGGCGGCCATTGTATCCCGATCGATCCTCATTATCTATCGTGGAAGCTGAAGAGTCTCAATTATTATGCAAGGTTTATCGAACTGGCCGGGGATATTAATTCGCATATGCCGGAATATGTTGTGGACCGAATCAGGCGGGTTTTAAATGATGTCGGCAGTTCAGTTAAGGATTCCAAGATTGTGATCATTGGAGTAACCTATAAAAAAGATATTAAGGATACGCGCGAATCTCCGGCACTCGATGTTATTAAGCTTCTGGAGAAAGAGGGTGCCAAGATTTATTTCACTGATCCTTATATAGAAGAAATCGACTGGGACAAGACAGTAATCAAATCGAGCAAACTGACTCCGGCACTTCTGAAAAAGTCGGATTTAACCGTTATTCTCACCGACCATACCAGCTATAATTACCAGTGGGTGGTTGATAATTCCAAATTGGTTTTTGACACGCGGAACGCGACGAAAACGGTTCAGGATGATAAAGAAAAGATTCACCTGTTGTAGATAAAATATATTATTTCGATTCATTATCAGGGCGGCTGCGGCCGCCCTTTTTATATTTGCCGGGATCAGGTATTTCCGAATAGCTAAAGGGGCGCTGACTTTCTAAGCGATAAACGCTTATCTGCCGATAATAGATAAGGAACTAACTATGAAAAGATCTGTGTTGTGAGTGATAATTTAGCAGAGATAAAAATAGGGGAAATATCGAAGATCCTGGCCGAAATGGTCAAGACTGTCAAGATAGTATCTATTTATCCCGATAATAATCCTCTTCCAACCAAGCTGAAGGAATCCTTCATTGATCGATTTACCGATCTGATAAGGGATTATGGCGAGCTTAGATTCAGTATTAAAAGAAATAAGATATTTTACGGCGGCGAGGTCGTATTTTCCGACAAACCCGATTCTGATGAGGAATCTTTAGCAGAACTTCTATATAACAACGGCCTGACAGAATTTTTATTCAGGCCTTCTTTCGGTTCTCACGAAGCGAATCACTTTTTCAAGGCGATGAAGTCATTTCTGAATCGGGAAGAAGGATCGGGAGATCTCGTCAGCCTTCTATGGCAGGAAAATATTAATGGATTCGAATACAGTGTAGTCGATGATTATGATCTTAAGGAATATGACCGCGAATTTTTGATACACGATAGAGTGGACGAAGATGATGATCAGTGGTTTATGAGTCAAAGCAATAACAATGATGTTGACGAGCAGATAGAATATTCGAAAATATTTCTGGAAGACGATGAATCGGAGGGCAAAGATCCTGACGATATTACGGCAGAAGAGAAGGAAGGGCTCGGTCCGGTCCCGAAAAAATGTAATACGCAGCCAACCGATAATACTCAGATTTTGCAGGATGCGTATACTCTCGAAGATACTGACAAAGAACAAACGAAAATGCTGCTTGAAGAAGACAGTATTTTTGACATGCATAAAAGCACAACTGATTTGTTAATCGAAATACTGGCTCATGAAAGCGAGTATTCCGGTTTTTTCGAAACTATTGCGATGATCGAAAAGCTAAACAGCCAATTTCTTGCTGCGGGAGAACTTCAGCATTCCAGCAATCTTCTCGAAGTTTTAAATCAATTCAGTCAGTCAATCCCGGACACTCGTCCCAAATGGAAAGAACGAATACATTCGGCTCTCATTATGAGCGGTGGATATGAGGGAATGACGACGTTTGCAGAATCGCTCAATAATGATTCATCGATAGGCGCCAATGAGATTCATCAATACCTGAGTAATTTTGGATGGGAGGCAGTTTCTTCAATCACCGATCTTCTAGGTGTCCTGGAGCATAAGGATCACAGGCTTGCAGTATGCAACTATCTTATTGAACACGGCAAGAATCATGTAGAACTGATTTCAAAGGGAATCTTTGACAAGCGGTGGTTTGTGGTTCGCAATACGGTGGCTATAATGGTCGGCATTGGTGGAAAGAAAGCATATTCTTACCTGGAAAAGGCGATTTCGCACGAGGAACCGCGAGTAAGAGAGAACATGGCAAAATCGCTAAAAGAATACAAGGATCCGGAAAGCCTTAATATCCTTACAAAACTGGTCTTCGACAGTAACAGGCAAGTGCAGAAAATTGCCTTAGATGCTGTTTTTGAATGTGACAGAGAACTTCAGCTTAATTCAATAGCGGATATTATCAAAGATACTCGTTTTTCTGAGATGAGGGATCCTGATTGGGGAAAAATTATAATGAGATATTCCGAGCTGGAAGGCGAAAATGCCGTAAAATTTCTGGCAGATTTGGTTTCCGAGTGGAAGGCCTTTCCAAATAAGAGCGACATTGATCGTCGGCAGACGGTTTTCAATGCCCTGATAGTCAACAAATCCGAAAAAGCTGAAAGGCTCCTTCAAAGTATGAGCAAATCATGGCGGAGTTTTACCCGTAAAGCGGCAAAAGAGGCTCTTTCAAAGAGAAAAGGTTATTTCGAGAAGATGAAATGACAGAAGCAGGAAGTACACAAAAAGAAAATTTCCAGATTGCTGACGCAAAAGAAACGAAATTGATAAACCTGCTGTTTATTCTATTTCGTACAGCTCAGGTTGTTGAAGAGAATAACAACACTTTTCTTCAGCAAGCCCAGAGATTCGATGATCAATTCCGCATGCTTATTTCTGAACGAGGAATAATATCCATTAAGGTCATTGAGGGGCGGATTTTCATTGGCAGCCATCTGGTCAAATTCGAATCGGAAAGCGGTGCAAGAGCGCAGGAAATAATACATTATTGGCGCAAAGCAGGAATCGGTGGAATGGTTCTGGATGATTCTTTCAAAGCTGAACAAATAGCCAAATTCGTATATTTGCTCGCCAGATTAAAACGGCGTGAGGCAATAATCGATGATGCGGCCGAAAATCTGATGGAACTTGGCGTTGAAGGATTAAGTTTACTCGGGATTGAAGAGGAAAAGGAAAAATCGATTCTTCCGGTTGATAGAAGAATAATGATGCGGCGGTCGGCGCAGGTTACCTTTTTCAAGGCCATATCCATTGTTGAAAAAGCGATGGGCAAATCGGCTGGTGATAGCGGGATAGACAACACTGAAACAAGACGCGTGGTCCATGCTTTAATAGATCGTCTTTATAGGGATGAATCAATACTGATCGAGCTCACCAATATTCGTGATTTCGATGAATATACTTACGCACACTGTGCAAATGTATGTGTGTATTCTCTCACAATGGGAATAAGACTGGGACTTGACCGGCAGAGATTATCGCTTCTGGGATTCTCCGCGCTTTTTCATGATATGGGCAAAGTACGACTTCCGGAGGATCTGATTCGAAAGCCGGATGTTTTCGACGAACATGACTGGATGCAAATGCAAAGACATCCGATTCTCGGTGCCAAAACAATTTTGAATAACTCAAGATTCGATATATATACGGCACGTGCTGCCAGGGTAGCCCTGGAGCATCATATAAACAATGACTTCACCGGTTATCCGATACTGAGTATCCGTCGGCCAACCAATTTGTTCTCTCGTATTGTCTCTATAGCCGATACATTCGACGCTCTTTTATCAGGACGGGTCTATATGAAGAAAGCGATTCCTCCCGACGAGGTCCTTCGAAAAATGATGTTTCAGATGACGGTTAAGTTCGATGCCTTTCTTTTAAAACTGTTTATTAATATAATCGGTGTTTATCCGGCAGGAACGCTTGTTCTTCTTTCTACCGATGAGCTGGCAATGGTATCGGCCAATAACCCGGATAATATAGTGAGGCCGGTCATCAGAATAATAGGTGACCGATCCGGGGCCTTTAACGAATTCAAAGAAGTCGATTTATCAAATCCGAAAAATTCCCATCGTGAAATAGTCAGGGTTATCGATCCTAAAAAGAAAGATATTGATATTAGAAAGATTATTCTCTCCGACAAGCTGGCTTAGGGCTTGAGATCAGAAATTATAATTAAGTCGGACGGCGAGTATATTTTTTTTGTCGGGCCCTATGTCCAATGAGATTCCCTTTTCCGGCTCCGGAAAATCAGCCAAATGGGCGTCGACATAGGCATCGAACATGGACAGAAAAATTGTCGCTCCCAGAAACCAGATAAACCGATTGCGGTCATTTTCAGCGTCCTGGAATTTTGCAAACAATACGGCCTTTTCTGATTCATCTGCCTGCATGAATGCCTCGCGAGCGTCGCTTCGTTTGTTTTCATAATGTGCGATGGTGCCGATAAGAGTTGATTCGACAATCAGGATAATGCCGCCCTTTATATAGCTTCCATTGCTGAACTGCCCCCAACCCGGCACAAACAAGGAGCGAAAGAGAGCTTCGGTTGCATTGATTCCCTTTTTTGCAGTGTCTTCGATATCGACATAATATGCGTCTGCGGAAAGAATACCGACATTCGGTGATTCGAGAGTATCACCAGTCACATTGACAGTATCGACAGGAAAATCGGTCTGCTGCGCACGGATTTGCGGGGCAGCAGAAAGCAAAAATATTACAATCAGACAAATAGGTTTCATCGATATCAATTCTAATATTTTTGAAAGATCTTAAGCCGCTCGGAATAGGTCTCTATGGTCATTTCCCGGGCCGGCCATTCGATTACGTCACCATCAATAAATACTTTGCGCCCTTCCATCGGCGACACGGAAATTTTCTCACCACGGTACATCCTGATATTATCGGCGTATACATATTTGCCTTTGAAAATATTCCGGATGTATGATGAAATGATTGCACTGCCGTCGCCGGTGTCGAAAGTTATTTCGCACTTGCCGTCGCTATCTATGCAGGCCGGGGCGAATTTGAGGCCTAGAATATCTGGCAGGAGGTTGATATTAAGAACGCGAGGGGCCAGGTCGAATGCGAAGGCATCGACTTTAATGGAGACATCCTTTACCGGCGTATTAGCTGCGGCCTGTGCGGCCAGACGGGACCATCCGATACCGAAACGGGGATTACGTTTTCGCATCAGTATATCGTGCAGTCTGGGAACAAATCCGACAGCAAGGGCACCGAGGAAGAAATTACCCGATGCTACGGCATAGTCTATTTTGCGATATTTTCCGGTTAAGATATTATCGACAGCGTTTTTGATATCGGCTTTACCGCCATAAAGTGATCGATAAATATTGTTATATTGCCCCATAGGGACAATTCCCAGAATGGTCTTACGGCGGATTAATGAACGAGCGACCAGATTAACGGTACCGTCGCCGCCGCAAACAATAATGCCGTCCGGCTTTTTGTTCAGGATCTTTTTTGTATAGGCTACCGTGGAACGGCTGGAATCGGGTTGAGCGAAAAAGTACCGAGCACCGGCATCTTCAAGACGCTTGATAAGGAAGTCTACACCATCGCTGGAGTATTCAGCCGCTTCTTTGTTTACAATAATATTGAAAGTCTGCGGCTGACGGCGTTTTTTGTATCTTTTTAGATTATGTTCCATGCGTAAATATATGACTGAATTTATTATTCAACCAGTTTATATTCTTTCAATTTAAGTTCCATAACGACTGAGCCTTCGGAATCGATCAATTTGGTATTGACCGGGAGATTACGCAGTTCTTTTGCATAGAATGAGAAGCCGGTTGAGCCGGAGGTTTTATTTTGGACTTTATAACATTCATATGTCCCGGCGGGCACGGTTACCGTTTCAATTTGAATAACAGAATCGGTGGATTCGATCGCTGGATATTTTCCCTGTGACGGCGCCAGCAGATTAATAAAAGTATATTCAAAGGTCCTATCCGGTTTAAAGTCCATTCCGCGGGTAGCCAGTAGCGAGCCGACACTGGTCGTAAAACCGGCAGGATGGTCATAGGCAACTTTATTAGCAGGGTCCAAATTATTGTGTATGACTATGCTGTCACCATCAGAATGGGCCTGTATAACCAGTGAGTCGGCTCCGAGTTCTTCGAGGATTCTTGGCGGCAGGTTGATATTGTTTACTGATGATATAAATTTCAGATCGTCGCCTTTGTATTTTTCGACGCTTTCCATCTGAATGTTCTGCGCGGTAATAGTCAAAACCTGGTGATAGGTAAATATATTTTTCTTGTTATCGTAAGAGAGCTCGACATCGATACTATTGGAGGTTTGTTGTGGCTTATATGTGACAAGATCATAGGATATTTTTTCAGTCTTACCATCGGGCCATTTTTCGGCCAGATCAATCGCCTGTACGGACATGCACAGAATCAGTGACAAAATCAAAGATGTGAAAAATTTCAAAGCATCCTCCTTAAAAATTAAAATCAGAGAGACAGAATCCACTGAGTGACAAATTCATCGTAAGCGGGACTGTAATTAATGATTCCCAGCAATGTCCTTTCAGACAGGCCGGCAATGATTGTCCCGTAGAAACTGTCTTCGTACATAAAAGAATATTCGGAATTTAGTCCCAGATTTTCTGGTGCTTCATTAAGGGTTCCGGAGTTTTCTATATATTCGCTATACTGCAGATATTTTTCCCCCGTACTGTCGGTTGTCAAAAAGAAAGTTACGGTATCGCTGTTGAAAAGATAATCATAGCTGTAAACCTGATCCAGAAACTGCATTCCCATAAATGACTCGGCCGAGTACTGGTTGGTCGCGGGGATACGGTTTTCGACCGGAAAAAGACCGAACCTGGCGGGGTATTCGGTTGCACCTGGCAGTCTTCGTTCGAGCTCCTGGGCAAGATTAATCATGGCCAGCTGGCTTTCTTCATCATCCGGAAAAGCGACCAATTTAACGAGATAGTCACCCTTGACGAAATTAAGGCTTGGCGGGGAGACGAATCCTTCAACACCCATGTCAAGGATAGTGCCATTATTACGCGGGAAAGTCGAATAAAGACCGAAAGCATCGATTGATGATTTAAATCGATTTATATCGACGACTATTTCGGTATTGCCCTTGGAATAGTCAGCGGTGGCGACCTCAGTAAAATTGTATTTAAGATACAAATCGGCGGCGCCGTTTATATATTCCCACAGGGTGGTATCGGTAAAGGTTCTGATTTCATTGATTCGGGTCATATCGAGTTCCGGAAATTGTTCAGGTAGATACTGGGCGGTCTGCGAGACGGTTTCCTCGCCACCGCCGCATGCGGTCAGCATTAATAACGGAATTACAAGGAACAGGATTATTTGCTTGCGATTCATAATATTAACCCTTTCGATTGGTCTTATTCTTTATACCCTTACTTTCGAGAATTAGTTGATTTGTTTTTGACCGAGTTTCGCCTATCGACGTGACTCTGATGGCGGCTTTATCGTTTACGGGGCAGGCATATTCGCAGGCTCCGCATCCGGTACAAATATCGGGATCGACATAGGGTCTTTTTACGAGGACTTCGTTGCCGTCGCGGTCGAGGACGGTTTCTTCCTTGAGATATATTGCTTTCGGCGTTGTCGGGCACCATTCTTCGCAGACGATGCATGGTGTAGCCATAGCCCACGGAAGGCAGCGTCCGCGATCGACGAAGGCAGTTCCCATTTTGGTCGATCGGAGTTCTTCAGTGCCGACTTTTTCTTTTATAGTAAGTCTTTCTATTGCTTCGGTCGGACAGACCTGGGTGCAAAGAGTGCAGGTATGTTCGCAATAGCCGATTTTTGGTATCATTATAGGGGTCCAGAGGCCTTCGAATCCAGCTTCAGAGAGGGTTGGATGGAGGGCATTGTTAGGGCAGACTCTCATGCACTGCCCGCAGCGGATACACCGCGCGAGAAAATCATCTTCATTTACAGAGCCGGGCGGACGAATTAATTTTTCGCTGGTATTGACCTGAAAGGCCGCACCGGTTCTAAAAAGCGGGACGAGAGCAAGTCCGCCGACGACGGATATAGCGACCTTACGGCGGGATATGTCGATTTTTTCTATGGCCGGCGGATTTTCTTTGGTGCCGGTTTTATTTTTCGGGAAGAATTTAAACTGAAGATTGCCGTGCGGGCATTCTGCCTGGCAGTTCAGGCAGAGGACACATTCGGTCTGGCGCCAGCGGGAACCGACATCGGGGCCATCGGCACCCTGACAGCGCAGAACACATCCGGAGCATCCCTTGCATTTTTCATCGACTTTCTTTTCCAATCCGAATATGGAGAATCGAGAGAAGACTCCCAGGAGGGCGCCCAGCGGACATAATCCCCGGCACCAGAAACGGGTGTAGATTCGGTTCATAACAAGTATGAAAAGAAAAAAGATACCGATTGTCAGGATCGCATTAAAATGTGCCTGCCGGTAAGGGATAAAGAACGGGGCGATGTTATCGTAAACAACCTGCGCCTGGACGCTCAGGATATCTATATTGAGCGATTTTATCGCGCTTAGGGTTCCATCGGCGATAGTATGGAGAGTCGGCAATACAACGGTTCCGATCGAGCGGGCCAGGAGAGGGATAGGGTCAAGGAGAGAAATCTGGAGCGAACCCAAAAGTGCGGCGGCAAGAAGGCCGAAGAGAATATAGTATTTTATGCGTTGATATTTTTTATATTTATTGGATTGAATTTTTTTTAGACCCCTTCGGGAAAAGCGCTCAGAGCGTATCTCGGAGATCCAGTGGTTAAGGCTTCCCAGCGGGCAGATCCAACCGCAGAAAAATCGTCCGAGAAATATAGTCGGGATCAGGATTACCAGCGACCACAGAAGCCCCATATAGAGAGTACCGTTGGCCAGTAGATTCGAGACGGCGACCAATGGATCGAATTCCAGGGCGATGGAGACAGGGTAAGGCAAATCGATAGCACCTTCGGTCGAGGCAACATTGAAATCAACTTCGAATGTAGTTTTGAGAATCAGCCAGAAAAATATGAGAAAGAATACTATCTGGGATATGCGTCTTAGATTTCTGGTCGTTTTTATAGTCATTATGCGATTTCTTTATATCCTGAAGCATTGTAGTTGATATTACCGAGTCCGGTTTTTTCCGCCAGAATAATATGGCCTACCTGTTCCGGGTTAAGTCCAAGGAATTCGGCACCGCGGGCATCGGCGGCAACCTGGTCTGTCGCACATATGACCGAGTTGGCTATTTCAACATCGGCTAAAGAACCGCCCTGAGGGCCATTTCGAAGAAGGACACGAGTGGCGTCGACAACTATCAAAGTGGGTTTTACGAACTCGGCCAGATCGACAATGGACTGATCAATGCTCTGATGAAGCTGTGCCCTTTGACCGCCGAGGATACCGTAAAGATTTTTCATACCAATAGTGCAACGGGAGAGGGAATGCTGTTTGACAATAGGCATATTTATGAAGCGGTCGGTTTCGATAAAATATTTCAATACCGGCCAGGTGGTCAGTAACTTACCATTAAGATTAGTTTGTATGTAGTCCTCGGATTTTGGCAAAATAACACGGGCGCCGGCCTTTTCTGCGGCATCGCGTATACCGGAACGGATAAAGGTCCGCCGGGCATCATTGCATGTAATATCGGTTACGATAACCTCTTTGGCCCCGGCCTCGTAGCATAGACGAACCATTTCTGCAACCAGAACCGGGTTGGTATTAGCGGCCTGCTGGGGAGTGCGATCCCATCCAACATTGGGTTTGACGGTAACTCTTTCTCCCGGTTTGACAAACCTGTTTATCCCACCGATAGCATCGAGAGAAGCATTCATGGCGGCGGTATGATTTTCATTTTCTGAGAGGACTATTGACGGAAGATTATTATCGGGCGGGACCTGAAAATCTACATTTTTGGTAATTATCGTCGCTTCTTTTCCGGTTTCCCGATTATGAAAATAGAGCCCTGTCCCCGCAGTTACAGCCGCAAGGGCGACCGCTTTGCCGGTCTGTTTTAGGAAATCGCGTCTTTCCATACATTAGAGAATATAAAGGATTAAGACAACTGTCGCAAGCCAAAGGAGGACATCAATCAGTAACGGCAGGTCGGTTAGGAGCAATCGTGTCGGTGAACCGCCCTGTTTTTTGGAATGCACCAGATAAAGGTATCTGAAAATACCATATATTACGAAGGGTACCGTAATAACCAGATACTGGGTTCCAAGTTTCAGGGCGACCTCGGGAGAGATAGTATAGAAAAAATAGGTTACCACAGTTGATGCGGTAACGACGCCAATCAGCTGGTCAAGAAGATATGGAGAATATTTACGGAGAATTTCCCGATGCCCCACACCTCCGTCTTCGAGGAAAGTTATTTCATGCCTCCGTTTGCCGAATGCCAAAAAGAGAGCCAGAACAAAAGTAGCGATTAGAAGCCAGGTGGTTATGTCGACATTAATGGCTACGGCTCCGGCAATAGCCCGAAGGACAAATCCGGCAGCTATGGTCATGACATCAATAATGACAATATTCTTCAATAAAAAGGTGTAAAGGAGATTTATAAGGACATAGAGAGCAGCAACTATTGTAAATGGATAATTGATACTAACCGCGAGCGCCATTCCTCCCAGAAAAAAGACGATGCCTATTATGGCGGCGGTAGTGACGGAAATTTTTCCGGAAGCAAGGGGTCGATCTTTTTTGAGCGGATGCAGGCGGTCTCTATCGTGGTCTTTTATATCATTCAGGACATAGACCGATGAGGCCAGAAGACAGAATGCAATGAGTGCCTGAAAAGCTATTAATGCCTTATCAGCATTGGCAGCTTCACCGGCGAAAATAAGTCCGGCCAGAACGACACCATTTTTAACCCATTGACCGGGTCGGATGAGTTTAATATAGGCTTTCAGCATTTACATAAGAAAATGCCTTTTCAGTGTAATTTCAAGTCTAAATTATAATTAGAACGGAAGTGATTTCTGAATATAGGGATGGAATTCAGCGAGGAATTCGGTCCCTCGTTGGGTCGCTTTCTGGAAATCAATACCGCTGGCGTCAACTGTAACTCTGACAATTGCGGCGTCGGTAGGATTAAACAGAATTGCATTTTTGACAAGATCAAGTTTAAGACCGTATTCATTTCGAATTGCGCCGGAACGGGTTTCAAACCAATAGAGCATCAGGGCTTGGTAATCCTTAAGAGATATAATCATGCGATTTACATCTTTTATTGTGCCATCGGGCAATTCCAGCCGGTATGGTTCGGCGCGGTCAATACGCCAACCTCCCCCGGGAAGACAATGTTTCGGCGAATGGATTTGAGAGCCGTATTTTTGAGATTTGAAATAAGCGACAAAAAGCTGGACATCGGATCCATCGGCTGTTTCATATTCACGCAAGGTAGTGGTATCGGCCTGAAGAACCTCATAGGCAAAATCTTCAAAAGTTTCTTCCACCCCGCTCCATCCGGCATGCTCCAATGGTATTTGACCAAATTGCGCAGGATGATCGGGTGTTTGTTCAGTGAACCTGAGCAGGTTGCCGACGATTCCGCCAATTACGACGACAATAATGGTTATATAGATCTTACCCTTCATTTGAATACTTTCCTCAATATGGCACCTTCGATCAGAAGAAGGATAAAGGCAATAATAAAGACTGATGCTCCCATAAGAGTGTGCATCGGTTCGGCTGTGGCATCTATTTCAGCGGCATAGACTATTACCGATGTTGTAAAGACCCGGAAAACGTTTGCCAAAACGGCAATCGGGATAGTCGAGAGAAACATGATGATCTGAGCTGAAAATTTCTTCTGATAAGTATAGGCGAACAAGGCACCCAGAGCGAGCAGTGAGATAAGCGAGCGAAGGCCGGAGCAGGCTTCCGCGACCTCGAGGGTCTGATTGGGCAGGGCGATTATATTCCCCTGCCGGACAACTGTCATACCGATACCGCTTAAAAGCGAGGTGGTAATTTTGCTGGCAAGAAGCTGCATCTGGAAGGTTGCGGCGAAATAGATTACATAGGGAATGGGAATCATGAATAGTAAAAAGAAAAAGGCGAACCAGGTTTTTTTGATCATCGGGTATCCCAGATGATACAGAGCCACTCCGAACATTAAGACTACCAGGGAAAGGCGGACAGTAAAGTATTCGGAGGCACCGTTTCCGAGGATAAATAAAATAACGGCTCCGAAGATTAGGAAAAGGCCGACGGGAGATGATTCGGTTTTTATATCGGCGATTTCTTCACGTTTTCGCCAGACCAAATAGATAGAGATTAAGGGGACCAGGAAACCGTGGGAGTAATTCGGATCATTGTACCAGTTGAGGACGAGATCGTAGAGGGCCGGAAGATATATTGCCAGAATAATTATTCCGATTATATAAAGATATTTATCGCGGACGGCATTTTTTAATACGGCAGTTGTCATGGCTTAGAATATATATCGGTCAAAAACAGTTTGAAAATTAAAAATATCAGGACAATTTAAGGTAGGGAATGGCGTTTGTGGATAATTCGGAGGGGCCATCTAATTTATATCTTCGAAACCCTGCGGCGGCGATCATGGCGGCGTTATCAGTGCAGAGATCGGGAGGAGGAAAATAGAAACTGATATTGCTTTTGCCCAAGTTGTTTTTCATCAGTTCTTTAAGACGGCTGTTGGAGGCGACGCCTCCGGATAAAGTTACATGTTTGATATTATGTTCTTTCGCGGCCCGAACGGTTTTGACGACAAGAACTTCAAGAGCGGCTTCCTGGAATGAAGCGGCGATATCGGCTTTGCGGGATTCGAGTTCATCGTCGTTCAAATCACGGACATGGAGCGCGACAGCTGTTTTAAGCCCTGAATATGAAAAATCGTAGCTTTCTTCGTGAATTACACCTCGAGGGAATCTGAAGTATTTTTTGTCTCCTATATTTCCGAGCCGGTCGATTTCTTTTCCACCGGGATAACCAAGGCCCAAAAGTTTGGCGACTTTATCGTAGGCTTCGCCGACAGCATCGTCTTTAGTCTGACCCAGTATGGTGTAATTGCCGAAACCTTCGACTAAAACCAGCGAAGTATGTCCGCCGGAAATTATGAGAGTCAGATGTTTTTCGGGAAGGTCCGGATGAGTCAGATAATTGGAGGCAATATGTCCTTCGAGATGATTGACGCCGACGAATGGTTTTTTTCGGCCGAAGGCGAGCCCTTTACAGAAATTAAGTCCAACCAGGAGAGCACCGACCAAGCCGGGCCCGTAAGTTGCAGCGTACAGGTCAATATCTGAAGGTTTTATATTTGCTTCTTTAAGTGCCTGTTCATAGACAGTCAGTATTGCTTTTAGGTGCTCGCGTGAGGCCAGTTCGGGGACTACCCCGCCGAATTTTTCATGGACAAGCTGGCTTAAAATAATGTTAGAAAGGACGCTCCGGCCGTTTTCGACAACGGCCACAGAGGTTTCATCGCATGACGTTTCGACACCGAGGGTAATCATCGTTTTTGAGTGATACGAACTGAGTCGAAAGATTGGTGGAGAAGAGAAACGGAGGCCGGGAAAATCGGCTCAATCGGGGCTTTGCCGTCTGAATCACGGAGCATGTAGTCGGCTATGGCCGAGATATCTGATGGACGCAGACTGTCGATAGCGGCGGCTTCGCCGATCACTCGGATCTCGATTCGAGACGGTTTCAAATTAAAAATAGTATCTTCGGGAGCATTTATCAGTTCGACATCTATTTTTGAAAATATTTTTCTTTTAACCGGGACGACCGTCATATACAGGTAAACCGAATCGGGCTGATATACAACGCCGTATTCATCGGACGGGGCGAGCGGAATTTTGCGAACAATGTCTTTTCTGATACCTTCAATCGACTTTTCTTCGGTGTATACGTACTGTATATCGGCCAGAGTTTTCTGCGGGCCGGTAAGGGTAACCATCTCGGGTAAAAGTGAGTCTTTGCTTTTGACGGTAAAACCTTCGGCAGGATCAACACTGACCCGGACCCTTACGGGGACTTCCTTTTGCACTTTTCGGTCGCAGTTTAAGGTTATTTCAAGCGGATTTACAATATCGACGAGAGATACTTTTTCGGCCTTTATCAGATTGGTGTTGTTTTTGTCGAGGTCGACTTTGAATTTGCCGGGGTAACTTCGGGTAACGGTAAGTTTTAAGCCTCGTTTTTTCCAGTCGGTTCTAAGGAGACGTTTTCCTGTTGCCGAGACGGCAATCCGGACGGAATCGGGCGGGGGATCGACCAAAACCAGGTCACCGGTTATATCTATTTTTTCGAGGGGGAGAGTAATTTCATGCTGATAGATTTTTTCGGTCGCAACATGAAACCACAGCAAAATGGCGAGAATAATTGCTGCTATTTTGACCCACAAATTTTCTAATAAGGCCGCCATATATTATTTTGAAGATACTTTAATAGGTTTTCCGTAACTTATTTCACCATTGTCAATACGAATAGAAAATCCACAATCGGGATTCGAACAAGCCCACGCTTTATACATTATTGTGGCACCATCACGACCATAGTCGGAAAGAGGCACCAGAAGGCCTTCGTTGCACTTTAAACATCCGGGTAATTGGAATTCTGCCATATCACTGTCCCTCTACGAATTAATTAACTACTACTATTTTTCAGAACTGTTATTTTATCTATAGTGCCGCCGAGATTATGGCGGATAACTACATCGTTGAAATTCCCTTTATTCAGGTTAACCGGGTGAATCTGCATGGGGTGATCGAGCCCTATTTCGACATTGGGTCTTCGCGGGAGATACTCGGCAGTTTCGCCCCAGTAAAATTTTATTTCATCGTTGCCGCTGCAGAAAACCATATCGGGGATATTATCGCCGTTATAGTCAGTTGACCAATCGACCGCGACTTCGGCAGTAGGCATTGGATCATTGAAGTTGAAGCGGAATTCGTAGCGGAGTCGATGATTCGGTTCATTTTCAGGAATGCCGCCGGTGAACTGGTAAACCAGCATATGCAGGTCGGTCTTTTTGGTTAAAAACACTTTGGTGGCTGCCATGGCGCCGACTTCTATGGCAGGAACGACAAGATCGGTCCGGCGGTCACCGTTGACATCGCCGAGAATCAGGTTACAATATGAATCAGACAGATTTATTTCCTTTTTATATACCGGATTTATTTTGCCGTCGGTACCCGCCAGATAGAATCGGATAATAGTATTGGTATTGGTCATTCCGCCGGAAGTATTTGAGACAGCAACATCGGGACGGTTATCGCCATTGAAGTCAACGAGTCTGCTTTGAAGGTATCCCCTGACGTGTGCGGGATAGAAATCAATTTCGAAATCGGGCTTCTGTGCGAAGTTTCCCGATTGATCCTGAAGGAATCCGGCCAATTTGCGGTCCCAGATAAGGTATATATCATTACGTCCATCAAGGTTGCCATCGGCGACATGAATTCCGGGGAATGAAAGGTCTAAATCAATGTAGGGTAGTCGGGCGAATTCATTAAAATATTTGTCATGGTTTTGGGCGGCGGCTGAAATTTCCAGCTGATTGAGAAGCTGGTAATTACCACGGTCGCCCTGCTCAAGAATCAGATAACCTTGCTGACCCGGGATGATCATCTCGGGACCGGGACTGTCATTAATATCGAATAAAAAGGGCATCACAATAATGCCATGATTGAGCGGAAATGAGAAGACGGTTTTTTGCCGCACGACTCTTACCGGTTTGGAAAGACCGGCGTTGATGCTGAACCTGAGAACTGAGACACCTTCGGAATCGATTATGAGTATTTCATCGACAGCATCATCGTCTATATCAGCGGCGTTAATCTGAGCGGCGGTTGTCGGAAGGGTTGTAAGGTAGTCGGCATTTCGCCTGAAGCCGGTGTTTTGGTCCTGAAGATGAAGTCCGATATAGCGGGTGTAGTAGTCGCCTTCGGCGGCATAAATGACACCTATATCTCCAAGGCCGTCACCATCAAAATCACCATTTATAAAATCATAGATCACTCCCTGAACTTCAAGGGGATATATATCGAAAACATCCTGATCGGCCGATATTCCCTGCACGGGCAACAGGAACAGACCCAGCAGACATGCGAATATAAATTGAAATGTTTTAACCGACATCAAATATACTCCGCCACACCAACCCAATGCCTATAAGCCATTTAAGATAAACAATTTATTGATATAATACAACCAGATTTTAGGAATATGACAAATCGATTACAACTCCGGGCTTTTATACCAGAATCTGGTTAATCCTCTTTCAGTTCCCAGCCAGATATATTCGCCATCGAAGGTTATATCGCGGATAACATCGGAGATGAGACCATCGCCCAAATCATAGAACCGGTGATATTTTGACCGCCCGTCGAAAATAAGCAAAAGTCCATTATAAACAGCGGCAGCAATAATAGTATCGGAGACAGCAACGGCTCTTATTCCTCCGTAATTATTGACTTGAGGGTACTGTTCAATATCGGCGGTCCTGAGATCTATTGAGACGAGTTCGTCGCTCGTGGCCAGATAGACTTTCCTGCCGTTGGTAGCAATATCGTAAATTATTCCTGAAGCGGTAACCTCAGCGGCTTCCAGTTTGCCAAGTTTGTTATTTTTGAGATTATATCTAAAGGCTCCTTTATCAGTCCCTATCCAGAGATGATCTTCAATCTGTTCGAGTGAATAAATAGCAAGGGGTGAAAGTAGCATCCTGGTTTCCTGCTCGAGTGTATCCGGGTCGAGATGAAGTATTCCAAGTCCAAATTCGGTTCCTATAAAGAGGGTATCGTCGCTTGCATGCAAAGAAAGGACACGGTCATCCGGAAGTCCCGATTTTCGGCGCATGCGGTCAGTGGTCCTGGCTTCCTCCCGGTCGATTACGACTATGCCATCCATAGTAGCCAGAAAGATACTTTCTTCATTTCCAGAAATATCGTTAACATCAATTCCATAACCGATTAAATCGGTTTCGGTCTGAATATGTTCGAAATAATTATCATCCCAGTCGAAGAAAGTAATACCGGTGCGATAATCAGAATTGGAAATGCCCCCGATCCAGAAATTGCCGTCTTCCTTATATATGGAAGTGACATCGGTTTCAATCAGGCCATAATTAATAAATTCGATTTGTCTGGCGGTAGCATCGGCGCGGGCAGGGCCCAATCCCCAGGTACCTATCCACAGATTACCCCAATTATCATTTACTATGTCGGTCAGTTGATAGGTCCGCCCCTGGTCACTGACGATTTTTCCACCTGGAAGGTAATTAAACCCCCAGGGTGCGAAATAATGCGGATCCGGGGCCAGATGTTCGGCCTGAGTTTCTACAGGCGGCATCGATTCTACTTTATCCCAGTCATCGGTCAAGAAATCATATTCATAGATACCGAACTCGGTTTGTACCCATAGCAACTCATCATCGAATGATACCTGTATCCTTCCAATAGAATAATCAATCAGTCCTTCTATTTTAGGGATGGGGATATCCCATTCTTCATCATTGATATGGTACCTTATAATTCCGTTGGTCGTAGCGAAGTAGACATAATCAAACCCGACGGCGATGGAAGAAACAAAGCTGTAATTAGAATAGTTGTATACCATTCGGGGATACACGGCACTCCCATAGGCAATGGAAGATATAATAACTATGAAAGATACAATTATTAATAGTCGGGCCATTTTAAGCCCCTTTCATATATTTTAGTACGGCATAGCTCAAGAGAGCAGTACCGTAGACAATTGCTTCTTCATCGGCGATAAACTTCGGTGAGTGCCATGACTTATTGGCGCCGATTTTGGTATTTTTAATTCCGAGCCGAACCATAGCCCCCGGTATTTCTTTCAAATAAAACGCGAAGTCTTCTCCGCCCAATCCGGAAGGTGCTTCTTTTATTTTTCCTTTTCCGAACAATTCCGTAAAGCATTGGTCAAAAAGACGGTTGGTTTCGGGATGATTCATCATAACCGGGTAACCGGTCAGAATATCGAGTTTGTACTTTGCGCCTCTTGCCCGACAGATGCCGTCGATTGTACGCTTCAACAATTTTGGAATCTGTTTTGCATTTTCTTCATCGAGGGTGCGTGCGGTTCCGGATATCTTGACTTCTTCGGCGATTACATTCCGGACAGTGCCGCCGTTTATTGTGCCGAAAGTTATGAGGCCGGATCGCACCGGATGAATTTCCCGGGAAATAATTTTCTGGGCCGATTCTATGACCTCGGCCGCAACCGAGACGGCATCGACCGCCCGGTGGGGAATAGCGGCGTGACCACCCTTACCGATTATTGTGATATCGAAATCGGTGACGGCGGCCATCATTGGGCCGTCGCGAAGACCAATTTGCCCGGTCTTGATAAAGGGTTCGACATGCAAGCCCAATATAGTGCTAACGCGCGGATTGTCGAGCGCCCCGGCTTTTATCATGCGCTGCGCACCGCCGGGCGGCTGTTCCTCGGCCGGTTGAAAAATGAGGCGGAGCGATCCGGGCATTTCTTTTTTTATCTTATTGAGGAGTAATGCCGTCCCGAGAACAATCGCGATATGCATGTCATGTCCGCAGGCATGCATGACTCCCTTATTTTCTGATTTGAAAGGCAGGTCGGTCTGTTCGGTGATCGGGAGGGCATCGATGTCGGAACGAATAGCTACAACCGGCTCTTTTTTTCCGTTAACTTCGCCGACGACACCGGTTTCGATATTTATTTTTCGGATATTTATTTTGTTTTGTTTTAATTCCCCGATAATCGCTTTGGTGGTTTCGAATTCGCGATTGGATAATTCCGGGCGACGGTGTATTTTTCTGCGGAATTCTACCTGATATGGATACAGTTCCCGGGCAAGTTTCAGGATATCGTCTTTACTAATCATATTTAAAGATATTACGTTTTGGGTAATCGTTCAATAGTTCTTTTATAAAGAAATGTAATCCGTATTATTCTGGCTTATTTGGCTGAACTCCTTTTTTTGGCTGTGGATCTTTTGAATTTACCAGCATATAAGTGTGCAGATCTGAGCGGTTCCGGTATTCGGTAACCGGTCAGGCAGGATTTCACTATTTCCAACGATGTTTCGAGTGATATTTTATGTCCGGGCGAGATAAATATCGGTTTGACCTCATCCCTGGTCCTAAGAACATAGCCGCATTTGACATTATTCATATATAGAGTTGAGAGTGAACCTCTGGCTTTATCGGGCGGTTCATAGGTTCCCGACAGGATTTTTCTGGCACATCCGATTGAAGGAATATCCGTTATCAATCCCATGTGAGAGGCCATTCCGAACCGCGCAGGATGTGCTATTCCATGACCGGCGAACATAATGAGATCCGGTCTGTTTTTCAAACGGGCCAGGGCTTTTAGGATAACCGGACCTTCGCGAAAAGCAAGCAATGAGGGAATATATGGGAAGGCGGCATCGAGTTCGGCAACAGTTCGCTCCAAATCTTTTAGGCCCGGATAGGTTGCCAGCACAACCGAGGCATAGAGGCGCTGATTATTATCATTGAAATCGGTATCGACGGCGGCGATCAGCGACGGCTTATCGATAGAATTAACGGTTATAATGCTATCGCGAAATTTCTTCTGAATTTCTTTTGCATCACGTTCGTTTTTCGGCCATTCATGCAGTGGTTGAAAATCCAACGTGAATCCCTCCTGATAATAGTGATGTAGACAATCATCCGATTGACCTTCTATAAATAAAGTATGTTTTAATCTTTTTTTACGCAAATAGAAATTTTTTGTCGAAAATTATTGCATAAAATGTTGTCAAATATGACATTGTCGATATGCGAAGGACTCTATATTTATTTTTGATTATTATTTTGGCGAGCGGAGTATATGCTGACGGCAACAGAGCATTCTCAGCGGGCGCGCACGGCGGGTTTCTAAATTTCTCGAGTGGTGATGAGCCATATTTCCCTTATCAATTCAGCTACGGTCTTCATACCAACGCTCATCTTACGGGACGATTGAGTCTGGGTTTGGATATGACCTTTTATAAAATTTACGATGACAACTCCATTGATTCGGAATTCAAGTTGGGAAGCAATTCCGATAGCAGAACTCGGGCGTGGGATGGGTTTAATGTGGGCGGTGTATTAGAGTATCGACTTATGCCTTATCACAACCGTTTTGCGATTGATATGGGAACCGGTGTTGGAATATCAAACCGGAAGCTGGTTGATCCGGATAATGATACAACTTTTAAGGCTCCGGATGAGAGGGATATTGCATCGGAGGTTTCTTTTACAGAAATTTATATTCCCATAAAATTGGGATTCGAATACAGGATAGGCGAAAGGTTTATTCTTGGCCTGGATACCTACGCCAATTATCTGACAGGTCTGGGGGTGGAATTCAATGAAAGTTTCGAGTCGGGGATGAATCAGTGGAATACCGGATTCCAACTGAAATTGTCATATTCACTGGGGAAGGAGATCAGGTCAAGGCAAAGACCGATAATGGTCCAGGCGGTTAAGGCAGAAGACGAAACTCCAGCGGCAGCGCCCCCGGCCAGGACTGTACTTTCTGGGCGAGATATGTCCGATGGTGATGGCGACGGCGTGCCGGATATAAACGATAACTGCCCGAACACAGCGATCGCGGCCTACGGGATGGTTGATATTGACGGTTGTGCGATCGATACTGATTGTGACGGTCTGGCCGATTATCTTGACAGCTGTCCCGGAAATTTAATTGGTGCTATAGTAGATACGAGCGGGTGTCCTTTGGACAGTGACGATGACGGTGTTCCGGACGGGCTCGATGATTGCCCGGGTTCGGAGCCCGATCTGGGGGTTGATTATACCGGATGCCTCGATCTTTCTCCTCTGGAACGGCCGATAACGCTTAATATCAAATATATATCGGGATCATTTGAAATTGATAGAAAGACGAAGGAAAGACTTGATTTTATTGCCCGACTACTGGTTAAGGCTCCCGGGATAAGGGTAGAAATTAACGGATATACGGATAATATTGGAACAAGTGAGGCCAACAGGACGTTATCACAGAAAAGAGCAAACCGGGTTCGCGACTATCTGGTTAGCCAGGGGGTCGACTCGGATCGGTTAATGCCACGCGGGAGGGGCGAAACCAACTTTGTAGCTTCCAACAAGACCCGGGAAGGTCGTCAAAAGAACCGTAGAGTAGAATTAATATTTTTTAAGTAAATTAAACATAATAGCTTGCTTTTTCGACATTTATCAAATAACTTTGGAAAGCTAAAGGAACCAGGCTACGACTTTTTAAATATAATAGGGGAGGAGAAAATTCTAAAGGGGACCAAAAAGCAATTCAATAACCCCCCTTTCCATATCGAAATTTCTTTTTATGCTAAACATGAGGTGGCTAAAAGCCGAACATTATTGTAATTATTAATCAGGCTGATACAGCAGATCTCCAGTCGAGGCACCAGGTAATTTTTTGACTTTTTTGTTGCTTTTTTTGGGGGTCTATAGCATATTAGCCGTCTATATAAACGTAAGGCTATGAGAATATTACTGGTAACACAGCATTTTCCTCCGGAGCGAGGCGCGGTTCGGAGATTATATGAGTTCGCGCTGCATTTTAAAGACAGTGGTCATGATGTTACTGTTTTAACGGCAATGCCGAACTATCCCGACGGAATCGTCTCTCCTCAATACAAGGGAAAATTCTACGCCAGGGAAATAGTCAACGGAATCGATATAAGGCGATCCTATGTTCTTCCGGCATCGAATGCTCAGCCGAGAAAAAGGATGGTCGGTTTTCTTACATTTTTATTCTCTTCGATTATTAACAGCTTTAAAATAAAAGGCGATTTTGATCTTATTCTTGCTTCCTCGCCGCCGGTAACATCGGCCCTGGTCGGTTATATTCTAAGCAAGATAAAACGAACCAAACTGGTTTTGGAGATTCGTGATCTTCAGCCGGAATCGGGCGAGCAATTCGGCAATTTGAAGAAATCGACCTTTACCCGGGTGGTTCGCAGAGCAATGAATTATCTTTATAAAAAGGCCGACCATATCGTCTGTGTCACCAGCGGAATCGAGAAGTTTATCAGCCTGGGTGGTGTCCCAAAAGAACGTCTTTCGACAATCAAGTCAGGGGTGGGGAATGATTTTATTTACAGTCATTCCAACGGAATAAGAAAAAAGCACGGCTGGGGAGACAAATACCTTGTTTTATTCAGCGGTACTCTCGGGTGGGTTCGTCCGCTCGAGACAATAATTGAATCGGCACGTCTTTTGGCCGATGAAAGACAGTATCATTTCGTTTTTGTAGGTGACGGACAGAAAAAGAGTTCTCTCGAGAAATTGGCCAGGCAGTACAATCTCAATAATGTTTCATTCGTGGGACTTCAGCCTTTACAGGAAATACCTTACTATCTAAAAGCCGGTGATGTTCTGGTTGAATGTCTAAAAGAAGTCCCGGTGGCGCAGGTAGCACTCCCGACCAAAGTGTTCGAATATATGGCGGCGGGACGTCCGATCGTGTTTGGTACGGCCGGAGGTGAGATGAGCGAAGAGCTGGATCGTGCCGGAGGCGCCCTGACGTTTGCACCGGGCGATGCCGGAAAACTGGCATCGACCATTAAGGCTCTTTACAAAAAGGAAATTAACGGTGAAGAGCTGGGGCAGAAGTATCACGATTATGTAAGCCGCAACCATGCGCGCTCACTCTGGGCTGACCGTTATATGAATCTTCTGGAAAAGATCAACAACGGTAAGTAGCTCCTCAATCAATCTTTGTAGTAGCTGATAATTTTCCCTTTAAATATTTCCTTCAATCCGTATATTTCGGATGGTTTCCATACAATAGCGGTTAGATCATGTATATTTATCCTGGATAGATCCAGGTTTCCTATATGACGCCATTCTTTTTCGGGCGGCCAACTGCCTATTTTGCCGATGCTCTGGAAGTATGGTTTATCGGGATCATCAAGGTATTGAAACATCTCCGGATTACCATAAATTACTTTTTTGATCATCATCTTGCGGGCGATTTCTTTTGGGACGGCTATGCCGTATGGCTCGAAAGTCATTTCACGGTAGCGAGCGCGGTACCGCATAAGACCGGCCGCACGGGAAGGAGGCAGTGATGAAAACGAAACGGCGGGGTGATCCTTCCTGAAATGGCGTGATGAAGCGATAATGGTTTTGGAAGCGAGGATATGGTGCAATGTATTGAAAGCATTCCTGGGGTATATATCTTTTGACTGCGTAATGCTATTATAAAAATCAAAGTGTGTTTCATCGGGCCACTTAATGTTCGAGGTTCTTGTCCAGTGTATAAGATGATTATTGATTAGGTTGTTTATATCTGTATTTACCAATTTTTTTTCTATTGAAAATATCAGGCTCTTCTTCCTTTCTGAATACTTTGTGCGGTAGTTAACAATGATCTCACTATTTGCATCGGCGATTAGTTTATCAAGATTGCCCTCGGGGCGAACGGAAACCGGATAGATGATATCGCTATCGTTTATGATTGTTTTATCGCGTATAGCCTGGAAATGTTTTTTATCTTTTGCTTGTACTGGAATGAAATGATATCCGGCCGTATTATTATCTAAATGGTACTGCTCTTTTATGAAGGAGATATGTTCATCGACATCGGTATTTGGAGCATGATTAAAATATATACGGGCTGGAATATTATTACGGGAGCAAAAATAGAGAACCAGGCTCCATGTATTCAGGTCGCAGGAGGTGAGAACAGTACAGTCTTTTGAAGCGGCATCTATAACGGCCTTTCCGGTATTAGTAACCCATCGGTCGGTACCGGTCGGCCTTAGAGATTGTCTTGAATTTAGAACAGCTGCTTTGCAGGGCACAGCAATATCCATCAGTTCAGTCGGATTCTATATCCAGAATATAGGGAAATATGGTAATTGGTCAATGGTTGTATTAATACAATTTCAGAATTTCGGTATTGTGGTAATAATATGTAAGAATATCCTCAAACTTCCACCCGGCACGAGACATCCCAATTGCCCCGCACTGACACATTCCGACACCATGCCCCCATCCACCACCGATAAAGTCGGCGCGTTTTAGTCTGCCATTGGCATCCTTTTGAACATTCAGGCTGAACCGGGCTGACTGGAGAATGAGTTCCGGGTTTGATGAGCGTGTAAAAACCCAGCGGATTTTATCTCGTCCAAACTGATAATCACCGGAGGTCGTTTCGACAACCAAAAGTGCGACTCTTCCCCCGGCAGTAAGTGAGCGGACATACATGTCGGTTATATCTCCGATACGAATGGTTCTGCCGCGTTGAGAGGATAGATATTCTTCGATACGAAGTTTAAGCTGCCTGGCAGTGTATGATTCTTTCCAGTTATAATATTTTGACCAGCTGCAGTAGCCGCTGTCTTCTACAGCCCGAAGATATGGCTCGGCCTGTTTATCCCAGACTTCGTCGATATCATCGGTAAATCCGCCGCAGGTGGAATGATAATAAGCATTAATCAGATTCCCGCGGTATTTAATTATATAACCCCGGGTACTGTCGACAGCGCGAGAGATATTATCGACTTCACCGTTAACGCCCATATAAACCTGGTCGGAGATATCGGCTTTCATATCGTAGGGAGTATCGGCGTATTGTGAAAGATGCGCCATAGCGTAGGTTCTGGCAGCGACGGCCTGGGCTTTTATGGCCTCGCCGTCACGCTCTTTGTTGAACCCAATCTCATGGGGAACGACACCCTTCAGGTAATCATCCATATGCACGATATTGATGACCTGTATGTTTCTCCCACGCGGGAGCATCTTAAAGATACCGCGGTAGCGTCTGTAATCATATTCGAGAAAGCCGCTGTTACCGCGGGGAGCGACAATGATCTCATTGAAATTGTCACCGATCATATCGCTTCCAAGATATACAGCCAATTCGCCGCCGCGCTTTTTTATTTGAACCGGATAGGAGGCATGGTAAACGAGGCTTTTTTCACCCCGCAGACATTCAAGGGAGTAAGGGGTCTCGCTGTCAACCGTTAATGAACTGCGGGTATCATCGAGGAGAATTCTAACAAACGGTAGTCTGACATGAATACTTTCGGAGCCTTCCTTGAGGTCGGGGACCATCCCGCATCCAAAAATAATAATAAACAGAAGGAGCGAGATTGCTGATAGAACCAGATGTTTAATCCGTAATATCATACAAAGCCTTTTTCTTTATTGTTGCGTCTGAGTGGCGGCATAATTATTCGTCCGCCGATAGTCTTTCCTCTCCCTCCGGTCACCTTTGGAACACCGGTGGGAATACCTTTGACGGCCATACCGCCCATTACAGCAAAGCAGGCGGCCTCAAGGAAATCTGGTTCAACATTGAGTCTTTCGACGGATTGTATTTGAGTACCGTTTATATTTTCTTTTAGTCTATCAACCAGGAATCCGTTATATAATCCGCCGCCGAACAAATATATTTTCTCAAGTTTCTTTCTACTTATTATACGCTTTATAGAATTTGAGATCGTTACGGCGGTTAGCTCGGTGGCAGTTGCCATGACATCGAATCCCCCCAGCCCAAGACTTTCGCCGTTTTTTATAATATTTTCGACGAATTTTTCACCGAATCTTTCTCGTCCGGTAGATGGACCATATTTTCCTTTAAGGTAATTGTCGGCCAGAAGAATTGTCAGGAGTCTTTTTGATATTTGGCCCCGTGATGCAAAGCGGCCGTCACGATCATATCTTTTTCCAAAGAAGCGGTTGGCGACTATATCGAGAAGAGTGTTCCCGGGACCGCAATCGCGAGCGGAGATGCTATCGGGGCCTTTGCCCTTTTCAAAAAGAAAATAATTGGCAATACCACCGATATTTATGACCAGCCGGGTTTCTTTTTTATCGGCAAAAAACAGCCACATGGGATAAGAAGTTATGGGAGCGCCCTCGCCTCCGGAAGCGATATCGGCCTGACGAAAATCGGCAATGACGGGCAGGCCGGTTCGCCCGGCGATAGACTCGGGATGGCCCATCTGGAAGGTCGCGCTTTCTTTTTTCCGGCCAATTTTCACTTTGCCCGGAAGATGCCTGATTGTCTGGCCATGAGAGGCGACCAGATCCGGTTTGATATTTTTTCGCCGAAGGAAGGCATTGAACAGAGCGGTTTGTTCGCCGTAGAAATTGCCGAGTTTTCTATCGAGGATGATTGTTTCATCGATTGACAAATGACCACCGATAGCTTCATTAAGCGATTCGACAAGATTATCGGGATAGACGACAGTTTTACCGGCAATAAACTCGGGGACCGGATTTGACTGGCGGTATTTTATTTTGACCGCGGCCAAGTCGAGCCCGTCGGCCGAAGTTCCGGAATTGAGTCCGATAACCACATGGCTGTCTTTTTTGATGATACTGTTTAACATTGCCGGATTATACTACAAAATGGCCGAAGCCGAAAGTTTTGATTTTACACCGGAAATTCTTTCCAGGGAAATTTTTAGTCTATGAGGATCCAGATCGCCTTTATCATATGCCTTTTTGAAATATTCGACGGCTGCTCGTGCGGCCTGATAATTATTTCCGAAAAGGAGAATATCATGCCCTGCATTGAAAGCTTTCAAAGCTCTTTCGCCATAACGGCCAAGAGCCTCAGCACCTTTCATGAGGAGATCATCGGTTATAGCAATACCATCAAAATTGAGCTTTTCTCTCAGGAGCAGGTTTATAACCGTTTCAGACTCGGTCGCCATTTTATTGTCTATACTGGTCAACTGGAGATGGGTTGTCATAACCATGTCGGCACCGGCGGAAATCCCGGCTTTAAATGGAAGGGCTTCGCGGTTCAGAAAATCCTGGAGATTGAAATCGGCAACGGATATCTTTTTATGAGGATCATCCTCTGCGGCTCCCAGACCGGGGAAGTGTTTCAGGCAGCTAAGCATCCCGACACTACCGATAGTACGAACAGCGCTTTCCACGAAAGGCATGGCTTTGGCGGCGGAAGCTGAGAAGGTCCTGTCTTCCAGGCATTTATTGGCCTGGTTTAGACCCAGGTCGGCCACCGGGCCGAGCATCATATTGACGCCAAGCGACTGTAGGTAATAAGCGGCCCGACTCAGCGATTCTTTGAATGACTCGATGTCGCTGCGTTCACCGAAATAGGCTGCGGACGGATATTCGGCCGGAGCACCTTCAAACCGATTGACACGTCCGCCCTCCTGATCAACAGCTATAAACGGAATTTCCCTGGAGCGATTTACAATTTCGCTTATGCTGTCTTCGGCCTGCGAGTGCGGATTACAGTTGTTTTTGAAAAGGATAACGCCACCGATATTCTCGGATTCAATAAACTCGAGAAATTCCGGCGATGGTGTCTCGCTTTTAAAACCGGTTATGAAGAGTTGTCCTAATTTTTCTTTCATAATATCACATCACACATACGTTGTTCTTTCCGGATCCTTTGGCCCGGTAAAGCGCTTTATCAACGATAGAGAGCAGTTCGTCATAAGGCCTGTTATTTTCCGGGAATGAACTTACACCGACCGAGACAGTCACTTTCAGATCGGGGATGTTTCCACCGCCAAAAGTCGCGGCTTCAATTTGCTCGCGTATTCTCTCGCCGATAGTGGAGACCTCGTCCTGTGACGTGTTTGGAAGTATGATAACAAATTCCTCCCCTCCGTAGCGTGCAAATATATCGACATCCCGGATGCACTTTTTGACAACCGATGTTATTCCTTTTAAGACGATATTGCCGACCTCATGTCCATATGTATCATTAAACTTTTTAAACCAGTCAATATCAAGCATAATCATTGAAAGCGGTAGATTATACCTGGCGGCGCGTCTTAGCTCTTCTTTTAGTTTACGGGCAAAATAGCGGTAATTATATATTCCGGTCAGTTCATCGGTGATTGTCAGCTCCTGCATTTTTTTGTGCAGCATAGCGTTTTCGAGAGCCATCGAAGCCGAACGGGCAACGATTGAAATCAGTTCATTATCTCTTTCTGAGAAATCTCCCTTATAGGGCGATTCGGCCAGAATAATGCCATTGGTTTTGCCATGGGCTACCATAGGCAGCAATAGGACTGAGCGGGTATTTGGGCTCAGCGGTTCATAATCATCGCGGCCCCTGACATCGACAACTGAAACGGGATCGGTTTGCTTGGCGACTTTCCAGAGAAGTCCATTTTTTTCTTCGTTGACAGCCTTGAGATGGAAATTATCTTTGCCGTTTATATTTCGTCCGCGGTAGATAAAATTTCTCCCCTGTCCAACCAGGATAATACCGCTGGCGGAATATCCAAGCAAATGCCCCATAATCTTCATCACGCCTTCGACCAATTCATCAACATTTAAGGTTCCGCCCAAAATACGCGATTGGTCGTAAATCATTTTAACATGGGCCTGGGATTTTTCCAGCTCTGTGGTTCGCTGGTTCAAAGTATCAAGGAGCTTTAATAGGCGTTTTTCAGACCGCCTGACATAGTCCGACACAAAGGAAATGGCCATAGCCAAAAACCACATCAGGCCAATCCGTATAGCGATATAGACAGAATGTTCGAGTCTGATATCGGAGAAAATCACGGCACTGTAGGCGATAGTCGTGAGGCCCATCAAAATCAATGTAGCCGGGAAAGTTAAAAGGTAGGCGGCGAACATTATGGTCAGGTAATACATAAGGAAAAAGTCGGAATGATAACCGGCGTCGTGATTGATTAGAACCGTGACAAAGATAAGGTCGAATATTATAATAGCAAGATAGCCTTTTTTAAGATTTCTTCTCTCGTCACGGATTAGTTTGCCCATAATAACCATGGTGATCAGGTAGGAACCGGTAAGGATCGCCAGACCGGTGGTGTTTGGACCTCCAAGACCAGCATAGAGAACGACCCAGGCTATTCCAGCAAATATGAGAAGGCGCGAGAGGAGAAAAAGAGTATCCACCCGCGGCAATATACTTTTGCCCTTATCCTGAAATATCTTCATATAAATGCAGCTTTGGTAACAGTCGCCTTATTAGGTAACTATCGGCAAAAAATCGTCATTATTAATTGCGGGAAAAGAGATTATGAAGAAAATCGGGTAAAAATGCCGATAGATTTGCTGCAAGTTGGTATGATGCCAAAAAATAAGGAATTTTTGAGATATTTTTGTTGCTTCATATAAGATTGCGAGTAATTTTGGCATATGTCATGCGAGATTTGTCAGTTAAAATGCAATAAAATAGAAACTCGGGATTCCAAATATCGTATCTTTAGGAGTCATAGAAAGTAACGGATTGGCTAATGATTAATAAGACCTCAAAGATCTTCATCGCCCTAATTACTATTTTACTGCTGGTTCCTGCAACGATATTTTCCGCGGAATTTATAAGTCGGGACGATATTATTATCACTCCCGATGATACGACTTTTGATGATTTATACATTTTTGGCGGAAATGTCGAAATTTATGGTCCGATAATGGGTGATCTGGCGGCGTTCAGCTACAGCATAGAAACAGAAAATTATGTTGAAGGTAATTATGATGTATTTGCTTATGAAATGTTTGTCGACGGAGTTATAGAGCGGTCGGCGAGACTGGTGGGCAATACGATTGATCTGAACGCCGAAGTCAGAAGAAACCTCCTGGTATTTGGTAATAGAATAGATATCGACCGGGACGCTGTAATCGGGCGCGATTTAACCTGTGCCGGGGAAATAGTTAGTATAGGCGGGAATGTGAAGGGCAAGGCCGATATTGGGGGCGGCGAAGTTGTCATAATGGGGGTAATCGACGGTGATGTCAATATCAGCGCCGATGAAATTTCAATTGTCTCTCCAGCCGAAATAAATGGTAACCTTGTATATACTTCGAAGAATGAAGCCAATATAGATCCTGATGTTGTAATAGCCGGTGAGATTGACTGGAAACTGCCTGAAAAAGGCGATAGGGATCAAATCAGCGAGGGTTGGTCGGCCTTTGTAACATTCCTGAATATTGCCCTTTTCTTTATGGCTCTTTTAACCGGATTTATATTAATAGTGTTTTTCCCGTCCCATGCGCGTGAAGCCGGGGATATGATTATTAATCGATTCTGGTATACACTGGCGGTGGGCTTTATAACGGTAATCGGAATTGCAGTAGGGGCATTCATCGCTGCCATAATTATTGTTGGTTTACCGGTCTCGATATTCGGCGGTATGCTTGGATTTTTCCTTTTTTATGTTGGAAAGATTTATGCCGGCATTGCCCTGGGACGGATTATTTTCGGATTTATCTGGAAAGACCGCAAGGTTGCGGTGGGCTGGGAGTTTTTGGTTGGATTTATAGTCTTGAGTCTTTTATTCCAGATTCCAGTCCTTGGAATACTATTATATATTCTGGCATATATTGTCGGTGCCGGTGCCTTTTTATCGGCCTTTATTGAAATGAGAAACAGATGCGCCAAGGCGCTGGCCGGTCATGATGCCTCGGCATCAGCTACGCCACCTCAACCGCAAGCTCCTCAATAACCGGACGGCTTTCCGTTTCCGCGCGGATCGGAAGCACCTATATACATTCCCTGAGAATTTCTGTAAATGGCCTGGACATCGGAATATGGAGAACGTTCTTTGACTTTATGGCCCATACTTTCAAGTTTCTTGATAACTATTGGAGGGAATCCATTTTCTTCAAGATAGAGAGTATCAGGCAACCATTGATGATGAAATCTGGGCTGCGAGATAGACTCTTTAAGATTCATGTCATAGCGGAAAAAATTGAGGATAGTCAAAGCTACCGAAGTGATAATCTTGGATCCCCCCGGTGAACCAACAGCCATTACCGGAACATCTTTTTTGAGAATAATGGTCGGGCTCATTAACGAGAGCATCCGTTTACCCGGAGCTATAGAATTGGCTTCGCCACCGACAAGGCCGTACAAATTGGGAACACCGGGCTTAATTGAGAAATCGTCCATTTCATTGTTAAGAAGAAATCCGGCTTCGGCAACAGCCAGTTTTGAACCGTAGGCGGCATTTAGAGTATATGTCAGGCTGACAAAATTACCATCCTTGTCGGCGACACAAAAATGAGTAGTATTTTCGGATTCGGGCAGGGTGATTTCTTCGGGCATACCGCTCGTAATACCGGCTGAGCTTCCAGCAGTATGGAGATTTATTTGTTTTCGCCGTGAGGAAACATAAAGGGAGTCCAGCATCTGGTTTACCGGATTATCTGTAAAATCGGGATCGCCAAGGTGGACAGCACGATCAGCATAGGCCAGACGACAGGCTTCGGCAAAAAGATGAATATATTCGGGGCTATCGGCGGTGTAATTAATCATGCTGTATGGTTCGATAATTTTCAGTATTTGCCCAAGTATAACTCCGCCGGATGATGGTGGGGGCATGGAATAGATATCAAGTGAATCGAATTTAAAATGGACCGGCTGGCGCCACATCGGCGCATAATTTGCCAGATCTTTATGGGTTATCAGGCCGCCATATTTATTCATAGTACGGACAATCAAATCGGCAGTTTGACCTGTATAAAAACCGCCCAAGGTATCGAGCGCAATACGCCGAAGAGTATTGAACAGCATTGGCTGAGTAAATCTCTCGCCGGTCTCCGGCATGTCACCGTCACTGAAGAACATAGCCTGAGTTTCGGGGAACAGGGATAATTCATCGCGGTACTCCCGAAGAGAGCCAGCCAGATATTCATCGACAATAAATCCGGTATCGGCAAGCGTTATGGCCGGTTTTAAAAGTTCTTTCCAGGGCATAGATCCATAGACATGCCACAACTCATACAATCCGGCAACAGTCCCGGGGACTCCAACTGCCCCGGCCCCGACCAGTGAAGAACCGGGGATGACATTGCCTTCTTCATCGAGATACATATCACGACTTGCAGCGAGAGGAGCTTTTTCTCTGAAATCAAGGGCACCGACAAGATTGAATTCCGATGCATAAATCAGGGCGAATCCTCCGCCGCCAAGATTACCAGCCTCGGGATAGCAAACAGCCATAGCGAAGCCCACCGCGACGGCGGCATCGAAGGCATTGCCGCCCTTTTTTAAGATATCAACACCTATTTCAGACGCGATCGGTGCCGAGGATACAACGACGCCGTTATTATAGTAGGTTTGTACGGTCACAGACTGGCAGGAGATTATTTGGAAAACAACGACGGCTATAACCGCCGGCCATATTCGATGCCTGAAGGTATTTTTCGTAATCATGATATCAGAAATGTTTAAATTATCGAATTGAATCAGGAATTATCTTTTTTCAATCAGAAATATACGGCCGCCCGGGAAATCTACATTTACAGCCAGACCTCTCCTGAGATTATCCGCAGTCAGCTTGAGCGGTTCTGCTTCTTCATCATTTTCCATGAGGTCGGTCATTTTCAACCGGGCCGAGGTAATGCCGATTTTGCGAAGATCCATCCGAATTATGACTTCCCTGCTGGAAGTATCAGCCATGGAGGATAATTCTCCCGAAGGGGGTGCAACGATAAACAGAACAGCCTTTTTGCCGACCTTTTGAAGACTCAAGTCGATGGAGGGATCGGAGCAATATAAATTCGGTACGATCTTGCTTTCGGCTAAGAGCGACTCCAAGAATACGAGCTTGTTATGATCGCCGTTCGATCCGAGATCGAATGTATAAAGATAGAATGTCCCTTTATATTTGGATGATGCCACGCCACAGGTTTTTCTGCTAACGGAAGCAAGCTTTTTGACTTTGTTGTCGGTGGAAAGAATACTTCCGTAATAAGCAGCCGTAAACTGCTGATCGGATTTGGTCTTAATACTATCGATGCCCACTCCAAGCGAAGTTCTAATTCTGAGATAGCGGCTAAGATTGGGGCAATCTTTGAAATTCAGGTCATATTTAGGCATCAATCCGCAGTGGACAACATTGATTCCCTTTTTAAGAAGTTCCACTACCGCTTCCTGCCGTTCCTCTGACATAAATTCGGCACCGGGCATTATGACAAGATTGTATTTTTTAAGTTCTTCGATATCGAACGATTCCCTGATATCGTATTCAATTTTGAGCCGCATCAGGTCTCGACATAATCCGCCAATTGAATTTTTCAATAGCGATTCCATATAACCGAACTGTTTGGGATCATGCAACAGCTGCATCCACTGATAAGCTCTATCGCCCATTATACACACTTTGGGAGACTGTTCCAGTTCGCTGATTTTCATATTCAAAATGGCGGCATTGAACTGCTTGATGACCTCGTAACCGTTGGTAATAGTACCATCATTGGCCAGCGGAGCGCCATACCAATGATCGCGATCAACAAACATATAATAATTGATGCCGTTGAATCCGGAAACCATGCCGGCGACTATATAAAATCTCCGGAGTCCATCAGGATAAGTCAGATTGCCTGATTTAAGTTCGCGCGTTTCGGCGGGAGAACCTGAGATAAATGACGATGCCCAGGCGAATCCGTGCTCACCCCGCATATATCGGCCTTTCTGGACAAGATCAAAGTAGGTTCCCTCGGGGAATATATTTGTACCGAGCATAATATCCCGTTCCGGTGATGACAAATCGAAGGCGGGGATCAGCTCGCTCGGTTTAAAATAGAGGGAGCGGAAAAATATCGGTTCAACCGTATATGACTTAAAAATATCTTCCAGGACGGCCAGATAGGATTTCAGCATAAACTCGCGAAATCGGAACCAATCGAACACCTTGGGTAAATCTTTTGTTTCCAGTTGATTAAAATCACGCGGGGGTTCGACTTCTTCAAAGGCTGACAATTTCGATTTATAGACCTGGTTGAGCTTTTTGATATCTTCATAACGAGTAGCCAGAAAAGTCGGGTAATAGTTGGCTATGACATCGGGATTATAATCGGCCGAGGCAGGGTCAAGGTATCTTCCATATGATGTTTCATAATCGAGCTCGATCATGAAAATGGGTCCGCGGGGGTGAATATAATTTTTTGTCGTCTCTATAAATGTCTTAAAATAATTCCGCAAAAAATGATTGAAATGAGAGTGTAGATAGCTTGGCAGGTAGCCTCCTTCAACACCGGCTTCGTCCGGAAGTTTTAATTCCTGACCGCGGGCATCGCGGGCGAATATTTTCAAATCGTTGAAAAGGAATTTGGGAAAGCCGCCGTTCGGCCACTGGCCGGAAATCCAGGGGCCGGGCCTCAGTATAACCTTGAATCCGAATTCTCTCGCCAATTCAAGGAAGACAACCAGATCTTTTCGTGAATCGACGAAACCGGTAAAATCGATATTGCTGCTTGATTCCTGATGCAGATTCCACGGGACTGCGGTGGAGATGATTCTAAAGCCGGCGCGTTTAATTCTTTCGAAGCAGATTGACCAGTATCTTTTGTCAACGCGGAAATAATGCATTTCTACGGAGAAGGGGTAATAGACTTCCTTACCGATAGTAAATTTGTTGTCTTCAACGCCTAACATATAACTCTCAAAATTTCAATAATTTACGGCAATCGATGCATATTTATGTAACTCCAATCTTAATTAAAATAGAGCTTGAAGTCAACAAGATTTATCCAAAATCACATCGAGTATTGTTTACATTAACATATTGAAAAGCAACGGTTTCTGGAAGGCATTGTGTTTCAATACATTATACAAGTTGATAAAAATTGAAAAGGTATATGGGAGGAGATGATTATTTCAGGAATCATTAAGTCGTTATCTATGAATAACATATGACAATCTATAGAAATAATGATGCGGATATTTATAAGCTATTGCAGCCTAATAAAAAAGGCCCCTGCCTTATTGGCAGAGGCCTTGACATTATATCTAAAGAAATTACTTAAGAAGCATCAACTTCTTAGTATCTTTAAAACCATCGGTTTCGATTTTGTAGAAATAGATACCAGAACCGACTTCGGTACCATTTTCTGAAGTGCCGTCCCAATCGACAGCATGATAACCGGCGTCCATCTCCATATCAACGAGAGTGGTCACCTTCTGTCCGAGTATATTGTAGATCGAAATAGCGACATCGGATTGTTGCGGCAGGGCGAATTCGATAAGTGTGCTCATATTGAATGGGTTCGGGTAATTCTGACCGAGATCGAATTCGGTCGGAAGGCCGTCTTTAATGTTCTCAGAGACATCATTGCCGCCTTCAATGGTGTAACAGACCGGGGTTGAAGCAGGTTGGTCTTCGCCCGGGACTTCTTCCTGACTGCCTATAGGGCCGAATGTTACGGTTGGATTACCGTCAAAAAGCCAGTCATAGGTGTCATTAAAATGATCCACGGCGGCAATACAGATTTGCCCACCACCATTAAAGGGTTCAAATGCGAGTCCAATATATTTGGTGTAGTCAGCATCTTCAGTCCAGGAACTAAACAGAGCGGCACCGGTGAAGTTAATGGTATCAGGCGAGGTGGCATCCCAACTCCAGGCAGCCCAGTTTGTTAATACCGACCAAAGATCTGCCCAGCCGTTGAAGAGAGCCAGGGAGGTATCGGCCCAGATGCTATCACCACTGGCTCCAACCGGAATATAGACATCCCAGGTAGCCATTGAGTCAGCCAGACTGTAATGGTTTACGCCGGCGGATCCGGTGACAGTTATCTCAAAAGAGGCACTTATACCGGTCATAGCACCATGGCTGTTATTGGCATAAATTTCCAGAATAAAAGGTTCACCTACAGTTGGCGTCCGTGATGTATCGACAGTGAAGGCGACCTGTGCCTGAGTGCTGGAAGACGCCACGAGGAGAGCAACCAGAAATAAGGCAGTTAGCAATTTTTTCATCTTTTACTCCTATTTAACACATTTCCTATTAAAAAATTCTCCGGGCAAACAATTTACGGACAACCCGAAATTATCCTCTATTAATAGAACGAAACATAAGGGGAATTGTTCGAAGCGAAAAAATAAATTACAGGCGTCAATTATTTGCGGGATTGCCCGTTATGATTTTCATAAACTTTAGCTACTTTTTTTATTTACACCTCCCTATTGTTTAATAGCACACTATATTTAATTCTACTCTATTAGCAACGATATTGGCAGTTATTGATTATACAATTAGTTTTACTCTTCGTCAATAAAAATTTTTTAGGGCCGGTGTCTTTGACCGGCCCTAATTTAAAACTAATAATATTATCTTACGAGATTATGGCGGAGGCGGGGGACCTTCCTTGTATAAGTAATTTATCAAATAGGTTACATCCAACAGATTAATTGACCCATCACCATTAACATCGGCGGCGTCGGGGTTTTCGGGTTCCGCCCCTTGTTTATAGAGATAATTAATCAAGAAGGTAACATCCAGAAGATTTATCGATCCGCTAAGATCAACATCACCACGTTCATACAGGTCGTAGAAGGCAAGGTAGCCTCGTTTCGAAACCGGGATATATTCGTATAGCAGGGAATTTATATGAGTATATCGAACCCCTGACATAACTGTATCTTCGACATAGAGGTTAACATCCTGCGGTATATCGGCAAGGACTTCAAAATTTAAATAAATGATAATGCCTGTATCGGGAGGCAGATATTCGGAGCCGGTAAGGCCGTTGGTTCTGAATTCGTAGGCGTATCTTTTATAAAAATTGTCAGTAAAAATCGGATTGACCTGATCGAAATAATCGCTTCTGGTTCCGGTTGTGGTAACCGACTGAAGGTAGGCAAAGCCGGGATGTTCATGATTATCGGAACGGCGCAGTTTAAAGGCAAGAATAAATGAAGGAGTCAAAAACTTATTATGGAGATAAACGGGCATGGTCAATATGGTGCCGACGCTGACGGTATCCGGGTTAATATCGACAGTTCTGTATTGGACGGTATCGGCGGTTACCAAGATTAGATTTTTTTGTACTTCGGTAACAGTTCCGCGGGGCTCATCAACGGTAAGAGTAACCGTCTTGAATCCATAGTCTGTATACGTATGAGAAGGATTTTGGTCCATTGAGGACCCGCCGTCACCGAAATCCCACTGCCAAGTCGTCGGGGAGTTGGGCGATTCGTCGGTAAAATCAACAGTAAGTGGAGCTTGACCGATAAGGACCGGCCCGGCACTGAATTTCGCGGTCGGTAGCAAAGCCATCACATTGGCGGCATTAATTCGACCTGATCCCATTTTGCCCTGCATAAATAAAGGCTCATCTATCATAGGATCAGCGTTATAGTATATAAGCGAATCTATATCGAATTTATCATATTCCGGCATATGGGATTTAATCAAAGCAGCAAGGCCGCAAACCATTGGGGTCGACATTGAAGTTCCGTCCAAGTAGGCTGTAACCGGAGTGTAATGATCGGAGTAAGTTGCGAGTATATTTTCACCCGGTGCGGCAACATCGATCCATGTGCCGTAATTCGAGAATGATGACTTTCGATCGGTATTATCGGAAGAGGCGATAGACATGACGACCTTTTCTCCGCTCGGCGTCCAGTAGCCAAAGTCTGCGAAGTCGCCGGATTCGACATCGTCATTACCGGCCGAATGATAGACACTTATACCATTGGTGTCGCACTTTAGAAGGGCGGCTTTCATGGCGCTCGTTTCGGACATACCAAAACTGCAGTTTACAACGGTAGCCCCGTTTCGGGCGGCATAGTCAATACCGCTGGCGGCCGCCGCGGAATTGATAAAGCCCCGCTCCACCCATTCAGGATCATCGGTGTAACGACCGCTGGCACCGACGCGAATGCACATAATTCTGGCACCGGCATCGGGGCCGAAATTTCCGCCACCCCATCCACCGGCAAAACCGGCAACATCGTTGGCATTGTTGGTGACAGCAGCGGCAATACCGGCACAATGAGTGCCATGGCCGTTATAGTCGATAGGATCATTATCCCATCCGCCGCAATCGGCATCGAGGCAGATAACGTCTCCCGAAAATCCGGTAAAGAAATCGTATCCAATCAGGTCATCATACATAGAGTTAGCGTCATCGTCGATACCATTAATATCTCCCGAATCCATGACGACGAAATCATTATCGATGTCTTCACCGGCATTAATCCAGATATTATCCCTTAAATCGCTGTGTGAGTATAGAACACCTGAATCGACGATTGCAATTTTAGCGGTATCGGACCCGGTTTCATCTTCCCATGCCAGCGTGTCCTGAGTTTTTTTCAGTCCCCACTGGGGCGCAAAACTGGGGTCGTTGGGCTGGACATCGACCGGAATAGCATAGACCGGCGAGACCGATCTGATATAGGGATTTTTTTCGAGTTCCTCAATAACTGTCGCAATATCTTTGTCTTCCGGGTAGGTAATAATGTAGAACTTTGAAAGATTATTGTTACCGACAATGGCATCGCTATTATTTCTCCAGGGAAACATACGGGTTGCCTGCGAGGCCTGAATTTTTTCGAGTGAACGATCGAGGGTGGTAATACCGAATTTAACCTGACCTGTGGCGGTGGACAGCTTATTTACAGTTACGTCGGCCTCGAACTGCACCTCAAGCTGGCCATTGAGCAGGACCGGTTTACCCGGCCGGTTAAAATCGGGATTATAAACGGCAAAGGCGGGTGCGGCTCCTGTCAAGATCAAGGCCATAGCCACAATAGTGACAGGCAGGAGCTTAAGTGATTGCCTCATTGTACCATCTCCAATTTCTCTTGATTATTATAAATTTCTTATTTCCTCTCTTTAAAGTGCGGTCATCTATAAATAATACGGTAATTTTCAGATTCTAATTATACTAAAGCTCTTTTCTCAAATAACAATGGCCGGGCAGAATTGTTCTGCCATTATATACAAATAAATATCGGATTTTTCCTCAAAACCTCAAATCACAGCGAATGGCGGTATGTATTACAGAACTTAGACAAATCCCGAATGTGGTCATTACTAATTCAGGAAGCCGCCTTTACGACGGCTTCCTGAAATCTATGATCTAATCAAATTAGATCTTATCCTGATACAAGAACTGCTCCGATTAGGTACCGGTAGTACCGCAAACCGGGGCTGCGCCGTCCTTATAGAGGTAGTTGATCAGGAATGTGATATCGAGAAGGTTAACAGCATTATTGCCGTTAGCATCGGCCTGATCACTACACGGCGGAGCGGCACCGCTCTTGTAGAGGAAGTTAATCAAGAAGGTGATATCAAGCAGGTTGACAGCACCATTGTCGTTCGCATCACCTGCATCAACACAGCAACCACCGCAGGTCAGACCGCACGGATGGTCGGTGCAGTTGAGGAATTCGTTCCAGCTATCGAAGCCTTCGCCGGCGATAGCGATACAATCCTCTTCAGTGGTCATGACACAAACTTCATTATCATCGACATCGCAGTAGCAGCAGCGTCCGGTAGGAGCCGGCAGACACGGATGGTCGGTGCAGTTGAGGAATTCATCCCAACTGATGAAGTCAGTGCGGCCTTTACAGGCAACTTCTGATTCCATGGTACAGGAAGGACCTGCCGGATCGCCGTAGCAGCAACGGCCGGTCGGGGCTGTCGGGGCGTCAAACCAGGTAAAGATCTCAGGATGAGCTGCAATCCAGGTGCGGGCGTCGGAAATAGCAGTTTCCAGGCCAGCCTGGCCGGTATTGGAGCTCGCGATAATCTTAACGAAGGTCAGCACATCGCCCGGAGCCATATCGAACTGACCATATACGGCAACCATGTGGAGATCCTGATAAGCAGAGTCTTCCATTGAAGGCTGAGTCGAGACCCAGGTTTCAAAACCGCCGCCCTGAGCGAGGATCTTGTCATGAATTTCCTCGGCAACAAAGCCGCCGGTCGGATAGACATAATCGGCGTTGATTTCAGTCCACCACGGGCCAGCCGGGTTTTCGAGACTGTCAAGCGGACCGGTCTTCGGAGTCTTGTAACCATTGTAGAAAGCAAGACCGCCGTAGCGCTGGTCGGAATCGAGACAGTTGTTGGCTTCGTAACCGGTAGTGGTATCGTCGCCATACTCGGCACCGAAGCAGTAAAGAAGGTCAAGGCTTGTTTCGCCGGTGGAGGCGGTAAAGCCTGAACCATTTTCCGAACCGGAGTCGGAAGGAATATCCCAGTCGATCATATCACCAACGTAGACATCCTGAATGGTGGCGTCGGTATAGTTATAGAAACGTTCCTTTACAACAATAAAGCAATCATTGGCATTAGGAGCGAAGAACTCCTGTTCCACAGCAAATGCGGAATCGACGGTGGTGAACTTACCGGTATATCCATAGTGGTAATCGGTAAGAGTCGAATCGACAGTAATGTCGGTCTGCGGACGGAAACCGGTCTCGGTAAGCCAATCGGAATCGAACATATAGTAGTTCAATGTCGGCTCGGTTCCATCGGTACGAAGGATGAACGGTGAACCGTCATACAGGAAGACATTGGCATTGTTGTTAGAACCGGCGCCATTGCCGATCGTGTCGCAATCGTCAAAGAAGTTCATATTGTAATCGCCATAGACACCAACGCCATAATCGGCGCCGTCACCCATGTTACCGGCGTTATTAAAGGCCAGTCGGGTGCAGTCGGTGTTAACTTCGGCCAACTGCGGGAACTGGAAGTCCTGCGCAACGACCAACTTGACATAGATTGAGTCGGTGCTGCCACCAAGTGCGTTGGTTTCCAGTATGAGATAGGCTTCGAGCACTTTGGGAGAGGACTGAACAATACCGCCAGCATTGAGCTGAATTTCCCAATCGAAGAAGTTCGGAGAAAGATGGGAAATCGTTGCCGGGAATGACGGCCAGGCAATCCAGTTATCTGTTCCGCCGAGATAAGCAATGGTCGGCGTGCTAAGAGATAATTCCGCGTTACCAACGTTTTCGAGCTTGATAGTCTTGGAAATTTCAACACCAGGCTCGGTCCAGGTCGGGTCGCCGATTTCGGTCGGTGAGTAGGCCAGCACCGGATTCGGGATCGGGTCAACGCAAGCAACCCGGAACCACTTCATCGGGTTATAGGTCCAAACACCGGCATCCTGTACGGCACCGCCGGGATATTTGTCATTTACATAGAAAACATCGAGATAATGATCGCCGGCATAGGTAACTCCGCCGGGATATACAATTGGCACATCCAGGAAGGAGTCGTCACCAGCGGCAACCTGCATACCGAATCTCGACATTGACGGCCACTGGTCGGCATCACATTCGAGAACGCCTTCTTCACAGGAAGGAGTATATGAATCGGTCAGGTTACGGGAAACGTCCCAGTTAAAGCCGCCGTTATCGGAAACGGAGATATGAAGTTCGCCGTTAGCCGCTCCGGAGACTTCACCGGCAGCGTAGGTATTGGCATGACAGTCGTCATCAATACCATTGAAGATATCATTGAACTGGACGAAGAGGCAGTAGAATTTTCCATCGCATTCGGAAATCTGCATCTTGACCAAAGACATTTCGTTCCAGGCACCGCCGTGACACCAGTCACCGCTGATACCATCTTCAAGAAGTGCCCAAGGATCCCAGTTGGCATCCTTGACAACACGGACTTCGTCGTTCTGGGCCGGGTCATCGGACCAGTGGAAAATACGTGATCCGTAGAAATTCGGCCAAACGAGTTCGCCGCTTTCGTTGGTTGGCGTTTCACGGGCATCCCAAACGACGTGCAGATAGTCATCGCTATCGATAAGAGCACCGAGGTCGGTATGGAGAGCCCAGCCGCCACCGGCAGCGGAGTCGAACTTGGTTACGTTAATGTCAGCGCCCCAGGTAGCACCCATATCGTTCGAAATCTTGACGAACAGGTCGTTGGTACGCTGAGAGTTACCGCGACCGAGAGAATTGGATTCGTTGTCGCCCCAGACTTCCGGCCAAACGGCCATCCAGGCGAGAGCGACCTTACCACTGATACGGGAGGCAGTAACGGTCTGGCCAATATCGTTAACGGTATCAACAGTCATTGCGGGGTAATCCCAGGCGCCGGCATTGGTTCCACCGACATAGCGGAAATAACCAATTGTCTGCGGCTGGATACCTTCACGAGACTGCTGAGCAAAAACGTGAACGACAGTATCGTTGTTATAGACCTGATATTCAACACTCGGCCAAATATATTCGAATTCGGTGTTTTCGAACGGAATAGATGAAGCCACGGTATCAGGAATACGAAGCTGCTGGAGAACCGGGAAGAAGCAGTTACCACCGGCAAAGCCCCACCATACGGTAGCCAGATAGCCACCGCCGGTCGGGTCGTGGTGGTTACCCAAAATCTGGACACCGGTTTCGGTAACGTCGAGAGTCACATAACCGGAACGGTTCGATGCCGGCGGATCAGGCGCGGCGTGAATATTACAGCCGCCATGCTCAAGAGCGTTCACAAAAGAAGCGCTTGAGGGATCCCAGGCTTCGTAGCCGGTAACACGCTTTTCGCCGAGCGTGCTGTCCCACTTTTTCATCCAGTCAAAATGGACCATTTTGTTGGATCGCCAATCGACCTGGCGTCCCATACGTCCATTGTGCTGGTAATCGTAGGTAGTATAGCCAACGGTAAGACCGGGAGAAGCCGAATTAACACCATCGAATCCGAGCGACTGACGAACGTCAGAAGAGCCCGTATAGACTGGTTTTTCAGCACCGGCCAGTTTGGCTTTTGGCGCACTACCGACGTATTTGTGCACCAATTGTAAGTTTTCGTTATCGGGCGCATCTCTACCAATAACAGTCATCGCCGTAAATGCGACCACTAGCAAGGAGAGAATTAAGATCGCCGATAATTTCCTTGTCATCTGTTTGCTCCTTTCAAAGACTAAATAAGTTCCCAACTTATACCCTTATATCGTTCACCCATGAACAATTAATGGGTAAGTGGTAAATAGCCCAGTGAATATTACAATAAAAGCCGCTTTCCTTTGTCGGCATCACCTCCTTTAATCAAATGCACAACTATTGGTTAGCGAATTGTTTGAAATATGTCATCTCTGAAATATTTAAAATATTGCCACTGAAGCAGGAATGATTAATAAAGATGCTACATCCATTTCCGGCTTTTAAAGGCCATTAAACTTATTCCTATTTCAGCAAGTGAGGTATTAAAAGACCTATTGTTAGGTCAAAACTTAAATATAAATCTCCAAAAACCCTGTAGCAGTCCTATTATAACCCTGCATACCAATTTTGTCAAGAAAATTTGTCATATTAAAAAGGGTTGAAACAGGGAAAGGACATAGTTCGCAAGGTTATGCCGGAACGCTTGTTACGGCGTTCCGGCAATTCCATTTTGGCGCATATTCTGCGTCTATTCCAGCGGCGGTGGAGGACCGCCTTTGTAGAAGAAATTAATCAGATATATAGCATCCTGCAGATTGACCTGAAGGTCATAATTGGAATCGGCAGCCTCAACAACAACCGGTGCCGAGCCTCCTTTATACAGGAAGTTAATAATATACATAATATCGAGCATATTCAGATCTGCGTCGGAATTGGCATCGCCGCGGAGAAAATCGACAACCCGGAGAGTGGTAGAGGTGGTATCTGCCAATCCTGAAGGATCAGTGGCAATAAAGGAGATTGAGTAGAGCGAATCGACCTGTGCAAGTGAAGGGGCAAAATAGTAAGTAGCGATACCATTTCCAGAGTCGACAAAAGCAGCATTGGTAACGACATTACTGACCGTTATGGTTACCTGCTCAAGCTCGGGCTCATAGGCCTGTATTACGATAGTAGTATCGAATGTGGCGGCAACTACGGTAAGAGAATAAGGTTCGTTTATAAAGACCGGCGCCTGATTTCCAGCTTCCAGAACCTCGATATTAACGGTCTGAGTGTCGGCAAGCGATCCGTCTGTGGCTATGAAATCGACACTGTAAAGACCGGCCTGAGTGAAGTCTGGTATAAACTCAAAGGTTTTCTGCGATGAGGTTCCATCGAATGTAACATTGCTGTCGGGCAGATTATCGGCGGTCAATATCGGCGTCGTGCCATCGAAATCGGACGAAGTTATATTGAGTATCAGAGTATCGCCCTCGGTTATTGTCGTATCTGTAACCGGGATTGTAACTTCGGGCGCAAGGTTTTTATGATAAACCGAGATATTGACGACACGAGAGCGCTGTCCCCACTCACCGGTTTCGCTGTCAACGGCTGCAAACCTTTCGAAATAAGTAACGAAGCCAAGGGAAGAATTACCCTGAGTATAATCTGGAATAAAGGTCAACAGGCCTGTTCCGTCACCATTATCAGTAAAGGTCATATTCTCTATGAGACTATATCCTGAATCAAGGACAATTTCCGGAATTGTGCTATCGGGATCCTGAGCAAAAATCTGTAAATTGAGGGTGTCGCCCTCATCCATATCGATATTGGCAGCTTCGACAGCAACACGCGGAAGCTGGTTGACATTATTTATGGTAATGACGGCCACGGCTGTATCGGTCAGAAGAGGATCAACAGCGTCGGTGGCAATAAAATAAACATTATAGGTACCGGCATCAAAGTTGTCGGTTGTCCAGGAGAATGAGCCGGTTCCATCGCCATTATCAGCAAATGCGGCGCCTCCCGGCAGGCTATCGGCACTTAGGATTGGTATAGTTGAATCAGGGTCGACCGCGGAAACAGTAAAGCTGACCGTTTGTAATTCATCAGTGGTAACATCATCGATGGCACTCATTATCGGGGCCTGGTTACCGGCATCATCCACGACGATTGTTACGATCAAGGTGTCAACCAGTTCACCGTCATCGGCAATGATGTAAATATCATAAGTGCCGGCCTGGACATATTCCGGATAGAAATCAAGCAGTCCGGTACCGTCTCCATTATCGGTAAAGCTGGCATTAAGGGGAAGAGAATCGGCGGTGAGAGTCGGAATAGTTCCATCCGGATCAACAGCATTGATGGTGATTTCAAGAGTATCACCTTCGGTTACGTTTGTAGGCGAGATCGGATCAATTATCGGACTCTGATTACCGGCCTCGTAGATCTGGATTATCACAGTTTCTCTGACTCGTTCAATGCCATCGTAAGCATATACATACAAGTACCACAATCCTGCTTCAGTATAGCCAGGGGTCCAGTCGAACAAGGCTGTACCGTCGCCGTTATCTACAAAAGTCATTCCTTCCGGCAAATGCCCGGCTGTTATGACCGGTATTGTGCCGTCACCATCGGTGGCGGTGGCAGTAAAGGTGAGATTTTCACCCTCATTAACAATGTAATAATCTTCGACTGTAATGACCGGAGGACGGTTTTCCTGGACCACCGATATATTGACATCCAGAGTTGCGGTAAGCGGTGGTGAACCCTGGTCGGTAGCAACAAATGTAACGGTATAGTTGCCGACCTGGGTTTCTACCGGTATAAAGGTGAAAGTTCCGGTATTATCGCCATCATCCACAAAAGTAGCATTGGTGGGCAGGCCGATAACTGTCAAATCAATGGTATGAGAAGTATCATTATCGGTTGAGTCGAAAGCTGTAACGGTAAACCTTAGAGTGTCGTCAATAGAGACACCGAAAGGACCGATGCTGTCGATTACCGGCGGCTGGTTAAGCTCGGCAATGGTGACTTGAACGGTATCGGTAATTGCGGCAGGCGGTATGGCCAAATCGGTAGCAGTAAACCAGATAGAATCAACCCCAGCCGAGAAGAAATCGGCATAGGCGCTAAATACGCCGACACCGTTACCGCTGTCAACGAAATTGTATGATGTCATGGTGGATGTGACCAGAAGCTGGACACCGTCATTTTCGGGATCGGCGGCATTAACAACAATTGTAAGTGAGTCGCCTTCAATAATGGTGGTATCGGCAATCGGAGAAAGATTCGGCGGCTGGTTGCCGGTCTCGGTAACTGTCACTTCAACCAGCTCGCTGTCGGAAAGAAGGCCGTCGGAGGCATAGAAAAGGACATTATATGTTCCGGCCTGGGTGAAGTCGGGATTGAAGAAGAATGTTCCGACACCATTGGTGCTGTCGAAGAATGATGCATTAACAGGCAGAGAATCGGCGAACAGTTGTGGAATTTCTGCATCCGGATCAGTTGCGGTTATATTGACCGCAAGAGACGTGCCTTCGACAACGGTCAAGGGGCCGATAGAATCCAATACCGGTGCCTGATTACCGGCTTCATTAACGGTTATATCTACAATTTGTGAGACAGTATCTATATTATCAGTTGCAAATACGGTAACCTGGTAGAACCCGGCATCGACAAAACCGGGAGTCCAGTCAAATACAGCTGACCCGTCGCCGCTATCGGTGAAAGTAGCTGTAGCCGGGAGGTTTTCAGCATACAGCGACGGCGTTTCACCATCGGCGTCAGTGGATGTTGCAGTAAAGATCAGGTTGACATTTTCATCGACAATTTGAGGATCGATCGTTGCCAAAACTGGTGAGCGGTTAACATTGGCAACATCAATCTGGACGACTTCGGAATCGACAACAATACCGTCGAATGCTTTGAATGTCACGTTGTATGTTCCGGAGTCATCATAAGTGGTTACCCACTCGAAAAGACCGGTACCGTCACCATTATCGGTAAAGGTCGCGGCCGTCGGTGCGTCGGTAACCGATAAGGACGGAATTTCACCATCAGGATCGCTGGCGCTAAGATTGATGGTTAAAGTTTCGGTTTCGTTTAGAGTCTGCGGACCGATAGCACTGAGAACCGGGGGCTGGTTGCCAACTTCATTAATGGTAATGTCGACTAACTCGGAAGTTGTATCTTCGGTATCGGCGGCATAGAAGGTAACCTGGTAAGAGCCGGCGTCGGTAAATGTAGTCGTCCATTCGAATACGCCGGTACCATCGCCATTATCGGTAAAGGTTGCCGTACCGGGCAATGGTGTTGAAGTAAACAGGCTCGGAGTGGTAGCGTCGGGATCGGTGGCCGAGACATTTATTGTCAGGGTTGTTCCTTCATCGGCCGATTGCGGACCAATCGGGGCGAGCTGTGGCGGGGTATTACTTAAGTATGTAAATCCACCGGCCAGAGTCCCTGAAAGCGCCGAAAAGGTATTGGTAACGACGATATCAACAGCAGTACCGGCCGTTCCGGCAGGAGTCTCACAGGCTATTTCGTAAGGAGAAACAACCAGGATATTGGTTGCCGGATTACCGCCGAATGTTACACTGGCGCCGTTGACATCAAATCCATGGCCAAAAACCTGAACCGTCTGACCGCCGACATATGAACCCGAATTGGGTGATATTGAGTCGACAATCGGGGCCGCAGCGGTAATTGTATTTACAGTTAAAATTTCGGAGTGCTGGCTTAGATTTCCTGATGCATCTTCGGCAATTACCAAATAATGGTAACTGCTTGTACCGTCAACATTGTTATCGATAAAATATTCCGTGGCCACGCCGGGATTGGCGAGGGAGCCGGATGGATCATCAATTCTAAAGAACGATCCATTCGATGTTGCCAGTCGGCGATAGACGTGATAGGTGGCGCCGGCAGAGCCGGTCCATTCTATCAATACCGAGGCCGGTGACACGACAATGCCATTTAAGGCAGTTGGAGTTGCCGGCCAGCTTACCGGCTCAAGGACGATATTTTCCTGCTGAAAGGAGTTATTCGGAATCAGCTTGGAAAGAACGAATCCTTCGCCGTTGGTAGTGTTGTAGAAATGATAATCATAGGGATTTCCGGGGGCTTCGGTCAGATAATTCTGAAAATCATCGAACCAGTTACCGGCATCGTAACCGGCGCCCACGGATGTTTCAATTCTAATTTCTTCGTCAGTATCATCAAGATATCCGAAAAATGTCAATTCGCCGTTGGCGGGTGTCGAGAGGTCGGAATTGCTCACCGTTCCGAAAATCGAACCCTGGGCAAATGCCGATGTTACTCCGAAGAGCATTAACAGCAATGCCAGACCGAATATTTTAGGTATCTTGATCTTGGTGTTACCGTATTGCACCTTGGTACCTCCAGGTATTTCAAAATCTATTTTTTTCCGATTCATATTTCCCACTCCTTTTCCTTACGGTCCGGGAAAAACATCATTGTTTGCAGCATTAGCCTGGTACGGCTTCCCTGCCTTGACCGGGAAGTTAATGCCGAATCCGGCGGCAAAGCGCGATTCGTAGCTTTGCGAACCGGCAATGAATCTATTCAAAGTATTGAAACTTCCAGGTAAATTATCGAGCACATCCTGTGCTGCGGCAAAGTCCCCTTCCCTGTCGAAAGGAATGGAGATGAAACTGAAGTTGGTTGTTCCAGTCGTAACCAGATTATAGGTAATGGCTCCTGAAGCCGGGATTGAGCCAGCTACGGAGAAGATAGTACCGGCAGCGGCATTAACCTGATATATACCGCCCGGGATAACCGCGAAATTGACGCCGAACCCGGCCGCGAAGCGGGATTCAAAGCTTTGCGATGAGGTCTGATAGTTATTCACGGTATTTACATTAGACTGTCCAATGGCGGCGATAAGTTCATCGGCTGTCGTAATACCGCTGTTTTCAAACGGCATACAAATCAGGTTATAATCACCGGCACTGGTCGTTATTATCTGGTAATCATATTCACCGACCCGGTTTGAAATATCGGATCGATTTCCATATATATCGACGGCAACGACGACATAGAAATATTGTGTCAGGGTATCCCCGACGACATTGGCGCCGCCTATATTGTTATCGGTAAATGCAGTCGTTGATGCATCAATAGTGCCGATCGAGTCGGACGACTGCGGAGTGAAATATGCTGTTGTATTGCGGTAAATTATATAGCTCTCGACCGTGGTTGGAATAGCGTCGGTATCCAGTGTAACCGGTGACCATGAGAGATCGATAGCATCGGCATTAATGGCGATAGCAAGATCACCTATTGCCTGCGGCGGAGAAGCGTTAATGGCGGTCACGAGAACCGTATCGGGATCGGAGAAAAATTCCCCGTCAAAAACAGTAAGCTGGAAGATGTAGCTGTCGGGTGTGGGCGGTATAAATGTCGGCTGCGCGAGAGTGGTATCTGATAGTGTAACAGTGGTTCCGCCTATCTGTGTCCAGGCATATTCAAGAGGATCATTATCAAAGTCGCTCGATGCTGTTCCATCAAGAGTCACTGTCGAGTTGACAAAAACATCTATCTGATCAATACCGGCATCGGCTACCGGCGGTAAATTGACATGATTTACGGTGATCGTAACTACTTCACTATCGGCTGCGACACCATCAGAGGCATAGAAGAGGACGTCGTAAGTACCCGATTGGGTGTAATCGGGAGTCCAGCCGAATTCACCGGTACCATCACCGAGATCGGTAAAGCTAGCTCCTATTGGAAGGTTTTCCGCAAACAGCTGCGGGATTTCGGCATCAAGATCGGAGGCACTTACGGTGAAGAACAGGTTGACGCCTTCATCGGTACTCTGAGGTCCAATTGCTGCCAGAGTGGGCGCCTGGTTACCTGCATCAATGACCGTTATTGTCACCTGCTCGGTATCGACTGCTCCGGTGTCGTCAGAGGCATAAAATTCCACCGGATAGGTGCCTGACTGGGTGTAGGTTGGTGTCCAGGAGAAAGATCCTGTTCCGTCCCCATTGTCGATAAACGATGCACCGGTCGGTAATGTTGATGTCGACAGAGCCGGGATAGTGGAATCGGGATCAACGGCTGAGACGCCAAAAGTCAAAAGGACATTTTCAGTCGTCGACTGATCTCCAATGGTTGCCCAAATAGGCGTCTGATTACCGGCATCAATTACTGTTATTGTCACCAGTTCGGTATCAACCGCGCCGGTGTCGTCAGAGGCATAAAATTCTATCGGATAAGAGCCGGACTGAGTAAAATCGGGTGTCCAGCTAAATGAACCGGTTCCGTCGCCATTATCTGTAAATAAAGCTCCTGTCGGAAGTGTCGAGGTTGTCAATGCCGGGATTGTGGAATCCGGGTCGACGGCTGAGACGCCAAAAGTCAAAAGGACATTTTCTGTTGTCGACTGATCTCCAATGGTCGCCCAAATAGGCGTCTGATTACCGGCATCAATGACTGTTATGGTCACCAGTTCGGTATCGACCGCGCCGGTGTCATCAGATGCATAAAATTCTATCGGGTATGAACCGGACTGCGTGAAATCCGGAGTCCAGTCGAAAGTACCTGTACCGTCACCATTGTCAGTGAAAGCGGCACCGGTCGGTAGTGTTGAAGTCGTTAAGGCCGGTATTGTTTCATCGGGGTCAGTTGCCGAGACGCCAAAGTTGAGATTGATATTTTCAGTTGTCGATTGATCACCGATAGCAGCCAGGACTGGTACCTGGTTGCCGGCGTCAATTACGGTTATTGTAACTAATTCGCTATCTATTAAAGCGCCGTCAGAGGCGTAGAAAGTCACATCATATGAACCGGACTGCGTGAAGGTCGGGGTCCAGTCGAATGCACCAGTACCGTCGCCATTATCTGTGAATGAGGCACCGGTCGGAAGAGTTGATGTTGTCAACGATGGAATAGTGGTGTCGGGATCGGTCGCCGAAACACTAAATGTTAGGTTCACATTTTCCGTCGTTGACTGAGCTCCGATCGCCGCCAGAACCGGGGACTGGTTACCTGCATCATTAACAGTTATGGTTACCAGTTCGGTGTCAACCGCGCCGGTGTCGTCAGAGGCATAAAATTCTATCGGATAAGAGCCGGACTGAGTAAAATCGGGTGTCCAGCTAAATGAACCGGTTCCGTCGCCATTATCTGTAAATAAAGCTCCTGTCGGAAGTGTCGAGGTTGTCAATGCCGGGATTGTGGAATCCGGGTCGACGGCTGAGACGCCAAAAGTCAAAAGGACATTTTCTGTTGTCGACTGATCTCCAATGGTCGCCCAAATAGGCGTCTGATTACCGGCATCAATGACTGTTATGGTCACCAGTTCGGTATCGACCGCGCCGGTGTCATCAGATGCATAAAATTCTATCGGGTATGAACCGGACTGCGTGAAATCCGGAGTCCAGTCGAAAGTACCTGTACCGTCACCATTGTCAGTGAAAGCGGCACCGGTCGGTAGTGTTGAAGTCGTTAAGGCCGGTATTGTTTCATCGGGGTCAGTTGCCGAGACGCCAAAGTTGAGATTGATATTTTCAGTTGTCGATTGATCACCGATAGCAGCCAGGACTGGTACCTGGTTGCCGGCGTCAATTACGGTTATTGTAACTAATTCGCTATCTATTAAAGCGCCGTCAGAGGCGTAGAAAGTCACATCATATGAACCGGACTGCGTGAAGGTCGGGGTCCAGTCGAATGCACCAGTACCGTCGCCATTATCTGTGAATGAGGCACCGGTCGGTAATGTTGAAGTTGTTAAGGTCGGTATGGTTTCGTCAGGGTCAGTTGCCAAGACACCGAAATTAAGGTTCACATTCTCCGTAGTCGACTGGGCACCAATAGCTGCCAGGACCGGCGATTGGTTGCCGGCGTCGAGAACGGTTATCGCAACGACTTCGGAATCGACAGCGGCAGTATCGTCAGCGGCATAGAAGGTAACATCATAAGTCCCGGCCTGGGTAAAGGTGGGAGTCCAGCTGAATGTCCCGGTACCGTCGCCGTTGTCAATGAAGGTGGCTCCAGTCGGGAGAGTTGATGTTGTCAGGGCCGGGATGGTGCCATCCGGGTCGGTCGCGGAGACGCCAAAGGTAAGATTGATTTCTTCTGTGGTTGATTGCGATCCTATCGTGGCCAGAACAGGAGTCTGGTTGCCGGCATCAATGACTGTTATGGTCACCAGCTCAGAATCTATTAAGGTGCCATCGGAGGCGTAGAAAGTCACGTCATACGAGCCGGACTGTGTGAATGTCGGGGTCCAATCGAAAGTACCGGTTCCATCGCCATTGTCAGTGAATGTAGCGCCGGTCGGAAGCGTGGATGTTGTCAGGGTCGGGATAGTGGCATCCGGATCGGTTGCAGATACGCCAAAGTTGAGATTGACATTTTCTGTTGTCGACTGCGCTCCGATCGAAGCCAGAACCGGTTCCTGATTACCAGCTTCGTTTACGGTTATTGTAACTAATTCACTATCTATCAAAGCGCCATCAGAGGCGTAGAAAGTCACATCGTATGTACCGGACTGGGTGAAAGTGGGGGTCCAGTCGAAGGTACCTGTACCGTCGCCATTATCTGTAAATGATGCGCCGGTTGGAAGTATTGATGTCGACAGGGCCGGAATTGTAGCGTCAGGATCGGTTGCTGAAACACCGAAATTGAGATTGACGTTTTCGGTCGTCGACTGAGCACCAATGGCGGCCAGGACAGGTGATTGGTTGCCGGCGTCGAGGACGGTTATGGCAACAACTTCGGAATCGACAGCGGCAGTGTCATCGGTCGCATAGAAGGTAACATCGTATATACCGGCCTGATCGAATGAAGGAGTCCAGCTGAACGAGCCGGTTCCGTCACCATTATCAATGAAAGCGGCTCCGGCCGGCAGAGTTGACGTCGTCAGGGCCGGAATTGTACCATCGGGATCGGTTGCCGAAACGCCGAATGACAAGTTGACATCTTCTGTCGTCGACTGGGATCCGATAGTGGCCAGAACCGGAGTCTGGTTGCCGGCATCAATAACGGTTATCGTTACGATTTCAGAGTCTGCCCCGAGAGTGTCATCGGTGGCATAGAAGGTTACATCGTAACTTCCGGATTGCGTGAAATCGGGAGTCCAGCTAAATGAGCCAGTTCCATCATTGTTATCTATGAATGCAGCGCCGGTCGGCAGAGCCGAGGTCGTCAAAGCCGGGATGGTACCGTCGGGATCGGTTGCCGAAACATCGAAAATAAGGCTTACATTTTCTGTTGTAGACTTCGCACCGATTGAAGCCAGGATTGGATCCTGATTACCGGCATCAATAACCGTGATAGTTACGATCTCGGAATCAGTTCCAAGGGTATCATCGGTGGCAAAGAATGTTACATCGTAACTGCCTGATTGCGTGAAATCAGGAGTCCAGCTGAATGAACCGGATCCATCACCATTATCGGCAAAAGAGGCACCGGTCGGTAAATTTGCAGCTGATAGAGCGGGAATAGTTGAATCGGGATCAACAGCAGATATATCGAAACTTAAATTAACATTTTCATCGGTACTCTGGGCCCCGATTGCGGATAAAATCGGGTCCTGATTGCCTGCTTCATTAACGGTGATCGGGACTTCGATTGTATCTGATAAAACACCATCGGTGGCATAAAATGACACACTGTATGCCCCTGATTGAACATAAGCCGGTGTCCATCCAAAAGTGCCGGTACCATCGCCATGCGTCGTGAATGCAGCTCCGGTCGGCAGAGTCGAAGACGTTATAACAGGAGTTGTACCATCGGGATCGGTGGCCGAGACCAGGAAGGTTAAAAGGATACCTTCAGTCGTTGACTGCGGATCGACAGTACTGAACTGCGGTCTCTGGTTACCGGTTTCGAGAACATTGATCGTTATCAGTTCGGAATCAGTGGCGAGTCCATCGGACGCATAGAAAGTAACATCGTATGCACCAGCCTGGGTGAAATCGGGTGTCCAGTCGAAGGTTCCGGTACCGTCACCATTATCTGCAAACGTTGCACCGGTGGGAAGTGTTGAAGTTGTAAGTGACGGAGTTGTGGAATCGGGATCGGCGGAGGAAACATTGAAGTTTAGGTTGTTACCTTCAACGACAGACTTGTTGCCGATGCTGAACAGGACGGGGTCCTGGTTTCCGGCTTCATTGACTGTTATCGTCACGATCTCGCTATCCACGGCGCCGGAATCATCGGTGGCATAGAAGGTTATATCATACGTACCGGACTGGTTATAAAGCGGGGTCCAGTTGAATGAGCCGGTACCGTCGCCATTATCTATGAATGATGCTTCTGCCGGCAGCGGTGTCGAAGACGAAAGGGTTGGAATAGTACCATCGGGATCGACCGCTGAAACGGCGAAATTCAAATTTACTCCTTCAGTAGTTGACTGAGCACCGATTGTAGTAAGTTCCGGTGATAGATTGACCTGATTAACGGTGATAGTTATTGTTTCCTGATCAACCACGCCTGAATCATCAGTGGCATAGAAAGTGACATCGTAGGTGCCGGACTGGAGAAAATCGGGAGTCCAGTCGAAGGTGCCGGTTCCGTCAAGATTATCGGTGAACACCGCCCCAGCCGGAAGTGTCGAACTTGTCAGCGATGGAATGGTATTATCGGGATCGGTAGCAGTGATGATGAAGTTCAGATTAACCCCTTCGTCGACTGTTTTGTTGCCGATTGCGGCCAGTTCCGGGGGAAGGTTGACCTGGTTAACTGTAATCAGGACAACTTCCGAATCAACCGCCGATGAATCATCGGTGGCATAGAAAGTTATATTGTATGATCCAGCCTGAGTATAATCAGGCGTCCAGTCAAAATTGCCGGTGCCATCACCGTTATCGGTAAAGACGGCACCGGTCGGCAAAGTAGAAGTGGAAAGAATCGGGATGGATTCTATATCATTGGCGGTAACGCCAAAGCTTAAATTAACATTTTCATCGGTTTCTTTTGCCCCGATAGTAGACAGGACCGGCAACTGGTTGCCCGCCTCGATCACCGTAATAGTAACAATTTCTGAATCCACAGCAAGGCTGTCGTCGGTAGCATAAAATGTTACCGGATAATCGCCGGATTGAAGATATGTCGGGGTCCAGCTGAAATCGCCAGTACCGTCACCATTATCTATAAATGTAGCCCCGCTCGGTAATCCGGAAGTGGAAAGGGCCGGGATAGGGCCATCGGGGTCTGTTGCATTGACGGTAAAAGACAATAGAATATTTTCAGTTGTCGATTGGGCGCCGATTGCGGCAAGTTCCGGCGGTAGATTCACCTGGTTGACAGTTATTGTAACTGTCTCGGAATCTGCCGCGGCGGAATCATCGGTAGCGTAAAAGGTTACATCATATGCACTGGCTTGCGTAAAATCGGGCGTCCAGTCAAATGTACCGGTGCCGTCGCCGTTATCGGTAAAGGATGCACCGGTCGGAAGAGTCGATGTTGTAAGGGTCGGGATAGTACCATTAGGGTCGCTGGCCGAAACGCCGAAGTTCAGATTGACACCTTCATCGATTTCTTTGTTACCTATCGCCGCCAGTACCGGAGGCTGATTTGAATTTGTTACAGTGATTGCAACTACCTCGGAATCGACCGCTGAGCTATCATCGGTGGCGTAGAAAGTTACATTATATACGCCCGACTGGGTGAAATTTGGAGTCCAGTCGAATGTTCCCGTGCCATCACCATTATCTGTAAATACCGCACCATCGGGCAGTATTGATGTGGTCAGGGCCGGTGTGGATTCTATATCTGACGCGGTAACGCCGAAATTAAGATTAACACTTTCGAAGGTCGATTGAGGGCCAATCGGATCAAGGACCGGAGGCTGGTTGCCGGCATCGATTACTTCTATTGATACAACTTCGGTATCGGCTGCGCCGGAATCATCAACGGCATAGAATGTGACGCTGTAAAGTCCGGATGAGAAGTAATCCGGGGTCCAGCTGAAAGTCCCGGTATTGTCACCGTTGTCGGTGAAATTGGCGTCGGCCGGTACACCATCGGCTGTTATTGTCGCGATTGTACCATCAATATCGGATACATTTATATCGAATGTCAAATTAACTGCTTCGGTGGTTGACTGCAGGCCGAGGGTAGCAATAACCGGAGGCTGATTAACCTGATCAACCGTAATTGAAACAATTTCACTGTCAACCGCAGCTGAATCATCAGTAGCATAAAAGGTTACTGAATACGAACCGGACTGGGTGAAATCAGGTGTCCAGTCAAATGTGCCGGTTCCGTCTAAGTTATCAGTAAACGACGCGCTGGTCGGCAAAGTCGAAGTGGTCAATGATGGCGTGGTGCCGTCCGGATCAGAAGCACTTACACCAAAATTGAGATTTACGCCTTCGTCCGTATTCTGACTGCCAATTGCAGCCAAAGTCGGAGGCTGATTGACCTGTCCTACAGTAATAGCAACGATTTCCGTATCAACCGCTCCGCTGTCATCGGCGGCGTAAAATTCTATTGAATAGCTTCCGGATTGGGTAAAGTCCGGAGTCCAATCAAATATTCCGGTTCCGTCAAGATTATCGGTGAAGGTCGCACCGGAAGGTAATGTCGAAGTACTTAAGCTCGGAATTGTACCATCCGGATCAGAAGCACTGACATTGAAATTCAAATTTGTATTCTCGGCCACTGTCTGGTCATCAATAGTTGACCAAACTGGCGCCAAATTAACCTGATTAACTGTGATTGCGACTGTTTCTGAATCAGCGGCAAGGGAGGGATCTGTGGCGTAGAAGGTCACCGAGTAAGATCCCGCCTGAGTGTAATCCGGAGTCCAATTAAATGTACCGGTACCATCACCGTTATCGGTAAATGATGCTCCCGTAGGAAGAGTCGAGGTAGTCAGATCAGGAATGTCACCATCAGGATCAGAAGCCGATATATTTATCGTAAGCAGTACATTTTCGTCGGTCGACTGGCTTCCAATAGCTGCCAAAACCGGATCACGATTGACGTTATTGACGGTGATTGTAACCAGTTCCGTATCAACCGCGCCGCTGTCATCGGTAGCGTAAAATTCTATAGGATATGAACCGGACTGGGTGAAATCCGGTGTCCAGTCAAAAGTACCGGTTCCGTCAAGATTATCTG
>CAZDPY010000001.1:60997-379532 GCA_964507455.1 uncultured Ignavibacteriaceae bacterium
CAACCGCGCCGCTGTCATCGGTAGCGTAAAATTCTATCGGGTAGGAACCTGACTGAGTGAAATCAGGTGTCCAGTCAAATGTGCCGGTTCCGTCAAGATTATCAGTAAATGAAGCACCGGTCGGCAAAGTCGAAGTGGTCAATGATGGGGTGGTGCCGTCAGGATCAGAGGCAGTTACACCAAAGTTGAGATTTATTCCCTCATCGACGTTTCGGTCGCCGATCGTCGTCCAGACCGGAGCCTGGTTGACCTGGTTGACTGTTATCGTAACCAGTTCGGTATCGACTGCGCCGCTGTCATCAGTGGCATAAAATTCTATAGGGTAGGAACCGGACTGAGTAAAATCCGGTGTCCAGTCAAAAGTCCCCGTTCCGTCAAGATTATCTGTAAATGAAGCACCAGTCGGCAGTGTCGAAGTGGTCAACGATGGCGTGGTGCCGTCCGGATCAGAGGCAGTTACACCAAAGTTGAGATTTATTCCCTCATCGACGTTTTGATCATTTATTGTGGTCCAGACCGGAGCCTGGTTGACCTGGTTGACTGTTATCGTCACCAGTTCGGTATCAACCGCACCGCTGTCATCGGCAGCGTAAAACTCTATCGGGTAGGAACCGGACTGGGTGAAATCAGGTGTCCAGTCAAATGTGCCGGTTCCGTCAAGATTATCTGTAAACGATGCACCAGTCGGCAGTGTCGAAGTGGTCAATGATGGGGTGATGCCGTCAGGATCAGAGGCAGTTACACCAAAGTTGAGATTTATTCCCTCATCAACATTTCGGTCGCCGATCGTCGTCCAGACCGGTGTCTGGTTGACCTGGTTGACAGTGATTGTCACCAGTTCGGTATCGACTGCGCCGCTGTCATCGGCGGCATAAAACTCTATCGGATATGAACCGGACTGGGTAAAATCCGGCGTCCAGTCAAAAGTCCCGGTTCCGTCAAGATTATCTGTAAACGATGCACCAGTCGGCAGTGTCGAAGTGGTCAATGATGGGGTGATGCCGTCAGGATCAGAGGCAGTTACACCAAAGTTGAGATTTATTCCCTCATCAACATTTCGGTCGCCGATCGTCGTCCAGACCGGTGTCTGGTTGACCTGGTTGACAGTGATCGTAACCAGTTCGGTATCGACCGCTCCGCTGTCATCGGTAGCGTAAAACTCTATCGGGTAGGAACCGGACTGAGTAAAATCCGGTGTCCAGTCAAAAGTCCCCGTTCCGTCAAGATTATCTGTAAATGAAGCACCAGTCGGCAGTGTCGAAGTGGTCAACGATGGCGTGGTGCCGTCCGGATCAGAGGCAGTTACACCAAAGTTGAGATTTATTCCCTCATCGACGTTTTGATCATTTATTGTGGTCCAGACCGGGGTCTGGTTGACCTGGTTGACAGTTATAGTCACCAGTTCAGTATCAACCGCGCCGCTGTCATCGGTAGCGTAAAATTCTATCGGGTAGGAACCTGACTGAGTGAAATCAGGTGTCCAGTCAAATGTGCCGGTTCCGTCAAGATTATCTGTAAATGAAGCACCGGTCGGCAAAGTCGAGGTGGTCAATGATGGTGTCGATTCGGCATCGGTTGCACTGACGCCGAAATTAAGGTTAACACCTTCATCGACATTTTGATCACTGATAGGATCCCATGCCGGTAGCTGATTGGCCTGAGCAAAAGCAGCTGAACCAAATGTAAGGATCAGACCAAAAGTAAATATGATTATTTTCATTAATTTCATCTTATGATTCCCAAATTCTTTCATTGCCCTTTACCTCCCGCCTATTTAAGGAGCATCATTTTGCGGGTTTCCGATTCCTCGCCTACCTCCAGGCGATAGAGATATATACCGGAGGCGACTTTAAATCCATTTTTGTCTACACCTTCCCAGGTGACGGAATATGCCCCGGTCGACAACCTGTCATCGACCAGTGTAATAACCTTTTGTCCAAGGATATTGAAAACATCCAGCCTTACATCCTGAGCTTTATCCGCACCAAGTTCAAATTCTATCTTGGTAACAGGATTGAACGGGTTTGGATAGTTTTGATGCAAGGAGAAAGATGCCGGGAGGATTTCTCTGGGCTGTTCAGTCGGGATTTCCACGGCATTTCCATTTGCAAGATAAGCCTTTCTAATTACTATTTTACTTTTATCCTCAGCAGAAATGTACTGTTTTACTTTGGCCGGAAGTCTGACGATATCTGAGAGTCCGCGTTTTATAAGGGAATTTTCATCCCACGGCTGATGGCTGTATAACACCAGATTCAGCCGCCCGTTGCCGTCGTTTTTATAGGCGAAGGAGAAGTTATTAATTCCTTCGGCAACTTCCGGTTGGCTCAATTCAAAAGCCTCGGGGTCATAATCTATCTGGAACTGAATACCAGCGGCATCGTCGGGGAGCTCCCCGCTTATATTCAGCTTTGTTAATTGGCCGGCAAGAAGTTCATCATGTTCAATATTGAATGTCGCGAAATCATCGCCGTATGATGAGGGGGACGGTGAAGACTCAATCGGATATCCAAAGACCGTATTGATTATACCAACCAAGTCCACTACATTGACAAGTGTATCTTGAATAATATTGGCAGTTTCGAAATTTCGTTTGGGGAATGAGTAATTGCCGATTATAAAACCAACGATATTAACCATATCGGCAACATCAATATGGCGGTCGAGGTTAACATCACCGAGCATGTCGACCTGGATAATACCTGAATCAACTGCAAGGAAGAGTGATGGAATTTCGAAGTTAGGATCAACCGATTCCCAAGCATCATAGAATTTTATCCAGTGATCCGCTGGTGCAATGGCACTACTATCCAACGAAAAATACGCGTTTAATATGGCGGTGCTGGAACCTGATTCTACCGGTTCGTTATTAAGGCCAAAGGTTACGATTCGCACTGAATCGGGGTAGTCACCGATATTTTCATAAATTACATATTCCGGAATACGGTCGGTGACCACTATTGAATCAAAGGCAGCAACTGAGCCAGGGTATGTCATATCAAACTGGATACCATAAACCGTTTTTGAGGTGGCCAGATCTATCGGGAATACAATCGGGGTAGCACCAGGAATACCACCGACCGGCTTATCGCCAAAAGTCGATGTAGAATATAGACGGTCAACATCAATTTCTTCGACGGTAATCGGAACCGCGGTTGACGCGATTGCACCGATAGTGTCCTCGCCCCGGAATGTTATGGCGAATGTTCCCGACTGCGCAAAGGATGGTGTCCAGGAAAAAGTTCCTGTAATTGTTCCGCTTCCGCACACCGGATTGGAGGGTGTAAAGGTGGCGTTACCGGGCAAATTTAAAGCTTCCAGGCAAAGGTCGTCACCATCAGGATCGACGGCCGAAACGGTAAATGAAACACTTTCTCCCTGAAGAATACTATAAGAATTTTGTCCGCCAAGTGTCACGGTAGGCGGATCATTATCGGGATCGACCGTCTCGCAGGGATTTTCGGCGCATGTGACACCCTCATGCCAAACACCAGTGCCGCCATAGGCGGAAAGACACTGTGACTCAGTGAGACCATCGGTACAGTCACCCGTGGAAGGATCACAACACGCCCCGGTAGGGACATCGGTAACAGAAACAGCACCAACAGCATAAAGGGGGCCAATGCCGGGTCGAATCAGACTATCACCGAGGGTATCGGAAAATTGTACAACGCGGTATTCGGGATATTCAGGAGTCCCCTCAGGATCATAGTTCTGGACTGTAACATAGGTGATACTTCCAACCGTTGCACTATCCTGAATTTCGAATAGTATATTTAATACATCATCCGGCTGCCCGGTATGAACCGGGATATACGGTGTATCCCAGAGGAATAACCATTGCGAATCAGGTTTAGAACTGGGCGGAATAAACTGAATAAACATGGTTCTTATATCGCGGTCAGCAAAATAGATATTGGTTGTATCATCACCGGGATCATGAGTAGCGGTAACATTATAGAAAGTATCCTTGGGATTACGCGGGTCCTGGTAAAAGTCGATAGAATCAATTACAATACAATTAGTACCCCGCTCAATCCATTCAACACTATCAATCAGGATCGAAGGACTGACAAAAGGGTCGTAAAAACCGAGATCATATGGGACAATAACCGTTGAATCGAATTCGACACGAAGCAGAAAAGCACCGATTGGGGTGGCATTTTTAATTTTTACGGGTAATTTAACTACAGAACCAGGCAGGCCATTGGTACTTCCCAGGTCAATATTATAATTTACGCTATCAATAATCTGAGCCTGGGGAACATTATAAATGAGAGCCAAACCCAGTAATATTAGAAGGGGGATTTTTGACCATTTCATTATCCACCTCGATGATTTTTTATTCCCGATTATGCTGTCTTCGCGCATGTATAAACTCCTCTATTTAAGAAGGATCATTTTTTTCTTATCAGAAAAATCTCCGGCGGTCAGCCGGTAGAAATAAATTCCGCTGGCGACTTCCGAGCCATTATGATCGGTGCCATCCCAACTGACGGTATGACTGCCGGCGGTAAGGTAATCATCTACGAGGCAATCGATTTCCTGACCGAGAAGATTATATACTGTCAGGTGCACCTGTTCGGCCTTTGGAAGGCTGAAACTGATTTCGGTTGCCGGGTTGAAAGGATTGGGATAATTCTGGGAGAGATTAAAACTTCCCGGAATCATGCCACCAATATCATCCTTTAATACCACCTCAGCCGGGTAACCATCGGCACCGGCGAGCTGGATTTCTTCGATTATAAATTTATAGTCAGAATTTATGGTGAAAAATTCATTTATGCCGCCCGGGATGAGATTGCCATCCTTGTTGTAAATAACCATCCTCAGGCGATTATTTTCAATTGAGGATTCCATTTTAAGACCCAGTTCTTCAAGATCAGAAACCGGGACAATATTTTCATCGAGCATCCGATCGGCCCTCAAGACAACGGCTATTCCACCTAGTTCCTTATCCGAATTATATTTCAGACTAAATTCACCTTCATCGCTTGCAGCTTCGACCGCAACTTCGGCAGCCGGACCCATTTTAGGATTTGCTTTAATTACTCCAAGAATATGATTAATCATATATACAAGATCGGCGATAGTAGCTCCGAGGCCATCCTGGTTAACATCGGATAGAAGGTATTGAATCGGATTTAGAGGGAATTTATTAGGATATATGAAGTAACTCGTATAATATATCACATCGCCAATTTCTATCGGGACACCGTTAAGATTTATATCGCCTAGTTTGTCCTGCTGTGCACCCTTGATACCAATATATCCATTGGTGTATGATATCATATCCTGTTCGATCCTTGATCCGTCTGGAGCAGTCATTGTATTATCCTGTCCAATCAATGGGTCTCTAAAAACGAACATAAGGGGCGCCGTGAATCCGGCATAACTCAGGTCGCCGGTCGCGATAAAATTCAATTTAAAGATCTGGCCTTCACCTGATTCGAGATCGGGAGTTACTGTGTCATCATCAAGGTCGGCTGTTGCGGTGACCCGGATGTCACCAGCAATTCCTCGATTATTCAGATTGTAAGTAAAATATTCCCAATCGGCTATGCGGGTATTAGAAGCGAAGACATTGATCACGGTCAGAATAGTAACATCATAGTTTATAACGATATCAAAGCCTGAGACCGCTTCCATATTATTGAGATTAACTCCCACAGTTACAGTTTCGCCGGGATATATTGATACTGTATCGGCAGAAAGTGAATAGACTTCGGTTTGAGCAACATCCACGACTATTTCGGCAGTATCAGCGGCTCCCAATTCATCGATAAGCTCTAATTCCACATTATAGAAGCCGGAATCGGAGAACTCGGTCGTCCAGTTGAAAATTGACGGATTTCCGGGCTGGTAAATCATGCCTGCCGGTGATTGGATAAGGTTCCACGTCAGGGGATCATTATCAGGATCGAAACCGTAAGCCTCAAATGAGAGCTGGTTTCCCGAGAAGACGGTTGTGGTTTCAGGGGCGACCAACTGGGGTTTTCTATTATTATTTATGACAACGACTTCGACGGTCATAGAAGTTACATTGCTGCCGTCGGAAGCCCAGAATCTAAATTCAAAGGGGGAAGCATCGGAAGAATTAGGCCCGGCATAGTCGGGGGTCCATCGCAAGAGGGCCGTTCCGTCGCCATGATCGGCAAAATAGACGCCGTTAGGTCGATTGGCCATACCGATAACGATATTATCCCCATTCGGGTCAGTTGCCGAGACTTCTATTCTAAGCTCTTCGCCTTCAAGAACATACTGTTTTGACAAAGGGCTCAGAAGAGGAGCCTCATTAATTGATTGAGCCATTACGCTGCCAGAGACACAAAAAACAAGCGTAATTATCGTAAAGGCCAAATATGTTACAAACTGCTTTATTCTTTCCATACTACCTCAACGCGGAATTATCCGCTTTTGCTTTAGAGCAATAAACAGACCAATATTAAACCACTTCTCAGTTTTGTGAGGTTCCGGGGTTTACTTACCCGGACTATTTTCCAAGCCTCTGTCTCAGTTCCGGCGGTTAAGGGTATATCGTTTCTCTACAACAACTTAAACTAAATTAACTCGTAATGTTAGCCCGTTATCAACAGTTCAAATACAAACCTCTGATAATGTCTTCATGGAAGTAGGGAATAAAATGGCGGAAAGCCTTGAAATTTTTTTGCAGAAAATGTCTCTATAGTGAAAACTTTTGCAAGTAATTGATGCGACCATCCTGGCAGCAGATACAAAAAAGCCCGAAACCCTCCTTGGCTGGTAATATGTAAAGGTATTCAGGGCCATCTTCTTAATCCCGATTTTTTTCCACTTTGCCTTTAAGTTATCTCATTACCAAAGTTCAAATAAGTTAGTTACTCCTTATTTAAACCGCGGGGAGAAATTAATCTCCCCACGATAGTGTATAGGTATGCTTACTTCAGAAGGACCATCTTCTTGGTGGCACTGAAGTTACCGGCTTCCACTTTGTAGAAGTAGATACCGGAGGCCTGGTTAGAAGCATCCCATTCATAGGTAACGACACCAGCTTCGCTGTGACCGGCTTCGCTGATAACTCTCTGACCAGCAACGTTGTAGATGCTGATGGAGTAGTCGGCAGCCGTCGGCAGGGACAGCTCGATGGTGGTTACGGGGTTGAACGGGTTCGGGAAGTTACGAAGACCAAAGGTCATCGGCTTCACGTCGGCCTTGTAGGCATTACCCTGGTAGTCAGCAGCTTCGACTTCAAGAACCTTGCTGTCGGTCTTGATGATGTCGCCCTGAGCGGAAGCCTGAGCGATAGCATAGACCAGGACATTGGTGTTCTGACCGTCAAAGTGCTTGATCAGTTCCATGTCGCGAGCGCCGTCGGCGAGGGTAACATCGGCGTTACCTTCGAGGACGAAGTGGATCGCGCCAACTTCACCGTCAACACTGACAACTTCACCCGGGAATACGTTCAGCTCGAGATTCGGGGCAACCTTCGGCAGCGGCAGAGCGTCGCCGACGATGACACGAATGAGATAAACGAGGTCAGCCACGGTTAGCGGAATACCGTCACCGTTAATTTCGGTGGCAGCAATCTGGCCTTCCGGAGCCACGGTGAAGGCAGCCATGCCATAGATGAAGTAGTTGGTAAAGACAACAGCGTCACCAATTTCATTGGAAACACCGTTCATGTTGACGTCGCCACGATCGTCGATGTCTTCCGGACAAACGATGTCAACACCACCGTTGAGGAAGTCGGCAAATGGCACCGGGGCCGGTTTGCCTTCGAATCCGTCAAGGCAGTTATTGTCTTCAACAGCGTCGGCACCAAAAGCAGTCGGGAACGTCACCGGATCCATACTGGTGAGTTCAAAGTAGTTGGCATACGGAAGTTCAGCCGGATCGCCATTGTAGTTGTAGACGCCGGAGGCCATGGCGGTACGGACGTCAAACATGGTTTCCGAACGATAGTTGAAGGCGAGCGTGTTGTCGCCGCAGTCCATCCAGTAGAAATAGACCGGAGCGTACATGCAGCCAAAGTTACGATCGTTCGTTACGAGGAAATCGAGAGTGAACAGGGTTCCGGTATACGGAGCCAGATTCGGATGATGGGCACCATCGTTCTGTTCGGCCATACCGACGACACGAAGCAGACCACTCGGGCAGCCATTGCCGCAGTTGCCGTTCCAGCTGTAACGATAGGTGAAGTATTCCCATTCATAGGCACCCGGAATATCAAAGAGGGCACCAGCACCTTCGGCACCGACGAAAGTCAGAGCGGAAAGGTCGTATCCGATCAGGAAGTCAAAACCCTGAAGAACTTCGGAACCTTCGGCGATTGAAACATCAACATATGAGTGATGACCCTGAAGCTGGTCATGGACCTTTTCGATCTGGACCACAAACGGGACTTCACTGATGATGTCAACGTCAAAGGTACAAGAAGCAGCGTCACCGGCACAGTCAGTGGCGGTAACGGTAACAGTATGATCAACAGCATCATCGGCAGTCGGAGCAGCGGTAACTGTAACGAGACCGTCAACGACGGTAGCGGTTACGTCGCCACCCGGAGCAACGCTAACAGACCAGGTAATGTTGTCGCCAATGTTGTTGGCATCGGCGGTGAAACTACGGGTCTTGTCAGCGCCAGTACCGAGGATCATGTCGACACCACAGTCACCAGCAATCGACGGAGCGGAGTTGGTGACAGTGATGGTGAATGTGCAAACATTCGGAGTCGGGCAAGGATTTGCACCATCGCTTGCGCAGACTTCGATTGTGTGTGAGCCAAGATCGCCACATGTGGCGTTGAATTCCCACACGCCAGTGCTGGCATCAATGGAGCCAGGACCGGAGAGCAGTTCAAAGGTAATCGGATCGCCTTCGGGATCGGTGGCATCAAAGTCAACCGTGAAGGTCTGATCGAAGTCCTGAGAAATGTCGGCGGTCGGGCAGTTATCGATGACCGGCGGGGCATTCGGCTGCTTGGCTACATCCCAGCAATACGGGCCGTAGAACGGAAGAGCAGGGGCGAACAACCAGTCATAAGTGTTGTTGTCCATGTCAGCGGAGTCGATACAGAAAGTACCGAGGACGCTGAAATCGGTGCCCGGATCCGGGATCTGGAAGCTAAAAGCCATGATGTCATCATAGGTGCCAGCGCCTAAACCGGAAATATCAGCACCGGAGAAGTTATAGTAATCGCCAGGACCCATGGTGGTGTTACCAGTGGTCAGGTCGCCATCCCAGCTTTCTTCCAGCTCAGCGGTAAAGAGGCCCCAAAGAGCTTCGAAGTTGGGATCGACGGTATGTGTACCAGGACCAACCAGGTTTACAGAACCGGTTCCGTAGAAACGGAACGGGGTTGACCAGCCAGCCTGTTCCACACCTGAGTATTCAAGCGAAAGCGTGATGGTGAACGGCACACCTGCGTTCAGGAAAGTATCGGTCCCGTCAGTCCAGAGACCGGTATTATCCACCGTCCACGTTTGCGCGCTAGTTAGCCCAAAAGAAAGAAGCAACACCGTGAGAACTAATGCAAACGAAACGCGTCTCATTATTTTTCTCCTGTTTTGTTTCGCTAACAGTTTCATTTCAAAAATAGACCTTTAAATTAAAGTCTTAGGTTTCCCCCTCAGTTTTCGAACTCGCTATCTTCTTCGGCGAGAGCCACCAAGCCAGAAAAAGAAATCTGAATTCGACTGATAAGAAGTTGAAGTAACTAGACCTCTCTCTTCTGAGCGCGTAACAACAAGTAAATACCTCTCTAGAGTTTCACCTCCTTTCTTTTTTTCATTTAGGTTATTCATTGTTAGACTATAATTAGTCATTTTATATTTTTTCGTTTCTGTCTCAAACTGCGAGTATATCAGCAATCACAATGGGGCGCCAGCCCGGCTTTATACAGGTAATTAATCAAAAATGTTATATCCAAAAGGTTAACGTTGCAATCTCCGTTTGCATCGGAGAGATTCATATTTGGTGGAGGCGGCCCGCCTTTATAGAGGAAATTAATTAAGTACGTAATATCTAACAGGTTAACGCTTTCATCGCCATTAACTGAGCCGCAGACGCCTCCCAAGACTGTAAGCGACCCGTGATCGACAGAGACCACGGAGGTGTCGAGGTAGCCGTTTAGAATAGTATCGCAACACTCGACCGAATCGGCAATGGAGCAGTCGGACGTATCTTCGTAATAAACGCATTCATCGCCATCCCATTGAATGCACACAAAACAGGTCGAGTCAAAAATGGTATCGGTAATAACGCCGATGCCGTTTCCGTTTTGATCGGCAAAATAGAAATGGTCGAGGGATGACGATTGAATATAGATTATGCATTCCCGGTCGCTGACCGAATCCGGTATATCATAAATATCAGCCAGAATTTTGATCAGCGGGACCGAACCTGTCTGAGGATACGGAATACCCGGGGTATACGGAGGCGGAATTTCGTTGGAACGAGCAATTACCTTTAAATCATATCCGGCTCCCGAAGTATCGGCACCGAGAGACCGCGACGAAATAAATTCCCATCCCGAAGTTAGAGTTCCGGTTGTGTCATGATTACCGACATAAGCCTGATATTGCTCAATAGTCAACCAGTCATAAGGATAATCACCTTCGGGATCAGCCAGAACAGAATCGGAGATATCCATTGAGTCCAGGCAGTCCGGCCCACTCCAATTAGTGCACCGCCAATAAATAGTATCGTATAATGTCGTGTAGTTAACTTTAAATTCCATGATATCGGGCCGTTCTAAAAACAGCCACAATTCGTATCCGGCAACTGTGTCGGCCCAGTTATTCATATAAACTGAAACAACAGAATTTAGCTGGCCCGGATAGCCGACGGTATCGCCGACCCATACATCCAGATCGTAAAACTGTCCAAAGGTGACACCGGTTGTAATCATCAGTAGAGTCAAGGCTAACAGTGCCAACCGCATTAGCTTTAGGGAATGGGACTTGAAGGACATCCGTTCCTCCTGATTGTTAATTTGCAAAGTAACTCGACAACTCCCTTAGCTATCTAGGCTTTAATGCGACTCCTTAATAGTGGTTTTAATGCGAGTTATAGCCAGGGTGACATTTATATCACCTATCGGCTTTTTGGCTCGTTTTTTCAGTATCACTAAACTTCCCAACATTCAAGTGTGCAGTCGCTTAACCTTAAGCGGACCCCCCTGCGCCGACTTAAAGATGGGTTATAACTGACAGTATACTACTTCGAGTAAAATAGAAGACCTTTTTGCTTTTTTTCACAGTAATTCAGCAAAGTTTTTTGCGGACATTACACCTATCATCCGTTTGAGAATATAAGCCATAACTGTATTTCTGTCAATAGGAAAATTGAACCTCTTTTCAATTTTTTATCGTTATTACAGCAACTTATCGACCAAAAACAAAAGCAAAATGTTTCAGCCTATTCGTCCCAAACAGCCTTAATTGTTGGAATCTTTTCTCCTTATTTATGCAAAATATTACAACTAATTACGTTTTTATGAGCAATAAATTAATATCTGTTAGTTATTGGGGACTTTAAGATTTGTTTTCCGATAAAGAATAAATACATATTCTGCAAGAAAAATATGTTAAATGAAAAAAATATTCATTGCAAAATGTTAATTTCATTATAATTTTGGAAATCAACCAAAAAGATTGGGATCGTTATGGCCAAACGGATGTCGAAAGAAACGCGGGAAAATGTGATAACCGGGGTTGTTCTCGGTATTATTTTAATCTTGGTTGGACTTTATGTAATCTATCCTTTGATTACCCTGCGGGATATTTTCGCCCGTCCGGATAGAGACAAGTTTGAAGATATCAATTTCGAGCTTGAAAACGATCCTGCCTATTTTGTCGATCTTGGCCTGAACCCCGATACTTTCAAAATTAACAATGAGAATATCTATCTGGCCTGTCTTTATTTCAAGCCGGATACGGCGGTATTCGATTCCGTTCATGGTTCGGTAGTCTTAATACCACCAACAGATAGCACCCGTACCTTCCTGGCCGATTTCGTTAGGCCGCTTCTCGATTCGGGGCTGTCGGTAATTCTTTATGACCAGCGAGCATCGGGATTAACCGGCGGGCAGTATCATTCTCCGGGAGTAATTGAGGCGGGCGACCTAAATGCGATTTTATATGAACTTAAGTTCGACGGACGTTTGAAACCGCCGGTGAGTGCAATCGGGTTTAAGACCGGTGCCGACGCCGCTATTTTAGCTTCGCAGGAAGAAGACCGTATTGATCAGGTACTGGCAATAGGTCCTGATTTGACGGCCACGCGCTGGCTGGCACGGATAGCGGATGAAGGCGGGATATGGAAACTTCCGTTCTACAAGGGCATGTGGTTCTGGTGGTATACCAAATTTTCGAGCTACCCCTATCCCCGCACCACTTACGAAGATATTCAGGCGGCCGCAGTCCCAACTGTGATTATTGATCAAGAGGAACAACTGCAATCGGAAGCGGTCGAGCAGTTCATTCAATTGTCGGGAGATAAGGTTTCTGCGGTCAAAAGACCGGAAAATCGCGACGAGCTAAAGACATTTATAATCGAAAAGATATATTCCTATTTATTAGAATAGTTTTTCCCGTTTCGCCAGAAAAGCATAGAGAGCAACATCGAACGGAACCGATGTATCGATCAGATGATAATCGATCCCGCTCTGGCGACATTCCGCCGCCATTCTATCAGAAAATTCCCTGGTCAATTTGGAATAGCTCTTTTTAATCTGCCACGGCAGAGTTGTTATCTGCTCCCCTGTTTCCATATCTTTGAATATCGCTTCACGCGGAAAGGAGAAATCGCGTTCGCGCGGATCGAGTATATGAAAAAGAATAATCTCATGACGTTTATATCTAAAATGCTTTAGTCCGGAAATAATTTTATCGGGATCATCGAGAAGATCGGAGCAGATAATGACCAGGCCGCGACGGCTGATACGTTCGGCCATTTCATGCAGGGTGGCGGCAACATCGGTTTTATCTGATGGTCCGGCGGCGGCAAGTTCCTGAAGAAGGATATGCAGGTGCCCCGATTTGGAGCGGGGCGGAATATATTTGCGGATTTTTTCATCGAAGGTAACCAGGCCGACTGCATCGCGCTGACGAAGCATCATATACGACAGTGCCGACGCCAGAGTGGCGGCATAGTCGAATTTGACCATGGCACCTGACGTATACGCCATCGAGGCGGAGCAGTCCATCAATAGATAAGAGCGCAGATTTGTTTCTTCCTCGTACTGCTTTATATAATACCGGTCCGATTTGGCGAAAACTTTCCAGTCGATATCACGGATATTATCACCCGGCATGTATTGCCGGTGCTCTGCGAATTCAACCGAGAATCCATGATAGGGGGATTTATGCAGTCCGGTGATGAAACCCTCGACAACCATCCTGGCCCGGAGTTCCATCCCTTTGAGTTTACCGACTACTTCGGGATCGAGATATTTTCTATAATCGCTCGGCATTATTCTAAATTCTTATATGATCCAACCGGTAAAAATATTATTCATTTTTTTGTCCCAAGCCGGCCAGGATCATTATCCCCATTATAAAAAAGCCGATTAAAATGAGCGGTCCGGCAGAATAGGTTAAAAGATCAGCCGGCCAGCAGAATCCCTGTCCTGAAATTCCAAGCAGATGCAAGCCGATCAGGATGCCCAGTATCCAGAAGAATAATTTCTTGGTACCTTTCGAATAACCGCTGAACAAGAAAAATATGCCCAGTCCGAAAAATAGCATTGCCTGAGAACTGAGATGTTCAATGGCGGCGCGCATGTTCTCATTGAAATGCAGCCAGAAGGTAATATCTTCATCCTCAACATAACCTTCATATTCCTCTTCGTATTCTTCCTCTTCTTCCGGACCGGCAAACATCTCGGTGTCGGCCATAGCGATATCTTCCTGTTCACCCGAATCGCCCCACTGCGGTGGTGTAACGGCAGAGTCTTCTATCAGGAGCTCATCATAGTCTTCCGCCGCGGCCGCTTCTTCATCTTCATTGTCGTCGTACGGTTCATATTCTCCGGCCAGTTCCATTTCATCATCATATGGACCCATATCGCCGATGATGCCGGCTTCCATGGCACCGAGTATTGTCATCCAGATAACGACCAGAATGACAAGCAGTGTATACAGCGCCACAAAAAGTTTGCCGTATCCCGGCAGTTTCGATAGATTGAAGTCGTTTAGCATCTTGCCCTCCAAAAGCAATTATAATCGACCGGATTCCTTTCCGGCATTGATATGGATAATATGCCAAGGTTTTTAATAGAAGTCAGCTTTTTTCTTTAACTGATTCAAGAAGTTTCTCGATAATGGCATTAGTATCGACGCCATCAGCTTCAGCCTTGAATGATGTCACAATACGATGGCGCAGTACCGGATAGGCCGCAAACCTGACATCTTCGGGGCCCGGTGTCGGCCTGCCGTCAAGAATTGCCCTGGTTTTTGCGGCCAGTGTCATAAACTGCGAAGCGCGCGGTCCGGCTCCCCACGAAACCCAGTTTTTTATGAAATCAAGTTCGCTTTCAGCCGGACGGGTCCCGCGAGCCAGCCTGACGGCATAGTTTATTAAATGATCCGATACCGGGACTCTTCTGACGAGATGCTGAAGGTTTATGATATCCTGAGCACTCAGTATTTTGTTTAGTTCGTATTGAGGAAGAACGGTTGTCGTTTTAACCATAAGTTCTTCTTCATCGGCCGCCGGATAATCGACATTGACATGGAACATAAAACGATCCAGCTGGGCTTCCGGTAACGGATAAGTCCCTTCCTGCTCGATCGGATTCTGGGTTGCCAGTACAAAGAAAGGTTCATCGAGAGTGAAAGTTTGTCCTGCCGACGTGACTTCATGTTCCTGCATAGCCTGAAGCAGGGCGGCCTGGGTTTTTGGAGGGGTTCTGTTAATTTCATCGGCCAGAATAACATTGGCAAAGACCGGGCCTTTGACAAATTTGAATGACCTCTGACCCGATGAGCGGTCTTCTTCGATGATTTCAGTTCCGGTAATATCGGAAGGCATTAAATCGGGGGTAAACTGAATGCGGCTGAATTTAAGATCCATAATTCCGGCCAGGGTCGAAATGAGCAGTGTTTTAGCAAGGCCGGGAACGCCGACTAACAGACAGTGGCCATTCGATAAAAGGGCAATAAGCAACTGCTCGATAACTTCATTTTGTCCAATAATAACCTTGCCGATTTCAGATTTTATTCGACTGTGGGCTTCTCTGAGATTTTCGACTGCCTGAAGATCGTCTTTTTTATCGGTCATATTTTCTCCATATGTTCCGGAACGATTTTAATACCTATTATATATAATATACCCCGACTTAGTTTCACCATTGGTCGGGGCTAACATGAATTTAACCTAAGTTTAACAGAGAGTGGAAGTTGTGGAAAAAGCACTCAATCAGGGCTTGACGAATATTATATAAATTATTGTTGCGTAATAATATAGGGTGGTTTCCACAAAAAGTCACAGTTTTCCACAAATTGTCTATCAGGCTATTAACATTTACTTCTTCAACTCTATTTTGCGTTTCTCTTTGTCCGACAGGCTGCTATCTTCCTTTTCCTTTTCTTCCGGAGGGATAAAGCCAAGATTACCTTTATTATCTTTCATCTGACAGGATCCGCAGAATATGGCGCCCTGCTCGACAACAAGAGACTTGGTTCGTATATCGCCTTCAATATCTGATTTCGCCTGGAGTTCGATTTTTTCCTTAGCGTTTAAATTTCCGACAACTTTTCCGGCGACAACCGCCATTTGTGATTCCACATCGGCTTCGACATAACCGCCGGAACCGACAGTTACAGTTTCGGAGCATATAATTTTGCCCTTGACTGTACCGTCTACTCTCACGGCGCCTTTGACATCAAGCGTGCCGGTAAATACGGTATCCTTACCGATTATTGTATTCATAATTCCACCTTCGCCTTTACTCATTGGTTTCCTCATACTCACTGATATATTTTAAAGGGTTAACCGGGTTATTATTTTCCCTTATCTCATAATGCAGGTGGGGAGCACTCGATTTCCCTGTATTACCGGAAAGAGCGATTCTCCCGCCCACCAATACTTCCGCGCCCTCTTCGACCAATAATTCACTGTTATGGCCATAAACAGTGCTTATGCCGTTATCGTGTTCGAGAACGATCATTAATCCATATACGGAATCTTCTCCAGCAAACTTAACTGTTCCCTGAGCAGTTGCCAATACCGGGGTGCCGACAGGTGAGGCAATATCAACACCGGGATGGAATCTCGATGAATCATCTTCAAACCCGCGCGTCATAAATCCCTGCAGCGGCAAACCGTCGGGGCGACCAACTGAAATTCCGGGAGAGCGATTAATTATTGCTTTTTTCGGTTGCTCAAGACTGGCGAAAATCACCGAATCGGGCGGAATCTCAGGAATTTCCAGATTGACTCCGGCCAATTGTGAGATTCTATTTACGATTGTGCGGGTTTCCTTCATGCGCTGCTCTAAAAGCGAGACTTTGTATTTATAACGCTTGAGTTCTTCATTTTCTCTTTCGAGCTGATCAGCCTGGGCGGCGCGGACAACTATTTTGCCGTAGAACGAAAAAAACAAAATTAGTCCGACAACCATAAGAACAACTATAGCGATGAGGGTCTTAAACACCCAGGATTTCAATTTAATTCCGAAAGGTGACTCAACCCCATCGGGGACTATCATTAAACTATAATATTTACCAGCCATAAGAATTAATCCAAATACTATTGTATTTTTCGGAAAAGTTCTAAAATTCTTTCGAGGTCTTCGTCTCCGTAATATTCAATTTCTATCCGACCCTTTTTTAGTCCGGGTATTATTTTTACGGATGTACCCATCAGACGCTTCAAATAATCTTCCGCTTCGACCAGCTCCGGCATTTTCTTCTTCGGGGTCAGCCTTTTGCGTTTTGTCTTACGAGCCGAGTCCTCGGCTTTTCTTACCGAGAGATTCTGCGCCACAATTTTCTCGGCCAGTTTCTCCTGGGCAAGACTATCGTCCATACTCAAGATCGCGCGAGCATGGCCCTCGGTAAGTTTACCTTCGGCAATTAAATTTTTTACTTTATCCGGAAGAGTTAAGATACGAATAGTATTAGCGACAGAAGCGCGGCTTTTTCCGACCCTGGCGGCCAATTGATTCTGAGTCAATCCGGCATCGTCTATAAGACGGCGAAATGCCTCAGCCGCTTCCAGCGGGTTTAAGTCTTCGCGCTGAATATTTTCCACGAGGGCCATCTGAAGCATATCCGATTCATCTTTATCGGTCAAAACGATGGCCGGAATAGATTCGAGACCGGCGAGATGAGCCGCCCGATAGCGGCGCTCCCCGGCAATCAACACATAGACATCATTATCTTTTTTAACCAGGACCGGCTGCAGGACGCCCTGGGTTTTGAATGATTCAGCCAGATCCTCGAGTGCGGCATCGTCGAATTTACGGCGCGGCTGCATCGGGTTCGGCTTTATTCTATCTAAAGAAATTTTGAGATAGTCTTTTGGAGTTTGTTCTTTTTTATCTGTTTCCTGACGCGGTATCAAGGCATCCAGCCCGCGTCCGAGTACTACTTTGCCGCTCATTGGCTCATTACCTCCTTGGTTAAGGCCATATAATTTTCCGCGCCGGTCGAAAGGATATCGTACAGTATGATCGGTTTACCAAAACTGGGTGCTTCGGATAGACGGACATTGCGGTTGATGACCGAATCGTACACTCTTCCCTCAAAAAATTTGCGCGCCTCGTCGGCCACCTGGCGCGAAAGGTTCAGCCGACGATCGTACATGGTCAACAGGACACCCTCGATCTCGAGGGACGGGTTGAGGTTATTCTGCACCAGTTCGATTGTATGGAGCAACTGGCCCAGACCCTCGAGGGCGTAGTATTCGCACTGTATCGGTATTATCACCGAGTCGGCCGCGGTCAGTGCATTCAAGGTCAAGAGCCCGAGCGACGGCGGACAGTCGATAATAATATAGTCATAATTGTCTACGATAGGTGCAATGGACTGGCGCAGTACCTGTTCACGGGATATCATCGAGACCATCTCAACCTCGGCCCCGACAAGATTGATCGATGACGGTGCAATATTGAGGTATTCGAGGTCGGTCGGGAGGATGACGTCGACCAGGTTTTTCCGACCAATCAGGACATCATAGATAGACAATTCCAGTATGGCTTTGTCCAACCCGATCCCGCTGGTGGAATTCGCCTGAGGATCGGCGTCTATAATCAAAGTCCGTTTTTCGGCGACCGCCAGGCACGACGACAAATTTATAGCAGTAGTGGTTTTTCCGACACCACCCTTTTGATTTGCCACAGCAATCGTTTTAGCCACATTCACCTCGGTGTTCGTTTAAAAGGTTTATCAAACGAGGTTAAACAGTTTGAAAGTTAAACGCAATAAAAAACTATGCGTTTCGAGAAAAAATGGATACTTTTTTTAGATTATCGTCATTATTGAGATAATATGAATACTGATCGATAGTTATGCTATTCGGGACGGCCAATCTCTGGGCATTAAAATTAGAATAATATATGAATCTGCCGTTGTCTGAAAGAAGTTCGTCGGTCATGCGCATGATATTTTTATCAAGGCGGACCAGTTTCATGAAGCCATAGTCGTAACTTCCGGTATCCAGCCTGGCGAATATCTCGGTCAGGTCATAGTCAAGGACTTCCGCCTTCAGATCGAATTGATGAACGATGCTCCTTACAAACCCGGCTTTTTTGCGGGTTCTCTCGATGATAGTTCCGCGAAGGTTAGAAAAGGCCATAAGAATTACAATAGAAGGAAACCCGGCGCCGGTGCCGATGTCGAAAAATGTACCTGAAGGTGGTGAAATAAATTCGAACGGAATCAGGCAATCGGCAGAGATAATTCTGAGATCTTCAAGCGATGTTTCACGTGAAACAAGGTTAATCTTTTTATTTATTTTAAGCAGTTGATCGAAATATTTTTCGAGATCATTGATGTCAATATATTTTCTAAGGATACTATCACTATCGAAACTGGGCGGCTGGGGGGAATTATTTTCCATCTTTCGATTTCTCGGACCATTGCCGTTTGTTTTCTTTAAATTTTCTCACATGAATAGAAAGAGCGGCCAAATCGCCAACAGTAATTCCTTCGATTCGTCCTGCCTGACCAAGCGATTTTGGCCGGAATTTCCTGAATTTCTCACGGGCCTCGTTGCGGAGACCGGATAAATTGCCGAAATGTAAGTCCTCCGGTATTAATTCCTTTTCAGTCCGGCGGAATTTTGCTACCTCGCGCTCCTGCTTATTTATATACCCTTCATACTTAATTCGAACTGATATTCGGCCGGCAAGTTCATTATCATAAGGGCCAAGGTCGTTATCTTTAATTAAGTTAACGATATCCGAAAATTTTACCCCGGGAATTTTTAAAAGGGAAGCAAGCGATACGGCGTCCTTTTTTGCGAAATGCTTAGATAGTCCATCAAGCTTAGATATGGGTATATATTTCTTTTTTAGAGCCTTTATGGCACTATTCGTTTCATTTTGAAGCGCCTTAAAATCGTTATAATCTTCGTCGGGAATCAGTCCATACTGCTTTCCATATTGAAACATCCGATCCCGGGCGTTATCCTCCCTGAGTCTTAGACGATATTCAGCCCGCGAAGTGAACATCCGGTAAGGTTCGGTTGTAGACCTGGTGATCAGATCGTCAATCATCACACCAAGATAACTTTCAGCCCGATCTGGGATAAAGGCCGGTTCATTTTCCATTTTAAGAACCGCATTAATTCCGGCCACCAAGCCCAAGCCGCCGGCCTCTTCGTATCCCGAGGTCCCGTTAATTTGGCCGGCGAAATAAAGCCCCGGAATCTTCCTGGTTTCAAGAGATCCCTTAATTTGATATGAAGGACAGTAATCATATTCTATGGCATATCCGGGCTGAGTTATTACAGCATCGTCAAGACCGATTATTGTCCGAATTGCTCGAGCCTGGATTTCCTCAGGCAGCGAAGTTGAGAAACCGTTGGGATAGATTTCGTCGGTCCCGTTACCTTCCGGCTCGAGGAAAATCTGGTGCCTCGGTTTTTCACTGAAGCGGTGAATTTTGTCTTCGATAGAGGGACAATATCTGGGACCGGTTGATTGGATCTGTCCTGAGAACATAGGTGAGCGAAGAAGATTCTCCATAATAATTTCTTTGGTCTTTTCGGTCGTGTAGGTCAGGTAACACGGCACCTGGTCGATTTTTTCCCCATTTGTAGTATACGAGAAAAACGGAATCGGCTCCATTCCGGGCTGAATCTGGCATTTTTCATAGTCAATAGTTTTACCGTCAAGGCGGGGAGGAGTCCCGGTCTTTAAACGGCCGACTTCAAACCCCAGCTCAAATAGCGATTCGCTTAACCGATAGGCAGACTTTTCCCCCTTACGGCCGGCTTTTATTTTCTTATCACCGATATGAATCAAACCGCCAAGAAAAGTCCCGGTACATAGAATTACAGCTCGAGAATGAATTTTTCTTCCATCTTCGGTGGCAATCCCGCTGGCGGCGCCGTTTTCGATAAGTATTTTTCCTGCAATGCCTTCTAATATATCGATTTTAGTATCTTCAGACACATATTTAGAGACATATTCGGTATATCCGATACGGTCGGCCTGGGCACGAGTAGACCATACTGCCGGCCCGCGGGAAAGATTGAGCTTCCTGAACTGGATTCCGGTAGCATCAATGGCTTTGCCCATCAGACCTCCAAGGGCGTCAATTTCCTTTACAATATGCGATTTCCCCAGCCCCCCGATAGCAGGATTACAGGACATCAGGGCCAGCTTGTTTTTATCCATCGTCACCAGCGCGACTGTTTTGCCCATCCGGGAGCAGGCCAGCGCCGCCTCCACCCCGGCATGCCCGCCGCCGACTACAATTATGTCATAATCATAATGTTTCACATGAAACATCCTTATTTGCCGATACAAAATCTCGAGAAGATATTCTCCAATATTTCCTCATTATATATACGGCCGGTGATCTCGTCAATTTCATTTACCGCCCGACGCATATCAAATGCGATCAATTCGGGCGATATCTCCTTTTTTAGACCCTTTTGGGCTTTTTTTAAACTATCCAGCGCAAGCCCAAGTTTTTGCTTATGGCGTTCCGAGGTTACAATCAACCGATCGGTCAGGTCCGGCATATTCACATCTATCGATTCTTTTATTTTCTTACGAAGATCTTCAAACCCGTTTCCATTCTTACACGAAAGAAATACATAATTGCCCAGACCTTTTTTCTTTAATCCTTTGGAATTCAATTCCGGGTCATTGTCAATTTTATCTATCTTATTTAACGCCAATAAAATCCGATTTTTTATTTCGAGGACTTCAATATCCTTTACTGCCTCCTGGAGCCAGTCTTCACGGGTAATATCGACAATCCATATAACCAGATCGGCCTCGGCTATAATCTCACGGGCTGTTTTTTGGCCGACCTTCTCGACTCTTCCTCTTGTTTTTCTTAGACCTGCCGTGTCAGTGATTTCTACCGCCATACCGTCAATATCGATCCATTCGCTCAAATAATCCCGGGTTGTTCCCGGGGTGGCGGCAACAATAGCACGTTCTCTCCCTAGAAAAAGATTGAATAGAGAAGATTTCCCGGCATTTGTCCTGCCGGCAATAGCGATTTTATACCCTTCCCGGATAATCCTTCCGGACCGGTATGTATTTTCCAATTCTTTGATTTCATGGATAATCTGGATTAATGAGCCGCTAAGCTCTTTGTTTTCGGAAGATTCAATGTCCTCTTCGGGATAATCAACTGCTGCTTCAATATCGGCCAGAATTCTAACCAGGCGATTGCGAATTTCATTGACTTTTCCGGAATAATTGCCAAGCAATTGATCTCTGGCACTTTTATAGGCATATTCTGTTTTCGATGAAATAATGTCAGCTACTGCTTCGGCACGAGCCAGATCAATTTTGCCTGCGAGAAAAGCCAGACGGGTAAATTCCCCGGGCTCAGCGTGCCGGGCACCATGTTCAAATAGGATCTCCAATATCTTTCTGAGAACATACTGGCCGCCGTGGCAGAATATTTCAGCCTGCCTCTCACCAGTATAAGAGCGGCCTTCGGGCATTTCGACCAAGGTTATTTGATCTAATTTATTTCCTTGTTTATCAATAACATAACCTAATCTCAACATAAATAACTCTGGCTGGTGGGACTTTTCTTCAATCGGCTCGAAAATTTTCTTTACGATTTTTGGCGTTTCTGGCCCTGCAATGCGGATCGCCCCAATGCCCCCTTCACCCGGCGGCGTTATAATAGCGGCTATGGTATCACGTTCAGCCATATAAATTTTATGAATTTAATAGACTTTATGAATCTATTTCTTTGACTTGGGATTGGATTTCGATTTGGATTTTTGTTTCTTAACCCGAGCAATTTCCTTCTTATCCGGCTCCGGAGCAGCAGCAGATTTTTCCTGATTTTTCTTCTGACGGCGAAACAGTATCTGTTCCATAAATGAGAAGAATGAAAAAGATGTCCAGTAAAGAACCAAGCCAGCCGATGCCCGATAGAAGAAAAAGCCAAGCATAAGCGGGAAAATATAGGTAAGGGCTTTATTTTTGGGGTCGGTCATGGCCATTTTTTGCTGAACAAACATCAGGACAACCATTGCTATTACCAGCAAAATATATGGATCGGCAACCGAAAGAGCTCCTCTCGAGAGATCATCAAACCAGAGGATAAACGGTGCCTGGCGGAGCAGTATTGTCGAGCGGAATACCGAAAAGAGGGCAAAAAACAGGGGCATCTGTGGAAGATACGGCAGACATCCGGAAAGAGGATTAACTCCAGCTTCCTTGTAGAGCTTCATCATTTCACGATTCAATGCCTGCGGATTATTTTTGTGCTTCTCCTTTAGCTGCTCCATTTTGGGCTGAAGATCTTTCAGGGCATTCATCGATGCAATCGTTTTCCGGGTCAAAGGCCAGGTGATAAGTTTAATTGCCAGAGAGAATAAGATGATCACAAAACCATAATTGGGGATATATTCATACATCCGCGGCAAAAGCCACATGATCGGCACGGCGAATATCTTTATAATCCAACCTACAAAAGGAGTCGTACCGATATCGATAATATCATCAGCATCACGTGGATAGGCATTCAAGACTTCATAATCTATGGGGCCGACATAAACCAGGAATGAATCGACAAGATTCTGATCGAATGGAATTTCCTTTACCAGACCAACAAATATTTCGCGGGCTTTGTAATCTTCTTTGGGGTACCGGTACCCGATTGATTTAGCGCCCTTGGCCAGTTCACCTTTGGGCATTAACATGGTCGTGAAATACTTCGACCTGCTGGCTATCCAACTTGTTGCGCCATCGGCAATTACAGAGAACCTGCCATCGTCGAAATCGTCGAATTTAACACGTTCATCACCCTGCCGAGCCATAGCCCACATTGAGTTATAGTCATCCTCGACTATCCTTTCGGTAACCGGAAGCCCATTCAGCCATTCCAAAGTATATTCACGTTCAAATCCGAATGCCGGACGATTTTCGACTTTAAGGATAACATCATAATGATATCTATCAGCGTAGAACGTGTATTCCTTGGTTAGAGTCCCGACACCTTCCTTATAATATGTATAAGAAATCGTCTTTTCACCGCTGGAGACATTGAAATAGTCGCCGGAAGCATCAGCAGAATAAACAAAGTCATTAGCTTTAACCGTCCCGCCATTGAATATAAATTGGGGATTAGTCTCCGCTGATTGAGGGAGCATTTCTATTGGATGACCGAGAGTATCTTTATAGTTTTTAAGGACTAATGATATCGGACCACCCCCGTAGTTGGACAGGACTATTCTATGCTTGTTGGTCTCTACGATAATGCTGTCTTCAGGGATGACTTTCGCTGTATCAACTTCCGTTAATTCTGCCGGGGTCGGAGGGATAGCAACACCGGTATCTGATGTTGGCGGTTGACCGGGTTGGAAGGTATCAGGTTGGGCGACTTCTTCTGTCGGAGTGCGGGGAGATACTTCCGGCTGTTCAGGCAGGACTCCAAGCACTCGCATTATAGGGTTCCAGAATATAACCAGAAGGCCCAAAAGTACTATGAGTATTATAGTTTGCTTATCCAAGTTTTTCTCCGCTAATTAGGAAATTGATCCCGTTGCGGGACCGGATCGCAGCCCCCTTCGTGCCAGGGGTGACATTTCAGTATCCTTCTCGCTGCCATGTAGAGACCCTTTACAGGCCCCCATTCCTTGAGGGCGTCTTCGGCATAATGAGAACATGTCGGGTAAAACCGGCACTGGTTGCCGATAATTGGCGAGAGGGTGTAGCGATATATAAGTATAATTCCCAGAAAAGGATAACTTAATATCGGGGTTTTCCGCTCAGGCATTGCCCCTCATTTCTTTTATTAGACCGGTCAGCTCGGAACTAATCTGCTTATGATCGGTGTCTTCGGCAGTTCCATGAAACCTTATTGCAAATTGCCCGGGGATTGCGTATTGATTTTGTAAATTACGGAAATCCTCGCGCAGCCATCTCTTCAGACGGTTACGTTCGACAGCATTGCCTGACCTTGCGGATAACAAAAAGGCGACCAGATACGGTTCGCCCGTTTCCGGCGGCCTGGATTCATGAAATACCGATAATCTCCGCGAGGAATACTTTTTTCCGTTTTTCAGCACCGCTTGAATATCTCTTCTGCCTTTCAAGCTGTAACTAGCCAAATTATTTTTTCTTGTTTACGAACGGGGCCAGCCGGTGTCTTCCCTTGGCGCGTCTTCGGGCCAGCACTTTCCGTCCTGAACGAGTTGACATTCTTTTTCTGAATCCGTGGTCGTTCAATTTCTTCCGGTTCGACGGTTGAAAAGTTCGTTTCATTTTATCACATCCTCAATTTCAAATACAGAAAATTTAATATATCCAAAATAAGATTTTCGTCAAGCGAAATTGCCATAAGATGGAATCTATAATATTCTATTCTGTATTTTGATAATCGGTTCAATTTTGCATTCCAATAATATCGGAACAGTGAAAGGCGAATCTTGTTGTTATCCTATATAATTAAGAGGATTCAAGCGGCATTGATTTACCAAGAGAATCCTTGTAAGTATTTTAAAAATTTCGTATAAATGGCAATCAGTAATTAATGAGCACTGGAGATAAAATAATGAAAAAAGTTGTTCCGAACAGTAAAGATAGTGCACCCGATGTAGCATACGGTAAGATATATTTCGAAGATGTTACCCAGACAGTAGGGGAAACGCCGCTGGTGAAACTTCGAAAGATGGTCGATAACACCGACGCTACAATTCTGCTAAAACTTGAATATTTAAATCCGACCGGTTCGGTCAAAGACCGGATGGCTATTTTTGTTCTCGATGAAGCAGTGAAGAACGGGGAATTAAAACCGGGCGGGACAATTGTCGAAGCAACTTCCGGAAATACAGGTGCGGCGGTGGCCATGTATGCTGCGGCACATGGATTTAAATCGATTTTTACCATACCGGATAAAATGTCGGATGAAAAAATAGATACGCTTAAAGCATTCGGGGCCGAAGTCCATATCTGCCCGACCGCGGTTCCTCCTGATTCGCCTGAAAGTTACTATGAGACGGCACGCAAAATTTTCCGCGAAACTCCGAATTCATATTTTATAGGGCAGTATCATAATCTGAATAATATAAAAGCACATTATATGACAACCGGTCCCGAGCTATGGCGGCAGACAAAAGGAAAGATTACGCATCTTATCGGGGGAGTAGGTACCGGCGGGACTATTTCCGGGGCGGCCAAATATCTAAAAGAGCAGAATCCGGATGTCAAAGTCATAGCTGTCGATGTTGAAGGTTCGGTATATTATGACTATTTTAAAACCAAGGAACTCCCGGAGCCACATCCCTACCTTGTAGAAGGCATTGGTGATGACATGCTGTGCCCGACAACAGATTTTTCAGTTATAGATGACATGATAAAAGTCGATGACGAACAATCATTCATAACTGCCAGAGAGTTAGCCAGAAAAGAAGGAGTGCTTGCCGGAGGTTCATCCGGTTCGGCAGTCTGGGCGGCTTTGCAGTACGCTCCAAAATTGAAAAAGGAAGATATGGCGGTAGTGATTCTTCCCGATCACGGGCTAAAGTATTTAAGCAAGCAGTTCTCTGAAAAATGGATGAAGGAGAAAGGTTTCACGAAATGAACAAGAAATGGAGACAGGAAACCAAAGCGATTCATGCCGCCGAAGAATTCGACGGCGGAGTCGGGGCGGTGATGCCGCCGATATATACGACGTCGACATACCGGGTTAAGTATCCCGGCGATGAATCTGGCCACGTTTATTCACGGACGTCAAATCCTACCAGAAAGGCTCTTGAAAAAACTCTTGCCGAACTCGAATCGGGGAAATACGGTTTTGCATTCTCAAGCGGTTTGGCAGCGACTAACACAGTTATGAATCTTCTGGAAGCCGGTGATGAAGTTATTGTCGGCGATGACATTTACGGCGGGACATATCGTTTATTTGAAAAAGTCCTCAATCGGTACAATCTTGTCTTTAAATATATTGATGCTCGCGATCCAGTCAATATAGAAAAGGCCATTACCGAAAAAACCAGACTTATCTGGGCCGAAACACCGACCAATCCGATGATGCACTTGACCGATATTGAAGCGGCAGCCCGAATTGCAAAAAATAATAATATTCTTCTGGCGGTTGATAACACTTTCGCCACCCCATATTTGCAGCGGCCGTTGGAACTGGGAGCCGATATTGTCGTTCACTCATTGACAAAGTATCTTGCCGGTCATTCCGATATTGTCGGTGGTGGCGTTATTGTCGATGATGATGCACTGGCTGAGAAGATTGGTTTTTTCCAGAATGCTGCCGGCGCTATTCTCGGACCGTTCGATTCTTTCCTCTGTTTGAGGGGAATAAAAACACTGGGGCTTCGGATGGAACGCCATTCCGAAAATGCATCACGCATTGCCGAATTCCTGAAAAAGAAAGAAGTTGTTAAAGAAGTTTTCTACCCCGGAATAAATGATGAAAAGATCCCGAATAAAATGAAATTATCGGGCGGCATGATTTCATTCGTGATCGACGCCGACCTGGAAACGGTTAAGAAATTCGCCATGTCGACCAATGTATTTGTACTGGCAGAATCGCTTGGAGGCGTCGAGTCGCTCATAAATCATCCGGCCCTGATGACGCATGCTTCCATTCCAAAAGAGGTCAGAGAAGAGAGAGGGATTGTCGATGGGTTGATTCGCCTTTCGGTGGGCATCGAAAATATTGATGATTTAATCGAAGACCTCGAAAATGCTTTTCATGCGATTGAGAAGGAAGTCGCTGCCGGGGCATAAATATTTGATATTGACTTTTCAATTTTGCGGCTCGCATTTTGCGGGTCGTTTTTATTTACAAATCTTCTTGACCGATTTTCGATTTATCTCTTACTTATTGTCAGGACAAAAAATATCCCTCTTCGCTTTGCCAAGTACTTAATTAATTTTTGCATATGGTCGAAAAATTTAAATAGGGACCTTATGGTTTTTTTATGCCGGACAGGGAGGTTTTATGACGGCCGATTCCAGAAAAAACAAGGATAAAACCAGGGCAAACAATAAAGTCGAGAGGTTCGAAGGGTATGACATACTCGGAACCGAAGTCATTAATAATGACATTTTCCAGGACCGATTCGACGCTCGCCCGCATGCCATTAAAGGTATTCTCAAAACCGATCTTCCGGAATTATGGCTTTCAAATCCCGATATATATGAAATTTTAAAGCAGGCCGAAGATGTCGGCGCGGCCAGACACATGCTCTACGGTTATCTCAATCGATGTGAGATGAAAGTATTTGAAGCCGATAACGATTATCATATTCTTGAAAAGGGGACAATCCGGGAATGTGTTCGTGCATTCAGGAGTATCATCGGTCCCATAAATGAAAAGCGTACGAATACATCGGCGCTCGGTTATCTCTTTCGGTTGGCCAAAGGGACGCCGCCTTCGGATATTCCCGAATTATCAAAAGACTTCATCGCTGAATTTGTGCATCTGTTTCGCGGTGTCGCCGGGTTAAGCGGAATATATTCGACAATGGGGGTCCCGGAAAAGCGTTCGATACCGGAATTTATCGCCAAGGATGGTCGCGATGCGGCTCTGGAGCGGTCGGAGTTTCTCGACAAGATGGCGGCCGGGGCTGAACGGGAAATGAAAAAATACAAGACCGGCCTTATGCCCTCGATCATAAAACTCCGAAGGCAAAATAAGAATAGAATTCTGGAAGCATTTAATGGTACTGAAAATGACTGGGTCGATTATAAATGGCACCTGAAGAATGTTATCCGTGAAGAAAAAAGACTCGGTGAAATTGTAGAACTGAAAAAAGAGGATATCGATGCCATCAAGCTGGCTGTAAAGTATAAAATTCCTTTCGGGATTACCCCTTACTATGCATCACTTATGGATAAAGAGCCGCACCGTCAAAACGACAGCGCTATCCGGGCTCAAGTCATTCCGCCGATTTCATACGCCAGGTTTTTCGCCGAACACCGGATGGAACGCGGGGTAGTGATGGATTTTATGGGTGAACATGATACATCGCCATTCGATCTGGTAACACGCCGTTACCCGGAGATTTGTATCATTAAGCCTTATAACAGCTGCTCTCAAATTTGCGTGTACTGCCAGAGAAACTGGGAGCTTGAAGGTGTGATGGACCCGAAAGCGGCTTACCCAATAAAGAAAATCGAAGAGGCAATCGAATGGATTGCGAAGCAGAAAAGTCTTCGCGATATCCTGATTACCGGTGGAGATCCGCTTGTCTTAAATGATAAGGTGCTTGATCATATCCTGGGTAGAATAGCCAAAATCGGCCATGTTCGAAGAATCCGCCTGGGAACGAGGATGCTGGTTACGCTTCCTTACAGGATCAACGATGGATTCATAAATATGATCAAGAAGTATGTAGAAATCAGCCGCCGGGAGATATGCATCATTACGCATTTCGAACATGCCTATGAAGTCACCCCGGAAGCGGCAGATGCAGTGAAGAAACTTCGCCAATCAGGCATATCCGTCTATAATCAGCAAGTCTTTACATTCGAAAACAGCCGGCGCTATGAAACAGTTGCCCTTCGAAGGGCTTTGAGGCTTATAGGTATCGACCCCTATTATACTTTTATAACCAAAGGCAAAGAAGAGACCGAACATTACCGGGTGCCGATTGCGCGGATTTTGCAGGAGCGGAAAGAGGAAGCACGTCTTTTTCCCGGACTTGATAGGACCGACGAACCGGTTTTCAATGTGCCCAGGCTCGGGAAAAACCATCTCCGGGCATGGCAGGATCACCGATTGGTCATGATTCTTCCGGACGGACGAAGGGTATATGAATTTCATCCGTGGGAAAAATATATTACTCCGATTCCGCCGTATAATTATATTGATGTTCCTATTTATGATTATCTTCTTCGACTCAAAGAGCGGGGAGAAAATATCGACGACTACCGAACCATCTGGTATTATTATTAGTTATATTATTATACTGCAACAACATAACTCAATTCACAAAAAATTGTCTAATTTTATTTCAAATGAGAACCAATTTAGTCTCGAATTGTTTATATTAGTAGTATGAAACAAAGCAGGGACATATTAAGACTAATAAATGCGGGCTTTAGATCAGTAATCTATTTGTGTCTATTTACAGCACTGATGATCGCCCCTGTATCGGCCGCTTTTACCGCCGGCGTCAATCAAAACAACTCTGTCGAAAAATGCGGCTGTTGCTGTTGCGTTGGAGCCTGTGAAATGGGTTTGGAGAAACAACCGCTTGACAACTGTCCCTGTCATGTGGAGGAACCGGAATATCCTTCTGATATTCCATTCGAAGCCCAAATTCAGCATGAATATAATCACAAATTAGAATTGAGCGAAGTCAAAATAGATAATTCTCCGGTTATTCAATCGGATATTTCCAATCAAAATAATCCTGTAGATTACATCCATGATGATACCGGACCGCCGGTATATGTCATTAATTCTGCTTTTCTAATCTAATAACTTTCATAGCGATGTCTTAACTGCCGGGGAGAATTACGCCCGGTTTAAACCATTTACCAGGGTTAGATGCTATGAAAGGAATTATTGTACTTATATCAGCATTTTTGCTGTTCAACACGGCCGTTGCTCAGAACGGAAACGGCAAAGCGGTTCTTGACTCACTTATAAAAGCGGGGCTGGAAAAGAACCCGGAATTGAAAAACGCAGAATATATAGTCGAATCAACGGATTACTCGGCCCGAGTCGCGGGAGATCTTCCCGATCCGAGTTTTTCAATTGCCGCGATGAATCTTCCGAAATCATCGCTAAGTTTCGATGAAACTCCAATGTCGGGTATCAACCTCAGTGTCAGCCAGATGATACCCTGGCCGGGTGAGTCCAATGCCAAATCGGATATTGCATTTCTGGAAAGTAAACTCAAAGGGTTGGATGTTATTTCGAGGAAGAACCGTATTTCGCGTTTAATCGCTCATTACTATTTTGAATACTCATACTGGAAACTTGCTGAGACAATCGTAATCGAAAATATCGATCTGATGCAGTCGCTTATCAAGAGCTCGGAGACGGCTTATGCCAACGGATTGGGATCAGCCCAGGATGTTTTAAGAGCCCGCACTACAAAAAGCCGTCTTGAAAACAGACTGACATCAATTATACGGAAACAGCTGTCGGCAAAAATTCAGCTGGCACAATTGGTAGACAACGAATCGATTGTTGAAAGAGAGCTGCCTGCATATTTCCCCGAAAATCTGGAGTCGCATAATTACGATTCCTTAGAAATTGAAAATAATCCGGAACTAAGCAAAGCTGACCTTTCTGTGTCGATTGCCGATGAAAAGATTTCATTGAGCCGCGCTGAGTACTGGCCGGATTTCATGTTCGGCATTGATTATCGAATTCGCAAAGATGTGCCTATGGATCCGGTTGGAGGGGAAGATTTCGTTTCCGCCAAAATCGGTTTTACTCTACCTCTCTGGTTTTTGGGTAAACAAAATAACAAAAAACGTTCTGCTCAAAGTTCTCTCCTGGCGGCACGGGAAAATCAAAAAGCAATTGCACTGAGAATCGATAATCAATTGCGTGATGCAGTTTTAGAATTGGCAACGTACAAAAACCAAATATCTAAATATGAAGATAATATAGCAGTTCAAGCGGAAGCAGCTTATGAGTCGGCAAAGATCGCCTATGAAGTCGGTGAAGTTGATTTCAATGCGCTTCTTTCGGCCCGGCTGGAACTGCTTGAAATAGAACTGGAGCGATTGGAGCTGTATAAAAGCTACCACCAGGCAACAGCCCTGGTCAAAGAATTAAAAGGTAAAATATATAATTAAAGGTGACGTCATGAAAAAATTAATCTTAATCATTATTGTATTATCTATCGGCATTGCCGGTGCAATGCTCATTATCCCCGATAACAAGGTTACCGCGCAGGAAACCGATACCGAAGAAGTGCAACTATATACCTGCGGGATGCATCCGGAGATAATTTCCGAAGAACCGGGTTACTGTCCGCTCTGCGGAATGAAACTGACGCCCAAAAAAGAAGGCGCCTCTGCTTCCGGCACGGTCGTAATCGATCCGACTACCAGTCACAATATGGGTTTGGTAACGACTCCCGCCAGATACCTGAAAATAGATAAAATGGTTCGGGCATTCGGTAAGGTTAAATACAGTGAGCCTGATGTTCATACGGTAAATCTCAAGATAGACGGCTGGGTTGAGAAAATGTATGTCGACTACGAAGGGATGGAAGTTTTCCAGGGTCAGCCGATGATCGAAATTTATTCTCCTAAACTGGTTGCCGCACAGAGAGAATTTCTGGTAGCCCATAAGTCGAACGACAATTCCAACGCACAATTTGCATCGGCTGCCTCGGACGGCAACGGCATGAACAGTTTTCTTGAATCAGCCCGACAGCGCCTTTCCAACTGGGACATTTCGGACGATCAAATCGAAAAGTTGGTAAAAAGCGGGGAAATTACAAGAACTATGAAAATTCGTGCTCCGGTCGGAGGAATTGTAACGAAGAAATATGTCAATGAAGGACAGCGTCTTCAGCCGGGAACTGAATTATATAAAATTACAGATCTATCGACAGTCTGGGTAACTGCCTTTGTATATGAACAAGATCTTCCATTCGTATATATCGGACAGGAAGCAATAGTACAGTTCCCCAATATTCCGGGTGAGACATTTATGGCGGAAGTATCCTACATTGCACCTTTTCTTGATGAAAAGGGACAGGCCGAAATTAGGCTCGATGTCAAAAACCGTGATTATTTGATAAAACCCCAAATGTATGCCGAGATCGCTCTTATCGCGGAAATTCCGCAGGAAAGGCTGGTTATTCCGCGCAAGGCTGTCATTAATTCCGGTATGAGAGAAATTGCCTATGTATCCGAAGGCGAAGGTTCTTATTCGGCACGGACTATCAACACCGGTGTTATCGGCAGAAATGATATGGTCGAGGTTCGCTCAGGTCTTTCGGCTGGTGAGCAGGTTGTTACTTCGGGACAATTTCTTATAGACAGTGAATCACGCCTGCATGAAGCTCTGTCATCCGGCGGGCATACCGGTCACAGCCATGGGGATATGGCATCCAACGATAGTAAAAATGAGGACGATCATAGTACTCATGAGATGCAAGACAGCCGAAAAACGAATAAAGATGCAAAGACCAAAGACGGTGAGCTTTCGGGCGTTTATACCTGTCCGATGCCGGAGCACTTCCATGTTCTTCAGTTTGGCGAAGGTGATTGTCCGGAATGCGGCATGAATCTGGTCGCTGTCGAAGAAACAGAAAATACGGAAGTATATGTCTGTCCGATGGAAGAGTGCGGAGTTGTCCAGAGTGAACCGGGCCGCTGTCCTGTTTGTGGTATGCACCTGATGATGCTCGAAGGTGAAACGGAAAAAGCCGCCGGGGAAAAGTCTGAAAATATGGAGCATGATTCCGAAACGCACAGCCTTGAAGATCGCGGCCACTCTGAAGAAGGGGAGATGTCGGAAATGGAATTATCCGGTATTTACACCTGCCCGATGCCGGAGCATTTCGATGTTGTTCAGTATGGCGAAGGTAAATGTCCTGAGTGCGGAATGAATCTTGTAGCTATCGAAAAAACGGAAAACAGCGAAGATATATATATCTGCCGGATGCGCGAATGTGGTGTAGCCCAGAAAGGTCCGGGCGACTGTCCGGTCTGCGGGATGCATCTGAAATTGTACGAGCCGGAGAACACTGATGATTAATAAGCTGATCGAATATTCGGTCAACAACCGCTGGCTGATAATCTCTCTGGCGGTTATAATTCTCATTGCCGGAATATATGCCTCGCGGGAGATTGCGGTCGACGCAATTCCCGATCTATCCGATGTGCAGGTAATCATTCAGACCGAATATACCGGCCAGCCGCCACAGGTGGTCGAGGACCAGGTGACATATCCTCTGGCGACAGCCATGCTATCGGTCCCGAAGGCGAAAAATGTCCGCGGCTTCTCATATTTTGGACTGTCGTTTATTTATGTCATTTTCGAAGACGGCACCGATATTTACTGGGCCAGAAGCCGGGTGCTGGAATATCTTTCCCAGATGAGCGGCCGCTTGCCGGAAAATGTCACGCCCCAGCTCGGCCCGGATGCTACCGGCGTGGGCTGGGTATACCAGTACGCTCTGGTTGATACGACCAATACTTATGATCTCTCGGAACTTCGGTCCCTTCAGGATTGGTTTTTAAAATATGAATTGTCATCGCTGGAGGGTGTTGCCGAAGTAGCGTCGGTGGGAGGTTTTGTCCGTCAGTACCAGGTTGAAGTAGACCCGCGCAAACTGGATTTCTACAATATACCATTGAAACATGTTATAATGGCGGTCAAGCAGTCAACCGGAGCGGTGGGCGGCAGACTTATAGAACTGGGCGAAACTGAATTCATGGTGCGAAACCAGGCATATTTCGGAGACCTGAAAGATCTTCGCAATATCCCGGTACACTCGCCCAAAGACGGTCCGCCGGTCTTATTGTCCTCGATTGCCAATATTCAGTACGGTCCCGAAATCAGGCGCGGGGTTGCCGAACTGGACGGCAAGGGGGAAACTGTCGGCGGAATAGTGGTAATCCGGTATGGCGATAATGCCCGGGAGGTTATTTCCCGCGTTAAGACCAAACTTGACGAGCTTAAAGAGGGGCTGCCTGATGAAGTTGAAATTGTACCGGTTTACGACCGGTCAGATCTAATTGACCGCGCCGTCGATAATCTCCGAGATACATTGTTCAAAGAGATAATCGTTGTTGTTATTATCACTTTGCTGTTTTTGCTGCATGTTCGTTCAACTTTGATTGCGGTGGTTACGCTTCCAATCGGCGTTCTTATGTCTATTCTGATCATGCATTTGATCGGAATTAATGCCAATATAATGTCTTTGGGAGGAATCGCTATCGCTATCGGGGTGATGGTTGATGCGTCGGTGGTAATGGTTGAAAACGCGCATAAACATATTGAACGAGACCGTGATAAGAAACCGTATAAACAGATAATCCTCGATTCGGCCAAAGAGGTCGGCCCGGCGTTGTTTTTCTCTCTGCTGATTATTACTGTATCATTTCTGCCGGTTTTGGTTCTTCAGGGACAATCAGGCAGATTGTTCCGTCCGCTGGCCTATACAAAGACATTCGCCATGGCAGCTTCAGCTTTTCTTTCGATTACGGTTATACCAGCCCTGATAGCTCTCTTCTTAAAAGGGAAGGTTTTATCAGAAAAGAGAAACCCGATTTCGAGAATTTCAATAAAGCTGTACCGCCCGATTATCAATTTTGCGCTGAAATACCGCGGATTGGTAATAATTCTAACAATTGTCTTACTGGCGGTCACAGCTATACCATTGATGCAAATCGGTTCGGAATTTATGCCGCCTCTTTATGAGGGAGACCTGCTATATATGCCGACAACTCTGCCGGGAATATCTATTGAAAAGGCAAAGGAGCTTTTGCAACAAACCGATAGAATTATCGCTTCATTCCCGGAAGTAGAACGCGTGTTCGGCAAAATCGGAAGAGCCGAAACGGCAACCGATCCGGCTCCATTGACAATGATCGAAACAACGATCATGCTCAAGCCTCAGGATCAGTGGCGGCCGGGAATGACGCCGGAGAAGCTGATCGATTCACTGGATAATGCAATTCAGTTCCCGGGGCTGACCAATGCCTGGACGATGCCGATTAAAACGCGCATCGATATGCTCGAGACCGGTATCAAGACCCCGGTCGGGATTAAGGTAATGGGCCCCAATCTGGACAGCCTGAATAATATTGCTCAGAGAATCGAGGCCGAGGTACGTCCGCTTAAGGGTACCAGGTCGGCTTATGCCGAACGTGTTACCGGCGGAAATTACCTCGATATCGAAATCGACAGATTTCAGGCGGCCGCCTATGGTTTGACAGTTGGCGAGATACAGAATGTCATCAAGTCGGCGATTGGCGGTATGAATGTTGCCCGTAATATTGAGGGAAGAGAAAGGTATCCTATAAATATCCGCTATCCCCGTGAATTACGCGACAATCCCGAAGCCTTAAAACAGGTCTTGATACCGACACCGAACGGCCGCCAGGTACCGCTGGGCCAGATTGCCGATATTAAGTTCTCTAAAGGCGCGGCCATGATAAAATCTGAAAATGCACGTCCTACAGCGTGGATATTTGTCGATATTCGGGGGATTGATGTCGGGAGCTATGTGGAGAAAGCCCGCGAAGTTGTGGCATCGAGCATTGATCTGCCTTCGGGTTATTCAATAGTATGGTCCGGTCAGTTTGAAAATATGCAGGAAGTGGCAAAAAAATTGAAAATTATTATTCCGCTCACGATTTTTGTCATACTTGTCCTGCTATATTTCCATTTCAGAAATCTGACCGATTCATTGATAGTTATACTCTCCCTGCCTTTTTCACTGGTTGGCGGTATCTGGCTGTTCTACCTTTTCGGATATAATTCCTCGGTTGCGGTTTATATCGGATTTATTGCACTGGCAGGTCTTGCCGCCGAAACCGGAGTAGTGATGCTGGTATATTTAGAAGAAGCAGTCGCGCGTTTCCGAAGAGAAAACAGGCTAAAAAACAAACTTGATTTAAAGGATGCCGTGACTGAAGGTGCAGTGGAGAGAGTCCGCCCGAAGCTAATGACGGTCGCGACGACAATCATAGCGCTGCTTCCGATTATGCTCGGACACGGCACCGGCTCCGAAGTAATGCGCCGAATCGCGGCACCTATGGTGGGAGGCCTGGTTTCTTCTACTATATTAACTTTAATAATTGTGCCGGTGATTTTTTATCTGGTTAACATCCGCAAAGTAGAATAAAAAAAGGCCGTCGGCTTTATACCGGCGGCCTCAACATAAGAATTTTACTTCTATTATTTTTCTTTTTCAGCTGGCCATTCAATAGACTCGGCCATCGCTTTTACTTCCTTCATTATATCAGGAAGATACATACCTTCGCACGAAACAACAAATGAAAGCATGTTGTTTTCATGTTTGACAGCGATCAACGCGACTCCAAATGAGCGGTCGAAGGAAGTGGTCATATCAGAATATTCCGAAAAATTGGCCGTGCCTTCCCAGATAAAAGCGGGCAGACTATCAATTTTGGTACTATAATCATTCGTTTTCTTAAGACCTTCGTACTCAACCCTTTCTTCCAGGACAATAATATCCTGCATGAGATCATCTTTTACATCGGAGTTATAAGTATAACTGGTAATTGAATCAATGAATACGGCAGGGGTTTTGTCCGGGACCTCGTGCATAAAGATCTGCAAGATAGGTATTCTTGTTTTCTGAGGCATGTTCATCAGTTCCGGCGGGATTTCATAGTCTTGTTGAGCCAGTTCCAGACGCATGTCGCTGTCCGGTTTCTGAAGGTCGGCTTTCCAGTTGTCATGAATGTTAAACTTTAGTTCATACTTGGCGTCTTTGTAAACGCCGTCGTCGATTTCGCCCGATTTTGGTCGAACTCTTCTTCCGTATATGCTGGGCACGCATATCAAGATTGCCAGTAAAACGATAACTAAACGTTTCATAATTTGCTATTACCTCCCCGAAAGTTGGTAAACAAAAGGTTTTGATTCAATTTTATGACTCTACATATTATACAAAAGTATAAAGTATATGTCCACCGGGGATTTAGGAAAATTGATAAGATTAAATGGGGCAAATAAAATCAGGGGAGGCGGCTTTCGCCACACTCCCCATCCCTCCAGTCTGCGGTGCGCAGAAGCACCTCCGAGCAGTGGCTACTTTAGAAGCGAGATTTTCCGCGTCCTGGAAAATTCTCCAGCTTTCATTTTAGCAAAATAAATGCCGCTGGCGGTTACGCCGCCCTGAGCATTATTGCCGTCCCAGACAACCTGATGTCGGCCGGCCGGGAGAACTTCATCTACAAGTTTCACCACTTCCTGTCCCAGAATATTGAAAATCGTCAATTCCACATGCTGTTCAGCGGGAAGTGAGAATGAGAATGTAGTCGTCGGGTTGAACGGGTTCGGATAGTTTTGATCAAATGCAAACTTTTTCGGCAGCATATTGGAATCGCCGCCTTTTATGACGACGGGGAGGCTTAGTCCACCGGCATCGGACGCTGTTGCCGAAATAATATTGAATTCGCCTTCAATCCGAGCAACTTCATACTCACCCGGTTTCAGCATTTCTATTCCATCTTTATCAACAAGTGCGAATTTGCTGGATTTGGAAGAACCAATAACATCCATGCCTTTTTCAATCGAACTGACCGGTTTCAGGGCGGAATTTTTATCCAGTTCAAACTCAAGGGCCGCCAATTCGATTTCGCTGTTAAGCCTGATAGTGGTATACCCCTCCTTGAAATCATAGTCCAGAGTAATGCCGGCACTGGCCAGTTTAAACTGTCCCCCTTCGCAATCGCACGGCGCAGGTCCTGTTCCCTGGAGATAATTAACCAGCCAGACAACGTCTGAGATATCAATGCTACTGTCACAATTGACATTTCCTGATTCCATTGGAATCGGCGGCGGGCCGCCTTCAAACATCCAGGCTATCAGATAATCGACATCGTCCCAATCAACAAACCAGTCATGATTGACATCACCGCAGAGGAATCCTTCGCAAGGACCATATGAAGGCCCGCGACCGGTGAAAGATCTGTCATAACGGAACATGGCATTCGGAGTCGAACAGGTATCCCAATAGGTATACGGGAAATCGATAAATAGCATCTCTCCAGTTCCAAGAGGATAGATCATATCGAGTAATCCATCGCCGTCAAGATCGTTTACCAGCGGGTCATACATGTCGTTGAATACAAACATATTATGCAGCTCCACCGGATAATCTGGAAGCATATTACCTTCGGCATCATAGGCCAGAAGTCGTTGACCGGGGTTGGTGAAAAAGGCGCCGTTGTTGGCATTGGCAACCACGTCCGTTACATGATCGCCATCAATATCGGTTAAAAGGACTTTGGTAATCCTGGCCGAGAACGGCGGAAGCGCGAACAATGGAGTATCCCCTCTATACGGCTCGCCATTGATCTTCCACGCGAAGATGTAGCTGTTATAGATATCATATATGCTCGTAATATAATCGAGTGTACCATCTTCATCGATATCACCGAAAACCGGATGAGTCGGGGCGTTTTCGGGCTGAATCCCTGTAAACCGCGGCCATCCATCGACATTAACTAAGCCTCCATCAAAGGCAAATAGCCAGTGACCGGTAATATTATCTCCAAAGACAATAAGTTCTTCAAGGCCGTCTTCATCGATATCGTATGTAGACATGCTCAGGGAGTAAACGTTCTTTGATTCGGCAGTAAGGTTTATGGTTCTAACATAAGTCCATGCACCTGTATATTCCCTCAAATATTTTCCATCCGCAACATATATCTCAACTGAGCCATCTCCATTCAAATCGGCGATTTGAACGGCATTACCATTTACTGTCCGCAGTTGGTTGCTATAACCGACTTCACAATAGATTATCGCATCCCTTGTCTTAATAAAGATATCATCGATACCATCATCGGTTACATCTTCCAGTACAATATATTCAAGGTATTTCAAGCCGGTTCCTGTACCTCCAATTCCATGCGGGAATAGGTCGATTTGAAATTCACCGCCGGTACTGCGGTAGCCGTAAATCACATGGCCATTTTCATAATCAGGAGCAAGTTTCAATATTACAATATCATCAATTCCGTCACCGTCGAGATTTCCCACAGCGGGAGCAGTTCTAAATTCGCCTTCCGGGAATGTCGGCATACCGGTTGTCTTCGGTGTACCGTCGGGATTGAATACTCTCATTCCATTCCATGTCGCAACCAGTATTTCGTATTGCTGGTCGTTGTCATAATCGCTGTAGTTGGCAGTCATTGCCGGATAGGCCGGTAGATCGACATAGTTGTAGTTTTCTCCACCTGAAGGCGTCAGGGTGACAGTAACCAGATCTGATGTAACGACCAGACCAGACGAGTAGACCTCAAGAAGCAGGTCATATTCACCATCGGCCAAATCGCCAAATTTCCAGTCAGCCAGGACTGTATCTTCAAGAGGCACAGTAGAAGTTTTTATTTCGACATATTCGCTATCATGTGCACCGGATGGCTTATATTTCAGCACATATTTTTCAAAATCACTGTTATAAGCACTCCCAATTATGGAGGCTCCATGGACAATGAAACTGCTTGTAGTAGGATAGGTAATCTCGGCTACGGCAGAATCGGCCACGAAAAAAGAAACCATATCGTAGTTTTTGTCATTTACAGTCACTCTTACAGTAACCGGACCGGTCATACCGCCGGTCTGAAAGACGGCTAACTGACCGTCGGTAACCGGATAATATGCCGTGTTTATCGTTGTCCAGCTTTCGGGAAGATACCCTTCACCGTATTCTACAGTATATTTTCGAAATGCATCACCGGCTGCAGTTCCAAAAATAGGAATTGAAGACGATGACTGAATGACGTGCGGAAGCGGGTCTGTTATTTTTGCGAAAAGCGGTTCCGGATCATCGATACAATTGTACAGGTTCAGCCTGCCGTGACCGCTGTATTTGTCCCAGCCCGGCAGATAAGCATTAGTGCCATAAGGATCAACAAGGTCATCGGCACCATTTTCCATAATCGTTTGAACCGTTACCGGATCAATACCGGGTGCAATGGCTTTCAGATAAGCGGCAACACCAACGGCATGAGGGCAGGCCATACTGGTGCCATCGCTGATATAATAGATGGAATCAAAAATATGAACATCGGGTTCTTTCGGAGCGTACATATCGGTTCCTTCAGCTCGCAGGGACAGAATGTCTTTTCCGGGCGCAACCAGGTCGATATGGTCACCATATGATGAGAAGCTCGTCACATGATCGGAATCATTGGTAGCGCCAACGGCAATAACATAAGGAGATAGTGCGGGAAAAACGTGAAGGCTGGAACCGAAATTGCCTGTCGCGGCGCAAAGTACGACACCTTTTTTCTGAGCGTATTCCAGTGTTTGATCAAGGAGTATCGAAGGATATAGCTGTCCCAGGCTCATATTTACGACATCCGCCCCCATATTGGCGGCATAAAGAATTCCTTCGACCAGATTGGTGACGAATGCGTTCGGGAATATTTTAACCGGCATAATTTCGGCATCCGGACAAACTGCCGATACACCGATAGCGTTGTCGGTTACTGCTGTAACGATACCTGCGCAGTGAGTACCATGGCCCATATAGTCACTGACATCATTATCGTCGTCGCTTATATCATAGCCGTAAATATCATCGACATAGCCGTTATTGTCATCATCAATTCCATTATCGATTTCACCCGGATTGGTCCATATTTTATTATGAAGTTCCGGATGCTCGGTATCGACCCCGGTATCTATTATTGCCACAATCGATTTATCGGCGGTTGACGGGGGATCCAGATATGTGGTATCGGCATCAATATCGGCTCCGGCAATACCGGATGTATATCCAAAGACATCATTACTGTCACCTTCGTAGCGGAAAACAGCCGGATGTCCCTGTCCGATATTGAATATATTCCATTGATCATGGAAATACGGGTCATCGGGATAGTCGAACAGCATAATTTCGTAATCGGGCTCGGCGAATTCGACTTCAGACAGTTTGCTGTAATCATCAGCAAGCCTCTGATAATCGACCCTGTTTTCGGCTGAAAACACAAAGACCTTTTTCAATGGGTGGTTATTGCGAATCGATTTGAATTTTTCGCCCAGAGACTCCACCCGTGAAATGCCATTCTGGACATTAAGATCATCAACTGATTTAATCCCGGTTGTAATCACACCCCTCTTACTGGTGCCCGGGATTACTTTAACGTCATCTTTGAACTTTACGATTAAGCCGCGTGCATTTACATCATTATTCGGTGCGGAAAGACTGCCTTTCTGATAGGCAAAAGCTCCGGCCGTTAGCATGAATGAGATTAAAAAGGCCAGGATAAGAAATTTTCGAGCAGACATTTCTCTCTCCAATCTTAGGTTTGGTATTAGCGTCCAATACTTCATTTTTGCTCCCGTGCAGAGAAACAAACCTTAATTCCTTTGAGACATCACCTCCTCTTTTTTAATTGTCGCGATGAACACTACATCGCCGATTCGTAAAGTGTAAACCTAGTTTACTGTGCTCGCCATCTGCTCGAAGAAGCGAGTAAGGGATATTAAAGCCACTTTCATTTTAATAATTTCCAATACCGGACAAATCTTACAAAGAATTTGATATTGATATCCATTAAGTGAAAAATTTTTTGACGAACGGGGTTAATTGGCGTATCTTGAAGAAACCCTGCGGTTTCTCAGGAGCACTATGGATAAAAACCTCATTGATAAGGCGCGTAACGGAGATCGTTCAGCCGAAAAAGACCTGTTCTCTTATTTATTTGTAAGATTTCTGTTTATCGTTAAACAAAGATTAGGAGAGAGGGATGCTGAGGATATAGCACAGGATGCCTGTGTGACCGTCCTGGAAAAGTTCCGTGAGCAGGATGGCCCGGAAAATTTCGAAGCGTGGGCATACCAGATTTTACGAAATAAAATAGGTAATGCCATTAAGAAAAGGGACATTGAAAGAAAGAGAATGACGAATTTCGATGAAAAATTGACGGGTACGGAAATTCAAGCAGAAGGTAGCATAACTGAATTCAGAAACCGATTGCTAAAATGTCTCCGTAAATTAATAAAAGGTAACAAAAGATATGCTAGAGCTGTCAATCTCGTATATCAGGGATTTACAACCGACGAGATATGTAATCGTATGAATATAAACAGCAACAATCTATATGTGATACTCAACCGGGGAAGAGCCGTTTTACTGAATTGTCTGGAGAGCGGGAGATGGATATGAGTAATAAATGTGTCGATCCGGAAATTGGGGCAATGTTGCATGCTTATGAGTTAAATGCGCTCGAAGAAAAAGAAAGTGAAAGATTCGAGAAACATCTGCTGGAATGCCCGAGCTGTTTTGAAAAAGTCCAGGAGCTTGCTCCCGACGGTCATATTATGCTGCGGGATAAGAAACTACTTAAAAGGGCATCGAAAACAACAATTAGTGGAAAGCTGACTAAATATCTATGGCCCGATATACCACTGCTTCTTCGTCCGGCTGTAACACTGGCGCTTATCGCTTTATTGGTATACCCTGCCTATCTTGGTCTAAAGAGCCTGGAGAGTTCCGGTATAACGACCGCACAAAATATTAATCTATTTCCCAGTCGTTCTGTGGAAAGCCCTGTGATAAATATTTCCGGGGACAACCCTGTAATTATAACATTCATGCACCGTGAAGCCGTTCCGGGCAATAAATATACAATCAGTCTTTTCAAAGAAAATATCGCTCCACCTGTCTACACAATACAATTCGATCAATTCGATCGATTCGAAACCGGCCGTCTTTTAGTCCCGGCAGGGAAACTTCCCGCCGGAGATTATCGTCTTGAGATTATCGAAAGCGATTCAAGCGATGGAGGAATGCCGACTATTTATACTTTTAAGGTAATTGACGGTTGACATTTTATCCATAACAGGTAAATTTATCTAATAATAACCTGAAATATTTGCTATATGCCAAAAAAATTATCTGTACTGCTATTCATTGCATTCTTTTCTATTATAATAGTCGCTTCCGTTTGCAAAGCTGAAGAATTGGATTATCAGGATTCTCTCAAAATCGAGATCAAGGCTCTATGCGACTCAGCCAAAAGTATTTACGGCAGAGGAATATTTGATTCGGGGATTGTCTTATCTCAAAAAGCAATGGAATTAGCCAATCAGATGACAGAATCAAAAGATTCTGTCATGGCGGTGGTTAATTTAACTCTGGCAATGGGATATTCCCAAAATGGTGAACTCGACAAGGGTGAAGATGCTCTATATAGGGCGCTCAATGCCTATAACCGCACTGACAAATCCGCCAAAAATTTGTCGGCTGCAATTAATACTGCCCTCGGGAATAATTACTATGCATTGAAGAAATTCAAAGAAGCCGAGATATATTTTGGGAAAGCGTATGAAACACTTAAAAATATCGACCCTCCAGATAGTACAAATATCGGGCTGACCATGATGAACCTTGCGCTGGTATACCGCTACCTGAATCGCTTCGAGGAATCGGAAAAGTTCTTTACGGAATCTCGTCAGATTCTGGTTAAGATGATAGGACCGGATCATCCTTTAATTGGCAATAATTATAATAATCACGCAATCCTTGTTAAAAGCCAGGGAGATTTTGCCAGGGCGGCCGAACTTCAGGAAAAAGCGCTCGAGATTAAGATTAAGAACTTCGGGGAAAACAATGTCGCTGTCGGTAAATCATTAATGAACCTTGCTAATATCTATGATAATATCGGGCGGTATGATGGTCTCGAAGAAATGTACTCCCGGGCCATCGATATTTTGGAAAATACACTCGGAGAAAAACACCCTCATATAGTCCTCGCTATTTACAATCTATCCAATCTAAAGACAAAGCTCGGCAAAACGGCCGAAGCAGAATCGCTTGCAGTAGCCGCACTGGAAATGGCCGAAGAAATTTATGAACCGGATCATCCTTTTGTTGCGCTTTCCATGCATCGTTTGGGAGATGTGTATTTCCGGCAGGGAAGATACAGCGAAAGTGCCAGACTGGAAAATGATGCTCTCGAAATACGAAAAAAAGCGCTCGGCGAAGAGAGTGAAGAAGTTTCAGAAAGCCTAAATGCACTATCAAGGATTTACCGGATACAGGGGGAATACGAAAAAGCAGAATCATTGCTGGTGGATGCTCTTTATATTTCCAGAAAGATATTTGGCGATAGACATTATCATACCGCTGCCGATCTGGAAAATCTGGCAATTATCCTTAAATATCAAAACAAATACAATAAAGCCGACTCTCTCCTAAAGCTCGCTTTGGATATTAACAAAGAAATCTATGGAGACAATAACTATAAAACAGCAATTACAATTTTAAACCTGGCACAAAATTACCAGGCTATAGGTGAATATACAGAGGCAGAAAGCTATGCCAATTCTGCTCTCAATATTATCGTCAATGCGTACGGCGAAAGCGGACCACTGGCGATCGAATCTTATCAAACACTGGGTGATATCTATCTGCAGCAGAACAAATTTGTTGAAGCTCAACATTTTGCACAGAAGGCTTACGGATTTTTTAAACGAACTCTGGGGCTGCAACACCCGTTGATGGCGGAATCAGCCTTACTCCTCGGACAGATATATGCAGGCATGGGACATTATGACAGTTGTCTGACCTATTATGATACATTTGTTAAATCTCGCAATATGTTCATTGATCAGGTCTTCTCATACTCATCCACAGAGCAAAAACTGCGGTGGGCCGACAGGTATCCTGCAATTGATAAGTCCCTTATCAATATCGCGTCTGAAACGGGACATCAGGATATCACAAATCTCGCCGCAGAAATGATACTGCAGGGCAAAGCAGCGGTCATCGATGCCATAATGACCGAAAAAAGAACTGCATTTTGTGCTCGAGACGACGAATTAATGGAATTAATCGAAACACGTAATGATCTAGGCACTAAAATCGCCAATCGTGTTTTGGCCGGCCTCGGTCAGGAAGATCCCTCCGGGCGGAGCGATTCTCTCCAGATACTCTATACATCACTTGATTCCATCGAGGCTGAAATAAGCCGGCGTTGTTCGGCCTACAGCGAAGTCGGTAAGCATGAAAGGCTGCTTGATAAAGTATCTTCCAGGCTATCCGGAAATGAAGTCCTTCTTGAATTCATTCGTCATGCAGACAATAATAACCATCAGATATACTCACTTTTTGTCTTAAGGCGAGACACTGACCCGGAGATCAGGTATATTGGAAAAGCCGGTGTTATTGATAGTCTGGTTTATGGAGTAAGACGGATGCTTTATGACGCCGGGTCGCTTTTGAATTCACCCCGCATCATTTTTCATGAAAAAGAGCTGCAGGAAATATTGTCACAATTGAATAACAGGATATTATATTTCTCTGAGATAGCCGATAGTAATATAGATAATGTCATTATAGCTCCGGATGGATCGCTTAATTTAATTCCTTTCGAAATCTTATATAATGATGATCTTAACCGCTATATCATCGAGGACTACACAATCAGTTATCTTTCATCGGGACGAGATATTTTACAAATGCATTATGACGGAAAACCTGCAGGCGAAATTATAATGGTTGCCAACCCGGATTATAATAATGAAAGTACGGGTCAGTCGGATAAAAGAACGGTTGCAAGGACATTTATGATATCGCACTCACAGACTTTGAACAGGGGCGGAAATTGTTTTTCGAATACATTCACGCCGCTCAGGTATGCTGTACAGGAGATATCATCTATAAAGAACGCTTTTCTCGATAATTCCGATTTATTTATCTCGGAATATACCGGCCCGGATGCATCTGAAGAACTTCTAAAATATATTGTGGAACCTCCGGCAATATTGCATCTGGCTACTCACGGTGTTTTTTGTGAGTCAGATATAAATTCTGATGACAATATTTACAGAAATCCGCTGCTGCGTGCGGGACTGGCTTTATCCGGTGCCAACAGGAATAATTACTCCGGCGATAAATTTTCGGATTTTGAAGACGGTATTTTGACAGCTTTCGAGGTATCGGGAATTAACCTCATCGGAACCAGGCTAACCGCATTATCGGCCTGCGAAACAGGACTTGGGGAGATTTCGGCCGGAGAGGGAGTCTTTGGATTTAGAAGGGCGTTCCAGAATGCCGGTTCGGAATCTATATTGATGAGCCTGTGGAATGTCCCCGATAAGGAAACCTGCAGTCTTATGGAATACTTCTATACCGGTTGGATGGACGACTCCTCAAAAAGAAAAGCTCTTCGCAATGCATCATTGAAACTGATGCATACAACCGAGCAGGTATATGGACACAGCCACCCCTATATATGGGGAGGATTTGTCCTCCTGGGAAATTTCTATTAGAGGTCAGATCCCAAGATCGGCCTTGATAGTCGTGTAGACATCATCGGCCTTATCCAGTTTCGAGTTAATTTCAGATTTAATATCTTCGACTTTCTCGTCGGCCGCTTTTTCAAGATCGAGTAATTGCAGTTCGACAACCTTTAATTCGGCATGTAAATCGGCGATTTTTCGATTGGATTCGATCCGCTTGCTAATGTCGGCTTCTTTCGCGGCCTTGGTAAGCCGCTCCACTTTATTCTTGAGATCTTCAACTTTCTGATTAACCTTTTCCTGGTAACCATTTTCGTCCGGCATATATTCCTCCAGTTATTTCAAGCTTCCTCTATACTAATAAAAAACCGCGAAAATGTCTAATTGTTCGCATCTTCCGAAGTTTCCTCTGACTCCAGAGCCTCGTAACCGGAGACAATATCCAGAAGTTCGGATGTAATTGAATCTTGTCTTTGATGATTATACTGCTGGTTTAATTCATCCAGACGTTCTCCGATATTTTTTTCCGCTGCCTGCATGGCCGCCAGACGGCTGGCATTTTCCCCTGCCAGCGACTCGGCGAAGGCTCTAAACAATGATACAAATAAATATTGCCTTACGGTCGCGGCCAGCATTTTGCCCCAGGGTAAACGATATTGCGGAATGTTATTGGTCGGCCATTTTTCAGACGTGATTCTATTTAAATAATTTTTATCAAGTGGAATCAGCCGCACCATTTTGGGTTGATACGAAGAACCCGACTCCTTTTCATTATAAAAGAGGACAATATGCTCATACCCATTTTCAATACGCCATTTTTCGATCAAGGTTAATACATCAAGAACGCTTCTTGAAATCATATCGGCAGAATTCGGGGGTGCAAGTTTATTTGTAACAGTCTGTCCTTCGTTGGAGATAATTGAAGCCACCTGGTTACCGATCGCCACAATCGAGCGGTTTTCTCGACTTGCGTCAATTTTTTCAAGGCGCCCGAGAGCAAAGGTGGCAATATCTTCATTAAATTGCCCGCACATACCCATCTCACTTCCGAAAATCACGGCACCAATTTTTTCACGGTTTTCTGCACCAAGCCTTTTAATCAGGCGCTTTTGCTTCCGAAAAAGGATTTGAAAACTCAATTCAACGGCATTATTATAATTTTTGAGAGATTCGACCGCTTTTTCATATTGCCTGATACTCACTGCCGCAATCGCTTTCATGGTTTTCACGATGGATTGAAGATCTTCGGCATTATCGAGCTGACGTCTCAATGATTCCAGGGTCGGCATACTATTTATTCTCTTTTTCAATGACGGATTTTATTTTATCGAGCATTTCATCTTTGTCATCATCGCTTAATTCTTCACCATCAAGTATCTTATCGCCTGCCTCTTTCATTTTATCAGATACCATCTCTCGAATTTTTTTGGCAATATGACCAATCTTTTCGAGTTCCACATCATCGAACAGACCTTCATTCAATGCCATTAAGACAGCGATTTGCTCCGGTACTGCAAGAGGTTCATATTGAGGTTGCTTTAATATTTCACGGACTCTTCTGCCCCTTTCGAGTTTGCGGCGGGTTTCTTCATCGAGACGGGTACTGAATCGGGCGAATGATTCCAGTTCTTCGAATTGCGAATAAGCCAGTCTCAAATCACCGGCAATCCCTCGGTAAGCCGGAAGCTGTGTTTTACCGCCGACGCGTGAAACCGATTTGCCGACATCGATGGCCGGCAGAATCCCTTTTTGATACATCTGGGGCGACAGATAAACCTGACCGTCGGTTATAGAAATGAGGTTGGTGGGTATATAGGCCGAAATATTCTGAGCCTGTGTCTCGACAACCGGGAGGGCGGTTACGGACCCCCCGCCAAGATCTTCTTTAAGATGAGTTGAACGTTCCAGAAGACGTGAATGAATATAAAAAATATCGCCGGGATATGCTTCCCGTGCGGGTGGGCGTCTCATAAGGAGTGATAATTCTCTATAGGCCCGGGCATGAGTTGTCAGATCATCAAAAACGACCAGGGCATCACCGCCTTGGTGCATAATATCTTCGGCAATGCTCATGGCGGCATACGGAGTAATATATTTTAATCCTGGCGGATCTTCACCATCGGCGACAACAACAATAGAATATTCGATGGCGTCATGTTCTTCAAGATCCGAGATAAATTTCGCGATATCCGAGCTCTTCTGTCCAACCGCACAGTATATACAGATAACATTTTCTCCCTTTTGATTTATAAATGTATCAAGGGCAATAGCGGTTTTGCCGGTTTGGCGGTCGCCGACAATTAGTTCCCGCTGTCCCCGGCCGATAGGAATAAGCGCATCGATAGCTTTGATACCTGTCTGGAGCGGCTGTTTTACGGGCGCCCGATCCATTATTGATGGTGCTTCGGATTCAATGGGACGCCGCTTTTCAAAGTGAATCGCACCTTTACCATCCAGCGGTCTGCCCAGGGCATCGATCGTTCTGCCTTTCAATCCATCGCCAACCGGAATATCCACCGGGCGTTTAGTGCGGCTGACTATCTGACCGGTGTAAACCTCATCGGTCTTATCAAGCATTACAATGCCAATTCTTTTTCGATCAAGATTGAAAGCAATACCCAAAATATTCCCCGGAAACCGCACCAGCTCATTGGCCTGAACGCCGGGCAGGCCTTCCGCAGTAACAATTCCCTCACCAACAGATGTTATCACACCATATTCATGCGGCTCCAGTTTCGGCTTGTATTCCGAAAGAGATTTATTGACGACATTGATTACTTCGCCGACCGCCTTTTGTATTACATTTGAATCATGGTTCATATGAAGCAGACCAATTTATTCTTTTTCCTTTTTCTCTTTTTTCTTCTCCTGCCTTAAGTGATCCTTCAGCTTCTTTTCGAAGAATTCCTGAAGATTTTGAAGATAACTATCGAGGCTCCAGGCAATGCGATGCCCATCGACCTTTAGTTCGATACCACATATCATTTTGGAATCGGTTTGAAAATTCAGAGCAGGACTGCTGTTAAGCTTTTCCTTTAAGATCTTTTCGATGCGCTTGCGTTTGTCATCGCTTAGTTCAGCAGAACTGTTAATAATAAGCTCGTTTTCTTTGTCTTTAATAAATTCATTGAATTTGCCAATTTCCTCTTCATTCATTTTTTCTATTCGATCAATGAATTTTGCAGCGACATTCTTCTCCATATCTTCATTGGCAAGATCGGAGAGAACCTTTCTGGAAATCGAAAATACCTGTGCGCCGACTTTCTCTTTTGTTTCCCGGATGAAGTTTTCCTTTTCCTTCTCAAGAGCTGCTTTCCATTCGCTTCTCATCTGTTTGACATCATCTCTCGCTTCTTTTATCAGTTTCTTTTCTTCTTCTTTAGCCTTATCGCGCGCTTCCGAAATTATCTTTTCTTTCTCATCAGCAAGCTCTTCTTTTTTGCCTTGATACTCCTTAAGCGTATCTTCCGCTTCTTCTTTCTTCTGATCAGCTTCGTTAAGAGAATCCTGGATATTTTGTTTACGCTCCTTCATCGCTTTCACAATGCGGTCGTAGAGAAGGAATTTCAGCAGAATGACAATTATTATAAAGTTGACAATCTGCGCTATTAATGTGATCCAATCAATATTCACCGGAAAACCTCCCGTTTAACCTGTAACATAACTCCAGAACGGATTGGCGAAGATTAGAATAATCGAAATGACAAAAGCGTAGATAGCTGTCGATTCAATCATAGCCAGTCCAACAAAGAGAGTTCTGGTGATAGTGTTGGATTCATCGGGCTGCTCGGCAATAGCAGTCATAGCCCGGGCAAGCGCCATACCCTCGCCAATAGCAGGCCCAATTGCGCCGAGGCCTATCGTAAAACCGGCAGTTACAATCGAGGCAAGACCGATTATGTCAACTGATTCCATAAAAATTACTCCTTTATCCAATATTATTTATTTTCTTATTCGTCCTGCTTGTCTTCTTTGTTTTTCTGCACCCGCATTCCGGAACCAATATATACCGTTGCCAGAATGGCGAAAATATATGCCTGGATAACGCCTATCAAGAGCCCGAAAAGCTCCATTACAACCGGAATGAAAAACGGGGTAATTGAAATGAGAATTCCAACAATCATCGTTCCGCTCATGATGTTTCCAAAAAGACGAACCGCCAGGGCCAGGGTGCGTGATAACTCGCCGATGACATTAAACGGCAGCATAAAAACCGAGGGCTGGATATAGTGCTTCAGAAAGCCCTTGAAGCCATTTCTTTCTATTCCAAATACCGGTACTGCAAAAAAGACCGAAATTGCCAGAGCTCCGGTTGTCAGCATTGAGCCGGTCGGCGGATGATAACCCGGAACTATATCCAGAATGTTGGCGATGACAATAAACAAAAACAATGTCCCGATAAAGGGAAGATACCGATCCGGATTATCCTGCATGACTTCACGAATCTGATCCCTCATGTAATCAACAACCGATTCGAGAAGGTTTTGCCATGCAGAAATATCCGGTCCCGAAGTTATTTTCCGGGTCGCCAGCCATGAAATCACCAGTAGTAACCCCATCACTACCCAAGTATAAACGAGCGTAGCACTCAGCTCAAACACGCCCCATTTCCAATAGACAATTGTATCTGGACTTACTTCCATGCTTTTTATTTCCTGTGCGTTGAGATATTATTCACAGCCGGTTTGTATCTTTTGATAAAAAGCAGTTTCATTGCGATAAATCCGATAACTGCCGCCAGAAGCATCATTATATCGCCGAGTTTTAAGATTAGAAAGAGAGAGGCAACCGCAATAACGGTGCGTCCCAGAAAGCTGGAAAACATCAACAGCGCCGGATTTTTGGTTCGGGGCAGTCTGCGTACAGTCAAATAAAGCGACCCGAAATAGAAAAATCCTGTTGCCATTCCGAGAATTGTCCCAACAATTATAATTGTAATATCTATCATATTTTAACTCCTTTATTTTTGAGGCCATCTATCCAAAAGCCGACCGACAACAATCGGCGAGATTATGCATGTCATAATCGAGACCAGCACCATTGCTGTGTAAATATCGGGGCCTACTGCCCAATCGCCCTGGTTGCGGCCATGCTGCATAATTATCATGGCGATTTCTGCACGGGGTACCATGCTGAACCCGATAAGAACTGCACCGATCAATCCGGAAGTGAAATACGCGGGAAAACTTCCGACAATTTTGGAAATGACGGCAATTATAAACAAAAGCAAACCAAGGCCAAATCCACCGGCGAGAGAGGAGACTTCAATTGCAATTCCTATCCCGATAAAAAAGAAAGGCCCGAATAATGCATATATTGGTCCAAATGAGCGGTCGAGCTTAACCGAGTCGGGATCCCGGCTGAAAGCCAAACCGGCAAAGAAGGCTCCAATTGCCAGCGAAAACTGAAGCAAACCGGCAATTGCCGCCATAATAAATCCAACACCTGCGACAACCAGTATCCGGTATGGTCTCCCTGCAAATTTTTCGAAAAAACTGGTAATTCTCTGTTCCAGATATAGTGAGAATAAAATACATGCACCGCCGAAGATCACCAACTTGAAAACCACGATTCCTACGGCTGAAGCAACTGTGGGAAATATATACGCCATTGCATCGCCCTTAATTTGGGGAGCCACGGCAAAGAGAATAATCATTAAAACAATGCCTGAAATATCATCGAGTTCCGCGACATCAACCAAAAGTTCGCCATTTTTTGAGTCGAGCTGATTTCTTTCCCGCCAGACAGCGACACTGATCCCGACACTTGTTGCCGTCAATGCTGCCGCAATAAACATCGACGGTATGACATCTATTCCCAATATGTAATAAGGAACGGCAAATCCCAGAACGACATTTACGGCTACATTACCAACCCATACCAGACTGGCGCTTTTAAGCTGCTTTAGAAGACCTCGAATATTACTCTCCAGACCAATTCTGAATAAAATTGCAATCACACCGATTTTGGCCAGAAATTCGAATATCTCAAACCCACCGCCTTCAAGACATCCGGTCTGATTATTCAAAAGCCGTATTAAAAAGCCCAGTATCATGAATCCAACAATAGCGGGGATACTAATTTTCCTTAATCCGGCACGAATCAAAATGACAATGACCAGGACCACACCGAATAAAAGAATCAAAAGCGGAATATTTAGTTGAGCTTCATTCATCCCGGCTTTCCTTTTTTACCCAGTACCAGGCATTCAGTGAACCCAGAACAACACCGATAAACATGAATGTCAAAGTCCAGGAGATACCACTTTCATAACGGGCATCGAGCCACAGCCCAATCGCCGTAAATACGAGAGTCGGAATAGCCACTGACCACCCAACAAGACCAAACATCCCCAATCCAAACCAGGTACTCTTTATTTTTTTATCTTTGCGAGCTTTGATCTTTCGTTCCTCACGAGCACCGATTTTTTTACTTAACCGGTCATCGCCGCCTTGATTGCGGTTCTTTTCTTCATCATTCATATTGCATCTTACTCATCTGATGAAATTTTTTGACAACATCGCCTTCTATCAGGGCAAGCTTGGAGCGGGCTCTTTTTTCGTGCTCATCCAGCTTTTCGAATTGCTCTCTTAATGTCTTTTCGAGCTCGCCCAACTTGTCACCCTCAGCGGCATGAAATGTCGAAATTATCAATTTATCGCCCTGTTTGACCATGAGCCCTTCATCAACGGCGATATACCGTTCCTGTCCTTCCGGGTTATCGTAAGCAATAATGCCCGGTACCAGAGCTTCGGTAAAATCAATACGGCGGGGAAGTATCCCCATGGAACCGGCAGCGGTATCGGCGACCACACGGTCAGTCTCGGTTTCCAGCAATACTTCAGTGGGCAATAGTACCTTTAATTTCATGCCAAATACACTTTTCCAAAAATTAAGTTTATTCCCTATTCTCTTCTTTTTCTTCTTCCGATTTTTCTTCAGATTCTTCTTTTGGATTGGATGGTTCTTCTTCGCCGTCTTTTTCCTTTTCTTTTGCTTCTTCGATTTTGCCAATCATGTAAAATGAACCTTCGCTGAAATCGGTAAATTCATCATTGAGAATTTTCTCGCAGCCGTCGATGGCATCGTCGAGCGCCACACTTTTTCCTTCGATATTGGTAAACTGCTCGGTTACAAAGAAAGGTTGAGTCAAATAGCGTTCGAGTTTACGGGCTCTTCTCACCGTCTTTTGATCCGACTGCGACAATTCTTCCATCCCAAGCATGGCAATGATATCCTTTAGCTCTTCGTATTCGGCCAGTGTCTCACGAACCTGCCTGGCGATATCATAATGTTTCTGCCCAACAACATGCGGGGTTAGCATTTTGGAATATGACTTAAGCGTATCAATAGCCGGATAGAGTCCCTGGCTGGCCCGTTTACGGGAAAGGACAATCGACGATGACAGATGGCCGAACGTATGTACCGCCGCCGGATCGGTAAAATCATCGGCCGGGACATAGACAGCCTGAATGGAAGTAATCGCGCCTGATTTAGTATTGCAGATTCGTTCTTCCAGTTCCGAAAGCTGCGTATCGAGATTGGGCTGATAACCGACGCGAGAAGGAAGGCGCCCCATCAGGCCGGACACCTCCGCACCCGCCTGAATAAATCGGAATATATTATCGATAAGCAGAAGGACATCCTTGTTGGCATCGTCGCGAAAATATTCAGCCATGGTCAAGGCAGAGTGACCGACCCTGAGCCTGGCTCCGGGTTGTTCATTCATCTGACCAAAAAGCATGACTGTATTATCCAGAACACCGCTTTCCTTTATTTCGCGGTATAATTCTTCGGCTTCGCGGACACGCTCACCGATCCCGCAAAAAATCGAAACCCCTTCATATTCACCAACCATATTCCTGATCATTTCCATAATCAGTACCGTTTTTCCTACTCCGGCACCCCCGAAGAGCCCCGCCTTGCCGCCAAGCTTGAGCGGTGCAAGAACATCGATAGCCTTTATTCCAGTCCGAAAGATTTCATTCGTTGCCGCCTGATCCGATAATGGCGGCGGCTTTCGGTGAATCGAACGGCGATTTTCAACAGGCAGTTCTTCTTTCTGATCGATAGTATCACCAAATACATTAAAAACCCGACCAAGAACTTTGTCCCCAACTGGAACTTTCACAGGATTGCCCATATCATCGGCTTGATCGCCCCGGGCGACTTTGACGACCGGTGTTAAGGCAATGCATCGTACAGTCTCGGAATTGAGCAAATTTACGACTTCCACATATACGTCATCATTTTCACCGGTCCTTATTAGATTGAACATCTCCGGCAGCTTATGCGGAAAGCGGACATCGATTATGCTCCCCCTCACAGATTCGACATATCCGATATTCGTATCTTCTTTATCAGGGCTATTTTTTGATGACATTTATCAACCTGTTTTAAGGCTGGAAATTCTACTTTTCCATTTTGGCTATACAATTTTTAACATCGATGACACTGTCGGGATTCAATGAGATACTGTCGATTCCGCTTCTGACCAGAAATTCGGCAAAATCATTGTAATCGCTCGGTGCCTGACCGCAAATGCCGACCTCGGTATCGTACTCATGGGCGGTCTTGATTAAATCTTCTATCGTTCTTTTTATGGCATCATTACGTTCATCGAACAACTCGGATAGCATTTCGGAATCGCGATCGACGCCGAGGACCAATTGTGTTAGATCATTACTTCCTATTGAAAATCCATCGAAACGCTCGGCAAACTTGTCGGCCAATATTATGTTGGATGGAATTTCGATCATGACAAAGACCTTCAATTTATTTTCGCCCCGGACAAGTCCATTCTGCGACAAGGTTTCGAGGACTTTATCGGCTTCGGCTGGTGTCCGGCAGAAGGGAATCATGACGACCACATTATCCATGCCGATTTCATCGCGCGCCTTTTTCACCGCCCGGCATTCAAGGGCAAAAGCCTCGCGGTATTCTTCCGAATAATATCGCGATGCCCCTCGGAAACCGAGCATGGGGTTATCCTCTTTCGGTTCATATAGATGCCCCCCGATAAGATCGGCGTATTCATTGGTTTTAAAATCGCTCATCCGCACGACAACATCATCCGGATATTGAGACGCCGCTATCCTGGCAATACCGCGGGCAAGATGGTCTATGAAATACTGCGTTTTATCTTTATAGCCGGAGGTTAGCTCGCCTATTTTCTTTTTGGCTTCTTTATCTTCAAGATTATCGTAATTCATCAATGCCAGGGGATGCGCCTTGATGATATTATTGATAACGAATTCCATCCGTGCCAGACCGATCCCGGAAACCGGAAGCCGCCACCAGCGAAATGATGCCGACGGCGAAGCAATATTCATCTTGATTTCAGTCTTTGTTTCGGGAATATCTTCGAGATTAATATCCTTAACCTCGTAATCAAGGAACCCCTCATAGACATAGCCCTTATCACTCTCAGCGCATGATACAGTAACTTCGGTGTCTTCCTCGAGCTCTTCGGTGGCCGTTTCGGTCCCGACTATGGCCGGGAGCCCCAGTTCGCGGCTGACAATGGCGGCATGCGATGTCCGTCCGCCGTGATCGGTTATAATGGCCGAGGCCTTTTTCATGATCGGCACCCAGTCGGGGTCGGTCATGCCTGTCACCAGGACAGCATCCTTTTCAAAGCGGTCGATTTCATCCGGGCTTTTTATAATCTGGACTTTTCCCGATGCAATAGCATCACCGATACTCAAACCGGTCAGAATCGTTTCTCCCTTTTCATTCAGGCGGTACGATTTCATTGAACCGGCTTCCTTCTGGGATTGCACTGTTTCCGGGCGAGCCTGTACTATGTAAAGTTCATTGGTACGACCGTCCTTGGCCCATTCGATATCCATCGGTTTGCCGTAGTGCTTTTCAATTGCGGCAGCCCACCTGCTTAGAGTAATTATTTCATCATCATCCAAAACAAGACTGCGTTTTTCCTTGCGCGAAGTATCGATATTCCTGGTAGTTGCGGAGCCGCCGCCGGCATATATCATTTTTTTCTGCTTATCGCCACTGGACTTCTGCAGAATGGGCTTTAAATCTTTTTTGTCGAGTAATGGTTTGAAAACCTGGTATTCATCGGGATTGACCGTACCCTGCACCACATTTTCTCCAAGCCCCCAAGCTGCATTGATAACGACAATTTCCGGAAAGCCGGTTTCGGTGTCAATCGAAAACATCACACCTGCGCCTGCTTTATCGGAGCGAACCATCTTTTGCACTCCGACCGATAAAGCAACTTTGGTATGATCAAAGCCCTTTTCTTCTCTATAACTTATCGCACGGTCAGTAAAAAGTGAGGCATAACACCGAATGCATGCTCGAAGAAGATCATCCTCGCCAGATATATTCAAAAAGGACTCCTGCTGTCCGGCAAAACTGGCTTCCGGGAGGTCCTCGGCGGTGGCGCTTGAACGTACCGCAACATCGAGCTCATCAGTGTTATATTTATCACTCAGCTTGCGATAGCTGTTGCGGATGCCTTCGGCGATTTCTTCGGGAAAGCTGTTGTTATGAAAAAGTGTCCTTATTGATTTCCCAATTTTTGTCAGGTTACTTTTATCTTTTTTTAGTTTATCCAGCCGCTCTTTTATCTTTTCACCAATATTATTATCTTCGAGAAATTTCCAGTAAGCCTCGGCTGTAGTCGCAAATCCCTCCGGTATTCGTATTCCTTCGTTTTTTAAAGTAGAAATCATCTCGCCGAGCGACGCATTTTTTCCGCCGACCCTGGATACATCTTTATTGCTGAGTTCGGTAAAGTCTATTACAAAGCTATTGTTTTCAGACATATCTCACCTTCTTCTAAAACCGCCGATTAAGCCTTTTCAGGGGTCACATCCCCATTTAGTTACATTTTTAACAATAATCATGCCGAAATCGGGTCAGGCACGCTAACACGCCAGACAGCAATTAATTAGCGCGAATATTTCCCGGACAGAAGGGGTTTAAGAGGTTTTTAGCTTTATTATAAACAAACCGATGTGAATCGAGAGCACACTTGATGAAAAACGGTAGCGCGGGAGTGAATAAATGGTACACTCATTTTAGCCTGAAACTTTATGCCGATTAATTGGTTTCGTCATAGGAGAAATGTTTATTTTAAAGAAAATAATAGCGACAAATCCCTTTGATGATTAATTTCAACTGTCGATTTAAAATATGGCCGAAAAAACAAACAGAAAGACTGTGAAGCGGATTAAACGAATTGTATTTATAATTATAGCTGTACCACTCGCACTAATAATATTTTCAGGATCATACGTGTTAATTTCTGGATGGCGCGCATTTTTCCCCAAAAAGGTCACAACTGAACAGCGTCTCAAGCAGTTCCCTGCGACAGAGTTGCCGCTTGAAGCGGACGTCACTATATATTGGGACAATTATCAAATTCCTTTTATTATCGCAGAAAATGATAACGATGCCGCGTTCACGCTTGGGTTGGTGCACCAGCATTTACGGGGTGCCCAGATCGCAATCTTGAAAAGAGTCACGCAGGGACGTTTTTCCGAAATGGCGGGGCCGGTCGCGGCAAAAATAGATGCCGCTCTCAAGACTCTCGATATCGGCTATGCCGCCGACAGCATGATTGAAGCCATGTCACCACAGACGAGAAAATGGATGGAGAATTTCCTTGCCGGCCTGAATTATTACCAGGAACATACTGATAAGACGCCGCCAGAATATGGTTTACTTGGAATCGAACCGGAACCTTACACAATGCAGGATATGATGTATATCGGGCGGCTTTTGGGAGCCGATGTCAACTGGTTTGTATATTTCGCGGCACTCGGGAGCAGAGATAAACCGGGATGGCCCGGACTCTGGTCGAAAATGCTCAAAGTCGGAATGAACGGACCGGCCAGTCTTAATGAAAACAAATCGCTTGATGAGCTTAGAAGTATACTAAGTGACCTGAGCCGTTCCGGAAGCAATTCCATTGTTATTCGCCCTGAAAAAAGTGCTTATGATGCAGCTATTATCGCCAATGATCCCCATCTGGGCATTACCGTTCCGAATCTTTTTCTCCTGGCCGGTTACAAATGTCCGTCATACCACTGCGTGGGTATGATGATACCCGGCTTGCCTTTTATGGCTCTTGGAAGAAATCCGGATCTGGCATGGGGCGGAACAAATATGCGTTCGGCCAATTCTGATCTGTATGATATTACGAAATTAAAAAATCCGAAAATTACTTCCGAATCGAAAAAAGTAAAAGTCAGATGGTGGTTCGATAAGGAAATCAATGTCCGCCGAACAGAATTTGGCCCAATTATGTCAGATGCCGATATTTTCCCTTCGGCCGAAACCGATACTCTTGCACTAAACTGGGTGGGACACCAGGGATCCGACGACATCGGTGCTTTTCTTCGCGCCAATAAGGCGAAAAACACCGCCGAATTTGTCGAATCATTTCGGGGCTATGCTGTTTCCGGACAAAACATGCTGGTGGTCGATAACTCCGGAAATATCGCCATGACCCTGGCCACACGGCTGCCGATTCGAAGGTACGATCGCCCCCCCGATGTGGTCCTTGACCCGACCAATCCCGATCATCTGTGGCACGGATTCTTAGAAGCCCCCGAGCTTCCGATTGGATTTAATCCGGTGGACAATTTCATTGCCTCAGCTAACAATAAACCGGCAAAGCATAATCCACCGATTGGCTATTTCTTCTCCGAGGCGGAACGGAAAAATCGGTTGAATGATCTGGTATCCAATGCAGACAAAGTTGACCTGGAACTCATAAAAAAGCTCCAGACAGATGTATACTCGGAATTTTCAGAAAGACTTGCCGGAAGATGGCTCGAGCAAATCGAAAAACATGCTCTGGAACAAAAGCATAATGAAATTTATGATGAACTAAAAAAATGGGACGGTTACTATCATGCCGAAAGCCGCGGTCCGGTCGCTTTCGAGGCATTAACATATACTCTTGCCGAAAGACTGCTGGCGGATAAAGGCAATAACTTTCTTTATCGCAACTGGAGCTACATTGCTCACTATCTGGCCGATGATCTCGATTCCCTGCCGGATGCAAGGCAAAAAGAGCTGCTTGATTCATCATTAACCGATGGCGGAAAGATATTCAGAAAATATAAATCATGGGGAGAGATGCACCGTCTGGCAGTTCAATATCTATTGGGCAGGGTGCCGATTATCGGTTCGCTTTTTAGATATCGCGATTTCCCCGTATCCGGCTCAAGAGAAACGGTAATGAAAACCAATCATGAATTGGTCAAAGAAAAATCATATACATCATACGGCTCCCAATCGCGGCATATTTCGATAATGGATGATCCCGATAATAACTATTTTGTGTTACTCGGCGGTAATGATGGATGGCTTGGAAGTGACAATATGCTTGACCAAATCGATCTCTGGCGGGATGTATCATATATTAAACTGCCGCTCAGGGTGGAAAATGCAAAAAAGAGAGCTTCTTTTGAAATGGACCTTTCGCCGTCCGGACCAATCGAAATCAAAAAGTTAAACATAAAAAGATGAAAACAGAAAACAGTATACTGATGGCCGGCAATAAGGTCTGTTATGCCGAATACGGTGATCCCGACGGTATCCCGGTATTCTTCTTTCATGGATGGCCCGGATCGAGATTACAGGGAGAAATTGCGCACGAAGTTTCGCAGCGATTGGGTATTCATCTGATAACACCTGATAGGCCGGGCATGGGGCAATCGGATTATAATCCCGAAAGAAAAATATTAGACTGGCCTGATATTGTTGTCTATCTGGCCGATAAACTGGGATGGAATCATTTCAATGTACTCGGTCTGTCCGGCGGAACACCATACACCCTCGCCTGTACTTATAAATTGCCTGACAGGATCGAAAAAGCGGGAATCTGTTCTGCTGTTCCACATTATGACTGGCTGCGTAAGCATGAGAGCGCTATCTGGTATTTAAGACGGCTTATTTTGATGGAGGACAACACGCCTGGTGCACTCTATCCGTGGCTGAATTTTATGAAATCATACATATCTTTGTTCTCAAGTGGGGGATTCCTGAAACCGGCATCATTGATATTAAAAGGAAAAGATAAGGAACTCTTAAAAGATAAAAGGCTGGTCGAAAGAGCGGCGGCCAGTATCCGGGAAGGTTTTAGTGATTCGCCGAAGGGATTATGGTATGATCTCAAACTTCTCATATCCGACTGGGAGATAGAATTTGCAAATATTGAAAAACCAATTCAATACTGGCACGGTGAGAAAGACACTCTCTGTCCTCTATCAGAACTTGATACCCAGCTCGAAAAAAACAGTAGATTTAATCTCTATTCTTACCGGGAAGAAGGCCATTATTCACTTCCGGTAAACCGGATGGAAGATATCCTGGGATATTTTACTGAATAGTTGTTTTTCATATCTATAGAAGGCCCGTAACTGAAATAGTTACAGGCCTTTATTATGAACCAAACGGATAACAGGAGTATCTTATTCATTATACTCAATTGTATTCAGCAGCAGTTTTGAAGTCATCGATCCGGCACCAATTTTAATTTCATCACAGTTATTTCGGAGCCATTTTCTAAGGGCACTGCGAAGATCACGAGTATTGTCATACTCTTCCACATCGAGCCAGGCAATAGCCTCAATTTTGCCTTCTGTAATCTGAAGCTCTTTGTATTTTCCGTTTTTGGATATACCTTCGAGTCCGTCCAGAAAGCAATCCTGCCCATCCAGTATTAGATCTTCATCGAGCATATCGCTAATTGCCACCGCCAGACGATACGGTTCGCCGTTCTCTAAATAGTCCACCCAGCATTTTTGAAGAGATTTCTTTATCGCTTCGGTGGCTTTGGCAAAAGCCTGTGTATTTAGAATCTTGTAATTTTCTTTCAATGGTAATCGTTCACTGAAACCGGTTTCCGCACCAAGCTGCTTGGCAGTCGCAGTTTCGTAGGCCTCGATTGTTACGCTCGATTGGTGGGCCTTGAGTCCTTTTGAAGTCAATGTATCCAGCTGGATTTTATAAACGAAATAAATATCCGAACCGAGCGCAAGCGCTGTCCGCCAAAGGTAATCATCGGGATTATCCTCGATCAGGTCTGTTGCCTCTTGTACATCCAATAATGTGGCTTCGGCGCCCGGATTAGTGACCTCGAACCGATCACCCGGAAGATGCTGTTTAATAATTACTGAAACGTCGTACAAATCAGGATTTTTCTCGAGCACTTCGAGCGGACTTCCACCCCTCTCTATCCAGGGAAGAACCATAATATTTCGGGTTGTTCTTATATTGCTCTTCAATCCGCGATCTTCAAGCCAGTCTCGGATCTTTTGATAATTAACAACGATATTGACTTTGACTTTTCGATATTTCTTGCCGTGTTCATCTTCGGCCATAATATTATCATGATTTGTTGAAATGCTGGTGATAAACGTTGAAATTGTATCCGAGCAGAAAAACCGTGTCTGCAGCGAATCCCTGAAATGGGTTCGCATGTTACTGGTTAGAAGCACACCGAGCGCGGGATCAAAAAGCATCCAGTTACATGCCGCTTTTTGTGCGTCAAGACGAGCCTCGCCGACCTTTTCGTCATCATCGCCGTGATATCCGAACCCCCAGACTTCCAGTTCTATTTCTGATTTAGGATTGGGCCCCGGACCAATCGGTACAACCTCATTTGAAATAGGGAGGTCGCAGTCCCTTAAGGCCAGCAGGTTCGAAGGAATGACCATAATCGCCAGCAGCATGAATGCGGCCATATATTTTATTAGTCTCATAATATAATCACCTTTCATCCAGATTTACTGCTTATTAAAACGGTGACCAGAAAAGTGACGGCAGAGTATAACTGACAACCAGCGATGCATACGGACCATCAAATGTAATGTCGAAATCCTCATCGTTAAACCAGGTCTGTTCTTCATCATCGATTTCAAATTTCCAGTCGCTGCCTTTGTCGTTGAAAACGTAACCGCCGCGAAGACCGATATTCAATGTCGCTGAAAGGGCAAAATCGAAACCGCCCCTGACAACAGCGCCGAAGTAATTTCTTTTCAATGAATAATTTGATTCATTAACTTTCTTGTTAAATGACAGCAAATTGTATGTCCCGTCCGCACCCAGAACAAACGACATGCGGCCGAAATACATTCTTTTGACCAACCCGGCATGCAGTGACCAAAGATTGCCCTGATCAATCTTTTCATCCGCGAAAAGGCTCAAATCGGTAATGGCATATCCGTAGCCGCCTCCGAATGAAAGAAAGAACTGAGGGACACCGAGGCGTCGTCCGACATTAAGCTGCAAATCGAGACTGGCGGTAATGATTCCATTGTTGACTTTATCATTCAGAGACATGTATGTAGTGCCGCCGTTCGATACATTCAACTCGCCAAATTCCAGCGGTCGCCATCCCAGCTTTATTGATAGATCATAGGCGCTGACGGGTACCTCCTGAAGCTGCAGTCCGCCCAGCAGGTTCCCGCTGCCTATAATCGGCTTTCCATAACTTAAGGCCTGGTCATTTTCATCATTATCCGCCACCTCCCGGACCATGATTACGCCTTTTTTCTTATTATGGATATTGCCGTCGACGTCTTCTATCTGATCGTAGATCAAAAATCTGTCGTCTATTAAGACACCTTCTTTCTCACCCAGATAAAAAGCGGCTTTGCCATTTTCAACACGGGCTATTCTGGCGTATATCCGAAGTTCGGGAAATTCTCTCCGGCTTTCGGAATAGATATTTTCCGCAAGAAGTTCCGATGCATTTTTAAATGCGGCCAGTTCAGGTGCCAGGTCGGATTTCTTGAAAATATCTCCCAGTCCCGATTTATTTGCCTGTGCCGATGACTTAACTGTGCCCAACTTGATCATTTCGGCTTCATCGCCTGCATAAGCCAAATGATACCAGTACGCTCCGCCTTTTAAACTAATATTGGCATCCTTTACGACACCATCTTTATTCTTCTTTAAATCTATTTTATACTCGCTAACAAATGGAACAAACAGGTAACCGCATTCCATCATACGCTCCATATCTTCAAGCGTAATACCGTAACTATCCGCGGTTTTTGTCAAAAAATTAACCCTGTCGAAGTGGGGATTATCATATTCGGCGCGGTACTCGGCAGTGGCCGCCATTATCCCCTCAATTTCGGGTTTTGCAACGCGGTCTATAATTTGCAGTATTTCGTCTTCACTCAATGACCGCGAGGCAATTTGAGAATGAAGCTGCTTTTGTATCTTTTCGGGCAGTTCAATATGATCGAAACGCTCGGTTACAATAGCTTCCTTGAAAGCATTGGTAATAATTTCAACCTGTTTGGAATTAAAGGTTATATTGTTGCTTGTTCGAGCGACTGTTTCAACGGCGGCGATCGCTTTTCGATGCGATTTGATATCATCTAAATCGTCGGCGAAAACGGTTATCCCTAATAACAGGATAAATATTATAAGACCTGTATACAAGATTCGGTTTCCCATCATTTTTTCCTCCGGTTTATTTTCATGTTGCTCTATTAATTTCATAGATGATAAACCCGACCGGCTTGCAGACCGGTCGGGCATTGCTGAGGATTATTGCTGGTTACCACCTTTCATACCGGCTGCGATACTCTGGGCCATTTCCATCTGCTCACGCTTTTTGGCTTCATCCATAAGATCGCTAATCTTATCCACGACAGCCTGGTAATTACTTACCGGCCCGAACGGGGCAAAACTGCTTCGTCCCGCCGTTTCCACACTGACATATCCCGCTCCCGCGATACGGCTAAGTAGACCATGAACTTCGCAGTTAACATCCTGAATCTTCATAAGATCCAGTTTGGACTGAGACTTGCTGATTAATCCTTCCTGACGTATAATCCGCTGATTGGTGATCACCATCAAGGCGTTTCGTGCCTTGAGCCAGGTAATTATCAGTGGAATAATCAGGATATTGATAGGATTAAAATAGATTATCCCGTGCCACTTGAGGGTCATTTCCACTTTTTCGCCCTCTTTGAGTTTGATTCCCGGAATTTGTTGGTCGTTGCTCATAGCTCCTCCATTAATGTTTTGGTATTAATTGGTTTTATGACTTTTTATTTTTTCTTCAGTAATAGTCAAACTTTGATTCATCTCAATCGCGGTATCATAGGCCTGCTTGCCGAAGTAGAAGCCGGAAACGAAGTAAATTACAAAGCAGATTAATGCAGCCGGGATTATTAATATATTTTTTCCGAAAAGGGGCATTAAAAAAGGAACCAGGATCAGAGTGGCACTAAACCGCATGATCTTGATTCCTTCACTAAGAACGCCGATATAAAGATGTCCCAGGCCGGGATGACCGATCGATATCATGAATGCCGATGCCGGATCTTCGAGGATATTTTCTCGAACTGCATTATTGTCATTGTTAAAGTCAACGACCCTCTGATAAGCGGAACGGTAAGCTACAGGCACTATAAATATGTATGCCATATAAACGGCAAGAACAGCCGGAGCATAGCCGGCAGTGAATATTAATATTAAAAAAGCGATCAGCAGTACAAATGGAACGATCATCCAGGTCAGTGCGCCCTTAATATCCCGGGCATAGATATGACCCAGACCGGGGAATATAAATGTCAGGGCAGCGGCGGCACCCGGCTTTTTGTAATTTAAGATATCCATTCACTGTTCTCCGTTTTATTTATTTCGTGATACAGTGAATACTAAATCAAACCGTGTGCCAATAATGAACATGGCCGTTATGATTTTGTAACTTATATTATTTCAATAGATTAGGCATTCGTGCGGAAATGGACGACTATTTCAATATTAAGCCCAAATGTAAAATCGGGTTAACGAATATTTGGGCGAATTTACGTAATATTATGAACTAAGAGAGGTTATGCTATATAATCGACTTGTAAACCCAGGTTGGCAGAATTCGATGGTTATTCCTGAAGGCCGCATGCCTTCATCATTTTGATCAATCCCTGACGTGAGACACCCATCCGCCTTGACGCTTCGCTGACATTGCCGCCGGTTGCTTTCAGGACGGAACCTATATAGTCCCTTTTGAACTTATCCTCATGAGCTTTCTTGGCTTCCTCATACGAAGAATAACTCGCGAAGTCCTCTACACCGTATTCACTGTCAAAACTCGAGCTTTCTATCTTTCCTCCGTCGCATCGGACGATTGCGCTGGCCACACAATGTTCCAGCTCACGAACATTACCGGGCCATTGATATTGAGTAAGTTTCTTTATTGCGTCTTCGGATATCTCCGGCGGAGCGATTTTCATCTCCAGCGATTTCTTATTCAAAAAATGCCGGACCAGCTCCGGGATATCCGACTTTCTATCACGAAGCGGCGGAGTCGCAATTTCGAACACTTTTAACCTATAGAATAAATCTTCCCGAAATTTCCCCTCATCGATTTCCTTTTTCAGATCGCGATTACTCGATGCAATTACTCTTGCCTCGGTTACAATATCAACTGTTCCGCCAACCCGCGTAAATATATTTTCCTGAAGTATCCTCAAAAGCTTGGCCTGCTGCTCGATGGATATCTCACTAATTTCATCAAGGAAAACAGTCCCTTTGCGGGCCTGTTCGAACTTGCCGATTTTTCTCGAAACAGCCCCGGTAAAACTTCCCTTCTCATGGCCGAACATCTCGCTTTCAAAAAGATCTTTCGGAATTGCCGCGCAGTTGACTGCGATAAACGGATTGTCAGAGTAGTTGGACTGATTATGTATAGCTCTCGCCACAAGTTCTTTGCCGGTGCCGCTCTCGCCGGTTATCAGAACATTACACTTTACCGCTGCCGCCCTCTTTATATCATCTTTAACTTTCTGCATGGCCGGGCTGTCGCCGATCATATCCCGCCACTGGCGATTGATTTCATCACGGTACAGGTCACGGTCGTGAATCAAATTTACGTCATGAATCGCCTTTTCCAATGAAAAATGAAATTGCTCGAGATCGGGATTCTTGCCGATATAGTTGGAAGCGCCTAATTTCATGGCATTGACTACCGTAGACACGCGATCATCGGCGGTAATCATGATAACCGGAAGGTAGGGGTATCTATCCTTGACTTCCCTTAATAACGTAAGACCGTCTTTTCCCGAACCGAGATTGATATCAAGAAGAAGGACATCGATATCTTCGCTATCGAGTAATTTTTCTCCCTTCTCGGCGCTCTCGGCACAACTGCAATTGTATTTATCGGACATTAGCATGGAGAAGTCTTCTATAAATTCCCGATTGTCATCAATGATCAGCAAATTCAGCTTTTTTGACATCATTATACCTTCTGCAATTTAATCAGAATTACTGTCTCTTTGAATGGCTCACTCTTTTCAACCGTGATCGATCCACCGTATTTCATAACAGTATCACGAACAAAATGCAGCCCGTAACCGCTGGATCCCGGCTTGGTGCTGTAACCCCGATTGAACACTCGTTCGATATTTTCTCTTGAAATACCAATCCCGCTGTCAATAATTCTTATTTCTATATCATCATTCATATCGATATCTATGCGAATTCTTTTCTGGTCGTTTTCTGCCATGGCATACTTTGCATTAGAAAGAAGTTCTTCCATGACACTGGAAAATTCGATCGGATGGAAATAGGCCTTATTAAATATATCGCCCGAAATATTTATCCGGGAGAAATCAACACCATTCTCGGCAAAATCGGGTTTGACGCTGCCAATGAGACGCTTTATTTCCAGTACAATATCGGTTTGGAACTTACCCCGGATTTCTTCTCTAATTTTTTTTATAGAGTTTTTTAACTCTTCGATCTTTGGAGGAATATCAGTTTTAATTTCCGGCGCCTTGCTTTTTAATTCATAAATATCCTTTTCGATTATTCCTCCCAGTTTACCGTCCAGTTCTGACGACAATCGTTCGATTTTGCGTCGGGAAAGCTCATTGACTTTTCCTTTTTGCGCCTGGGTAATTATATCATTGAGATGCCGTATTGTGTAATTTCGGAATGTATTTATCGATTCGATCAGATTATCCCTGAATTTCTTCAGGACTTTTTTATCATCAGGGATATTTTTCAGCAGAAACGCCAGGCGATTGATATTTGATGAAGCTGTCTGGCCATGACTGAATGTTGTAAGCGTGGTCATCAAATTATTATATGCGACAGGAATTTTGGAAGTTTTCGGCTGTGGCATTCGTTCCAAAACGGAATGGAAGAAGATTGCCCCGATCAAAAAACCGGAAATGGCAAAAAGAACTACTTGATACCAGTCGTATGATGTTGCGGCTTTTGTTAATTTATCCCAGGACGTAAGACCTCCATAGGTGACCTTTATAACAGCCGAGTTTAAATATCCCTCAACCGCTTTTCTTTCATAGAGGTATATAATATAGTCGCCATTTTCACCAAAAAACAAATTTGAGTTCAGCCTGACAATTTCAGCATTATGTATCGCGACGATTTTATCGAAAGCAAATGAACTCTTAATATCGAGTCTGTTATCGAGGATAAAGACCGTGTCCTGCTTATATGTTAATATTTCATCAAATCCATCATCATTCACGTCCTCAATGGCGAATACTTTATGGCCATTCATGATCTTATCATAAACGGGGTTAAGATCTCTATCAAGAATGGTTATGCCAAATGTAGTTATCAGACTTTTTATTTTTGTATTTGTTAAATAGCCTGCCATTAAGGCGGTGGAATTGGCATTCATTAATGGATAACGCCTTAAGGTCTTACCATCTTTCGGATTAATTTTTTCTATTAAATATACATTTTCTTCACTGCCTGCTTCCCCGATGACTGTTCGGCAATATAACTCAAGCTGTTGATCACCGTCCATATCATCGACCAACATTTGGGCCGATTCGAACATCGGCGCGGCTTCTCTTCGCCACACTAGTTCGCCGGAGTAGTTAAGCCGCATCAAGTATGAAACAGTATCAATCATACCATTGTTTGTGACGTGATTACCGGGAGAAAAGGTGGTTAACACAATATCTCCATATGAATCAAAATCCAGATAGGCAATATCAAGCGTTCGACAACCGGTGGGCAGATCGTACTGCCACATTTTATTGCCGTCCGGATATGAAAATGCGGCAATTGCACGCGGATAATTGTCATGCCCCCCCGCATAATCGGCTATTATTTCCTTTTTACCATCGCCATCAAGGTCAAATACTTTCACCATACCGATAGATCCGTCCCAGCTGGGGAATTCTTTCGACCTGTCATTTTTGTTTTGGCCATAAATCGCCTCGGTTTGACATATTAATCCATTATCCCAATCTCGGACATTTATCCAGACGGAATCACCCCAAAGATCTTTCATTGATTCAAATATTTCCGCCTTTCCATCGTCATCTATATCAAAAGCAAAAAGACCCTTAATATAGTTTTCATCCATGTGATGAAACTTCCAGGGCTGACTGCTGTCCTGAGTATCGAAAGCACCATAGGCCGCATGATTTACATTTAACTCCAGCAATTCAATCTTCCCGTCTCCATCAAAATCGGAGTTTATATAGCGAAATATCCCGTTATTGGTTTCAATTACATGAAATGAATATTCACTGATTTTTTCATATTGCATGAAAAAATCTATCGATATCAAAGCCAGCGTTAAGACAAGAAGTCCGATATAGATTATTCGCATAGAAAAACGGTGTAATTTACCGGTTGAGATACCTTACAACTTATATAAGTTACCCAAAATGACCGGTGTGTCAATATTTGACACAAAAAAATATCTAGTTTTTTGGCAAAGATAAGCCGCTCATTTTCATTTTAGACAGACCGCTTATCTCCTCAAACGTCATTTTAAGCTCTAGTCTAATGATTTTGCCTTCACGACTGAATTCAATCTTTTCCAGAATACCCGAAACCGGATCAGAGGGCGGTGCAATATTTCTCATACCAAATATCATTTGAAAAACACCGGACATCACCGACGCCGATTTTTCTTCATCCATGCCAAGTAATATCTCGATTTCATAATTGCCTGATCTTCTTCCCAGAAATACATCAACTGTTTCGATTCTCCCGAAATTTTCTATCAAAGTCCCCACCCCTTTAAATCCAGCAATTTCACTGACGCTCTTCATCAATACTTCCCCGGCCGCCATCATATCACGTGACGCCTGTGATGAGTGGTAACTGAATGTGAAAATCAGATTACTATTTGATCTAAAATCTGTAAGAAGGTTGGAAAATCGTAACTGCGTACCAAATGATATCCCGCTTCCCTTTTCAGGATCGATCAATTTCTTTAGCATACTGATATCTGATGAAGCCATGACTATATCGTTGCCAAAGAAGGCAATCGCTTCTCTGGATTCGGGGGCCATATAATAGTCGGGCTGTTTATCCCACCAGATAAATTCATCATCGTCTGAGAAGTATTCTTCAGTCCATCCCTGCATCAAAATTTTATCAATTATAGACTGGCTATTGAAAAACCCCTTAAATCCAATAACAAATTTACCCGGAAGATCCTTATTGGGTGCTATATTAAAAGTACCAGTCCAGCTTTCTAAGGAGCCGAGCATCAGTACCGATTCAATCTGATCGGGAGTAATCCCGTATTTCTTCATTTCGGAAAATATCTGCTCGGCCTCTTGAGAATGACTCGACATAAGCGGATCGTTGATAATAAGAGCCGGACGTATCAGGCCGATAATTTCAATTTCAGCCGGTGAAGAGAGAATATCTTCAAAATCAATAGCCGTCGCGCTTGTGTTGTATAGCAATGTCGCGAGAAGAATCAGTATTGAAATTTTTGCTCTTATTCTCATAGTCACCCCGGTATCATGAGAGCCTGAAAGCATATTGCATTTATCCGGCCCTCCTTTTTGATTATCTATCAGGATTTTTGAAAAACAACATTCATCCCGGCGCCGCTTTTTAGAATCAATGTGTCGGAATCGGATAATTTGTAATTCAACTGCTGTTTACTTTTCTTATCACCCATATCCGGTTCGGTGGCATTTAGAATCAGTAAATCATCATCAGAGATATTATATACCCCGGCCACTCTTTTCGGATCATGTGGGGCCGTCATGACAAACCGTCCGTCATTAAACAAAGTCAGGCTGTATTCTTCTGATTTCCAGCGGCCGACCAAAGTTTTGGGACAGTCATCATTCGAAGCATACGTAATCGCCACTTCGTTAGCATCATCCGGCCCACCAAGAATGGAGTGTTTAATTCCCGTGAAGACATTTTTGGTTGCTCCCCAGACAGTCTTGGCATCGGCTAATTCAAGATCCAGCGAATCACTTATTTTTTTTGCCTGATTTATTTCCGAATGAAGTTGCGAAACCTGTTCATTATAAGATTCAAGCCTGCTTCTAAGGCGAGCCAGCTCTTCATCTTTTTCCTCATTATCTATACTATCTTTATAGAATTTGACCCTGGTTTCCAGTATTGACAGGGAATCGGAGCGTGCCTGAGCCAGCGCCTCGGCCTTGAGTCTTTCATTTTTCAAAGAATCGACTCGCAGCGAATCCTGGATCGATTGTTCCCGGGCCAGCTTCTCAGCATGTTCCATACGGGCTTTGATTTCGGCCCAGATTTCATTTTTAATCTCGGTCATGAGAGAATCAGCATCGGCATAAATTGAGGTTTCAGGATCGATACAACAAAGGACATTCAGTGCTTCCTGTTTTTTATTGTTCCCATGAAGCCCCAGCCCTTTCTCATATATAGCCTTGTTGATTTCATTTAGTTTGGCCATATAATGTTTTTTGGCCATTTCAAAAAGACGGGTCAGGGCGTCACGGTCAAATTTGAATTTGTTGTAGAGTTTTCTAACCGATGCTTCTTTGTTTCGTCCCATTCCCTTGGATGTAAACACTTCTGTGCCGAGAGTCGATCCGGTTTCAGTATATATTAGCGATAGAGTCAAATCGCCTGTAATGAGAGTCTCGCCGCCGCGGATATTATCGACCGTAATCGAATCGACAATATCAACTTGACCCGAAAGCATGAACGACGAGGAATCTTCCACAATAACATCAATCCTGTTAAGCGACCGGCTCAGGCTTTCCTCCAGGCGCACAGAACGATTACCGTCGATGCCATTAACATCGAGCCTGACCCATATTTTTTCAGCCGCCCGGGATGACGATACAATCAGCAAAGATAATATCAACATTACTGCCCATCGTTTCATCTCTCCTCCTCCTTATTTTGTTTAGTGTATTGTATTGCCTGCCAGTTGTTTGATTCTGCTTATGACCGATTCGAGATCCAGCGGTTTGCGGAAAAAACCATCGGCGCCCAGCGAGCCCGGATTGGATGAAAAGTCTTTGTTTACCGATGAAGATATCAGGAGGACCGGTGTTTTCCGTACTTCATTGTAGAGCGGGTTGCTCCGAAGTTCCTTCAGGAAGGCCATCCCCTCGGTCCGGTTGTCATTGCCGAAATGCTGTTTCATATTTATATCGAGCAGGAGGCAGTCGGGGCGATGCTGCATCAGTTTCTGCATGCCGGTATTACTTCCATTTGAAATTATAACATCGAAGTATGGTGAAAGGAGAACGGTCAGATCGCTGAGAAGGTCCTGGTCATCATCAATTATCAATATGGAATTGGCCATTTAATATGTCTCCCAATAATATATTTTTTCAAGGGAGACATAAGGCAAAGCGCATACCGAAAATTCGATGTTGGCATAAAAAACACTGTAAGATAATGACACAAAACATCTTACGGGGTTAATAATATAAAAGGGGTTAATACTGTTTTTGACTGGATTAGTAAACTGCGGTTTGTTGGATTTATACCGCTATTTTAACGTGTTGAATGAGTATAACTTACTGGTGTAAACAGCAGTTTGGTAGGGTTACAAAATTAAATTTCATTCAATATTTGTTTTCTTTTTAGATCATATTCTTCCTGGCTTATTATGCCTTTTTCGAATAGACTTTTAAGCTCAATTAATCTGGTTCTTATACCAGGAATAGCATCTTTGTTTGAATCCTGATTCGTGATATCCACGTAAATTATATCATTATAAGTAGCCAAATAAATGGTTTCATGTGTATTAGCGAACTTCACATCATGAACCTTTCCAGCAATCTCAATTCTTGCTAAAACATTGCATGGATCTTTATCCAGGTCAATTAAAAATAGGGTAGACCTGTCTCCTTTTTCATCCAACTGTATAACCGCAATTTTTTTATCTTTCGGGGAAAAAGCGAAGCAATTAATTTTGTAGTCGAAGGCACTATTATTGTTACATAATTTATAGGAAGTATTTATTATTGTGTCAATCTTTTGAATATATAGTTGGATAGGTGTTTGCATGACATGATCACCATATAATACAGTGTAAGCAAGTAATGAACCCTCATTATTTATAACATGCTTCATTAATACGTTCTTTTCCAAATACTTGAATATTTCCTCGCTTGTATGTATATTCACGACCCTCATCACATAATAATCAAATCTTGGAGTAGTCTCTGCAACAATAATGCCGTTTCTTGATAAAGACGATAGGGAGGGCCAATCAACCGAGATTTTTTTATCATCAATCTTTAACCTATGTTCCGTTAATTTATTTCTATTTTCCAAATTCCAATACTCAATAAGACCACTTGCAGAGACAGTCGTAATTTCGCTTTCATTTGGCCCCCATAAAAGGTTTATAATTCCATCATCATGGCTGGATCTTAACATTGCAACCAGCGTTTTACTGCCGATATGCCAAATCTTCAGATATCTTCCACACCCGGCAGCCAGATATTTATCATCGGGACTAAAACTGTAACAATAAATCACTCCCTTTTTCTTTCTCTGCTCAATCTTCCATAAAAGCTCACAGGATTTAGTGTCATAAATCGCGAGTTCAAAACCAAACAGTTTTGATGTAGCTATAAACTCATCATTTGAACTGATATTTAATACCCTTTTACCATACATGTAATTATCATTATCGATTGTGCAAATTGTATCTATACGCAATGTAAGGTCTTGGGACAATAAATTGACGTTTAGTAAAGTAAATAATAATACTATGCCCAAAAGTGCTTTTTTCATATATTCAATTCCAAGGCACGTTTAGTATTCCAATATAACCTTTTTCCTTAGTTCATTTTTTTCTTCTTCCGTTATCAAACCCTCATTAAACAAATCCTCAATTTCTGACAAGCGATCTTCCAAGCTCCTTGATTTATAATCCTTCTCTTGATTACTAGTAGATTTTTTTCTTTGAATATCAGCCGACCTTTGAAGGTATTTAAGGTCCGAATAGGGAATCGCAAGGTCACCATCAAGATTGCAAAAAGTTGAAAAGGAATGCTGTTGCCCTTCTTCCAAATGAAATTCCGCTTCTTGAAAGCCCCCCTGAAGTGTTTTCGCTTGCACAATGATTTTATGAAAACCCGGAGGTAGCTGTATAAAAGCTTCATAGTCTTTATCCCATGGATACTTAGCCGCCAAACGGCCATCAATAAAAATCTCAACGGTTTCGTTGGTAAATAATGATACCAGATGTAATCCGGGACCATTATCATGACTAAGTTTAATGCCCGTAGAAGTGTGATATGACTGCGTATCTGTAATATAGGTATGCTCCAACTCAGAGGCTTTATAATTAGCCCCGCAGCCACAAATAAAAAGAAAAAAGATCAATGATAAAATTGCGAAAGGACTTTTCTTTGTAAGAACGAACATGGTTGCCTCACAAGTCATTAAGCAGATGTATATCTGGTTAATATATCAACCCTGATTCGTATTGCAAACCATTTTTGCAGGTTAATGAAGAGTTAATTCTGTGGTAGAAAGAGCTTTCCTATTTTTATTCCAGGGAATAAAAAAATGGCGTCCCCAAGGGGATTCGAACCCCTGTTGCCGCCGTGAAAGGGCAGTGTCCTAGGCCTCTGGACGATGGGGACGCAAAGTCCGTCCGACAAGTATAATAATTTTTCTTTTTCTGTCAACTGATTTAATCGCCCAAGGTTCCCGAATCTCAATATTTTATGGAAATGACTATTACTTCAAAAGAAGCATCTTTCTGACCGAATATTCACTGTCTGTCTTAAGTCGGTAGAAATATATTCCGCTGGCCGTTTTGGCCCCGTTTGAGTCGTGACCGTCCCACTTGACGCGGTATGTCCCGGCATCGAGCTCATCCCTGACAAGAACCGTGACCTGTTCACCCAGAATATTATAAACAGCCAGCTCAACCGATGACTGAGTTTTCAGGGCAAATTCTATCGTCGTCGATGGATTAAATGGGTTCGGGAAATTTTGCGACAGAGTGAAATTTTCCGGCAGGGTCGGGTTATCGATAATTTCAATATCGGTCGTTCCAGTATATATATTTTTGGCCTGGATGGCAGCATCTATCAGACCGACTTCAGATTCGGATGCGACCACGGCAAAGGCAATCGTATCGGCCTGATCGGCGAGTAAATCTATAGGTCCGGTCGAAACAACATGAGCCAGATTGGTATACAGATTCTGAGTATGATCGTAAGTTCCCGATGAAAGAGCCAGATACTTTTCCACTTCGCTTATCGGATAAAGCGAGTCGGTATCGATAAACTTGAAAAGTGAATGCGAATAAAGCCCGCCTTCGCTTATCACACAGCCCCCCCGATATTTTGCCGGGACCATTTGAGAATTTACGGGATCCCAGTATGATTGATGAAATATATATCCCAGATCAGTGGCTGCATCACCGCCAGCGCTATCTATCCTGTTAAAATACAAATCCCAGTCCATGAAAAGACCGGCAAAAATATTATTCAGATCAGAGCCCGATATATTTTTTATGATATATTCAAATATAACAAAATTTTCATTGGGGCTTTCCAGCCAGCTTAGCGAACTCTGTTCTATTTCCAGACCTATTGGATTTTCAGCCCTGCTGTCATTAAAGGCCGAATAGGTTTCAATATCGGCTCTCTCTCCCGGAATAATCGATACCAGCTCACCATCCGGCGAAACGGCAAAATCATTGTCCGGCTCAAGGACGATATTCCTGATACCATCTGATACACGGTTGCTATCTGTGCCGACAATAAAAGATCCTTCAAAAAGGTCATTTCGAACCGGATCATTAAACTTGAAACCGCTATAACCCAATGGATAGAAAGATCCTCCGGCAAATCCATACTGCCCAAAATTGGAAATGGTAAATTGAATCAGATCATTTTCGTGAGTATAAAAGGCTGGTGGGGGATCTTCACCTACTTTGATATATAGCATGCAGGGGAAGTTGTATCCTCCTTTACCCAGAAGTTCAAAATGTACGGTTAAAACCTGTCCATAGCTGACTGTATCACTTATTACAGCCTCGAACTGCACATCGCTTTGGGCGGTATCGCCCTCATCGATATAACCGAAATAAAAGCCGTCGATCAGGATGTCAATACCGCCATTGGATCCGTTTGCAGTTGCATAGACCGAATCAATAGCGCCGCCAAAATTTTTGATCATCACATAGCCGACAACTGTGTCCCCCGGTTCGATCGTTTCATGATCGAATGAAAATATCCGCAGGTCGGGATCAGTATCAGGAGCCAGAGCACTTATAGCGTCTGGGATCCATATAATTCCATAGCCTTCGTTGTTATTCGGAAGGGGATTACCGGTCACCGGCTGGCAGCTTTCGAGAATAGCTTCCTTAACTTCATCTACAGTTGCGTTGGGTGCGTACTGTCTCAATATTGCAACTGCCCCGGCTACATGGGGTGCCGAAAATGAAGAACCGTAACACCCGCCGATACCTGCCGACCCGGCACTGGATAGATACCCGTCACCCGGCGCAACTACATTTGGCTTGATAATGGTTGTATCGCAATCTGACGGTCCCCTCGAAGAATTTGAATTGATTGATGTTCCGCCCACGTTGGTCCAGCCAACGGCAAAACAGTTGAGCGAATCGGTAGCCCTGTTGGCCGGGTTTCGAATTGTCATCGCGCCCTGAGAGCCTTCGTTGCCGGCGGCAAAGATATTGACTATCCCGAGCGCTTCGGTATTATCTATCATTTCCCAGTAATAATCGTGGCATCCGACCGAAGAATTAAAAATTCCCCAGCTGTGATTGATAACATCCGGAACATCATCAATGGTATTAGGGTCCCCATCAGGATTGGCCGCCCATTCAAACGCATCAATTATCGATGCGCCCAGAATATCGATAACCGCCGCCGAAATCCATTCTGCGCCCGGAGCTACGCCAAAATGCCTGTCCTGACCAGAATCATATCCCACCAAAATTCCCATCGTTTTTGTGCCATGACTTTCATATCCATAATCTTCAGGGTACGGCGACTGATTTATAGGATCGAACCATGCCGCCGATGTATCGCCGTCACGGCCTCTCCATCGCTCAGACAGGGCCGGGTGGATGCCATTGACACCGGTATCGAATGAACAGATCAAGCTTCCTGTCCCGTCATATCCCATTTCCCAGGCAGAATCGGCTCCGACTGTAATCAGATTGGCGCCGACAGATTGAGGCTGCGTTATTTTGGGGGAATAATTTTCAGTCTCCGGAGTTATTAATGTCAAATGCGGTAGCTGGAAAACTTCATATACATCGCTGCGAGAAGCTATATTTTTTATCTCTGAGGCCATAATATCGGCCGTTATTGCATTTATAATCCAGTGACTTTTAATATTATCGACCTTTTCCAATCGCTCCAGATTATTCAAATACTCAATTATACCGCTCTGAATATCAGCAGAATTTCTTTTTAATTCATTTAAAACATACTGATAACGCGCACTTCGCTTATCGATCTGTTCCAAAGAAAGAGCTTTCCGAATTTGCGAATTGCCCGGCTCTTCCATTGAAATAACTACAGGTATCTTAGAATCGGATGAAATACCTTCGAGTTTTTGCGATAACTCTAAAGAAACTTCACCGGCAAATAAACTCGATGATATCAAAAAAACCAGGGATATTAGAGGGACAAGGTATCTCATTTTCTTTAATCCTTTAAGTCATTTTTTCATCAACACTAATATAAGCGATTGCTATGCCGTCCAAAAATAATCTAAGACAAAAATATCCTTTTGAAATTCAACAACTTAAGAATACCATAAAAGTCCATTTTGGGCAAGCATGAAATGTATTTTTTATAGTATGCATTTCTTTTCAACTGTGCAAAATACAGGCAATTAATTTTCGGCGGCAAGTTGCTCTTTTTTAATTTAGAGCTATATTAGATGCAGCAATATTTTATACGTTATATATTTGGAGCCATCAATGAAAAAGGTCCTACTTATTATATGCGCGGCAATCTTGTTTCTGACTTTATTCCCCCAAAATTCAATCTGCGGATGGACTCACTATAATGTCGCCAATTCCAATATTGCCGATACCGTTTTTAATACCCTGTATACAGATTCAAACGGCTATCTCTGGGCCGGGACATATTCTGCAGGTGCTTACCGGTTTGACCGCAATTCCGAATGGATTCGTTACCGAAAAGAGCTCTTCCAGCTCATAAACAATAATATCAGCGATATTACCAAGGACGCCGCCGGAAATATGTGGTTCGTTACTCTGGCTGGTGCGTCACGCCTAAGTGCCGCTGATTCAAGCTGGCGATCGTTTGCCGAACTTTCCGGGCTGCCGTCGATCGATATAAACCGCGTTGCCGCCGACCAAGGCGGCGATATCTGGTTTGGCCTCTTCGGGGCCGGGCTGGCGCAATTTCGTGAAGACACGGTAATCGCCAATTATAATGTCGATAGCGGCCTTCCGGATGATAGAATATTGTCATTGTTTTATGACGGCGCAGATTTTTTGTGGATTGGAACCTATGAAGGTGTCGCTCGATTCGATTTGGTCGATCAGTGGCGAATATATAATACTCAAAACAGCCAGATACTCGATGATACGGTTAATTGTATATTGCAGGATGAACTCGGCAATATGTGGTTTGGAACCAGAACAGGGCTAAGCAAGCTGAAAACAGATTCCACCTGGGATACCTACGATCAATCCGATGGTATGGCCAAAGGATATGTTCAGGCAATTTCTATCGACAGCTCCGGAAATATCTGGCTGGGTCATCGTTTTGACCCCGGAGACATAGATAAAACTCTGGTTAGTGAATTCGACGGCTTATCCATTTGGACCATCCACGATATAGACAATGATCCCTTTGTTCAGTATGTCTCAGTAAAAGATATTGTCACCGACCGAGACGGCGATATCTGGTTTACCACCAATGGTGAGGGAATTGCACGGTACACTCCTGAACCTACTGATATAGATGATCCCCGAGAAAATGTCCTCCCGGATGGTTACCATTTATCTCAAAATTATCCCAACCCGTTCAATGCCGGTACTGTCATTGAATTTTCTCTTCCCGGAAAGACGCATGTAAATATTGCTATTTTCAATTTGCTGGGACAAAAGGTCATCACCCTGACCGATGGGATCATGTCATCGGGAATACACCGGATTGGTTGGGACGGATATGATAAGGACGGCAGGGAAGCTGCCACAGGCCTGTATTTTTACAGAATTAAAACTGATGATTTTCAGGCGATCAAAAAGATGGTTATTTTAAAATAACTATTCCTGGAGATATATTTCGTTAGCACGCCAGAGTCCGAGTCGGGTCAAAAACGGCCCAATTCCTTCATAAATAATCACTGTCGAAAAAATAACCGCACCGATTAATTCGCCCAGTTCGGGAAAAGTTTCACTGACCACATAAACCATACCGATGGCGACTCCGGCTTGGGGAAGAAGTCCCAACCCCAGGTATTTTGAAACCTGCTGCTCGGCACCGAACTTTTTACCCGCCAGATATGAACCGCCCCATTTGGCCAGCGGACGAATAACAAGATATGCCGCACCCAGAATGCCCAGATGAGCCAGCGTTTCCAGATGTAAACTGGCGCCCGAAAGGACAAAAAAGGCGATATAAAAAGGAGTTTCAGTCTGTCGCAGTTCAGCGTAGACCAGACGATGCATCATCGAGAGATTATTAGTGATGGCACCGATAATAAGGCAAACCATCAAGTGGGATATGCCTATGGTTTTGGCCGCGCCGATGCCTATTAAAAGCCCGGCGATGATAACCAGAAGTAATTCCGAAAGATCATCGATCTTCTGCTCCCAGAATGTAATTACACCCGCAACCGCCCCGCCTATTCCGATTGAAACGATTAATTCCATAAAAAGATCGAGCGCAAGCGAAGATAGCGACTGCCCGTGGGCGTAAGAAAATGAGGCAAAAGCGAATCGGAAGATTATTAAGCATAAGACATTATTTATGGCTACCACCGATAATAGTGTGTCAGTCACCGGTCCGCGGGCGCGGTATTCTCTTATAACCAGCAGGGTAACTCCCGGCGCCGTGGCCATACTGATAGCACCCAGCAATATTCCCAAACCGGGCCGGCCGGTGATCAGCAAAGTTGCCATGAACACTGCACCAAAAGCCGCAAAACTTTCCGCCAGAGCAATCCATAGCACCTTACGGCCCATCGCCCGGAGATGACCCAGTTCTATTTCTCCGCCGATTGCAAAGAGTATCAAGCCCAGGGCTATCTCATTTACAATATGAATGTTTCCAAGCGCGGTCTCTGTCAGAATCCCGATAACCGATGGCCCCAGCAAAAGCCCGGTAATCATGTAACCGGTCACACGGGGGATATTAAAACGGTGAGAGAGTTTCCCGCCCAGAATTCCAAGCAGAATAACCAACCCGACACTTAGCAGCTCGTAGATACCTTCCATATATTCCTAAGCCCTAAAAAGTCTGATTGATAATAGGCAGACAGGTGAGTGTAGTCAAGAAAGTACGGTGCCGGGCTGTAATTAATATTCCAATCGCACGCCAAACCTTATCATCCTCGGCCGCCCGTACCGGTTTGGATTGGGGGTGAGCAGGTCAGGATAAGGAAGTTCCGGGTCTGCAGGATCATCGAATAATTCCATAGGATCTTCATATTCGGGTGCGTCAAGATTTTCATTATCGAGCAAATTCAAGATTTCAAGCTCAATAGACATTCTTGCTCTTTTGAATTCAAATACTCGCATATTTACTCCGAAATTTAATTCAAAGATATCAGCGTAATGAACGATATCTTTTGAGGATTCACCCAACCACGGTGGATAATTCGGAAAAGCGATCGGCCCGGATGAGAAGTTGATTGACCCCAAAAAAATGCATCTTTTAAGAATATTACCAAATGGGTTCTCTTTAAGTCCTGTAATATTGGCCGGTCTGAATGATATCATTCCGGTTATTCTGTAGGTATCATAATCTATGTCGTCTTGCGACCGCCAGTATGAATCTTTCGTTTCATAAAATCCTCCCAGGACATATGTTAAGGCATAGCGACCTTTTCTCTGTAGGGAAGCCGCCATCCGCGTTGATTTTTTCTCTCTGGAATCATTTTCATACAAAATATAAGGGGCGCCATAGCCTGAATACCTTTGCACATATGGAATATTCGATTCAAAAATTCTCATCACCGAAAGAGTCAGACTATAGTCTTCCATTTTTAATATTCCGCCTATCTCATATTCCGCATTCTCTATAAAGTCTAAATCAGGATTTTCGAATGGATAATCAATACCGGTAAAAAGCATGTCATCCATAAAGGCGGAATCAAAATATAGAAAATTGTTTGCTGGTTTTTCGTGTGTTAACGAATAATTCCCAAAGATAGTTAAATTTTGATTCAGATGAAATCCCATCCCTATTCTTATGTCTAATTCGGTTTTTGTTTTTGTATTTTCATAATTCTCAAAAATGTTATAAAAGTCGCCTATATGAGGCATATTCGAATTAAAAGCGACCAAACCTATTAATGCATTTATAAAATATTTCGAAGATACTTTCCGATAGCCGAGCGATAGAGCGAATTCTTCAGGCTCCGGAATATCAAATGTCTTACTCTTGTCAATTTGATTATTGCCCAGCTTATCAAAGCCAATTTGTACGGTATAATTTATGTTAAAAGGATTAAAGGATGTAGGATAATACGGTCGATAATATCGATACTTTGATTTTTGATATATCCCTGAAAGTGAAAATAGTCCGATACTGCCTATACTTTGATCAATACCGAGACTGAGTTTAAAGCCGTCAGTGTTATAATGACGGTATTCTTCAAAAACATGCCCCTCATCACCCCGGGTGATTTTATAGTTCGTCAGGGTATCAAAAGTTGTGTCATTATTTATGATGCTGGTATCTATAATATAATCATAAAACGATTTTGTATTTTCATTATCGCTCTGATAAAAATATAGGCTGGAATCATATCCGGGATTTCTTACCCGTGCATATTTCAAGATATCATCAAAATGCACCCCGTCACCGAGTTTGTAGTCATCGCCAAAAATCCCAAATCCAACGCGCAGGAAAGTAATATCGTTTAACCATCCGTAGAGAATTCCCTCTGCGGCGTACGACTTAAGTTTTTCTTCCGGCGCATGCTTATAATTATGGAGATACCTGTGACGATAAAACTCCCGGGTGTTGCTTTTATAAAATGCCGAGACCTCGGCCTTGATACCCATAAATATATCGGCATTCCCTCCGGCCATGACCTCGAAATTATCGGCGCTGTTATGACGCAGTCGGCTTTCGGCCAGTATCGAAGGGTCGGCATCGCCAAGATTTTCGAAAGTAAGTGAACCGTAGATAGAGCCTAACTGACGCGGAAGTTCCTGTCCGCCGGTAATACGGTAAAACCTCCTGTCACGGGTAGCATAGGTGCCCGATAATCCGATAACATCGGGCCCGTAATAATTTGAAACTAGACTGATATCGGATGCATCATACCCGGCGAAAGGATCGGAGATATTAACAACCGCGAAATCGGGAAATGATTTTCCCGATGCATCAAGCTGACGTTCGAACGAAACCATATTCATATTCAGGTTTTCATAATTATATAAAACACTGTCCCGGTCACGCCCTGCCAGAAGACCGATACCGTCCTGCAATTCTCCGGGAAAGGCCTCGATATCTTCGCGATCCAGAACAAATACATGACCCGATATATCGACAACTCCCTCATTATTAAGAACGAATTTTCGGTTTTCCTTCGATATCTCTATCCCGGTAGTCAAATTGGGAAGAACCTCGATATAAACGGATCTTGTCGGTTGATTATCTGTAAAGAGAAGTTGAAGGTTATATCTACCGGGATTGACATTCCAAATATAAAGCTGATCGTTGCCGTCAAAAGTCTTATATTTTTTTTCGCCTTCGAGCTGGATCTGCATAGATTCACCGGCATCCGCTGCTGTACTATCAAGGCTGATAAAAATATGGCCAAACCTGCCTGCTGAAGCATTCGTGGATACAATTGTCAGGAAAAATATCAAAATAGAAAGATTGACGAGTCGTTTCTTCATACCACCCTCCACCTTTTGGCAGAATATACATAATAGCTTCAATATTCGCAATTGCCTTGTAACTTGTTATAAAAATTTTAAATTTAAATATGGGTACAAACAGATTAAAAGCGGCAAGGATCATTGCCGGGATAGTGCTAATCATTGTCGGCATTATTTCACTGGTAGAATTTAACAGTATTAAAAACTTCTTTTTGTTTTTAAGCCCGGATAAAGACATTGTACCACATTCCCTGCTTCAGCTTAGAATACTCCTCATCTCGTTCGGCCTGATAGGTATTCTTCTGGCCTGGTGGCAGACAATAGTTGGAAAACGGCAATGGCTGGATGAACCAATAAAAAAGCTATCGGTGACAAGGTTTGTTACGATTATACTGGCTACCGCCTTTATCTTAAGACTTTTGATACCCCTCGTTTTTCCATTCCGCCTTTGGATTGACTATATGGTTTACGACGAACTGGCGGCCATGTGGGTTGAATATGGATGTTACTGTGTCGACGGCATCCCGACTGCTTACCGTCCGCCCGGTTATCCGTTCTTTTTATCACGATTGTATATGATATTCGGGCAGGTTCCGATTATCGGGGCATTCGCCAATGTTTTTCTTTCGACAGGAATCGTCATCCTTACTTATCTGATTGCACGCAATATATTCGGGGAGAGAATCGCCCGCTGGGCCGCCATCATTATGCTTTTCTTCCCCAGCCAATTGCTGTTTGTCAATCTTCTCGCTTCAGAACCGCTTTTCACACTATTCTTTTTAATATCAGTTTACTGCTTCCTAATCGCACCTTCAAAAGACAGCAGAGCATCAAGTTTATTATTTACCGGTGGCCTTTTCCTCGGCCTGGCAACTTTGACGCGGGCTCTGACACTGATATTTTTGGTGCTTCCAATAATCTATTGGTATTTAAAGTCAAAGAGCTTGAAAAAGACTCTGATTTTTATCATCCCCGCTCTTTTATCTTTTTTACTGGTCATCAGCCCGTGGATGTTTCGCAATTATGATATTAAAGGTAAATTCACTATTTCATTAAACCGCGGAATTAATCTCCTAATCGGCAATCAGCCCGGATCGGGGATGGGATGGAACCAGGCCGCAACCGAACATTTCGATATCGGAAATCCTCAAAAAGAAGCTGCCATAGATTCTGCCGCCTGGCACCGGGGATGGGAATATATAGGTTCCGATCCTGTTGGCTTCATTAAAAGAGGTATACTCAAAGTCGGTTATTTTTATGCTGTCGATCTGGAAGGAATAGGCTATGAATTGACCGAGGAAGCAAATAAAAGGCAATTTGGCTTCTTTTCATTTCTCGGAATATTGATAGAAGCTTATTATCTTAATATCCTACTGTTGGCGGCGGTTGGAATCTATTTACTAATGGGCAAAAGACAATTATTTGCCCCGGAAGTAATCTTTATTGTTCTTATAATATTATACTGGACCGGGGTGCATTTTGTCTTTTTTGCAGACGGGCGCTTTCATTTCCCGATTATCACGTTCATTGCAATATTGGCCTCGAATGGCATTATCGGAAGTTTCCATCAAAAATCGTAACTGAGACCAATTACCGGAAGGATACTCATCTGGTGCATTTCTTCTATCTCGTTATCGCTGTCATCCCAATAATAGTCAATCACATTCTGGCGATTGTATATATTTAATACCGACATGTACCAGGTCAAATCGCCTGATCCAAAATTTAGACGATGGTCGAATCTGATATTTAGAACATGATAGGCCGGCATCCGCTCTGTTCCTGCCTCAGACCAGTTGAAAACGATATGATCAAGTGCCACAGTCTCATTTTCATTATACGGAGTATAGGGTATTCCTCCGGCATAATGCCACTGACATTTGAATTCCAGATTACCGGTTATTTTCAAACCCGCTTCAATTGCAGCCGAAAATCGCCGATCGGTAATACGGCTGTGCCAATCACCATTAAGAGCCCGATAACGCGAACGCGAATACGACAATCCCACAAAGCCGTAATAACTCCCACCCGGACTTTTCTGAACCATAAGCTCGACACCCCGGCTGTACCCCTCACCTTCCGGAACCATTCTTGTATGACTGTCAAAGTAGCCGTAATTTTCGATTATTTCGTCGAGCACGAACGCATGCGGAATAGCACGATCCATCGGAAAATTTTTGTACTCTTTGTTATACCACTCCAGATTTAGCCGAAAATCCTCACCGATATTGCGGCTAAGCCCGAGAATATAATGGACCGATTCAAGAGAGGGGAAATCTCTGTATGACGAGTTCTGCGATAAAATATATAACGGCAAATTTTGATAGTACTGCCCATAGGCCGCGCTAAGATAAGTTTCCTTAGCCAGTTCGTAAGAAATTCCGATTCGAGCAGCCAGGTTTTGATTTTCAGTATACGAAAAATAATCCCACCTTATACCCAAATTTGTTTTAAAGCGAGAAAAAGGATAGTACTCTACCGATGAATGAAGGCCGATTTTTCGAGAATGGTCAACCTGATCAACTTTGAGGCTGTCGACCACAACACCATCGAGTCTTCGATGGTAACCTATAAAATAATCAAGCTCCGTGTCGAGATGATCAAAATTCCCGCCCACAGTCAGATTTACCCTGTCGCTCAAGCGGAAATAATTATTATTGGTTAGTGACAACACTTTCTCTGATGTTTCGCCGGTACTGTTCAATTCGCTGTTGGTCGTAAAGTAACTGGAATAATCAAAAACAGCATTTCTTCCCGATAAGGCAAATTCCGAATAACCTATTTCGGTCCAGTCATGACGCCATGATGCACCAATAACATTCTGACTGCTTACATGATCGCCATAAATCCCATAACTTATATCAGAGGCTATTTTTTCATTGATTTCCAGCTTGCTCGAGCCATAGAGCCCCAGGACAGTCAATCTATCATGGCGGCCTATATCATAGATTAATTTCCCGAAAATATCTTCATAACCGAGTACCATATCAATATCGAGCAAATCCATAAGCAGTTCCGCAAAACCATGCCGAACCCCAATCAGCCACGAACCATCGTCTCTGTCAATCGGTCCTTCAAAAACTCCTCCAACGCCGGTAATATCAATATTTAACTGTCCATCAAATTCCTTCCGGTTGCCTTCCCGGGTTTCTATACTGACCACCGAAGACAGACATTCTCCATACCGGGCGGGAAAACCGCCGGTATAAAAATCGATGCCGTCAATCAAATTGATATTTATAAGTCCAATCGGCCCTCCCGAACCTACCTGGGACGGAAAATGATTAATATTGCCGACCTGAATACCGTCAATGTAAAAACTGTTTTCGACGGGATTGCCGCCTCTTACTATCAGATTATTGTAACGATCGTCACCGCTATGCCCCCCGGGAAGCACCGATATTATTCGGCTCAGATCACCAATTGTAGCATCAGTTCTTTGAATATCCTCCGATGAAAATCTCAATGAACTAAGCGGTTGAAGTTCCTGTAGAGGAAAATACCCGGAAGTTACTTTTATATTCTTTCCTTCCAGTGATTTAACCTTCATTTCCGGATTGATTGAGGCCGTACTTCCCGGATGTACTATCACATCTGACAACAACGACTCTTTATAGCCGACATGAGTGATCTTAAGGTTATATTTCCCCGCAGGGATATTCATAATACAAAAATAGCCTGAGGAGTCGGCTATGGCACCATGAGTTGATTCGATAATCGACACTGACGCGCCCGGAACAGGCAGCCCTGTCTCAATATCGATTACCGTGCCGCAAATCGAACCCAAAGGCGTACTGGATTCATTGGGACTACTATCAGCGGCAGATAAGTCAGCGGCTAACAATGAAAATATGATAAGTAAGATATACACACATAAAATACGGGGCCTATATACATTCAATAACTATTCGCCCTTGGGCCTGATCAAATCCAGCATCTTCCGGGCTGCTTCGGGATTGTTTTCGGCCAGAGAATCATATATCTCCTGAGATTCTTCGGGCTTGCCGTTATATAAATAGGCCGCGCCCAGGAAAATTTTTGCCTCGATATTTTTCGGATTTATCTCGGTCGCCTTTTTAAAATGGTCTAAAGCTTTTGAATATTCCTGCTGCATTACATACACAAACCCCAGACGCAGATGAGCGTCAAAATGTTCAGGACTTCGAGAAATAATATCTTCATAAATTTGTTGTGCCTGGGCGTATTTCATCTGCTTATCGAAGGCAATCCCGAGATGATACTTATACAGGATATTTTTGGGGTTTAACTCGCCCGCTTTTATTAGATATTTTTCTGCCCCTTTATGATCACCCTTAGAGCCCGCCACTCTCCCGAGCATATAGAATGTCTCAGCTTTGGTCGTATCAATTTCCACGGCGTTATTTAGATGCTCGAGAGCATCATCAAATCTCTCCAGAGCAATTAAAAGAGAACTTATATTTATCAATGTCTCAATATTATCTTTATCATATTCAAGCGATTTATTATACATTGCCAGAGCTTTAACAGTATCTCCCGTAGCACCATATACAATGCCCAGACTGTTTAATACCGAGGCATCGGTAGAATCAATTCGATGAGCCTTTTCCAGATACCCAACAGCTTTTCGGGGTTCCTTTTTGAGTGAATATAATACACCAATATTTTTCAAAGCGTTGATATTTTGAGAGTCGAGAGACAACACTTTTTCGAAATGTTCAAGGGCGACAGGGAAATCATTGCGGTAAACAGCAGCTCCGCCTTTCCGCAGATAATATTTAATACTATCCGGGTCTGCCTTTTGAGCATAAAGAATTTGTGAAAATAGTATAATCAACAGGGCGAAAAAAATGGGTTTTTTCAAAACAGCTCCTTAAAAGATGAGATTTAAACTGTTATACAACTAAGGTTATCGGCCGACCGGGCAAATGTCAAGACTTGCGGAAATAAAAAAGGCGTCCGTCTGCTTGCTTCAGACGGACGCCGCACCGAGGTGCCACTCTAGAGAGGTATCGTTTCTGTCCATGAAACGATTCTATTTATTCAGACGAATTATTATTAGCTTCTGTGTACTTGATTTTGTCTATATTCCTTAACGCAAATGACAGGTATTCAAGTTCCATTGACATGTTTTCATTCCTCAAAAAAACATCTTCCGGAACTTTCAAATTAATTGGCGCAAAATTTAAAATCCCCTTAACTCCCGCTCTTACAACATCATCTACGATATACTGAGCTACTGTGGCCGGAACAGCAATAATTACGATTTCTATATCATTTTCTTTTAGTTCCTGCTCCAGATTCTTTATATCGGAGACTATTATTCCTTTGTGATTGGATCCGATTTTGCGCTGATCGTTGTCGAAAATAATCTTGATATTGAATCCCTGCCTGTAAAATTCCTTGTATCCTACCAGGGCCGAACCGATATTACCGACACCGATCAAAGCCACATTCCATACTTTATTGAGCCCAAGAATATCGCCGATCTGCTTTTTTAATTCACCGACCGGATACCCCAGTCCACGCGTACCGAATGAACCGAAAAACGAAAGATCCTTGCGAACTTGCGCCGGGGTTAACTTCTCCCTCTTGGCGAGTTCTTTGGAAGAAACGGTCTCGTAATTCTCTTTCTCGAGAATCGACAACACCCGAAAATAGAGTGAAAGACGACGAATTGTCGATTCTGATATTTTCTTTTTGTTCTTCCCGACTATTCCTGGTAATGGTTGCTGATTCATAATAACAATACCAAAAGTATGTGAATCCTTTCACAAGTTCCTAATATTACGCACCTATGAAAGATATGTCAAGTGAAAAATATCACTAATTGTACTCCATTATTATCTCAAACTGCATATAATATATAGGATTATAAGAAATATAAAACACCAGATATTGTGTTCACAAGAAAAAAATAAATAAATTTCTTTTAAAGAACTTAGACAATGATTCGGGGGATTTCATCATTTATCCGGCTTACTATCTCGTAATTGACGGTTCCCAGCCAATCCGCAATTTGGTCCGCAGTAACTTCTTCTTCGGCATATCGGCCCAGAAGAACAACCTGTTCTTCCAACCGAACTCCTTTAATATGAGTAATATCGACCATAGTCAAATTCATGCAGACCCTTCCCCTAACAGGAGCTCTCTTACCCTTAATCAGGACATATCCTAAATTGGAAAGTCCCCGATCGTAACCGTCGTAATACCCCACGGGAAGTATCGCCAGGCGGGTTCTGGCAGTTGTCCGGTACGTGCAGCCATAACCGACAAACTGATTTGCCGGCACTGTCTTAATCTGCGCTATTTTTGTTTTCCAGCTTAAAACCGGCGACAGGATATTGTTTGATCCCCCCATTAAGCGGTAAGAAAGATAGGTTTGCCTCGAAGGCCATAAACCATAAATTGATATTCCCGGCCTGACCATCTCGAATTTAGTCTCTTCGAAAAGGAGCAAAGCTGCCGAGCAGGCGGTATGGCACATTTCAGGTTGAATTCCAAATTTGCCAATCTTTTTTACCAGCTTATTGAAATTCTGAAGCTGATATTCGGCATAGCTATGATCCGTCGTATCTTCTATATTGGCAAAGTGAGTTGAAATTCCCTTGAGCTTGATATGTTCATATTTGCCAATCCACTCAATTACCTTTTCAAGGTTGAATTCCTCGACTCCCTGCCGATTTGTTCCGGTTTCGAGTTTAAGGTGGACTTTTACAGTTCGATTTGCTTTTTCTGCAAGGCGGCCCAGCTTTTTAATAGTCTCGATATTATATACTGTTGGCTCAACATTGAGGTCAAAGACCGCTCCTAAATCGGCCAATGAAATATAGCCGACAATAAGAATTTGCCGGTCCCACCCATATTCACGAGCTTTCTGCGCTTCTTGCAGAGAGTGTACTGCGATATATTCAACATTTTCAGATTTGAGAAGGACTAATATTTCACGAAGCCCATGGCCGTAAGCATTCGCCTTCACGGCGGCCGCCATTTTCCTGTGTCCTGCCAGGGCGGACAACGAGGCTATATTTTTGCGGAAAGCCGCAGAGTCCAGTTCAATCCAGCTGAGCGGTGAATACTTCATATGCCCAATTAAAGGGACAGCGAAGTGCACCGCAATCATTAATTTAAGTTTGCTCGAATAAAAAAGGGGAGGTCCATATCCTCCCCTTGAGCGGGTCCACTCTCTATAGTAAAGGATAAAAATAATAGCCCATTAAATATTAGATCATAATTAGCAAGATTTTTAAAAACTATTAATTGAAAAATATTACTAAAAGCCGGGCTTAAGATATGAGAAATGCGGGAAGGCGAGGGAAGGCCTTCCCGCATTTGAGTGGATAAATGCCTGGCGGGAAGCTAATAATGTAGCGTCAGCAAATTAAGGGCTTGTCTGCAAAATGCCATTTAATGTTATTGAATTATGAGCGATAAACTTGGATTATATTAAATGTAGAAAAAATTAAGGCGATTAGCCGCTTCGGCCAAATCGCCCCAAATTTTTAAGAAGAGAAGAAATCGAATTAACGAAACCGATATTTTATTTATTTTCTTCAACCTGTTTGATCATATTATTGACAAGGTGGACATGACCCTGTTCAAAATCAGCCAGATGATCGAAAGTCTTTTTGGCTTCCTCGCTACCGGCTCCCTTTGACATCTTCAAAAAGAGATCCCGGGCATCTTCTTCCAGTTTCAAAGCCATATCAAGGATTTCTCTTTCGGTCGATGCAGCCTTAACATTATCCAAAAGCCCTTTGTGTTTGGATGCCATTTCTTCATTTATTTTTGGAAGACCGGGTTGACGAAGAACATCGGCGGTTGTATTCCATTTCTCCGAACGCATCAGTGCGTCATGCTGTCCTTCGAGAATAAAAAAGTGCTTTTTCTCCTCGAGTGCCAGTTTTTCAATTATCTCTTTAAAGTTTTCATTTTCCAGTTTCTTGAGAGCCTCGGTGTAAAACACATAAGACTGGATTTCCGACTCAATCCCTCTGGTCAGGGCATTTATCATTTCAGTCTGATCAGCCATTTTAACTCCTTAAACAGATATCTTTATTTTAAATCACTACATTTCATACAGGTAATTGTCATCCAGTTCTTTCTGAAGTCTCTCTTCATGCTTCAGCTCTTCTTCAGCCAGAAACAGAAACATCTCCCGAGTAGCCTCATTTTCAAACAGCTCAGCATGATTTTTATAAAAATCATGTGCTTCCCGTTCCCTCTTCATAGCGATTCGGATTGCTTCCTGGGGATCTGTGGTTTTATCGAGCATCTTTTAAACTCCTTTCAAATTACTCTTATTCCCAAGCATATTTAAACCTAATGGCGCCGATTGTCAAGAAATCGAGCCTAAAAAATAATACGGAGGTTCCATATTGGACTGTTTATTATTTTTTATTGATAGGGAGCACCCTTCGGCTTATTATGAAGGGTTAGGGGAAAAATGTTAGAATATTTAAAAAGCAATATTGAAGAAATCGAAGCAAAGATAGCGGCAGCAGCGGTCAAATCGGACCGCAGGCGCGAAGATATAACATTGGTGGCAATTGCGAAAACATTTGAAAATGACGTTACAAAGGCGGTAATCGATTACGGTATAAAAGATATCGGTGAGGCCCGTATTCAGGAGGCCGAACCGAAAATTAGGCAAATGGGCAAAATTTGCCGGTGGCATATGGTTGGCCACCTGCAGCGAAACAAAGTAAAAAATGCTGTTGAACTATTTGACATGATACAATCTCTTGATTCAGAGCGGTTGGCCGAGGAGGTCGAAAAGCGTTATGATGCGGCAAACAAATCAATTGAATGTCTTGTCGAGGTCAATATTTCGGGAGAAGAAACAAAATACGGGATCACGCCGGAAAAAACAGTCGATTTCATTCAAAAGGTTAAAAATGAAATGCCGCATATTATTCTTAGAGGGTTGATGACAATAGGCCCCAATGTTAAAGACAGGCAACATATTCGAGACGCATTTCGTAGTACAAGAAAGTTGTTTGAAAAATCTCAAAAAATTGGCGGAGGAAATTTCGATATTCTATCATTGGGAATGTCAGGTGATTATGAACTCGCTATCGAGGAAGGGTCCAATATGGTAAGGATTGGCACCGCCATTTTCGGAGAAAGAAATAAGCGCTAAATATATTGTATTTTGCCGTTAAGGCACAAAAAAATGTTCTATTTCGAAACAAAATTGCCGATAATTGTTAAAGAAGTATATGTCAATAAATCATTTACCTGTAATTTGGGTGTATTTATTACCCATTGTGATTTCGGCAGAGATGCAAATAAGTTAATTCCAAATAATAGAGGTGTCGTATGGAACTAACACCGAATGAAATCCGCAATCTCGAGTTTTCGGGCTCAATGCGCGGATACGACAAAGCCGAAGTGCGGGCGTTTATTAATGACGTCGCCGCCGCTTTGGAAGAATCACGGGCCAAAATCGCCAAGCTCACCGACGATTTTAACCGGATTAATGCACAGTATGAACAGCTTAAAAATCTCGAAGATACTATTAAGTCAGCTGTGATGGAGGCTCAGAAAAATGCCAACCAGATAATCGCCAATGCCAAGAAAGAAGCCGAACTTATTTTGAGTAAGGCCAACCAGGAACGCGGCCAGATGCTGGAGGAGCAGAGGGCTAAGCTGGGCGATATTGAAAGCAAAATACAGAAGATGGAATATGCCAAAGAGACGTTCTACAGTAAGCTCCGGACCGAAATTGAAGCGCATTTGAAACTGGTCGATTCGATTTGTCCTCCTGAGAAGAAAATGGATGCTGAAGAAGTAAAGTCATCTGAAGAAGATGAGGCATATGAAGAAGAAAATGCCGGTGTAAGCGAAGAAGAAACGGCAGAAGAAAAGCCGCCAATGCCTGAAGAGCCGGAAAGACCTGAATCGCCGGAGATGCCGGTAGAGCCGAACAGGCCGTCGCTCGAGATGAAAGAAGAAGATATTGATTCGGTAGTAGATCAGTTCGGGGAGACGATAAAAGAGCATACCGAAAACGCGGAACATCCGGTGCCGCCGCCGGTCGTGGAAAATCCGGCGGAGAAAAGACCGGAAGGTTCATCGGAAGAAAAAACGGAAGAGAAAGAATCGGAATCAAAGGAGAAGGTCGAGAATGGACAATCTAAAGGATATGATTTCTGAGGCGGCGGAATTTATTCGCACCAAAGTTGATCTTGTTCCCAAAATAGGAATTATTCTCGGGACCGGGCTCGGATCTCTGGGTGACGGCATAGAACTCACAGGTACAGTTGAATATGCCGATATCCCGCATTTCCCGGTAAGTACAGTCGAATCGCACAAGGGACGCCTTCTGTTCGGACATCTCGGCGGCAAGCCGGTAGTGGCGATGCAGGGGCGGTTTCATTTTTATGAAGGATACACTCTCCAGAAAGCGACATTCCCGGTCAGGGTCCTCAAAGAACTGGGTATTGAAACGCTGATCGTATCGAACGCCTGCGGCGGGCTCAATCCGCAGTTTCGTCAGGGTGATATCATGATCATCACCGATCATATCAACCTCCTCGGGTCAAACCCTCTTATCGGGCCCAACGATGAAAGCCTGGGGCCGCGGTTTCCGGATATGTACAATACGTACGATGCCAAACTGATCGAGCTGGCACATGAAACGGCGGTTGATATGAAAATCCCGGTTCACAAGGGCGTGTATGTAGCAGTGGCCGGTCCGAATCTCGAGACCGGGGCGGAGTACAGGTTCCTTCAGATTATCGGGGCTGATGTGGTGGGGATGTCGACAGTGCCGGAGGTTATCGTGGCCAAGCACCAGGGCACGAAGGTGCTGGCTTTTTCGATCATCACCGATATGGGACTTCCGGATGCAATGGAGCCGGTATCACTCGAGGATGTCATTGCGGCGGCATCGAAGACCGAGCCGAAACTAAGAGAGTTAATCGGCACCATAGTCGAGAAGATGGGGTAAACAAGAGCAGTTATTGTAAATAAGTAAAATATATTGAGCAAAAGTTCCTTTTTCGACCACGCCTCTGGCGTGGTCGTTCTTTTTTGGGTCGGGGACATGTCAGAAACAATGTTTATTCTCCAAGTTCGGACGTGACCCATTCACATTGAAATCCATAAATGGCGAAGCGCCCGGTCGCGGGACAAGAGTGTTTCGCCTCCCCACTGGAAGCAAGAGCGCTTTTGATCCAAAATGGGTTTGTTTCGTCAAAAAACACTTTTGGGGGATATCAATTTGGTAGTAAAATTGTATGTTCAGCGTCTTTTCTTTAAAACTGTCATTTATTATATCATGGAACAAATTACCATCTCCTCTGAAATGCATTTATAGCCCTTTCTATAAAAGGGCACGGAGAACCAATTACCATTTAATTAATGGGGAAATTGTTTTGGTCAATAGATTAACTATAAGATATTGACCTGATATTTCAACAGTAGTATATTAAATAACTGGTTGAAAATCTTCACGAAATGCATTTTAAGTTCGGCCAAACCTGAAATTTTGACAAATCAAATTTTGCAAAAGTAGCATTATTAATTATAAATTTTTTATAATATTCCCCGAGGAGGGAAGCTTATGGCACTTGAAAAAGGGCGCAGGCTAGGGCCATATGAGATCACAGAGCCGGCCGGTGCCGGGGGTATGGGTGAAGTCTACAAGGCCAAAGATACGCGACTTGACCGTACCGTAGCGATAAAAATCCTACCCCAAAAAATGGTTATCACCGGTGATACCCGTGCCAGGTTCGAACGGGAAGCAAAGACAATTTCCAGCCTGAATCATCCCAATATTTGCATTCTTCATGATATCGGTCACGAGAATGGTATCGACTACCTCGTTATGGAATATATGGAGGGTGAGACTCTCAGCAGCCGTATCAAAAAGGGACGACTGGAGATTTCCGAAGTCCTCAATATAGGAGCGCAGATTGCCGGGGCGCTTGACGGCGCTCACCGCAAGGGACTGGTGCATCGGGATCTCAAACCGAGCAATATCTTTTTGACAAAAGATGGTGTCAAAGTATTCGATTTCGGCCTTGCGAAACTTCGGGCGGACGCGGCAGGGGTTGGAGATGTTACAGAAACGACCCCGATTACGGGAGCCGAGACGATTGTCGGGACACTGCAGTATATGTCACCGGAACAGCTAGAGGGGTATGAAGCGGATGAGCGGAGTGATATTTTTGGCTTCGGCGCGACAATGCATGAAATGCTGACTGGTCAACCTCCATTCTCCGGAAAAAGCCGGGCCAGTCTGATTGCTTCGGTTATGAAAGAAAAGCCGCGCGCAATTTCTGAAATACTCCCGGCCGCTCCTCCTGCTCTCGACCGATTGGTAAGGAAATGCCTGCAAAAGGACCCGGATAAAAGGTGGCAGTCGGCGAAAGATCTCAAGGATGAACTGGAGTGGGTTGCCAGTGCCGGTTCGCAGGCGGGAATCCCTAAAACGACTGCCATAAGGCGCAGATTCAGGATGAAACTGGCCTGGGTATTAACTGTGGTTCTGGCACTTGCGGCAGGCATTATGGGGATGTGGATTTTGTCGCAGAAGGGAGAAGATATCCAGACGATGAGATTCAGTATTTCTTTGCCGCCTGATGCCATGAGCGTTCAGTGGCCGCAAATTTCTCCGGACGGGAAATATCTGGCTTTCCGGGCTTATGATTCAATCGGGGTGTCACGCATATGGATTCGTCCAATAAATTCCCTGATATCGTACCCACTGGCAGGAACGGATAATGCTTTTCGACCTTTCTGGTCGCCGGATAGCAAATATCTCGCTTTTTTCACCGATAAAAACAAAATCTTGAAAAAAGTAGCGGTTGCTGGCGGACAGCCTCAGGTTATCTGCAGAGCAGAAGGTGCTGACGGAAGTTGGGGTTCTGAAAATATCATCCTGTTTGACGGTGACGCTCAAGAAATCTACCAGGTTTCAGCATCGGGCGGCATACCCAAGCCGGCGACTGTTATCGACAGCGAAACTATCGAACAGAGCCATTCCTGGCCGTCCTTCATTCCGGATGGAAAACATTTTATTTACACTGCCCTTCAGCGGTCAAATTCAGAACGGGAAGCCATATATTCCATAAGAGTTGGGGAAGTTGATAACATGGAATCAAAAGTAATCGGGAGTTCCGACACACGGGCTCTATACTGCGAACCCGGTTATATCCTGTACATGAAGAGCGGCTTTCTTATGGCGCATAGATTTGATGTTGGTAAATTAGAATTTATCGGAGAACCGGTACCGTTAACCGATGTGGTAAGTATCGCTGGTAATTCCAGCGAGGGAATTAATGTTAGCGCCTCGAATAATGGGATTTTGGCAGCGATGGCAGGAAGTCGTAGTATTTACAGCGACAGTACAAGTTACCTGGTATGGGTGAACCGCAAGGGGACGGTGCTGGATACGATAGGGAAGCCGGGGATATATTTCAACATTTCCCTATCGCATGATGAAACGAAACTCGCGTATCAAATCCTAAATCCCAATAAGGGCTATACAGAAATATGGATACGCGATCTTAGAAGTGGTGGAACCAGGGAGCTGACCCAAAATGAAGGAATAGCAGCTTTGCCGGCATGGTCTCATGATGACAGAAAGGTAATTTATATCGCCTTTCAAGACAGCCTGAATGAATATAAAATTTTCTGGCGAAACTCTGATGGGAAAGGTGAAGCAGTACCAATTGAGTATAATACCGATTCATGTATGGTTTTCGTTGTTGACTGGACCCGGGGTGACACACTTTTGTTGTTCGATGCCCCCGAGCCTTTCCCGCCTCAAGATCCCGATATCCGGATGATGCAACTCGGTAAACCTGATAGCGTAACCACACTTGTTGAGAGCCCTTTCTGGGATATGCCGCGCGGTTTAACGCCAGATGGACGTTATTTACTTTACTGGCTCGCGAATGGAACAGATAATACCGGATATGTTATGGATATAACTGACAGGAGAAGCTGGCAGTTATTTGATGGCGGAACTCAATACGAATGGCGCCCTGACGGCAAAGAGATATTCTACTTGCAAGGATATAACTTGATGGCTGTGCCGGTGAGTTATGAAAACGGTTTTCAGTCTGGTGAACCAAAACGGCTTTTCTCGATCCGATTCGGAAATGATTTCTTTAACGCCTATAAACGTTATGCAGTAACCAAAGATGGCCAGCGGTTTATATTCGCTGTTTCGGCAAATAACAATGAAATGACAAAGGCCGAGTTCGAGGTTGTATTAAACTGGCATGCTGAGCTCGATAGATGATTTTTGTGATTAATGAACGAAAGGCAGGTCTTTTTGACCTGCCTTTTTTATTTATTTTTTCTCAGATAAATCTTACATATCCAGAACAGTCTGTAAATCGCGTTCATGTTCTTCTTCGTTGATTAAGATATCTTCGAGAGCACGGCGGAGGCCATAGAGTTTAAGCTCTTCGGCTTCACCGATACGCTCTTTATAGCGGCTGATAGCAAGCTGTTCACCGTCGAGGTCCTGTTCCAGCATGGTTTTTGAATTTTCTGAGGTGTGTATTTCCTCGACTTTAACTGTCGGTGTACCGCCGAGGTAATCGACCTGCTCGGAAAGCTGGAGGGCATGCTGCATTTCTTCCTGTGAATGTACCACCAGTTCCTTGATGATGGAATCATACTGCGGGCCGGTCATAGTCGCGGCGTGCTGGATATATTGTATCGCGGCCTGGTATTCGTATTCGATATCCTTGTTTAGTTTTTCAATAATCTGTTCTTTGGAAATAGCCATCTCTTACTCCTTCTTTTGGTTCCTATCTTACATTCTACCTCAGATGTAAATATAAATACGCCTCCATCCTAAATAATAATAGTTATTATTTAGAAAATAGATAAAGCCATATTCTTAGATATAAGAACATGGCTTTTTGATTTTTGTTCGGCAATAAAATCAGACAGTCTGGCTTTCGGTATCACGGATACGACGCTCAGCTTCGTACCAATCGTTCTGATCGTCGCCGTGGGAATAGCCTCTTTTCTGATAAATATTATAGGCTACTCTTTCAACCAGCGGATAAGGATCCGGCGGACCGCTCAGCTTAACTGCGGCTTCTCTGCCATCCTTGGTCTTAATTTTTAGCTGAACATCTTCGCCGTTCTTGGTCTTTTCGACAACAACTTTTTCCGGCTGCTTCAGCGAAATAAGCGGATTTTTCAGCCGATCGGGATCATCGGAACCCGAAATCAACTGAAGACCATCGATGAGACGTCCTTTTTTCTCGAGAGCGAGACCCATAAAGGGAGTTTCATAGTACTCGCCGCCATTTTCTGATTTCTTGTCGGAGACAGTTACGCTCATCCAGCGGTACCGATTATCCTCGGTGAATTTCTTGACGAATTTCGACCAGGTATTTCTTTTGATTTCCTTTGCCATCTCTATCCTCCTTCGAAAGGAATCCAAATTTTCATTTATGGTAATTGATGCCGATGGAAATTTGTAAGTGTGCCCCCGGTGGCATCAACATGAAATTAATTTTTTTAAACCCTAAATACAATCAAATATTTTCGTTATATCCTTTTTACGTAAGGAAGTTGTTATTATTTTACAATCCCCGCAAAAAATTCGTTCTAAATTTTATTTCGGCCAAAATGAGGGGAGATTTTATTATTAATGGAATTTCTTTTTGGGGTTCTCGATTTTGCCGGACCGTTTATTTCTTGTAACAGATTGAATTATAATTGGTTCCATTAAATATAATAAACAAATCCGGCCATTTTAGCGATTATAAAGGAGTGTTTAAAAAACCGAATAATGGACTAAAATTTCAAATTATTTTAAAAAAGGCTTGTGCTGAACAGGTTTTATACCGTAGATTATAGGCAGAAAGAAAAAATAAACCGTTGGGGGTGGCCCAAAATTACGGCCTGAGATTATACCCCCTAAACCTGATCCGGGTAATGCCGGCGTAGGAAAACGGGAAAATTGATCAGGATTCCTGTATTGTACCCGCCATTTGGCATGCCCGCCAAGGCGGTTTTTTTGTGAAATTAAACAGGAGTCTTGTAATGCGATCATTTGCTATTTATCTTTTGGCTTTCCTGACAGTTTTATCTATTTCGGCGGCGGGGGCGACTTATACCGGAAAGGTCGTCGATACCGATGGCGAGCCGATCTCAGGAGTCAATATTCAAACCGATGTTTCATCGGTAATGACGACGACTACTGACGACAGCGGTGAGTTTGTTCTCGAAACCGGTGATGAAAGTATTAAATATATAACTTTCAGCCATATCAGCTATCAGCCGGCGATGAAGAATATCAAACAAGTCAAATCGGGTGAACAGATCCGGGTGATTCTGCAGCAGTCGGTTTACCCGGAGCAGAAAATAAGGGTAACGGCGATGCGAGCCAAGGCCGGTTTGACACCCGTTGCTTTTTCAGATTTTACGGCTGAGGAGATAGAGCGCGACTATACTGTCGAGGATTTCCCTGTTTTGCTGGAATCGACACCCAACATGTACACGATTTCTTACACCGGCGGTGATGTCGGGGCGAGTGAGTTTTATATCCGGGGATTCGATTCCAAGCGGATCGGGGTTTATATTAACGGCATACCGCTAAACGACCCGGAGGACAGGTTTACCTATTTTTATGATCTGGCCGATTTTGCGGCCGAGGTGGAGGATATCCAGGTGCAGCGGGGAGTGGGCAATTCGCTTTATGGTGATGCCACTTTCGGGGGGTCGATTAATATTGCCTCGGCGGGAATCGAGGCCAAGCGGAAGATTTCAGTATCGACCGGGTATGGAAGATACTATTCCGATGATGTTTTCATCTCAGAGATCAGACGGCAGTCGGTGGAATTCAATTCGGGCTTGATTGACGGACGGTGGTCGCTTTCGGGAAGGTATTCCAAATTGTACAGCGGCGGGTATCGGGAGGAAGCCTGGTATGACGGGTTTGCTTATTCGCTGTCTTTGTCGCGAATTGACCCGAATATGACGACGACGGTAAACGTGTATGCCGGGCCGATGCAGGCGCATCATGCATGGTATGGAGTTACGCGGGATAAGCTGGCCGAGAACCGCAGGTACAATCCAACGCCTTACGACTGGATTAATTATGCAGAGCCGTACCGTTTCAATCCGTATGACAATGAGATCGATGATTTCAATCAGCCACACTATGAGCTTCACAATACTTATAAATTATCCGAGAAGGCAACTCTCAAGAATACTTTATATTATATCCGGGGCAAGGGGTATTATGAGGAGTACCGCCTGGGTGATGTAAGTAATTACAATATTCCATCCAGTATGCTTATTAATCCGGATGATACACTTGTCGATTTGGTCAGGCAGTTGTGGGTAACGAAGAATCAGTACGGCTGGAATCCGCAATTGGAGCTGGAACATAAGGATGGTTCCCTGACGCTGGGCGGGTCATTTTTCTATTTTAATTCGGAGCACTGGGGACAGGTAGTCTGGGCGGAAAATGTGAATGAGACCTTCAATCCTTTGAGAAGATATTATGCATACTGGGGAGATAAGATATCTGCCTCGCTTTATGCCCTCGAATATTTCCGTCTTACCGACAAGATTCGTCTGATGGGGAACCTCCAGCTGCGCTTTATTAATTATGATTTTGATCAGTCGCGATTAGGCGGCAGGCCCGGTTACAACTATAATGTCAACTGGCTGTTTTTGTCGCCCCGGGCGGGAATTACATACAATTTCAATGAAAAGACCGAGGCCTATTTCAGTATCGCGGTGGCGTCGCGGGAGCCGCGCGATAATATGATTTATGACGGGGAAGCGATTGGAGACAGCCCGCAGTTGGCACAAAACTCGGTTGATACGGTTGACGGTGTAATCGTTTATGATTTCGGCAAACCGATTATCGATGCAGAAAGAGTCTATAATTTCGAACTGGGGACGAAACTAAGAAACCGGTATTACAGAATCGGAGTCAATCTATTCTGGATGGAGTTCAGGAACGAAATTATCCAGGAGGGCGGGATTGATGATCAGGGGCGGCTGGTTGTCGGTAATGCCGACCGCTCGGTGCATTCCGGTATTGAACTGGAAGGTTCGGTCAGGATTCTTGATAATTTAAATTTTTCCGGGAATTTTTCATACAATTATAACCGCATAAGAGAATATCTGGCGATATCGGATCTTGATTTCGACGGCGAGCCGGATACCACGGATTACTCCGGGAATCCCACGGCCGGTTTTCCGGAAAGCCTCACAAACCTTCTGTTTGAATACCGTCCCGGCCCGGTGCGCCTGGTATACCGTCTCCGCGGTGTCGGCAAGCAGTTTATAGATAACGGTGCCAATGACAGCCTGGCGATTGACCCATACTGGTTATCTTCGGTTACAGCCTCAGTCCAGCTAGGGAACCTGGCCGGGATTGGCCAGTTTTCCCTTTCGGCGACGGTAGATAATCTATTCAATAAGCGTTACGAGCAGTCGGGATATTCATACTATGATGGCTTTCAATGGGTCGGCGAGTATTATGTCGGGGCGGAGCGGAATTTCTTTGTACAGTTAAAATGGGAATTGCGATAGATAAATAATTGGCAACACTAGATTATGCCATAATAATCGTCTACCTGGCGATTTTAGTAACAATCGGAATCGTGCGACGATCCGTGAAGGGCGACTCGGCCGCCGGATTTATCCTCGGCGGCCGGTTGCTGACATTGCCTGCCTTTGTCGCCACCCTGGTATCGAGCTGGTACGGTGGGATACTTGGAGTCGGCGAATTCAGTTACAATTACGGTCTTTCGACATGGCTTGTATTCGGGGTACCATATTATGTTGCCGCCTTTATTTTTGCTTTTTTCCTGGCAAAGAAAGCTCGCCGGACAGAAGTCCTGACAATTCCTGATCGCCTGGATAAAGTGTACGGCCGCAGGACTGCCGTGGCCGGTTCAGTGATTCTTTTTGTACTGACAATACCGGGGGCGTATGTATTGGCACTGGCAGGCATGGTCTATATTATATTCGGCTGGCCGCTCTGGCTGGCGGCGGTTGTGGGAACAGCCTTTTCTCTTTTCTATGTTTATCTGGGGGGCTTCAGGACACTGGTTCGGACCGATATACTGCAGTTTTCGCTGATGTTTATCGGTTTCGGGATACTCTTTATTACCGCCTTCAGCGAGTATGGGGGGCTGGGATTTATTAAAGATAATGTACCATCGTCGCACCTGAGCTGGCACGGCGGGAATACGCCGATCTATATCGCTGTGTGGTACATAATTGCGCTCCAGACTCTGATTGAACCATCATTTTATCAGAGATGCTACGCTGCCAAAAGTGAAAATGTGGCCCGAAACGGAATATTACTGTCAGTCGCTTTCTGGCTGGTTTTCGATTTCCTGACAACATCGTGCGGCCTTTACGCCCGGGCCATTGTACCTGATTTGACCAACGCCCAACTTTCGTACCCCGCGCTGGGAGAGCTGATTCTTCCGATTGGACTTCGGGGTATATTCGTGCTTGGACTTTTGGCGACAGTAATGTCGACAGTCGATTCTTACACTTTTCTGGCGGCATCGACATTCAGCCGGGATATTGTCTGGCGGTTTTTTGGTATCAGCGAAGAGCGTATAAAATATTACACTCAGCTGGGATTAATTATATCGGGCGGGTTGGCGGTTGTGATTGCTTTGTATTTCAGATCGATTGTGACTATCTGGCATGATTTCGGATCGGTCGGAACGCCGGCTTTACTGGTACCGCTCTTTTTCGCCCACAACGGCAAAAGAACGATGCCCCCAAGGATTGCTTTTGCCTCGATAATATTTTCGGGAGGGCTATCATTGATATGGCTTATTTTGTGTTATCTCTATGCCGATCCGGTCAACGGGATATATTTATATTCCATACCGCCGATTTTGCCGGGATTGATTCTTTCGATATTATTTTATCTATTCGGTGCCAAAGTGGTTGAAAACCGCGTTTAAGTTCCGTATTATTCAGTTCAACAGATGATTTGGCGATAATATTCCTATAAATATATATTTAGGTAGAAAAATGTTGCCGCTTGATGATATTCGTAATTTCCTGAAAAGTGAAAAAATTGAAGGTTGGCTGATGGCCGATTTTCATGCCCGCAATAATATCGCAGTGGAGTTTCTCGGTTTGAATCCGCATCTTACCCGACGATCATTTTATTTTATACCGGCCGAGGGAGAGCCGACAGCATTGGTGAATCATATCGAGAAAGACCGCTTCGAGCATCTTCCGGGCAGAAAGATTCACTTTTCAAACTATAAAATGCTGGAGAGCGAGTTATCTTCGGTGCTTTCCGGAGTAACCCGGGTGGCAATGGAGTTCTCTCCCAATAACCGTCTGCCGTATATCGGGCTGGTCGATGCCGGAACAATTGAATTGATTAAATCATTCGGTGTCGAAATTGTATCATCGGCCGACATAATTTCTTATTTCCAGGCAAGGATGACCACATGGCAGGTGGAACTTCACAAGAGGGCGGCAAAGCTGATAAATGATATCAAAGACGAAGCTTTCGCCTTTATTCGTGATTCTCTTATGAAGAAAAAGATGATAAATGAGCGAATGGTGGTTCTCTATATCTTGCGGCGGTTCGAAGAAAACAACCTTGTGACCGATTTCCCGCCATGCTGTGCGGTGGATAAAAATATAATCAATCCTCATTATGATCCAACGCAGGCAAAGTCCTCGCCTATCGAAGATGGATCGCTGATACTTATAGATCTCTGGGCGAAACTGAAAACACAGAAAGCGGTATTTGCAGATATAACCTGGATGGCCTACGCCGGCGAAGAAGTTCCTGAGATATATCAGCAAATTTTTTCGACTGTAACCTTCGCCCGTGATAAAGCGGTCAACTTCATTGCCCAGAAGTTAGAACAAGGGCCGGTGTACGGCTACGAAGTCGACGATGCCTGCCGGGAAGTAATAACCGAGGCGGGATACGGGGATAATTTTTTCCATCGGACCGGCCATTCAATATTGGAGAAGGTTCACGGCCCGGGACCGAATATAGACAATCTCGAGACCGAGGACAAAAGAAAACTACTGCCGGGGCATTTGTTTTCGATCGAGCCGGGAATTTATCTCGATGAATACGGTTTCCGTTCCGAGATAGACTGTATGCTCACCGATGACGGCCCCGAAGTTACTACAAAGCCGATGCAAACCGAAATTATTCCGCTCCTTCGTTAGAATGTTTGTTTCCGAACAGATGATGCGGCGGGCGGCCGGGTATTACGGTATTCCGCCGGTTATAGATATGCGCCAGGAAGTTGATGGTGAAGAATTTCAATTTATTCGGTCGACTCAAAAAGATAGCCGCAATCATGATATCACCATGTATATATTCAAGGGTGATAAGCTGATCGTAAACGCAAAACATCATTACCCATCGGGATTGTTTCGGGCGCCGTCGGGCGGACTCAAGCCCGGAGAAAGTCTCGAAGAGGGATTTAAGCGCGAGGCATATGAAGAAACCGGTGCCGAGATTGAAATCATAAAATATATGCTCAAAATAAATATTACCTTCTTTTCCAATATGGGTGAGATTCCGTGGATCAGTCATATCTTTAAAGCAAGATATAAATCGGGAGAATTACGCCCGGTGGATAAAAGAGAGATCCGCGAGGTAACGCTAGCGGAATTATCGGAATTCGAAAAATACAAGAAAATTATTTCCGGTCTTAAATCGGGCGGGCTGCATTACCGCGCGAAACTTCATGATGAAGTGAAAAAATACCTTTAAGATAAGACGGGGGGACAAGTCCCCCCATCCCTCTTGGGCTAACAAGAACCGAAACGCCTTAACGCTCGGCGACTGTAAAATTTGTCTCTTTTGTTACGATTCGATTAGGATTGTTGAATTTTTTTATTAGGAAATATTCTCAAATTTGACAATGCCGTGAAATTTTGCGCCTGAAATTAAAAGATGCCGAGGCTGGGGGCTCCTCGGCAGTCTTTGTGGACAAAGCTGAAGTAATACAAGTTTCGCAGCGTCAGCAAGTGAAAAGAGCGCTGGATTAAAATGAAATAAGTTATATTAAGATAATATTAGCCTTGTTTTATATTTTGATTAAAGAAATTAGAATGTCAGGTCTATGCAGGAATCTAAATCAATATATTTTCTTTCCATCCCATTTTAATCAAATTGATATTATTCATATCAGCATTTCCAAGATCGAATTTTTTGTCGGCAAATTCTATATGGTGAGCGTTTGGTTTTATGGGGCGGTTATCCCCAAAATGAAGCTGTCGTTTAGCCTGAATAATTTTCAATCCAACAGCATCGGCGGCCACCGGATCGGTAGAGACTGCCAGACCACCGTAAGTCCAGACGAATTTGCGGTCAAAGTGGTGCGGGCCGACATTATGAAATTGCGGCGTCAGAAGGACAAGTATGTTGAGACGGGTTTTGCCTCTGACGATCGGCTTATCCCATATGGAGGCAAGGTTGGCGCAAGCATTGTCGTGGTATTCGTAAGGCCGCGGAACGAACATGATATAATTTTTTATCAGGCTTCCGACACCGGACCAGGAGTGCGTACGCATAGGACGAGCGTTTATCAATGCGGTTGCATTTTCGAATATGGAATTTCCAAGAACACCGCGGTCGGAGATACCGATATTTTTTTCTTTAACGCCGACTGACATTATAGAATTCTTTATGGCATTTTCGACGGCGGGGCCGGTCGGGAGATATGCCCAGACATTGGTTTTGATGCCGACGATATCATCCGGGCTGACATATTCTGCCCAGGCATCGGCTGGTTTGTCTTTGCCGGAAAGGGCCCGAACCGCTTCATCGAGTATGCGAGCGACGACTTTGGAATTGATTTCGCCCTTTTCGTTGACGGCCATTTTATCCCGGATGAGAATTACTCTCGAGGCTGCTTTTTGAGTGGTTTCATCCTGAGCGACAGCAGGCAGTCCTACAGCCAGTCCGATGGCAGCGGTACCTGTCGTCTTGATAAAATCGCGCCGGGTGAAATCTTTTTTTACGAGGCTCATAAGATTAGCCTTCCTTTTTATCTAGTGATTGGATTTTTTCTTTGCAACCCTCGATAAGTATTTCAGCTCTATCGCGGGAGAGAGCTTCCAGGATAATGATGTTATATTTGCCGGTATTTTCAATTGCAATCCACTGGTTTTTCACTACTTCAGCAAAACCGGTTTCTTCACCTTCGGGAATGTATTCTTCTATAAAGCCGGTATAGCCTTCTTCGGCGCTGAACTCATCTTCATATTTAATGCAGACCAGATAAACGGTACCGGGCTCATAGGCGGCCATGACGACATCGGTCCGAAGGCCCATATTGAGGAGATTGTATTCAGAGATGAAGTAGTGGTAGTTGAGGGTCGAATGAAGATGAAAATAGCGTATTGTTTCAGGAATAAGACCGGTTTCGGGAAGAACCTGCAATAATTCCGGCTTGGGGCTTTCCTGCGGGAGATTATTCGATATAGCCCGGGCGATTCTCTCGACTGTCGCGGCTTCCTCGTCGGTACCGCTTTCGGAGCGGATGCAGATATAATATTTGTTCTGCCAGAAGCAAATAAGACCTCCGCTGGATATTGAACCGCCGCCGATGTCGCCCGGTTCTTCTTCGCGGGTATGACTGAAAACACCATAGGCTTCCGAGGGGTCATTCATATCGAAGATTTCGACGATGATGTCGTTATTTTCAGGGCCGGAATATCTGAAAACATATCCCTGCTGGAAATCATAGGATAGATATACCTCAGCGGCGCCATCCATATAATCATAAATATTTTCGCGAATAAGTTCCTGAACTGAATCAACCAGCGTGTAATTGTCGATTTTATCGGGCAGGTATTGTTTCACCGGATGTTCCGATTCTTTGACGCATCCGGCCGCAATGACAGCCAGGACGCCAATAATAATTATTGCCGAGCGGGTACGAGTATTCATAAGCGATATCCTTATCTGGTGAGAGTTTCGTTTCCATGATTGTTTCTATAATGGTACCCGAAAATGTCGAATCTGTCAAGGATATAGGTTTTTTTGAGGATCTCGCAATTTTTTTGAATCTTTTTAATAGTCTTTTCCGTAGTTGTCGATATATTGTATGTGTAACCGTCAATTTTTAAGGCTCTAACTTTTTCAGGAGGCGTGTTTTATGATAGTGAATATATTCGATGTTATGGCAACGCGCCGCGAAGGAGCCGCTCTTTAGTATCCACGAGGGAGCGCGGGTTCTTTCACGCCCGACATTGTCATTTAATTCCCATTAAAAACTAATCGTACGATTTTTCTCGTCGATTTATTAATTCGGCCGAGGTATGTCCGAGAATTATAATCGGTCAATACTGCCGGACTGATGAAAGGAGAACGGTTATGGTACGCGAGATTGAAATTTTCGCAGAGCGCTTTACGGCGATGTTCACACGGAGCCAGTTGGATAATGATTCGATTTTCAATATGTTTGCTCCGTTTTAAAAGTGGAAATCTTAAATGAGGGATTTTTCCCATGGAGTTAACTCAACTTGGCTGGAATAATTTTTTCCAGCAGGAATTTATCGACTATATCGACCGGGGCTTGATACCCGCCAGGGTGGCCCTGGTCCATAAAAATAGATTTGTGGTTTATACCGAAGAAGGCGACCGCTCGGCGGTTTTGAGCGGAAATTACCGTCACCGGGCAGCGACAAAAAGCGAACTGCCGGTTGTGGGTGACTGGGTGGCAATTGAGGTGCCGCCCGGCGGAGGTGATGCTGTAATACACGGGACCGTTCCGCGCAAGAGCGGGATATCCCGGAAGGCGGCCGGGGTAGAAACCGAAGAACAGATGCTGGCGGCCAATATCGATACACTTTTTCTGGTCAGCGGTCTGGATGGTGATTTTAATTTAAGACGTCTGGAGAGGTATTTGACGCTGGCCTGGGACAGTGGTGTCAATCCTGTCATCGTTTTGAATAAAGCGGATATATGTGATGATATCGAAGCTGTTCGGGAGCAGGTTGAATCGGTGGCTTTCGGTTTGCCGCTTCTGGTAATAAGTGTCAAAGAAGGTCGGGGGATGGAGCAATTCGATGAATATCTCAAAAAGGGGATGACTGTTTCCTTTATCGGATCATCGGGTGTCGGGAAATCATCGATAATCAATCATATATTGAGTGAAGAAAGATTGAAGGTGCAGGAAGTTCGTGTCGATGACAGCCGCGGACGGCATACGACGACTCACCGGGAATTGATTATTCTCCCGGATGGTGCTCTGGCGATCGATACCCCCGGGATGCGGGAGATACAGTTGTGGAGCGATGAATCATCGGTGGAACGGACTTTCAGCGATATCGAGCAGCTTGCGCAAAATTGTAAATTCCGGGACTGCCGACATTTGCATGAGCCGGGATGTGCTGTGCTGGAGGCGATTGAAAGCGGTGAACTCGATGAAAAACGGTACAACAGTTATCAAAAGCAGATGCGGGAAGTTGAATTCCTGATTCGAAAGCAGGATCAGAAAGCGGCCCTGCTGGAGCGGGAAAAGTGGAAAAAGATTGCAAAATTCCAGAAAGCGCTCAAAAATAACAGGAAATAAATAGAGCCCGGCGGCTCCCCCTTATCCCGCCGGGCCCGGACCACACAGCAATCGATCGATAGGACCGATTGAGACGTGAAGGGTAGGTTGTATTACTTCAGAAGAATCATCTTCTTCGTCGTTCTAAACTCACCAGCATCCGCTTTCATGAAATAGATACCGGATGCTTTATCCGATGCGTTCCATTCGACCGAAATAATACCGGCCGGATCGAAACCTGTGAACTGCTCGACCTGCTGACCGGCAATATTATAAATCGAGATGGTCCAGTGGGAAGCTTCCGGAAGGGCCAGCTCGATCGTAGTTGTCGGGTTGAACGGATTGGGATAAGTCACCGCATGGTAATCTGCAGGGATAATGCTGTTGTCCCATTTATACACCGGACCGCTTTCGCAGGCTTGAGTGACAACATTGGCATTAGGATCATAAGTGGCGCCGCTGAGTGTAATATCGGTAACCGTGAAACACCAATCTGTCGGTGCCGAACGGGTCTTATCTGACGTGAGGGTGGCGACACCATTAGTGCCTGTCACAGCTGATTTGGTCGATGTATTTGGCGCGTTAAAGTAACCATATACTGTTGCACCTGAAACAGCTGCATTATTCTGATCGAGCACAGTAACATTGGCGACGCCGACCCGGTTTGGACCGCCGGCAGCCTCCCTGGTCACGGTTATATCGCTAACATGCATTATAGTTCCCGAACTGGTGGATACCGTAATATAATCCACCTTGGTTTCAGTATCGGAACCATAGGCATTGGTCGCTGTCAGTGACACGGTATATGTTCCTGCACTTTGATAAGTATAGGATGGATTCTGGGCAGTTGATGTACCTGCGCCATCACCAAAATCCCAGCTCCAGGAGGTTGGGCTTCCGGTTGACAGATCCGTAAACTGCACTGTCAGCGGTTCTACACCGGACGTGGGATCACCGGAGAAGTCGGCAACAGGCGCGCTCGGTTGTGAGCTGTATTCGAAATACATCTCATCGACATAAATCGCGTCCAGCGATACGAATTCCCAATTGCGGTCGGTGTCTGTAACACGGACATAAACGGTACCTGTCAAAGCGGGAACCGAAACACTATAGACCTGTTCGGTAGCACTTGAAACTGTCACCAAAGAATTATATGTGGCGTCGTCGGTGGAATATTCAAATACAAAATTGTCACCGTCCGAGTTACTCGGGCGATATGCTTCAAGATAGAACGTGGCACCATTTGAGGCATTGACATTGAATGTCCACTTATGTTCGAGATAACTGTATCGTTTACGCGGATGGCCGGTATATTCTACTTCGGTAATCGATTCATAGCTGTTGTCGCTGGCCTGAGTATTAAGATAACTGCCCGAAACCGTACCCAGAACCGCAATATCTGCATTGGCGTATATTTTGGATGTCTGCGATTCGTTGACCGTAATATAATCGGTCTTGGTTACAGCATCAGATCCGCAGGAATTAGTTACAGTTAAACTGACTGAATAAGTTCCCGCACTATTATATGTATAGGATGGATTTTGTTCAGTAGACGTACCGACACCATCGCCGAAATCCCAGCTCCAGGAGGCAGCATTTGTCGATAGATCTGTGAAATTGACCGTCAACGGGGCATATCCTGTGGTTGGAGTGCCCGAAAAATCAGCCACAGGGGCTGTGCATGTTACACTAATATAATCAGTCTTGGTAACGACATCACTCCCACAACTATTGGTTGCTGTGAGAGATACCGTATAGGTCCCGGGATCATTGTATGTATATGACGGATTCTGGGCGGTTGATGTTCCTACGCCATCGCCAAAATCCCATGACCAGGAAGTCGGGCTTCCGGTTGACAGATCAGTGAAATCAACCGTCAGAGGTGCATCACCGGTTGTCGGCGATCCTGAAAAATCTGCTGTCGGGGCAACGCACGGATCAACGGTAATATAATCAACCTTCGTTGCTATATCCGAACCGCAGGCATTGGTGGCGGTCAGGGTAACAGTATATGTCCCGGCCGAATTATATGTGTATGACGGATTTTGAGCGGTAGATGTCCCGACGCCGTCACCGAAATCCCAGCTCCAGGAGGTGGCATTTGTGGACAGATCGGTAAAATCAACTGTCAGTGGTTCGGTCCCGGTAGTAGGTGTACCAGAGAAATCAGCCACTGGAGTACCATTAACCGTAATATAACCGGTTTTGGTCTGAGAATCGTTACATCCTTGAGCGCTGCTTGAAACAGTCAGGCTGACAGAATACGTACCCGGGCTGTTATAAGTATACGACGGATTTTGAGCGGTCGAAGTACCGCCGTCGCCGAATGTCCATGACCAGCCGTCAATATTGGTGCCGGTTGACAGATCGGTGAAATTGACAGCCAAAGGCGCACAGCCTGAGGTTGGGCTTCCCGAAAAATCGGCAGCCAAATCACATCCGCCTCCGGCAGCTTCAAGGCACTTGCGAGCATCAATGATACCGGCTCCAAGATCCAGGCTCCCGCCATATGGATTGGTATTGGCCGGATCGGTTATTATTGCTATTTTATCCGCAGCGGTAAGAGCGGGATTGTAAGACTCCAGCAAGCCGACAACACCGGCTACATGCGGGCAGGACATTGAAGTTCCATCCATATAGGCGATATAATCGACATCCGGATTGGCCGGATCAGTTATGGTACTCAGGACTTCAACACCCGGAGCAGCAATATCGACCCAGCTACCATAATTTGTAAAGCTGGCCGGGTTTCCGCTCTGATCAGTGGCGCCAACATCAATACAGTCGCCCCTTGAGCCCAGATAATCAGCGGTCGATGAACTGCTGTTTCCGGCTGCAACACAAATAACTACGTCCTGAGCAATAAGATAATCGGCCGCAGATGAAAGCCCGCCACTGTTTGTTGTTCCAAATGAACAGTTAATAGCAGCAACGTTCCATCCAGCAGTTTTCAAATCGGCCATGTAATACATCGCTTCGGCGACATAGTCCATGATAACAACGCCGGTAGCACCATAGATCCAGTAATCGAGAACATACCCGATACGACAGGGCACAACTTTGACACCGTTTGCCACTGTTCCTGAAAAGGTACCGTCACCGAAACCGCCGGCCACACCGGCAACCGAGTAGCCATTGTTGGTAATAGCGGCAATTGTTCCTGCAGTATGAGTGCCGTGTCCGTCGCCGTCGGACGGATCATTATCGGCGCCACCGCAGTCAATATCGATACATGAATATGAATACCAATCGGTTCTTTCGACAAAATCCCAGCCGATTATATCATCGACATAGCCATTGCCGTCATCATCGACACCATTGCCCGGGGTTTCGTTGGTATTGACCCAGATATTACCATTGGTTGAGGCATCATTTGGACCAGGCGGGTTACTTCCGCCAAGGTCTCCGTGATCATACATGGTTCCGATATCGAGATCACCAACCAGTACGGTTTGGTCACCGGTTTCCAGATCCCAGGCGGTATTTGCCCGGATTCCGTAGGTATCCCAGTAATGCCACTGATCATGCGGATACTCTGCCGGCGGGTTATCATAATAGGGATCATTGGGTGTGGCGTAGACAGTGCTGACGCCGATTTTTTCAACACGCTCGACCAGCGGATGCGCCTTGTATGCGGCTATCGCTTCGTCCAGCGTTCCATCGGTTATACTTACTTTATAGTGACGGGCCAGAGATCGAGCCGAGGGAGATTGGACCTTTTGGTCGGCTCCCACAAACTGCGGGCGAAGCTTTTCTACTCCAAACTTCTTTGCCAAAGCCGGAAAGCCATTGAGATGTCCGAGGGCAATACCCTTAGACATATCGCGGGCATGGTCAACTTCTACATTATCTTTGAGAACAACAATGAATCTGTCAGGGACATATCCAATGTGTTGTGAGGCTTTAACATAACGATCGGAATCGATTTGTCTTACTTTTTCGCCTAAGGCAAGACCGGCAAAAAGGAAAGAAGCCAAAAGGATGGCGATGAGTATTTTTTTCATTTTTCCTCCGATGAATTGATAAATTTGATTTCGCAAGGGGGCTCTTGGAAATTCAACCTATTGCCTTATCACCTCCTTTTGGAAAAAAAATAGAGCCGGGGTATTGCACCCCAACTTGTTAATACATAATTGGAACTTCTATTTTTATACTATGTGGTCTGATAAACGGCATTCTCCTAATAATTAGGAGTGGGATTTCAGAGAGAAAATACACTAAAATTGTCAATTTTTGCGGAAATTATAAAAAAAAGACCCGGAATAGAATCCGGGTCTGCTTTCATATCTAAAAGTAAATGCAATCTGGATTATTTGGGAGGGCCCTGATGACCGCCATTAACTCTTTTTATAAGGCAAGTAAGGTCGTTTAAATCGATTTTGCCTGAAAAGTCCATATCGCCCGTTCTCCATACAGGTTGCGGGGCGGGACCGCCGTTATAAATATGATCGGAGAGATAATCGATGTCCTGTTCATCAACTTCACTATCATTGTTAACATCACCCAGAGAAGTATTCAAAACTGCGTTTAAAGCATCGACTCGTCCAAAACCATACTGCGGGTCAAATCCAGTCAGGGTTCCCCACTGGAGATCCCTTTCAGCAGTATTCTCCAGAATCGATTCGACATCATTGCCATTCAACTGCGGATCCAACTCCAAGATCAACGCTCCTACACCCCCAGCAAAGGGAGTTGAGAACGATGTCCCGCTCCAGATTCCCCACTCGTATTGCCCGGCCAGGGCGCTATAGACATTGACACCGGGAGCGCAGATGTTTATGTAATTCCCGTAATTCGAGAAATCTGCGATATAGTCGGCCGAATCAATGGCCGAGACGGCGATAACGCCTGGATAGGCAGCCGGATAGGTGGTCGAATCGGTACTTTCATTGCCCGGGGCGGCAAACATCGTAATTCCATTCTGCACCGCGCGGCTGATGGCAGATTGTATAACAGGTTCAGAAGAATAAAGACCGAAACTCATGTTGATGACGTCGACATTTTTGGAAACTGCCCGGTGAATGGCCGACGCAACTGCAAAACTGGTTCCGGTACCGGTTTCGTCGAAAGCCCTCAGGGGCAGGAGCATACAGTCGGGGGCAACCAGCTTGATAACGCCGGAAACAAAGGTTCCGTGGCCATAAGCATCGCCTGGTTCCTCGGAAGGATCAGAATCGTGATCGATAAAATCGAAGCCTTCTGAAAGTATGGCTCCCTCAAAGAGGGGATGATTCATAGCAATGCCATTATCAATTACAGCTACAGTTACTCCGAAACCGGTTGCAATCAGATGCGCTGAATCACAGTTGATAATATAAGCGCCCTCCTGATCATAGTAACTTATGGGCTGTTCACCCTTTATAAAGATTGGGGCGCTTTCATCGGGAAAGGTCTGGTTAATCTGATCAGTTTCAGGCAGGCTAAAAAGATAATTCGGCTGAACGAAATTAATATTTCGATCATTTTCTAAAGTGGCGATAGCTTCCTCGACACTTGTAGTATCCGGAAGTTCGATTAAAAAAATTCCATCATCACCAATCGTATCTCTGGCGGTTCCGCCAATATCTTTGAGCAGACCGTGCAATTGATTGGTATTGTTCAGCTTGACAATTACTTTTTGCGGTTCGATTCTATCCTGTGCCGGGATATCGACTGACAGGAAAAAAACAATGCCAAATAGAATCGTAAGCCAGAGCGGCAAGTATTTTTTTGTCTTAAACATATTCTTAATCCTTGGCTACAAACCCAGCAGCATAAAGGCTCCCCAGAATGCCGGGTTATCAGTAATCTCAAATGTATGGTTCAGTGCTGACCTATAGGCTTTATTTATATCCTTTTCGCTTTTCAGAGACTTATAAAATTCGACCATAAAGTGCATACTCAGTTTATCGGCTACCGGCCATAAGCTCGCTATAACAAATCTGCTTCCGGCCTGGTAAAATGCCTTGGCAAGACTAAATGAATTACCATAATATAAGCCGGGAGCGGCAGTTTGACAACCGGAAAGTGTTACCAAATCGCAGTTTATGCCTGTTTGAAAGAGATCGAACGGGAAAAATGGGCCGTCACCGAGCAAAATTTTGGAAAAAAGCGGGTTTTCGGATGATCTGGCGGCGTGAGCGGCAATATGAACAAATCCATTTCCGCTGCCAAGCTGGCCCAATAATGTTTTATGATCGGCTTCCTCACCGGAATAAACTTTCGTTTTTCCCCAGATTTTTGCGATCTGAGCAGCTTCTTCATCAATGGCCGGATATACGCCGGATGCAACGGCGAAGACGGCAGCGGCTTTTTTTGGAGAAATGTGAGGACTAACGCGATTTTCGAGATCAATGGGATCGACAATAAGATTTATCTGAAAACGGTCCTTAAGGTAACGGCCGTCATTATTCAAAAGCGCGTGATACGGCACCTGCCCCAGGATACCTTCGGCAATGATAACAATATTGTTACCAACTATTGATGGTTCGAGCTTTTCGAAAATTATCTTATATATTTTGTTCAATATTTCCCGGGATATATGTTTGGTGGAACCGTTATCTCGTAGGCTGAAGACCGCGCCTTCGAATACGAAATGGAGTTTGCGGAGGATGATTTCAAGTTCCGATGTTTCGAGCCCGAGATCGATAAAATCCGTTTTCCCCTGATAAGTGCAGAATGCACCAAGGCGGGATTCGGTCATGAAGTAGTTTATAATAGTGAAATCGGTTTTAGATATTTTTTCCGGATCGGGATGTCGATAATCGAAAGTGGAAGGAACATTTTCGGGATACACATGAGATCTGATTTTCCGTTCTGTTGCCCACAACTTCTTTTCCAGCCGGTAGTAATCTTTTTGCTGTTCGCTTACCGATCGGAACTCTCCTCCGGGAGTTTGATTCAATTTTTTCAAAGCGGCTCTAAGTTGATCGCGAGCCCGGATTAACTCCGCCGGGACTTGTTTTTCCTGCGGTTCGGCGGTAACCATCCTTGAATTGATTAAACTCAAAGCCGACAGATTGGTCAGATAAGATTGATCGACCCGATCTGCTCTTATCATGCAATCAACGAGAAGACGGTAGCAGTCGTACTTATCGGCGGCAAAAAAGGCCCTGATTTCATCAGGGTACAACCCGGCCAGCATTTTTTCGGCGGTGTCAGCAGCCTTTTTTAACGGTTCGATGGCTTTATCGTAATCTTTTTCTATATAATAACAGCGGCCTGTCAGGTAATAAATATAATAGAGTTGATATCCGGCCGGTTTTCTTTTTAGTAATTTCCTTGCTTCTTTGACAGCCGGGCCGGTCTGGCCGGATTTCATCATAGCTTCGGCAAAGGCAGTTTCGGCATCAATCAAGCGACGTTCATCTTTACTTGCTTTAAAATAGGAAATTGCCTCGCGAGCGGCTTCGATTGACCTTTTATGTTGCTTTCGAGCTGACAAAAGGCGGCTTTTCAGGATTTGTACCATTCCCATCCACAGATTATTCTTTTCGCGGTTAAATATGCGGTCGGCCTGTTTGAGCCTTTTCGATGCTTTCTCGTAGTCACCCAGCTTATAGTGGGCTTCGGCGGCAAAATAAGCTACTTTGGCCTTTTCATAGGGCATATCGAGCCGATCGAACTCAGGGATGATTTTGTCGGCGCTCATGATGGCCGAACCGTACTGATTGAGATGGATATTTATCTCGACCATATCGAGTTCAGCAACGGCGGCCTTTTTATAATCGCCGAGGCTCGATAACTTATCATGGACATTGTCGAATATTTTAATGGCTTTGGTGTACCGGTCATCCAGATAAGAAAGATATGCCCGGGCATAATCAGCCTGGGTTTCGGCGATATCCATTCCGCTGCCCCGGTACAGCCGGGCCGACTCGGAGTACAGCTTTTCGGCTTCGCCCAGATGATTCATGTTGGCGTAGATATTGGCCCGGTTAAATTCAACGATAGCCAGAGGAATCCCTCCGGCTTCTGAAAATTTATCCCTGGCTTTATTATAATAATTTAATGCCTGGCGATTGTTATCCTGACGGTGATAGATATTACCGATATTATTCAATACCTGCCCGACATCCTGGCGACGATTATGTCTGCGGTAGTAACTCAGAGAATATTTCCCGACCTCAAGGGCACTGTCGTATTTGCCCAGGTAGGTATAGATATCTATCAGGCCTTTTCCGAGCCGCGCGACTGCTTCCCGATCTCCCTGTTGCAGTAAGAGATTTCTGGCCTTTTCATAATGTTTTAATGCCTGCCTGTGATTACCCGACCAGTTTTCGATTCGTCCCCGAACTGTAAGGTATCGCGGATAGTATTTTTCGGGAAGATATTTAAAGACTTTTTCCGACGAGTCAGCCAGAGCGGAAGCATCTTTCAGGTTGGTTCTGAATAGAGAGTTTATACTTTTGTCGAGATCTTTAAGAAACGCCGCAATATCCGACTCATAATTTTTATCCAGAAATCGTTCGAGATCGGAACGATTTCTTAATTTTTCTAAATCACTCCGGGTAATCATAATTCTATGTCGACAATACCGATAATATTTCGTCCGAGGAAAATTTTCAAGGAGTAATTACCTGCAGGTATCCGTTCCAGCCGAAACAGCTTGTATTTATCACAAACGGCTGAGTAGTCTTTTTTCTTCGAATTTATCTTAACGCGTAGTTTTTTGTCTGTATCGATTCCTTCTATCTGACCGATTATTTCATACGATTCGGTAGTCAACGGATAAAGAGATAACTCAAGCGCTATATTGTCGATAAGAAACTTGATTCGGCGGGTGTCGACTGCAGCCGGCCGGACTCCTTCAGGGAGAGGAAGATTGCCGGAATCGTAAACAACTATTCCCTGTTTTTCACCGCCTGGCTTATTCTTTTTGGCAAAATCATCGAACTGGCGTTCAGATAGAAGCCGGGCGGCCTCTTTCATACCAATCCATTGCGGCTGTTTGTTGCCTTTTAGCAGATCTTTTAAGGCGGCATAAAGCCGGGCCGTTTCGGGATCATTCTTTATATCCGATTCCACTGCTTCCCTTTCGGCCTCCGAAAGTTCATCTCGAATGAACCTTAGAAGCCGGTCCATTATTTCATTATCCTGTGTCATTGACTTCCCTCATATATATAGAGGAGGATTTTTGATAATAAATACTCATAATATAAATCGTTTTCTCTTTAATATTTTATAGAGTTTATTTAGCGCTCTTTGGCGCAGGGGACCGATTGACGAGGCAGGCACGCCAAGTTTTTTACCGATTTTCTCATAGCTCGGATTGTCTTCATCGAAGAACAAGGCTTGCAACAGCTTATAATCCCTGTCAGGTAGTTCCGCCATAGATTCCAATAATAATTCCGAGCGCTCCGATTTTTCCCTTATTTTATCCGGAGTTTCCTGGCTGTCCTTAGCCTTTGAATGAGATAGTTCCTCGAGACTTCCGTAGATGCTTTCCTTACGGCTTGAAGCATATATTTCCCGGCGGGTTATGGTTGCCACATAGGATAATATTTTTGATGCAGATTTGAGATTATCAAGGTTTTTTAACAGCAAGTATGAAACCTGACCGAAAATATCGAGACTGTCTTCGCGGGATAATCTCATTTTCCTGCAGATCGAAAAAATCAATGGAGTAATCCGGTCAATTAGTTCCATCCAGGCTTCTTTGTTGCCTTCGCGGCATAATCTAACTAATCGGGGCAGGGGATTTTCACGGTCTTTGGCCATACGGCAATTTATACCATAATCAGTTAAAATGCCACCCCTCAGGGCGGCATTTAATTAAAAAATAAGCAAAAAAATGCAGGGGGTGAATTGGGGAGATCCACCACCTGCCACTAACCACATAAAAGAGAGGATTAAGAAATCTGTTGAACCTTCTACGAATAAAAGTCTCAATAGTTTCTTCATATTTAATGAGCGGGAAAAATCGGAAAAAATACAATTATATTTGGATAATTAGATAATATTTTCGCTACAAGTAATGGATAGAGCTCTATTTAGACCTGCATTCCTTAACTATTGAACGGCTCGGTCGATAAATTGATTAACGGGGAAATATTGATGGCAGGCAATTTACTTATCTACGGGGAAAAACTAAACTCCGACGACTTAAAAAGGATTCGCTCGGGAAATCCGGAGCGGTCCGGAGGTATTTCTTTTTTTGCTGATCCTGTTATTCCAAAGGAAGGCAAGCTGGAGGGGACTGCCTATGTGGACCTTGAAAATAAGGAGCTGTGCCGTCCGGAGTTTCTCGCCGAACTAAAAAGATCATTCGATAAACTAAAAATTGTCGGCATTGCCGATAATACGGACGATGATCAAGCCGCAGATATTGCTTTGATGGGCGTGTCAGAAATTGTCACACCGGATGAATATACCGAGCGGATCGCGGCTTATGTGGCCGAGCCGGAAGAAAAAGATACTGATTCGAAGGTTGGTATAAAAAAATCGGAAAACCAGTTTGACGCAAACTCGATTATCGGCAATTCCCCTCGAATGAAGGAAATTAAAAATATTGTCGAGCACCTTAGCGATGTCGATTATCCAAACGCCATCTTTTTTGGAGAAACCGGTACAGGAAAGGACCTCCTGGCAAAGGTTCTCCATTACAGCGGAGTGCGAAGGGATCAGAATTTAATCGAGGTGAATTGTTCGGCAATACCGGATGAGCTTTTCGAGTCGGAGTTATTCGGCCACAAGAAAGGCGCTTTCACCGATGCCAAAAACGATAAAAAGGGGCTTTTTGAATATGCCGACAATGGAACGATCTTCCTGGATGAAATAGGAAATTTGTCTGTTTCAGCTCAGGCGAAACTTTTAAAAATATTAGAAAACAAAAAACTCCGTCCAGTCGGTGCGGTCAAAGAAAAGGATATAAACGTCCGGGTTTTAGCGGCGACCAATATTAACCTCGAAGAAGCTGTCGCCAAAGGAGCTTTTCGGGAGGATTTACTTTTCCGCCTGAATCTGATAGCGATACATCTGCCGCCTTTACGCCACCGCAAAGAAGATATTCCGGCCCTTGCCCGCGGAAGTTTCGATTTTTATCGCTCCCAATATAATAAGAGCAATTTGAAGTTGACGAAGGGTGCAATTGACAGCCTTTTCAAACATGAATGGCCGGGTAATGTCCGCGAACTGCGAAATGTAATTGAGCGAGCGGTCCTTCTTGCGACCAAGGATAATGTAACATCGGAGCAGATAGAAGAGGCTATTCGCAACGGCCGGGTATCGGTGAAAGAGCGACGATCGGTTACGATTGAGATTCCCGATCAGGGAGTAACGCTACGGGAAATCGAAAAAAAGGTCGTCGCGGAGATATTGAATATGGTCGGCTGGAATCGATCGGAGGCTTCGCGAATGCTCGGTATATCCCGGGCGAGACTTCGCAGGATCATGGAAGAGAACAAGTTAGAAAAAGACCGTCGAAGCCGAAAGCGCAATTGAGACATTTTATACCAGTCTGAAATTTTACTCTAATTCCATCAAAATCAACATCATATAGTAGTTAATCTGCTAAGAGGCCATATATGATCGGTATATTTTATACCGGCTGACGCTTTCGAAAAGGCATATTTTGAACAAGGAGACCTTCAGGATATGGCATAAATATTTATACAGAAGCAACTTACGGCGACCCGTTTCAGTTTGGCACGATAATTGTTTCAATATCTCGCAGTTGTTTTTAACCCCCCAACCTAAGGAGAAAGGGATATGATGAAGCAAAACAACAAGATTATCGTCGCCATATTTGCGGTCATGGCGGTGCTGGTATTTTCCAGCATGGTGGGTTGTTCCAAGGCTCCCACGGTAAATGAGGAAAAAGAATCGGCAACCCTTCTCACTCGAGCCAATCTGCCGGTCGGGAAGTTGGTCGGCGAACAGGCATATTTCGATACTGTTCTGACATCCGCAGAGGGAGGCGTTGTTTCTCTTCTCGATGTCGAGCTGTATTTCCCGCCGTTTGCACTCGCCAGCGACACCCTCATTTCGATTGAGATTCCGGATATTTCGGTTTTCGCCAATGAATTCGGAACCGACGGCCTATATTTCAAGAAGCCGGTTCGTGTAACGATGAGTTACCGTGATGCCGATTTGAGCAATGTTCGAGAAGAGAATATCAAGATGGCCTGGTTCAATGAACGGACCGGGCAATGGGATGTTATCGATTGTCTCCTTGACGCTGAGAACAAGACTGTTACCGGTTATGTCTATCACTTTTCCGCCTACGCGCTTATTTCTGACTAATGAAACTATAAGGGAATGAAAACGGAAACGAAACGGTGAATTATGAAAACTGTCGCAGCGCATAAAGGAGGTGATTCGATGACGCAGGATCCACGTCAACTGCTGTCTCTGGCAAAAGACTGGATTAAGCAGGGTAACACCACTGTTGTCTTTCGGCTCCTCGACGAAGCGTTGAAGCTCTCCTCGTCCGACACCGACAAAGCCCTTCGGGGTGAGATTACCAAGGAGCTTGGCCGCGTATACATGCAGACCGGACAATGGGACCGCGCGATACAATCATGCGAACAGGCGTCATCGCTTTTCCTCGAAAGTGAAAACTATCGCGGCGCTGCCGAATCGGTCAGAAACCTGGCCAACATCAGGTTCCAGTTAGGACAATTTGAGGAATCATACGCCTTATGTGAAAAGGCGATCGACTGGGCGACCAAGGCTGGAGATTTCCAGCTCCGAGCGACCATCCTGAATACCCAGGGTGCAATAAGGTCAATTGAAGGTGATCAAAAGGAATCAATCAAGATATTCAAGTTGTGTCTCTCCGATTTCAGGAGGGCCGGCAACAGTATTCGTCAGGCCTATATTCTTCACAATATAGGATTAGCGCATCTGGAACTTGATCAGTATGAAGAATCCAGAAAAGCGCTCGATGAATCGCTGAAACTGGCCCTGGAAAATCACGATACCAATCTGGTCATGCTGTGCTACTTGAATAAATCCAAACTTCTATTGAAGACGAGTGACATTATTGCAGCGAGGTCGCTTATTAACACTGCCCGGGAACTATTGGAAGTTCTCAAATCGCCCAATTTAGCCGCCGATCTGGCTGTCATCGAAGCCGAGGCATATCGTCTTTCAGGCGATCTGGCCAGAGCCGATGATATCCTGAGCAAGTCATTAACGCTGGCACGGGAAAACAACCTGCTTCAGCATGAAGCTGAAATCCTGTATGAAGCCGGACAGGTGGCAATAGAACTGGGACAGGCCGATATGGCCCGGTCTCGACTTGAAGCGGCAATAACCCTGTTTAAGAAAACCGGGGGCGCGAAACTCGAAAAAGCCGTTGAGAAACTAAAGATTATTGAATCTTCGGCGAAAAGAACGATAACTGCATAATCCAACCAGGAGCACAATTAATGCGTCCGTTGTCTGAAATACCGTCTGAATCGGCCCAACCGAAGTGGTCGCAGACTCTGACCCAGTTCCTCGAACTGGCTCGTCAGGCCGCGGACGAATTCGACTACGAGCGTGCCCTCAAACATTTGAGTTCGATGGAAGAATTGTGGGAAGGAAAGGGACTTCCCACTTTTTCTCTCGAACTAAGATACAATCTTCATAACGAAAAAGGAAAGGTCCTTGCAAAATTAGGGCGGTACAACGAAGCGGTTGAGGAATACCAGAAACTGCTGGAGTACTGTCAGGATAAAAAACTTTTTCCACGCAAAGTGGAAGTATTCCTGGAAATCGGGCAACTTCTGGCGAAAATGGGAGAACATGACAGGGCCCTGGGATATGTCCATCGGGCCCTGTCGGGATACCGCAGGCTTGCCGATTTTCCCGGTGTATGCAAAGCGCTCCGTAACCTGGGGGTCATATATATCGAGCTCGGCGAATTCGAAGATGCCGAGACGGCCTACGAAGAGGCGATCGAGATTGCCCAGGAAAACGAGCTCAATCTTTTGTACGCCGATCTGATAAACAATCTGGGGACGATAAAAAATATCAAGGGTGACTGGAAAGCCGCCCTGGAATGCTATACAACGTCGCGTGAGGTGTACGAACAGGAAAAGGAAATTCGCAAAAGCGCCTACACCTCCAACAATATCGGTATTACCCTGATCGAGCAGGAGCAGTATCAAAACGCACGGGAGTATTTTCTTAAAGCGCTTAAAGTGGCCGGGACGATTAAAGACCAGTCGCTGATGCTGATTCTGTATATCAATCTGACCGATCTTTCGATAAAGGTCGATGCTGTCGATGATGCCCGGTCGTACTGCAGGGCGGCGGAAAAATATATTAACGAAAAGGGACTTAAAAACAGCCAGCTCGTCGAGACCAAAAAACTGGCCGGAAAAATCGCGGCGCTGGATCATGATTACGAAGAGGCCGAAAAACTTTTTGACCGGGCGCTGGCGCTCTGCGAAGAGCTCGGCCTGCAGTACATGGAAGCGGAAGTGCTTTTTGAAAAGGGGAGTTTGTATCTCGAAACCGAACAGCATATGGAAGCACTTCAGGCGCTCGAACAGGCTTTCCAGATTTTTCATCAACTCGATGCGGCGGGACGGCTGGAGAAGACCGAGGGGCTTATTTATTCGGTCGAGGAGTTGTACCTCAAGGTTTTCGAATCGATGGCGGCCAAGGTTGACCGGAAAGACCCTTACACCAAAGGTCATTCCGATCGGGTGGCGAACCTGGCCCTGCACCTGGCGCAAAAGCTGAGACTCCCGGATCACGAAATCAAGACAATCGTGGCCGGGGCCCTCCTGCACGATATCGGCAAGCTCCGGGTGCCCGACGAAATCCTCAAGAAAACCGGCAAGCTGGACAAGGAAGAGTTCGACGAAATAAAGAAACATCCGGAAAACGCGGTGCAACTCCTCTCCGGGATCAGGCTCCCGTGGGATGTCATGCCGGTTATCAGGCATCATCATGAAAAATTCGAAGGCAATGGATACCCGTCGGGGGTATCCGGCGAAGTGATACCGTTCGGGGCGCGGATCGTATGTGTGGCCGATGTTTTCGATGCCCTGACCTCGGACCGTCCGTACCGCGAGGCCTTCAGCCCGGAAAAGGCGATAGCGGTCATGAAGGAACATATGCAGGGGACATTCGACCCGGTTATTCTGGATAATTTCGTGGAGCTGATGAAGAGCGGAACGATTGACCATATTATCAACCGCCGGACCGATTCCGATGAGATGTATAAGATCTGGGCGCAGTGCCGTATTACTCCCGACAAAATCCCCGCCGATGAAACCGAGACAGTTTCTCAGTCGGTTGAGTTGTAGAAATATTCTTCATACAATTTAATGTCCTTTCGCGAGTTCCAGTTGGGTTCGGTCGCAAAGCCCGATATTCCAAAAATGGGGTCGTTTCGTCAAAAAACAGTTTTTGAGCTATCAATGTTGTAGTAAAATTAGGGGGATCGATCCCTTTTTTGAACGCGCTTTTAGCGCGTTCGTCTCGAGATGCATCATGTACGGGTCAAAACTGAAATATTTCGGCATTCAGGTTTTCTCCAGATTAAGAAAAAGATGTCGAAACCGCCCCTCGGAGAGCTCGGGACCTTCGGCAGGGGTTTCGACCCAAAAGTAAAATTATAAGAAAAGATTTGTTCATTTCAGTTTGACAGTTAATTTATAATGTAATTATATTACAATAGCAAAACATCACAGGAGAGGCTATATGAAAAGGCACAATTCTTTTACCAATGTAATATCTATTTTCATTATTATTTCATTGCTCAATTCAATTACTGGCTGTATGAAGCCAAAGCGTGAATATATTGGCAAAGAAAGTAGAAAAATAGATACTAAGGAAGTTATCGAAAAGAAATTCGTTGACCACAAGCAGAGTGATTACCATTTCGGTACTATCAATATCATTAAAAATAAGATAAATATTCCCATTTATAGAAACGATTACAAAATAACCAAAAAGTATATAAAAAAAACGTATGAAGATACTTATAATACATATGAGAAATATAAAATAAAGCAAGTCCCGACTACCGGTCTTAGGATTTTAACGGCAACTGGGGCGATAATGACATTAGTTGGTCTAATTATGCCGACAATAGAGAACAATGACGAAACCGATGAAGGCGGAGACGATAACAGTTCGATATATTTTGGTCTTTTGGGAGGAGGATTGGCAATTACAGCGATTTCTGGCATCATTGCATTAGCACATACTGGATTTGGAGAAAATGAAGATTATGAAGAGAAATTAATAGATTCAAAAGTACAAAATCGCAGTAAAAGATATAAAGAATGGGAAGAAGATCCAACTTACACAAATAAGCAACTTATCAATAGAAATGTCCCGGCAAATTATACGAATGTAACCGTGAATGGAAGTGATGTCCTATTGAAATTTGATGAACGATATACCGGCTATTCATTCAAATCAGAAGCAGATGCTCAGGGAATTTTAAATCTGACCATTGTTGATTATTCATCAAACTGGTATATGGACAAAAAATCTGCTTTGGATAATATAAATAATAATAATTTATTTGAAGATATCAATCCGGAATATAGAAGTGAATTTACGGCATTAGCCAAAGAACTAATTGTTCCGAAGACGTTGACAATATCATTGGAAACAAATGAAAGCTCAACCGAAATGATAAAGGTAGTCAATGACAGGAAGAAGATTGAAATAGAAGGTTATACCTATAATAAAGGCCATTTATATAAAATGGTGGATAAGTTTGTCGATCGAGAAATTAATAGGAAAATTGGCGACGTCAAAATAACCCTAAAAGACTATGATACTCATATCGAAATTTCAGGGGCTAAATTCGAAGGATATATTTCGCGCATTTCTAAGACTGATATAGCCAAACGGTATTTTAAAGGTGATCTGGTTGATTATGCAGCGGACCAAATTGGAGATTTTACAGTGGGTATTGTCAAGGAGAATTTTTACAGCAACGGAGAAATAAGCTTTAAAGTTTATACGCCGTGCGAAATAGAATTTGAAATAACACATCCAGATTATAATTATGCTAATAAGACTATAAAATTCGACGGAGCCTGGCAAAGTAAGACTATATATATGTCAGAATTGGGTAAGAAAGTTCGAGTTAAAATTGTCGACGAATAGAATCAGAAATTATAATATTATAAATTCTGCTAGTACAATCGTAATGCCATCTAGGAGGGCAGCATTAGGTTTGAATTATATGAATAAGTAATCCCTGCTCTAAAGTAACATCCTTACTCCGGCAGGCCGGTTTCGACCGGGTTGTTCGGGTCACTGCTCCATTCGAGCCACCCGCCGTCATACACCGCCACTTTCGGCCAGCCCATCAGGTAAGCATGGAGAAACGCCTCACTGGCGCGCCATCCTGTACCGCAATAGTAAGCGATATTTTTTTCCGGCACGATGCCATCATTGGCCCAGATCGAAGCGATCTCATGATATTCCCTGAGTGTATGATCAACATTGCGGTAATTTTCCATATGGTAAGCATCGGAACCGCAGTTGCCGAACACCGCCCCGGGAATACGGCCGACTTTGTCGATATAATGATAACCGCTGACATCGCCGATAAATTCTTCCCAGCTTCGCACTGAAACCAGTTCGGCTTTATCGGAGGCCAGATATTCTTTGGCGACGGGGGTATCGATGATATATTCCGGGTGCACCGGAATTTCGATTCCGAATTCATCGACCGGGTTTACATCGCCCTCGTTAGTAGATATTTCATAACCGGCATCGAGCCATGACTTGATCCCGCCGTTCAAAACACGGACATCCTTGACCCCGGCATACATCATTAACTGCGCACACCTTATAGCGGCCAGGTGACCGGCAAGACGCCCGGGATATTCTTCTTTCATGTTAGGATGCGAAAAACGTCCGTAAAGGATGACTGTTGTATCGCGGTCGATGCCGAGATCGGTCAGCGCATTGGCGATTTCCTCGGGTGAGCGGCGGTTCCAGTCTTTGGAAGATTCCAGTTTTTCGGTATCCATATGCACCGCACCGGGAATATGGCCCGATTCGTAGTCTTCGCGGTAACGGTAACTGGCATGGCAGATGACATATTTATCGTTGTCATAGTGCAAAGGCGGTTTGCCGTCGAGCAGGTCCTGAATCCATTTGGGATAGACAAGCTGTTTGAAGCGCGGAAGGTAGCTCATGGGGAGAGAATCTTCATTGGTCCAGTCGGTGAATTTATGGTAAGTTTTGATATCGTCGAATCCGATACTTTTCAGCTTTTCGGTCATCCGGTTGCTGAAATCGCCATTATATCCATAAACAATAACCGGTTTCCCGGGTGTTATTTCTTTTTCTTTCAGCAACTCGGGCCAATTTTCATGTTCAGTCCATGAGAAGGGAAAGGTCCTGGCACCTTCGATATGTCCGCCGCGCTTTTCGCGGCCGAGCGTCCAGCCGTTGTAGGCGGCAATTGGGCGGATATCCAGTAATGTACATGATTTTGTATTGAGACAGTCGATTAATTGCTGAGTGGAGATTTCGTTGTTACTCATTTACAAACTCCTTAAAGGATATCGGATTGGCAGATTGTGCGCGATGGCGTTTCGATTTATTTATAATCAGTAACAAGGAAAATATCAAGTTGTGCCGGAATTTTTAATGTTATTTCTTGATTAAGAATGAGGATTGATTAAAACGACTTATATAAGATTGGCCGATTGATCTTTACCGGCCAGGAAACGCTTGCCTTTCATCAGCAGCTTACCATAGATTTTTTCACTGCCGAGCCAGACATTGGTATGATGACGCGAAGAATTGCACCATCCGGACTTATATGCGGCAAAGCCGCCACCCAGGTCAAACTGCCAGACACCGTCACGATTCATAAGGTCCTTTACTATGGCGGCTTTAACTGTATAGCCCGGATTGTACCATTCATAATCACTGTCGAAATCGGTCCTGATGGCAATAAGGCTGTTTTGATTTTGAAGGTAGTACTCGAAGGCGATATATTTATCATTCAGTTTAAGGGCATAAAGGTTCCAGAGTTTGTTTTCCGAACCGACGCGGCTGAAATTTTTGTAGAAATTCCTGATATCCTCCCGGGAGGCCAGATCGGTACCGACATCAGCTTTCCAGCTTCGTCCGGACACCTCGACAATTTTATCGAAGATCGGTTCAAGAGCGGCGTAGTCATCATATTTTTCGACAATGAATGTCCCTTCTTTTTCGAGGCGATGTTCCGATTGGGTGATATTACGGCGGTACGATTTGGAGAGGCTGTTGTAATAAGTTTCCCAGTCCATATCGAGATCGACGTAGGCCGCAATCCGGTCCGGTTCGGTGATACATTTTCCGCTATGATTTTCTTTTAGATAGTCAAGAAACATAGTTGTGGTTTGGAGATTGTTTTCCATGCCGCGGGCAAGGATAATATCCCATCCGTTGGTCTGGTTGATTATGAAATCAAAGAGCGGGCAGGCGTATTGGGGATCTTTTAGAATGAAATTGCAGCGGGGGGAAATAGTGGAATACATGAATCCAAGCACTTTGACCGGGAGCCCTTTAAATCTGTCCGGTTCTATTCGAAGCGGTGCGGCGGCCACAAGCTCGGAATTATCACGGACTGTTATAATGGCAAGGTCAATTGTTCGGTTGAAATCGAGCATCCAGCGCTCAAACCATTGGTGTGTCATGTAGGCGTAATTCAGCTCGGATGATTCGACCAGCTTATTCCATTCTTCTTTGAGCGGGATGAAATCATCAATCTTGTCAATAATTTTAGAGCTAATGGGCATAAATTATTTATCGGGACAATGATTATTTGTATAATGTTAAATTTCCGATAATTTGAAATATCAGCCTATATCCACTCCAGACCGTCAGGCGGTTCTTTAATAAATATATGTAACTTCCGGACGGGATAGGGCCACGACTTATAATAACATATTTTTATTCCAAATAGTCTAGAAAAATATGTTTCGCCAACAATTTTGAAGTTCATGCGCAGGTGTAATTTCAGGGAGTTTTTATTATAGGTATCAATGGCGCCATAGAGAACAGAGCGGCCTTCGGCAATATACGACTGATATATTTCATTGAAAGCAACGGCGAACAGACCTTTCATGCGTGCATCGGGAGTGGTGTAACCGGCATAGATTATGGCACCATCGGGACCGGGGTCGAGGATAGCTCCTGAAAGTCTCAGATATTTTTTTGAGGAAGCGCCCCAGATGATAGTCTGGATTTTCTTATCCTTCCCCATGATGACACATTTGTCGCCCGATTTAAGGCGGTTTCGGATAAGTTCTTCTTTGATTCCGTATTTGACGAGTAGAGGGATTTCTTCTTCGGTTACTGGTTTAAGGAAATATGTCTTGAATTTTCTTGTTGGAAGTCGGGGGTTATCGCTTTTTACAAGCAGAGTGTGATAATAATAAAAAATCCAGCTCGGTAGTCGCCATGAAATCGAATAGACTAATTCATTTAAGGTTTTACCGAAGAAGCGCATTCTTGTTATTCATCTCAAGGAGTTAAAGGCATCTTATCTGAAGATATAGCGTAAGAAACCGATCGCAATATAATTTATTGATCGTTTCCCGTCCCGGATAGCAAAGAAAAGGTGCCGTGTATAGAATCGGCACCCTATAAAAATATCTTATGGTGTCAGGAGCTATTTTTCGTCGTCATCGAGCTGACGGAGTTCGCGCAGGATTCCGAGCGGACTGGAGAAAGTTGCGATTTTGGAGATTTTTTCCATCCGTTTTTCATCTTTTTCAAATTTCTTTTTCATCCGGTGCTCATAAGCCTGCTTAAGAATTTCAAGAAGTTTTTCCAATTCGTAGGGTTTGGGAAGGTAGCTGAAAGCTCCGAGCTTAGTGCATTCGACCGCTGAATCGACCGAGCCGTGACCGGTAAGGATTATAACCTCGATATATTTGTGTTCTTTTTTCAGGATTTCGAGGACCTCTTTACCGTCCATTCCGGGCATTTTGAGATCAAGAAGGGCAAGATCGAATTTCCTATTACGGGCGGCTTCGACAGCTTCGCTTCCATTTGTTGCTTTGGCGACATCGAAATCCCGCATCTCCAGCCTCCTCGAGATGGAGTCGAGGAATTTAACTTCATCGTCGACTATCAGCAGTTTAATTTTGTTAGCCATTGGAAATACCCTTTATTTTAATTACGATTATTTTTAAAACCCTATAAACCGCCAGTATCCGAATATTGTCCATAACCAAAGGACGGCGAATGACAGGCAAAGAACTACAAGTCCATGTTTAAAGAAATCTCCCAGAGTAACCAGCTGTTCTCCTGTCGCGGGGTCCTTGGCCATGGCATAGGCAATGGCATTACTTGGTGTCCCGATAATCATCGTATGGGCAAAAGATGACGCAAAAGCGGTGGCAAATCCGACCATCCAGGGATGTGTTCCTGATATTTGAGCCATGGGGACAGTTATCGGACCGATTGCCGAAACGGTAGCACCGTCGGACATGAAGTTGGTTGTCAGACCTGTAAATAAGGAGGTTGCGACGGCGAGCCATTCACCGCTGGACATGAAATCGGGTAGAATTCTAAGGAAGCTATCGGCCAGATAAAGAGCGCCGCCAGTATCGGCAAGCCCCTTGCCCAGCGCTGAAGCACTTGCATAAAGAGCAACGACTTCCCAGTGAATCGAAGCCACATCACGCCATCTTAAAATCCTGAAAATATTCAAAAGGACGATTCCCAGAATAACCGGTCCGCCCATTCCGAAATCTTCGCCAAGGGTAACCCACATGACGACCACCATCAACAGCACCGCGGCGGTAATATATTCCTTGATATTCATCGGCCCGATTTTTTCAGCTGCTTTTCGAACCATAGATGAAACATCAAGCGATTTGACTTTGAGTTTATTTCTTTGAGACAGATAAAAGTACAATCCGACCATCAGCGCCATGACCGGCACAAAAGGCATACCGTACATTACCCATTCGCCAAAGGTTGGGGCAATACCGTAGTCGGTCAGGATACCCATCATGATTGCATTGCGGCCGCCGGCAGCGGGAGAACCGGGACCACCGGAATTAGCCGTAAAGCACAATGTAAGAGCGAACATAACTGCCAGAGCTTTGTCTTTTTTAATGCCGGCCTCACGTAATGAGGTAACGTAGACCATCATAAAAAGGGGCATGATAAATGCGACCAGAGCATGCTCGGATATGATTGAACATGTCATTGCCAGCAGCGGCAAAAAAATGAACGTAAGACGAGGTAATGATTTGGCCGGCCCCAGGAGAAGAAGACCTATGCGACGGTCAAGGCCGGTTTTACCTATTGCCTAGGCCATAGCAAGGACACCGAAAATAAAAAAGACGGCGTCTTTGGCATAAGCCTGAGCAATTTTATTCGGAGAAAGAACTTCGAAAAGATACATGATCGTACCGACCAGAAGAGCGGTGATTCCGACCGGGACAGCACCACTGGCCCAAAAAAGAGCGGCAACGATCAATATTCCCAGCATAACTTTGGCTTTACGCCCCACCTTTTTTGAGGTCATTGTCTCGGTTTTGCGTGCGCCGTTTTCGGTAATTACAGTTTTTGCCACCCCGGAATTTTTGCTGAAATATTCGGTGATCGTTTGTCCGTCACTCATACTTTTATAATTGGCATAACCCATATTGAGATCGCTAAGCTGTCCGGTTTTTTCAGCGGAAAGAAGATTGAGGAGTCGATCGGGGACGGGACTGTAAACCATAAGGGTGAAAAGCAATATACCAAGAATAATGATACCGGGTCTCGAATTATGTGTCCCGATGAGCCATTTTTTAAAGGAGCCTTTTTCGACATGAGGTATTTCATGTCGGGTCATTGCATGCACTTTATCAGCCCGGGCTTTCTCGATTGTCTCGGTCAATTCTTCGAAATCGACCGGTTTTTGAAGATATGAAAAAGCATCGAGCCGTCCGGTTTCCATGGCCGATTCCATAGAAGCGTGAGCAGTCAGCATAATGACCTGAAGCTCGGGTCTAAAGGATTTTATATCATGGAGGACCTGCTCCCCGGAAACCCCGGGCATTTTTCGGTCGAGCAGGACAACATCTATTTCGGATTCACGTCTTATGGCCTTGATGGCATCGACGCCATTATCAACATCAATGGTTTCATAACCGCGCATGTTAAGACGTTTAACGAGCGGCTTGCGAAAAGTGTCTTCGTCATCGACCAATAATATTTTTGGCATGTCTCACTCCTGCAGAAGCATGCTACTGCTCTGCCAGCCTTTTCATTTCTACCGCTACCTGTTGACACAAATCCGAGACGCGAAGCAGGCCAACCGCTTTTCCATTTCTCGTGACCAGGATTGACAGGGTTTGATAGGTAATAATATTCTTTATGGCTTCTCCGAGCGGGGCATTTTCATCAATTTGCTCGCTGATCGGATGCATTACTTCCTTGACGTTGCGGTGCGCAGCGCGGCGGCACAAGTCAAAAATATTGTCATTGAAAAGCTGCATATTTTCCATCATCATGTTTATAAACTCATTGCTGACGCCCGCAACGGCAAGTTTGCCCATATCGCCCAGCATGTTTTGCTTCGATTCAAGAGCTTTCAAAAAAGCGAATTGACCGATTTTGCCGATAATTTTTCCGGCCTTATCCTGTATTAAGATAGCCCGGTATGGTTGACGGCTTCTGTCGCGAGTTCTCATTGCTTCTTCGAATGCCAATATGGCTTCGAGAAGAGAAGCGTCATCGGTAATAGTCGGGTACTCATCGAGTGGTACCATTAAATCTTTTACTTTTTTGTTTTCCATATTTTATCTCGTTTCATTCGAAAAAAGCAAATTCTCTCCTATCTAATCGGTAATAAAATCGAAAAAGTGCTTCCTTTGCCGGGTGCGCTTTGAACTTCTATTTTTCCGCCCAGGCTTTTTAAAATACCATAACTTACCGACAGTCCCAAGCCGGTCCCTTTGCCAACTTCTTTGGTTGTATAAAAGGGGAGGAATATCTTATCCAGCTGTTCGCGAGTCATTCCATTGCCGGTATCGCTAATATCGATTCGAATCTGGCTATCCGGCTTCTCGGTTTTAACAGTTATCCTGCCGGGCTTTTTTCCTATAGCGTCTATGCTGTTATTTACCATATTGAGAATAACCTGCTGAAGCTGGTTACCATCGGTAGTAATTTCCGGAATAGAGTTATCATAATCTCTTTCAATTCTGACATTGGAGACGGCGATTTCGCGTCCGAGCAAACCATCGATAACACCGTCGATCAATTTATGGATATCATGCTTTTTGAGGTCAAAATCGGTTTTACGAACAAAGCCGAGCAGTTTACGGGTAATATCCCGACACCGAAAAACAGATTCCTGTATGGAATCGAGATGCTGGCGTAGTTCAGCAGGAGAAACAGGCTCGCCCAAATCCGGATCCATCAGATCCTTCATAAGTCCTGCTTCTTCATTTATTGCCGCCAGCGGGTTGTTAATTTCGTGTGCAATGCCTGCCGCCAGTTCTCCCACTGATGCGAGTTTGGCGGCATGTTCGAGCTGGGCGCGCGCCTGTTCGGTTTCCATTAAAAGATTGGTGACTTTATTGGCCCGGTACCAGACGATTGCGAGACCAGCGGCAATCAAAATGAGAGATATTATGATTATTTTCGTAAGCGGACCGTGCAATATTCCGTATTCGGATTCGGCGGACGGCTGCACGATCAGGGCCCAATCTGCAGTCCACAGCCAGGAATAAGCGTAGCTGATGCTATTATTATTGATTTCCACTTTGCCGGCGCCCAAGCGGGGTTCTTCGGGTGGTACAAAAGAAGAGCTATCGAGAGGTGTCCCTATCTGGGATGTCACGAGTTGATAGTAGCCGTCTTTATTTACGATCGACGTTTGCACTTCACCGGAACCTTCCAGTGAACGGATATATTCATATATCTTTTCAGGGTCGAGAGTCGCCCGAAGGACCGCGTACTGATTGTCAATTATGCGGCTTACCCCTATCGTGAAGTGCGGTTTTTCCCTGAAACCAAGATATATATCGGTAATTATGAAATTATCATCTTTTTGCCTAAGGGCGATATACCAGCTTTCCGATGAATAGTTTTTCTTTTCCAAATCCGAAAAAGGACCTGCATACTGAATCTGTATACCGGAGGAATCAAAAAAACCGATGTCGACAAAAGCCTCAGAATTTTGTTTGAGACGCTGCAGAAAATTGGCCATAGTGCCAGATTCAGGAGGTATCATCAGCCGGGGGTCGTTTATAAGATTGGTTAGATTTACAAGTCGTTCCGAAAGATACAGGTCAAGAAGATTGGACTGATTTTCTGCGATTGCTTTGAGATGAAGACGGCGGCTGGTAGAAAAGATTGAATCGTACTGAAATATAAAAAATACGGTAAGGATTATTAAGGGACCAATATAGGTAAAAAGGAGTCTGGCAATATTGCGACGCCGAACTTCCCGGAAATGCCGACTTTCCCTCGAAAATGGTTCGGGGGAAAAAGAATTCTTATTACCAGCTTCATTTGCCATTTCTCTTGCCAGCCAATTCGATCCTCAAAGCGAATCGATAAGCACAAAACTAGCGATGTGTGCGCTGTCGTTCATTTTTTCAGTGAGAAGAATAGCATTGCCCCCTTCAAAAGTCAATAGAATTAGGACGGGATATGACTCTTTTTGAGAGGGGAAATAACGATTTTATAAATGCCGTTCGCTCTTAAAAACTCAAGCCGGGATTAGCTCCGGTTCTTCTTCCCGGATGGCCTCGGCGTTTTCCAGATCGCCTTCGCGGGTAATGATGCCGCGTTTGGCCAGACATCTTTCTATGGCTTCAATCATCTCCTGGCTTTCCGGCTTGCTTACCTGGGCATCAGCGCCAACGAAATTGCCCTTGTTAAGATTATCCTTGGTGATTAGCGACGAAAATAGTATCACCGGGATTTCTTTGAGTTGTGGATCCTTTTTTATCTTGGCGGTTAGATGAAGACCATCCATCTGCGGCATTTCGATATCTGTCAGGATTATATCAAAGGCACCGTTTTTTTCGTGGCGGCGCTCGTTTAGAATATCCCAGGCCTGTTTACCGTCGGAGGCAATGGTAAGATTTTCGTATCCGCTTTTATTCAGAATTTTTGAAAGCGATTTGCGAAGGACGCTGGAATCATCGGCCAGAAGCACACGGGCATCTTTTCGAGAAATAGTCCGTGATTCGATATCGCGCGGCATGACAGCACTGTCGACACCGAGAATCTCAGAGACAAGGCTTTCGAAGTCGACAATCAAAACGGTTGTTTTATCGATCAGAACCGTCCCGGTTACCGGGATATGGAGATCGGTCAGATATTGTGAAGGGGGCTCAATTTCATTCCAGTTCAGACGGTGAATCCGTTCGACTTTGTCGACCAGGATACCGCAGCGCATTTTGGAGAATTCGACAATAATGATCATACCTTCGCCTTTGGCGGTTTCTTCACCTTCCATATCGAAGAATTTCCCGATCCTGATAAGTGTAAGAACCTGGTCGCGCAGTTTGAATGTACCCTCGACTTCGTCGGACGTATAGGGAACATTGGTAGTTTTAATGCGCTGAATAATTTCGCGAACTTTGGCGACATTGATACCGAACGGTGTACTGCCGAGTCTGAAGACCAGCAATTCCATTTCATTGGTACCGGCTTCCAGAAGAATTCCGTCTGCCATAAATTTCCCCCCTGCTTTTATGTCTGCGGGATAATGATGAAAAATAAAGCTTCATCAATATATTTTTAGAACGTCTATTAATATTAAAATCGGCTTTTCAGCAATCAAACTGAGCCAAAATTATAAGATTTATGGATTTAGAAAGAAGATTCTGTTTGTTCAATTTTTGCACAGGAATGCCGATATATAAATGGAGACAGAAACTAAAGAGTTATGACGAATAAGAAAACAAATATAAAGCCGGTCAAAGGTTCCCGGAGCAAGAAATGTTTTACCGGGGCGCCTATTCATGATGATCACCGGTTCGGCGATAAAAATTCTTATCAAAGTTTGTTTGAAAACAATCATGCGCCGATGCTGTTAATCGATCCCGGCACGGCCGAAATATTTGACGCCAATCCGGCTGCCTGCCGCCATTACGGTTGGAGCAAAAATGAATTCAAAACCAAAAGGATTACCGAGATAAATCAACTCACCGATAAAGAAGTATTTGCCGAGATGGGGCGGGCGAAAAAGCAGAAGCGGGGCTATTTCAGATTTCGCCACAAGATTGCATCGGGAGAGATAAGAGATGTCGAGGTTTACAGCGGACCGATCGAGGTATCGGGCAGAAAGCTTTTATATTCGATAATTCATGATATTACCGAGCGTTTGAAAACCGAGCAGGCGCTTTTAGAAAGTGAATCCCGTTACCGGACATTATTCGAGACGATGAACCAGGGGGTGATTTACCAGGGAGCGGATGGAACTCCGCTGGGAGCCAACCCGGCGGCCGAAAAAATACTTGGTCTGACTTTCAAAGAGATTTGCGAGCGGCAAAAAAAAGGTGAATTCGGTCAGATCTTTGATGAAAACGGTAATGAAATTGAACCGGAGATGCATCCGGCCGCAATTGCCCTTCGGACAGGAAAGGCAGTCCGCAACAAAATTATCAGGATAATCTTTTCCGATTCAGACGAAGAACGCTGGTTCAGTGTCGATGCCATTCCCCAATTTCGGCAGGGAGAGAAAAAGCCGTACCAGGTCTACAACTGCTTCAGTGATATAACTTCGAGAATGAAATTCGAAAAGGACCTACAGATTGCCAACGAGAAACTTGAACTGGAACAGCGCTCTCTCCGGGAGAAAAACACCGCCCTGCGGGAAGTGCTGGGACAGATCGAGGAAGAAAAAGACCGGATGGCGATCCAGATAAAATCCAATATCGACCGGATTGTAATACCAGTCCTGAAAAAATTAAGAGAAAGAACCGGTTCGGAAGGAAAGATTTATTTATCAATGCTCCAGGAAAGCTTATCTGAGATTACCTCCCCTTTTATAAATAAACTGGAGACTCAATTTGCGGGGTTGACACCGCGTGAAGTCGAGATATGCAATATGATAAAAAACGGAATGGATACCAAAGAAATCGCAGCCAGTCTGCATACATCGCGGGAGACGGTTCGTTCGCAACGGAAATCAATCCGCCGTAAACTCAAGCTAATCAATAATAAAATTAATCTGAATTCTTATCTCAAATCGTTCTAAAACCAATATTTTATCTCGTTTAGGGGTTAAAAATTATACTCCATTTATGCCCCCTTTTTCACCCTTGATTACTGTCAAATCCTGTCGAAATTAGATACATGGCAAATTAGCTGACATATTGGGGCCGAAGCCGTGCTAAATTTCTAAAATAGGGGGGATGAGCTATGGCAGACAATAATAGTTCCCAGCAGGACCATGTTTCCTCTGCTGCGACTTCTGATAATACCAACTCGGAACTTGCGGGCAAATACCTGACCTTCAATCTGGCTTCCGAAGAATACGGTGTGGAGATTCTGGCGGTCAGAGAAATAATCGGGATTATGGATATTACCCATGTTCCGCGGGCGCCGCATTATATCCGGGGCGTCATAAACCTGCGCGGTAAGGTCATCCCGGTTGTAGATCTCAGACTGAAATTCGACATGGAATCGATCGACGATACCGAGGAAACCTGTATTATAGTCGTTGAAACTTATAGCAAGGGAATTCAATTGATGACCGGAATCGTGGTTGATTCGGTTTCAGAAGTTCTTGATATCGGCGCCAAGGAAATTGAAGAGACACCTGCCCTGGGAGCGGGTGTCGATATAGAATTTATACTGGGCATGGCGCGGACAAAAGACGGCATCAAGATTCTTCTGGATATCCACAAAGTCCTGAATGTTTCCGAGATCAAATCGATCGGCGGAGTGGAAGAAGAATTGGCGGAGACCGAAATAGAAGAAACGGCCCATGAATAACTGACAAAAAGCACCTTTCCATCCGGGTAGCATCTACCCATTTATCGACGCAGGGTTGCCCACCCCCTGCGTCTTTTTTATTGCATGATAAGTACGTTTTGAATCATAAAAAATTCCGTTTTTCATAATCCGAGTCGGAATAATTCACCTGAAATTCGATAAGGCCATTTATTTTCAATGTGAGGATCAAAAAAATATCGACAGCATACACCCGCCGAGCGGTATAATGAACGTATAATCAATTGCGGGGCACGAGCTTATAAATCGACACGCAATTCCTAACGGAACCCTAACATTCGTAACAAACTTCTAACATGCTTTTTTGCACTTTTTTGTTTTATTGCACGTTTAATGGAGCTAACGTGAACCGAAAACGAGGGGGGTACTACATCCCTTTTAGATATTTGGAAAAGGTTAATTTGGTTTAGAAAAAATGGAATAATTTTTAAGAGGGTTATGAGAAATGAATTCTGAGATGCGAACGAATGAGCAGCGATCCCTGTTCTCTCGACATCATACCGCCTGGACGATGGTGGTTCTCTTTTTTGCGTTGGTTTTCGGCTTTGCCGCCCCGACGCTGGCAGCATCTGGCAAAATTGTCGGTCAGGTCGTATCGGCCGAAACGGGCGACCCGGTTTTGGGCGCATCGGTTTATATCACCAATACGACTATGGGCGCCGCTACGGATCTCGACGGAAAGTACTCGATTAACAGCGTTCCGGAAGGAACCTATACACTGATGATTTCCTCAGTTGGATTTACCAAACTGGAGATTACGGAAGTTACGGTCTCTGCTGATGAGACAGTAAAGCTCGATGTTGCGCTGGAAACAAAGATGCTCGAGGGAAAGACTATTAAGGTTACTGCCCAGCGGGTACAGAATACGGAAGCGGCGCTGCTGGTTAAGCGCCAGAAGTCGGTGACGATTTCGGATGCTATCAGTTCTGAGGCCATCAGCCGTTCCGGTTCGGGTGATGCCGCCGAGGCAATGAGCCGTGTTACCGGGGCATCGGTTGTGGACGGCAAGAATGTTTTCGTTCGCGGTTTGGGCGGCAGGTATTCCAATACCCGGATCAACGGTTCGCTCTTTTCGACACCGGATCCGGAACAGCGGTCGGTTCCGATGGATCTTTTCCCGACCAACCTTCTTGATAATGTAACGGTCGAAAAAAGTTATACTCCGGACAAACCGGGCAACTTTTCAGGCGGTTCGGTTGACCTTCAGACCAAAGATATCCCGGAGGATATGACGCTGTCATTTTCGACATCGGTCAAATACAATTCCAATGTAACCGGAAAAGATTTTATAACATCACCCCGCGGTGATATGGAATGGTTCGCTTTCGATAACGGTTACAGGGACCTTCCGGTTGTGCTGGAAGAAAGCGGAACAGCAACGACTCCTTCGCGCCCCCAAGATCTTTCAATGGAAGAGCTTGAAGCGAGGGAAGAAATTTATGATGCCTTTGCATCTACATTCTCCCCGACTTTCAGGGAGGCACCGCTGGGTGAGAGCCATTCTGTTTCATTTGGCAATAAATATAATCTGGCCGGCAAACCGCTGGGCATTCTGGCGAGTTTAACATACAGCCGTGATTATTCCTATTACGATGACGGCGTCCTGGCTAAGTACAATAATGCCGATCAGGATATAACAAGGGATCTTCAAACCGAATACAAGCTTCCCGAATTAAGAGGCAAAGAAGAAGTTTCGTGGGGCGGCCTGGTGAACGCCAGTTACAAGTTCCACAGTAATCATAAAGTGGGAATGCAGTATATGTATAACCGCCAGGGAAAAAACGAGGCGGCCTTTATTCAAGGTCAGATGCAGGCCAGTACCGGCGGTAATTACCAGGGACGAATAATAAAATATACCGAACAGGGAATGGGAAACTTCCAGTTAAACGGCGAGCATTATTTGAAACCGTTTAAAATCAACTGGAAAACAGCTTTTTCAAATTCCGAAAGAGGCGAACCGGATAACCGTCTGTTCGAAAACGATTATTATGCCCAGGCTGTGATAGATGAAGAAACCGGAGATACAGTAGGTTACGACACTGTATCCTACGATCTTAAGGCTCCGGGTACTTTTTACAGGCCATACCATTTCTTCCGCAATGTCGACGAAAACACCGATGAATACAAACTCGACCTGGAAGTTCCATTATTGAAGCGAATGGGCAAGGACCTGAAAGTCAGCAGCGGACTTGCCTTCTTCAAGCAGGAGCGCCAATACCGGGAGCGGATTTTCAGGCTGGGCTATTCTCCTTCCGATTCAAAATTCGACGGCAATCCCGATGAGGCGGTTTCTCCCGATAATGTCGGAATTGACTGGAGCGAACTCCCGGACAGCCCGACCTCATACAGATACGACACTACTTTTAACGACGAGGGCGAAGTTATCGGTATCGATACGGTGGGAATGTATCGCGTCTACAGCAGATATTATGACCGATGGATCTATGAGGATGCTGCTACCGCGGCAAAAAATTCATATGACGGTGAAATGGAAGTCTTTGCCACATACATTATGTTCAATGTTCCCATTTCCGGCAGAATCAATATGATTACCGGCCTGAGATACGAAAAGACAGATATGAATATATTCGCTTATCCAAATGGCGAATCTTATGGGACCATTGATGTCGGCGACGTCCTTCCATCATTGAGTTTTACATATTCGCTAAACGATGCCATGAACTTAAGACTGGCCTACGGCCGAACCCTGGCTCGTCCGACAATGCGCGAAAAAAGCGAGGCAAATACTTTTGAATGGAGTAACGGTCTTATATTTTTAGGCAACCCCGATCTTGACCGGACCCTTATCGATAATTTCGATATTCGCTGGGAATGGTTTACCGGCCCGGGTGAAATTCTTGCGGTGAGTGCGTACTACAAGGATTTCAAAAATCCGATTGAACGAGTTTTATTTGGACCCAATAATAACGTAAAGTACGAAAACGTGGACAAGGCCGAAGTTTACGGCGCCGAGTTCGAATTCCGCCAGGGTCTTGATATTATCTCATCGTCGCTTCGTAATTTCCATTTTGAAAGCAATCTTTCGCTGACTCATTCCGAGATTAGCATCGGCGAAGACCTCTATGAAACGAAGCTTTATTACGATTCCTCGGCATCAAATACAAGGCAGCTTCAGGGCCAATCTCCTTTCCTTCTAAACGCCGGCTTGACCTATGATAATTATACAAGCGGAACGGTAATATCGCTGCTATACAATGTCTTTGGCAACAGGCTGTCATACGTTATGAAAGCCGGTCTTCCCGATGTGTACGAAGAATCGCGGAGTATGCTGGATTTGACATTTTCCCAGAGAATAATGCCGGGCCTTAAGTTTAAGTTAACGGCCAAGAACCTCCTCGATGCCGAAGAACGGCATATTATGGAAAGAGAAGGAAAAGACTATCTTTTCCGCGGTCACGGTCTTGGCAGATCGATTTCATTGGGCGTATCATATAAGTTATAATTAGAGATTATTATTAACAGGGCCGCTAGTATTAGCGGCCTTTTTAATTATGAAAAATAATGCATTTTCATTATGAAACAATTGATTACATACCCATTCTTCTTTCACGGTATTCTCACAGGTTATCCACATTCCATTTAAATAACTCGTGTCCTAATCGAATTTTAACATCAATGTAATTTTAGATTAATTTGAAACTTTTACCCTTGCGCTCGAAGTGCGATGGCAAAAACTTTATAATTTTGGAGCGCGTAACCTTTTTGATGAGAGCCACATTGAGAAATAATCTGCTATCACAAAGTTACTACTTTTTTACTTGATGTAATTTCTCTTGGCCAGGAGGAAAATTGGGCTTTAAAGATAAGGTCCTTACTTTTATCGAAACAGAAATCTAAAAACCAATCACTCTCAAGTTAGTTAATGGAGGCAAAATAATGCTTCGCAAATCTATTATTGCGCTGGCTTTGGTACTCTTACCGGTTTTCGTCATGGCCTGGCCATCCGACTGTAACTGGGAAGACACCATTGTCGTCCGCGACCATGACATTCATGACGGCAGTAATGGCGGTCCGGTCAATCTGACCTATACCATGACTTCCAACAATCTCTATGTCCTGGTTGGCCACGTTTATGTCGAAAACACTTGCGAACTTACTATCGAACCCGGAACCGTTATCTGGGGAACTCTTCCGCTTAACGCGGACTATGCTCCGGATACCACCAACCCGGGTGCTATCATCGTTGCCCAGGGCGGTAAAATCCACGCCTGCGGCACCCGATGTGATCCTATTATCATGACAGCCGTTTATGACAGCCCTTGTGATAACCTCGACTTCACCAAAGACGATTTGGGTCTCTGGGGTGGTCTGATTATTCTCGGCAATGCCCAGATCAATACCGACGCCGGTGTCGGCAACATTGAAGGTATCGACCAAAATCCGCTTTCCGCTTACGGCGGCGAAAATGACAATGACAACTCGGGCGAACTGTGCTATGTTTCGGTTCGTCACGGCGGTTATGAAATCGGGACTGCTAACGAGATCAACGGTATCACTTACGGTGGTGTCGGTGACGGTACTGTCCTGTCTCACGTTGAAGTTATTGCCAACCTGGACGACGGTATGGAATGGTTCGGCGGCAATGTCAATGGCGATCACCTCGCTGCCATTTTTGTCGGTGACGACGGTTTCGACCATGACGAAGGTTACCGCGGAACTTATCAGTATATGTACATTCAGTATTCGCCGACTTCCGGCGATAAGAACGGTGAACATGACGGCGGCACCGATCCCGAATCCGGTACCCCCTACACTCACCCGATTTATTACAATGCCACCTATGTCGGCCGCGGCGCTGCTGAAGATTGCGCTACCGCCGGTGGTAAGACCTCGACCTTCCACATTCGCGATAACTGGGGCGGCGAATACCGCAACTCCATCTTCACCGAAGCTACCTGTTTCGGTATCTATGAAATCGAGGATAGAGATGACGGCACTGACCCGAGTGAAGTTGACTCCGAACAGCGCCTGAGACTGGGCGACCTGACTTTCGCCAACAACATGTGGTACAACCCGAATTGGACCACCATGGTTGATTACGTCCGCAACGCCGGCACAGAGACCCATGTCGTTGATTACTTCAACGACGTTTCTCCTTATGATCACGGCGACGGCCCGACCAACGAATTCGGCACCGATCCACAGGTGCTCGATCCGCTTCCGGCTGACGGTTCTTTAAACCCGATGCTCAATCCGGCTTCCCCGGCTGTCGGTGGTGCTATGTCAGCCTATCCGGCCGAGTTGGATGATGTCAATTACAAAGGCGCGTTCGCTCCTTACGACGCTTCCGCTCCGGCTACCTATCTTGACAACTGGCTGCTTTGCTGGTCATTCCTGTACGAACATGAATACCTGGAAAACATTGACAATATACTGACGATTACTTGCGGTGACGGTAATGGCGACGGCAATGTTAACCTGCTGGATATCACCTTCATGATCAACTTCCTGTACAAAGATGGTCCGGACCCGGTCGGTCATATTCTGGTTGCCGATGTCAACGGTGACGGCAATGCCAACCTGCTGGATATCACCTACATGATCAACTACCTGTACAAAGACGGTTCGGTTCCGGCCTGCACGTGGCAGACAATTGGCGAACTGTATTGCGGCAGCTGCCAGTAATCGAAATAAGAGTAATATCTGCAAATAAAAAGGCGAGCGGTTAAACCGCCCGCCTTTTTTATTGGGGCTGAATCTATTTAAGCAGAAGCATCTTTCTGGAAGCAAAATATTCGGGAGTTGTAATCCTGTAGAAATAAATCCCGGATGAAACCGGGCTGCCGCCGCTGTCAAGGCCATCCCAGTATATCGAATGATATCCTGCCGGAAGATAATTATCAATTAACATATCGACTTGCCTCCCAAGAATATTCAATATTTCCAGCCTGACATCGTCGGCTTCGGGAATAGCGAAAGTAATCCTTGTCGAAGGATTGAATGGATTGGGATAGTTTTGATTCAAAATAAACCGATCAGGAAGATCAAGTATGGGTTCCTGAGTTACATATTCGGTCGCACCGATTATTAATCTGGCAGACCGGGCTTTTTCGGGTATCGGTATCTCTCGGCCAAAAATCGGTTCGATTACTGTGCTGTCAGAAAAATGGAGACGAATTTCGAGATCATCGGGAAATTTCTCGGAAGGTGTTAAGATCAGCTTTTGGTCGCCCGTATTTTGAAATGTGATATTCCATTCCCAGATTTCGTTTGAAGGTGATCTTATGTCGACCAGATATTTTTCTTTATTCTCGCCCGAAATTTTAAAATATAACTGCCCTGAATTTGGGGCTGCCGGAGGTTTGGAAAGGTCGAAATTATCGAGATTATCGGATGCTCCGGTAATTACACCGGCAATGTTTCCGCCATCGCGAATATTATCCGAAATCAGGGTTAATTCAATATGCCAATCGAATTCTGCGATATATTGCTTATTTAATGATTGGGATTGTGCTTCGGAGTATTTAAAGAGGATTTCAAGTTTATCGCTAAGAGATTTTATAAAAAATCCCTGCCCGGCAAAAATAATATCGGCAGGATAATAACCGCCGGAACCATAGACAAATGCGGCATCTTCGATTTGATCACTGTTATGTCCGACCAGACGGCCATTTTCGATAAAGGCGACATCCTCCCAGCTTATATCGAACATAAACGGATTGGCCAGCATGTTCCATCCGGAATCCAGACTGTGGCAAAAATATTCGTATCCATTGATAGCTGTATTCGGCAACACCGAATGCCCGGGGGAACCGAATGTGGAACCTCGGCGCGTTATCAGCCAGTAGCCCTGTCCGGGTGCAATATTCGGAATATTGGGATATTCTAACGTTTCATTGATTTCAGAATTATAATATCCCAATCTCCATTGAGCCGGGTCATACGGTCCGTAATCGTCTGCGAATACTGCTGTCGGGTCAGGATTAGTTGGATTAAATGGCAGGCCGATGATTCTATATTCAAGGGCAGGCGGTAAATATGGACTTTGAGCGAGCGCATTATTGTCGGTTGAGACAATAAACCGGTACGGATTATTTTCCGAACCGATTTTCAAAGTACCGCTTTCGGTTATCAGAGTGAAATAATATTCCATTCCTCTCAGGGTCAGCAGACTCCCGGGGATAATAATATCACAACCGTTTGTGTTTAATTGCATTTCAAGGCTGCCAAAATAGACAGCCCCGCCGGGGCGATACAGGAAATAAGCTTGCAGACAGCCAATACTGTCATCGAACTGAATTGAAACAGTTCTATCTTCGATTTCGATTATTTCCTGCGGAAGTCCCGAATAGAATGCATCGGATGAAATGTGATTCACACAAAAAATCGGATTTATACCGGAAATTATACTTACTCCGCTATTTTGCGATTCAGCGGCAGGAATGAGAGATATGCTTCCGGTAAGGCTGTATCCTGAATTAGAACTGGTGCCTCCGCCGCCGGTAACGGTACCATAATAAGAAACTGAGCAAAAGACAACCGGTGTGCAGATTGCTGATAAAATCACAATCGCCAGGCAAAAGTGAACAGAAAAAGATTTAAAGATTTTCCTTACACAAAAGTCCTTCTTTTTCATTGCTCAGTATTGGCTGGATAAAAGGTTGCCACCATACGGCAGTAATCAACAGCATCCTGCGGCGGGTGGCTGTTCTCCCCGCTTCCGGTTTCACCTTTTAGATAATAAATATATTTCCCGGCATCGAGTACCCGATCGGTCTCTATTACCGTCCACGGTGAAGTATATTTGCCCGAAGCAGCATCGGACGGAATACTATTCATCGTTCGCAAAAAATTGCCTGATTCCAGATCGGATCTCGAAATAAAGACTCGGGCCGATTGATTACCATCGCCGCTCTGATGTGTCTGCGTGAATGTACCTTCGGCAAGAATATAGATAATTCCCGGGGCAGTACATTCGACAATTACCGAATCAATAATTTTAGTTTCTAATCCAAGAGGAGTTATGTTCTTTTTCAGTCTTGCGGAGATATGGGGACTGCTTGCCGCCTGAAAAGCGTATGGAGCGGCGGTCAGCGGCTGACGCGGTGATAGTTCATCGTCACTTCCTATCTTGATTCCCAAAAAGCGCTTTTCGCCGGTGAATATATTTTCGGTAAAGGGGCCAAGTTCGACCGAGAAAACACCCCTGTCATCGAGCTGTACTATATCGGTAGTCGAATACAGCGATGTCCCCGCGACCGAATCATTATATACGGTGAATGTTATATTATAAACACCTGTTAATGGTGCTCCGGTCGAATCCCGCAATTGTCCCTGATAAAGCATGGTATTGGAATCCTCCGCATAAAGCGCAGGAGATGTAATTAACATTAGCAATAGACAGTAAAGAAGCAACTGAATGAAAATATTCTGTTTCATACGTTCACCTTTCCGGATTAGGCGGGAAAGGGGGCAATATGTCCTTATCGGCGGTCGAATTGTCCTGCCCGGACATTATTAATATCGTCCCGGTTCCAATACCGGCGGCGATGACCCAAACCCACCATTTTGAGTACCACGGTTTTTTATCGATTTCTTTCCCGGATGCTGTCTCGGAGGTTAATTGGTCGGGTGAATCGGATGCTTTATAGTAAAATTCGTTTTGACCTTCAAGCGGGATGCAGACTGTGCAGGAATTGCCGATACACAGAATCAAAAGAACGGCGATCAGGTTTTTGAAAAATACTCTATATTTATAAAATCGAACTTGCGCTTTCATCCGGAATTCCCAAGACATAAACAACCCTCCCGAATTTGACGAAGACGATATTATAATAAGGAGACGGACGTGAAGGAGCAAGCAATTATTTCCGGGTTTAAAATTTTTTTGTCATATATAAAACCGTTTGTTGACACATGTTGATAATCGTAATTATATTAAGAGACTATTCAGAATTATTTTAGGCAAATATTATGGGAAAACCAGCAGCCAGAATCGGCGATCAAACCGCTCATGGAGGAGTTATTGTCGGTCCGGGTATTCCGACTGTTTTGATCGGGGGTAAGCCGGCCTCTGTTATGGGCGATATGCATACCTGCCCCATGGTCAGCCCCGGCCCGGTTCCGCATGTGGGCGGCCCGGTTATAGCGGCCAGCGCACCGACCGTATTGATCGGCGGCAAACCGGTGGCAGTTGTGGGCGACCAAGCGACTTGTACAGGCCCCCCGGATGTCATTGTTGCGGGCGAGATGACTGTCCTAATCGGATCCGGCGGTGGTGGTGGTGGTGGAGCCGGTCAGGCCGGAGGCAGCGGCCAGGTCGAGGCTAAAACGGTCGGATATGAGGGACAAAAGGGCCATTTCTTCGCGGCGAAGTTTGTCGATAAAAGCGGCAAACCGATAATGGGCGTTAATTACAAGATGAAAAATCCGGATGGGACAACCTCGGAGGGCACCATCACGGGGAAAATAAAAAAATCGGGAATTCCCGAGGGTAACGCCCAGATAGAACTCCGCAGTATTACCAAATGCGCCTGGTCGAAAAAAGAGGCGCGCGACGGTGAAAAAGTCAAACTTCAGGTGGAAACAGCCGGTATCGAAGATGGAACCGAGGCGGAAATACAAATCTGGGAAAAAGATATAAACCGCGCCTCGAAGGTAATTCATTCCATAGAAGGACTTAAAACCCGGGGGGGTAAGATTAAGGCAGAGTGGAAATATGGCTTTTCTGAGATGGAGGAAGATGAGGAAGACGAAGATATAGAAAAGACTGTTCCGGTCAAATACTCCTCACCACAATATTTTTTTACGGTTGGTGTGGGAGGATGTCAGTCGCGGTCTTCGATTCTGGATTACAAAGACTGGATTGAAATAGAACTGGCCGATGAAGAAGGAAAGGCGGCGGCCGGGGAGGCATACAAAGTATATCTTTCGAACGGTGAAGTTCGAACCGGCAAATTAGACGGCAGCGGAAAAGCCAAAATAAAGGATGTCCCTCCGGGCGATTGGGATGTGGATTTCCCGGATATTGACATGGCCCAGGAAGAATCTTAAAATTTTTATCAACCCATCAGCAAGTTTTAGATGTCCAAAGTCGGCGCAAAAAAGAAAAAGATCAGGAAATTTTTAAAGGCCAATGCGTCCATTAAGATTTCCCTTCCAAAGAAATTTGTACCATCACGCGAGAAATGTAAAATAAAAATTGTCGTAACTCCGGCAACGCCAATGCCGGCTCCCTTCATGGTCAATTTGGATATTAAAAATAAGGATAACAAAGCCGTAAGAAAGGGCAGTCTCGGGATGGTCAAAGGAAAGCCGGGCATTCCGGGTCTTTTCAAGCAATTCAACGACGAGTACGAATGGGACGGCAAGGATTCGAAAGGGAAATATGTCGGCCCGGATCTTTCGCCTTATAAGGCGATTGTCAGTATAATAACGGCACCGATGATCAAGGCCGAAAAGAGCACAAAAGTTGAACTGCACAGTATTAAGTTTGGATCACTGGAGAAGAACAAAAAATTCCAAATGAATAACCCCGCTGAGAAGAAGAAAATAACGACCCATGTCAGGCTGAAAAACAAATGGGGAGCCGGCCAGGAAACGGATGTTCCTATACCTGTTAAGTTCTCTTTTGTTGAAAATGCCGGTAATACGGCCAAGAATGATTCATATGAATATACCGCCGGAAAATTTTTGGGGAAAAAAGATGACGGAAGCGCATCTTTTTGGGAAGAAGAAACGGGATATAAAAAGATAAGTAAGGATAAAAAGACTATTGTTATGGAAACAGGTGCCGGCGGTAAGCGGGGAACTGCTGTTGCAAACTTCCTGCCGTCCGGTGTCGGCCGTGATAAATTCAATATAAAAGCGACTGTTTATGCATCGGATGGTACAACAAAGCTCGGCGAGGCGGAGACCGGAGATTTTGAAGTTTACCGCAAGGTTACATTCAATTGCTATGAAATGAAGGGCCAGAAACATGTTTCCCGCCATGGTACTGACCGAAAAATGGCCAAATACTATAAAAAAGCCAGCGGGGTAACATATAAACTCGGTTCGGTAAACAAAATCGCCAATAAATATTCAGTGAAATATATCGGTTTGTGGGACCACGGCGCAGATAAACAAAAGAACTGGAGTAACTGGCAGAAAAAGAAAGCGGATGAGACCCCGACCAATGATGAAAAGACAGAAAGCAACAAACCGATGGCCGGCGTAATGGCAGGAGTAGTCGCCGTATGGCGCGCATTGGTCGAGGCCAAGGCCAATAAATGGCGCGACAGAATTATTGCTCAATACAGCGGCGCCTTGCAAAACTGGGCGACTGATGCCGGAGTGCCGCGCGGGAGCATGGTTTCAATAGAGTATGAACATCCGAAATATTCAGCCGCGGCGCCAAAATCGGATTGGAAGACTAATGAATGGGGTGCTTATCCCTGGTTGCGCATTGAGGTCGAGGGACATAAAATGCACCCGGACCAGATGTGGGTAAGCGGCGAAGGGCTTTCGTATGGCGGGCGAGCCTATATTACCGCCGGAATGAGCCGTCGTGAAACGGAAGTTACGATTGCGCATGAAGCCGGACATGAAACGAAAAATCAATTCAAACGGACTAATTTCAGTCTCGGGAATCACACACGGCCCGAAGATTCCGATCACACCAGGCCCGGTTCGGGATTGATGGATCCGACAGGGTCACGACACAGCTTCACCGCCGGAGAAAACAGAGTTTTGCGCGGAAGAAAAAGTTGATATAGATTTAAAGTGATAAATGTTGTTTTATTAATATTAATCCTTTGGGGAGCAGGCGCTATGCCGATTGACCAACCCGAAATAAGCAAAGCGGACCGTGAAATAAATATCAGCCTGACCGGCAATGCCTTTATAATGGGACAACCGGTTCTTATGAAAATAATCTATAAGAATATATCTGATAAAAAGGTTGCTTTTCGCGAGCCGGTTAAGGATCGGGGCGTAATACTCAAAATTATCAGCTCCGATGGGGCATTCGAAGAGCTTCCCTTCGGCCGCAAGGAACATCGGGCGATAGAAGGCGGCTACCGTTATGTAGTCGAAGAAGCGGAGGAAATTTCTTTAAAACCGGACGAATCATATGAATTTGAGTTAGACCTGATCGAAAGATGGCCGGAGATGTTTCCGCCGGGAAGGTATCTGGTATCGGTTATGGACGAAACCGATAACTCCGAAGATGAGATTACCATTAAGTCGAACAGCCTTGATTTCAGGATGTTCGTCCGCACCGAATCGATACCGGTACTTCTGCAATGGGCAACAAGCAGCGAAAAATCTTACGATGTAAAAAAATTCAGCGTTGATTTCATAAAAAGATTTTATCCTGAATTTGATCTGCATATCGATAATCCCAATGAATCTCAGTTGAAATCGAACCTGGAGATGGTGCAGAAATTTTCTTCCTGGTGGGAGAGCAACAAAAACGGAGACGAAGTGCAGCGTAAGATAGGTACAATCAATGAATCGGTAACCAATGCCGAGCTTCCCGGAGAAGAGTCCGATGAGCAAGAATAGCAACTACCGCTGTTTCAAGATCGACCTGCCCGAAGAATGGTCGGACCAGAGTGTTTATACATTCATGGGCCCGGATGACAGCGGGGTGCAGCATCTGCTGTCGCTGGGGATCGACCCGGAAACTGAGCACGATACGCTTGAAGAATTCGCCCGCGAAAGAATACAGCTGGCAACCGGGGAAATGCCGGATATCGAAGTTTTAAAGGATGAAAGCAAGACTCTCCCGAGCGGCAAGACAGTTTACGAATATGTCTACAAAACTGTGCCGACCGACGACAAAGTAATTTTCCAGAAGATGATTTTTCTTCTTCAAAACGGCGTTGGGTATACATTCGTGGCGCCGTTTTCAAAAAAGACTATCAAGACAATCGGTCTTGAGGTCGACAAAATTATTGACTCATTCGTACCGCACGAATAGCAAAATATGAGCAAACTCGAATATTCAAAAGGAACCGATTCCGAACACAGCATCAAGCTCGATCCTAGGCTGGTATCGATGATGTGGCGTGACGGTGTAGCGTATGCCGGCGGCAAGGCATTTTTCGAGGTCACGACAGCTTTTGTCGGCAACGGCGCCAAAATCAAGGCGACCGGCAAAAGCGCCAAAGGCAAAAAGCTGGGAAAGATAAACGGCAAAGTGCTGGCTAACAGGTTTGTTGATGCTTTTGATATTCCTGAAGATATGGACAAGGACGATAAAATATATTTCGATATAGATATATCGGGCAACAGTTTAAGCGGGACCTCGGAGATGATTCCGGTCCAGCCGGTGGTGCGCGTCAGTAATATGAAATGGAGTGAAGATATAGCGCGGCGCGGAGATGTACTGAAACTGACCGCCGATGTCAAGGGCATCAAAAACGGCACCGAAGTTCTCGTGACCATTTTCGAATATGATCGCGACAGCTCCCATGATAAAATTGTCAGTATTCCATCGACAATCAACGACGAAAAGCTCGAACTCGAATGGGAATATGAATACCACGAAGATACCGACGAAATACCGTCGCAGGAAGAAATGGAGCGCTACGGAAGTCAATACAATCCCCCGGAATATTTTTTCACCATAAAAATCGGGGGAAAAGAATACGGCCGGGAACAGGAATCGGGACTTCTGGAATTCAAAGACTGGATTGAGCTTGAATTGTATGACGACGACGGTAATCCGCGCGCCGATGAAGACTACAAAATTATATTCGCCGACGGTTCCGAACAGGAAGGGAAGCTTGATTCGGAGGGTAAAGTGCGGCTCGAAGATATTCCTCCTGGAGGTTACCGCGTGTTTTTTCCGAAACTGGGTGAAGAGTAATGCCGACTTATACTGTTTATTACTGTGAGATAAAACCGGTGGCAATTCCGGAAGCAAGCGGCAGCAGTGGAAGCGCCGCCCGGGTAGACGGCGAAGCAACATCCGTCCAGCAGCATCGCACCGAGCTTTTTCAGCAGTTCGAAAGAATTCTGACAGAACTTTTTCAGAACTGCGTCTCGCACATTCCCAACAACAGTCAAACGTGGACAGTACGGGTGCGCCGAATTCCGACCAATGCTCAGCGTCAGCCCAATTACACCGGCTTGACTATCAACATGCGGGAACCGATAGTATATCTCGTATCCAGCAATACCTCCAATTCATCATCAACAGCCGCGGCCGACCGCCGCCCCAGTTTGGTGATGATAGATGCGCTCGGCGATTACCGTCATGCCTTTTCTTACGAAATTCGCCAGCAGATGCGCAATTTCATTACCGGAAGCAGCGGCGACCAGGGCGGCCGGGCGCTATCGGTATCGACCTATTCCCCGGCGGTGGCCGAGGTATTCAGCCATGTAGCTCACGGCGGCGCTACCAACTGGAAAGCAATTATGGCCAATCAACTGGCCAATCTCGCGTTTCATGAAATCGCTCATATAAAGGCTGAATGCTCCAATCGGGCAACCGGCGGATCAAGACCCTGGCAGTCGGCCATATCGGGCACGATTCACAATGTTTCCGGGGTCGGAATTTGCGGCGGTTCGGTGGCCTTTTCGACCGATCAGACAACCGCCGACCAGCAGTTGATGGGGCGGCATATGCTCTGCCCTGTAAATTTTTTCAGATACGGTCAGGCGATTTCAGGACAATTTTTTACAAATGGAAGTGCGGCGACACTTCAAACCGACGCCGAACGCCGTGCGGCAGAAAGCAGTTCGGATTCATCGGACCGGCCCGAAGTTTCAACCGACCCGCTTGATTTGTTCAGCGGCGATATATAGCAAAGCTAATTTTATTAAAACTTGACTTTTATATAGGGAAAAATTAAATTTTTCAGTCGAGCCTCAAAGTGTGACATGACGATCTTTTCCGAGAGGAAACAACTAAATTTTTCATAAACGGAGTTAATTAGCTTCCATGGATATTGCAAGTTACTCCTCGGATTCGCGCGCAATCATAAAAAATGCCCGCGAAGTTGCTTCGGCCTTCCGGCATCCTGAAATTGAAATCGAGCATCTTTTAATGGCGGCTGTTCGATATGAAGGCACCGAAGTTGAGTCAATACTAAATGATCTGGGCAAAACCCCCTCGTTCGTAGAGTCAATTGTAGAAATTCATCTCAAGGAGCAATCGAGCCGGACATCGACCAAGGAAAACCTGAACATATCACCATCGGTCCAGAAAGTTCTGGAACAGTCGATCGAAGAAAAATCCCGTCTATATGATCCACTGGTCGAACCGGAACATATTCTCCTGGCTATTTTTGATCCCAAATCGGCATTGTCTCCATACGTCAGAGAAAAGCTGGGGGTTACCAAAGAAGATATCTATAAATCCTTAGCCGAAAGCAAGGCGGTCGAGGAGATTGCCACCGGGAAACCGTCGGAAAGAAAAGATACGGCCGAGGGCGGGGAACCTTCGCGGGAAAAGAAGGGTATCGCCAAAACGCTTCGCTATTGCATTGATATGACAAATATTGCCGCCGGTGGTGAATATGACCCGATGATCGGGAGGGAGGATGAGCTTCAGCAGGTAATCCAGATTCTTCTCCGCCGACGCAAAAACAGCCCGGTACTGGTCGGAGGCGCAGGAGTCGGGAAATCGGCCATTGTCGAGGGATTCGCTCAAGCTGTAATCGATGAAACAGTCCCCAAATCGCTCCGCGGGGTGAAAGTTATGGAAGTCGACATGGGTGCGCTGGTGGCCGGAGCCAAATATAAAGGTGAATTCGAAGAACGTTTCAAGTCGCTGGTCAGCGAGGTGGTCAAATCGGGCGGGAAGATAATTTTGTTTATCGATGAAATCCACACGCTGGCGGGAGCCGGATCGGGCGGCGGAATGGATGCGGCCAACCTGATCAAGCCGGCCCTGGCCCGGGGACAGATAAGACTGATCGGTGCCACCACCCAGGAAGAATATACCCGCTATCTCGAAAAGGACAAAGCGCTCGACCGGCGGTTCGAGAGAGTTGTCGTCGAAGAACCGAATTATGATGATACCTTAAGGATTATGACCGGGGTGGTGCAGAAGTATGCCGATCACCATAAAATAACCTACAGCCCCGAAGCGCTCAGCGCGGCCGTAAAATTCTCGCAGAGATACCTAAGCGAGAGAAATTTACCCGATGTTGCGCTGGATGTTATCGACGAAGCCGCCTCGGAGTTCGCTGTCAAGAAAGAATTCGGAGAAGATAAGAAGGCATATCTCGAAAAGCAGTTTTCCGAAATCGAAAAGATGATTAAAAATCTGGAAGGAAAAGACCCGGATAAAGACAGGGAAGAAATTGAGGAGTTCAACAAGGCATACGATGAATTTTCAAGGCAGATAAACGCTCTTAATAAATACTGGGGTCACCGAGTGGAGGCTTTGACGGAGGTGGGCCATGAATAAGAAATTCAACCTGGATGATATAAAGAAACGATTTAAAGAGCAGACAGCTTTATTCGAAAAATTAAAACCGGTGGTTGAGAATCTGGAGCCGACAATTGAAGATGCCGATATTGCCGCTGTTGTTGCCCGTCGGACCGGAATTCCAGTCTCGAAAATGATGACGGCCGAAAAAGATAAACTGATAAAGATGGAAGAATACCTGGCCAGCAAAATAATCGGGCAGGAAAATGCGGTAAAGGCGGTTTCCAACGCTATCAGAAAATCGCGCGCCGGATTGAAATTACCATACCGCCCGGTGGGTGCCTTCCTTTTTCTCGGTCCGACCGGGACCGGCAAAACCCACCTGCCGAAACTTCTGGCAGAATTCCTTTTCGATGACAAAAACGCTATGGTCCGGCTGGATATGTCGGAATTCATGGAGTCTCATTCGGTTGCTAAAATGATCGGGGCTCCTCCCGGATATGTCGGATACGAGGCGGGCGGACTTTTGACCGAGGCGGTTAGAAGGAAGCCCTTTTCAATCGTGCTTCTGGACGAAGTCGAGAAGGCACATCCTGATGTATTCAATGTGCTTCTGCAGCTGCTCGACGACGGTCGCCTTACCGACGGACAGGGGCGGACGGTTGATTTTTCGAACACAATTGTGGTGCTGACCTCTAACTATGCCGCCGAAAAGATACTCGATGCCGACCGTGAGGGGCGTGAAGTGGATATGGACGAGGTCCGGAATTTCCTTTTTTCAAAATTCCGTCCGGAACTTTTAAACCGACTCAACGATATTATCGTATATCATTCGTTCACACCTGAACAGGTGGAAAAAATAGCGGCCCTGGAATTTAAACAGCTAAAAACGCTTCTTGAGGACCAGGATATTGAAGCCGACCTGACCGATGATGCCGTCAAGAAAGTCGCCCGGGACGGATATACGATTGAGCTGGGTGCCCGCCCGATACAGAGGACAATCGAAAGGGATATAATAAATCGACTATCGGTGGATATAATCACCGGTAAAATAAATAAAGGTGACCAGATCGAAATAGATGTCAAAGATGACGCCTATGTGTTCAATGTTGTCGGCAAATCTTAAATTCAAATACATGGAGGAATAAATGGCTAAATTTATTCTGGGTGCAACAGAGCGGGTTAAAAAGGATGATTCGATTCCGGTCGAACTGCTTCCTTCGAATAAACTGCTCTATGTGTCCAAACTCAACAACAGTGAGGAAGCGGACCCGACTCCGAGCCGCTGCAACAATCTCAAAGAAGTCTTTGAGAAATTCCGCCCATCGTTCGAAACGGAGCTGGAATCACCGGATGGTGAACCGGTTAATGCCGAATTCGAAATTCGTTCGATGAAGGATTTTACTTCCAAGGAACTTATCGAAAAGAACGATTTTCTCCAAAAGACCTACTATACCAAGGAGATGATTGCCGATCTCGATAAGCAGTTAAAAAAGAACAATACGCTTAAGAAGACGCTCAAAGATAAAGAGAAAAAGGAAGCGCTTCTTAAGGCGGCAAAATATTACATCGACCTTTTGACAGAATAGAAGCGAGGTGAGATAAATGGGAGAAGAAGAAAAAAATCTACAGCCGCAGGAAGAGCAGGCGCAGGCAAAGGAAGCTGCACCGGCAAAAGAAATGGAGATGGAAAAAGTTTCCGACGATGAATTTGCTTCTATTCTAAGCGATACTTTCGGAGATTTTTCCGCTCTTGCAAAACACTTGCCGTCATTTAAGACAGCCGACGGTGACCTGGTGCGAGGCGTTGAATGGCTCGATCCCAAGAAGGATTTTCAGCGCAAAGAGTTCTTGACCAAGCCCGATTTCGCCAAGCAGAGAAAACTATTGGCCGAGCGGCTTAAATTATGGGTTAATGCACTGGCAGAAAGTGATGACCCGGACGAGGTTCGAAAAAGCCTCAACGAACAGGCAACCAAACTGGAGCAGAATCTCGAAAAGAATATGAAGAAGGTTCACCGCGAAAGCCGGGAACTGGAACAGACTTATCGTGCAATCGATAAATTCTTTGCCAATGCTCAGCAGGAGCCGGATGAAAAGGTTAACGCCTGGTTTGCCAATATTGGCGTCGAGGAACTGACCGATCCCGATGATAAAGAAAAATTCGAAGAACTGGCCAAGGCGGTCTCGGATCTTTATCGCGAATGGTCAATCAAGGAATGTTTCTCGATGGCGGTTATCCCCGGCTACCTCGGATCGGTGGAGAATATCGACACGGTAGCGCGGCAGTTGGGATTTCCCAATAAGCTGCATGTCATGACCGATATGCCGAATTTCGATAAATACGAAGAAATAATGGACATGCTCGAAGACCCGGCCTATGCCAATCTTCCGGGCATAGACAGTTACAAGCAGTATGTTTCGGTTTTTGCCAATTACATTATGGCTCGCGAGAAAAATCAGTTTGAAGACGACGACGTCTGGATTCCGCCGTCGGCGGCGGTGGCGGGCAAGATGTACCAGGGCGACACCACGGCCGGTATGCAGCAGCCGATGGCCGGGTTCAAGCACGGCAAGATCAATGAGGCCAAGTATCTTCGATTCAAGGCCAACCAGCCCGATGCCAGTAAGATAAACGAAAAAGGTGTCAACCCGATGGTCAATTTCGAAGGTACCGCAGTAGCGATGGGGTCATCGACTTTATTCAACAAAGAGACCTTCAATGTCTATTCAATCCGCCGGACATACGATTATGTCTACAAGACACTGCGCAATTATCTCAATAAGCAAACCTTTTCGGTCATCGACCAGAAATTCATCGACACCCTTCGACGCGATATTGATACATTCATGAAGGCGATATCGGGTGGGGATAATATCTTGCAAGATTATAAGGTCGAGATTTTCGCTGATGAGGAAATGCGCAAGCGCCAGGAAGTCGATATCAGAGTCGCACTTAACCCGAAATATCCGGCACGGACATTCAATATCGAATTTACAGCCTGGAACGAAGATGACCAGACCAATGTGAAGGATAAATAATATCAATTAAGAAAATATAAACAACGCACAACTTACCAAACAGGAGACCACTATGGCCAGAAGACCAACCCTTACGATTGATGGTGTCACTTACAGGAACGTGTACGAGGTTGCCTACAATCTGTACACTTCCAAAGATGAAACCGGCCGCCCCGCTGACCGTGCTCATGCCGGAGTCATCAAGATCAAACGCGAATCGGATGACACTGTCGACATCGCTCGCTGGGCGATGGATTCATCTAAACCAAACTGGAAATCGGGAAAAGTTACTTTCCGCAGTCCCGACGATACTGATATGAAAGAACTTGTGTGGGAAGATGGATTCATCACCCATTATGAAGAACATGTTCCGCATATCAAAGACAATCCAGACGAACAGATGTGGGAATATTTCGAGATTTCCTGTCAGAAACTAACCGTATCCGATGCGGAAGTTGACAATCGCTGGCAGGAATAATATAAGGTATTTTTTGCCGGGCGGTAATGGCCGCCCGGCTTAATCTTTTGGCAGGATAAACTCTGATGGCTACGATTGAAACTTCGGCAGTCTGCACCATTAAAATCGGTGATAAAGAAATAAAATATAACATCTCGGGCTTGCAGCTCGATCAGTTTATCGACAATCACCACCAGCTGCAGGTGCGAATACGTCAGGTGGGACAGGAACAGACGGACCGGGATTTCGATGATCCCGAAAAATATACTTCCATGCTGGGCAAGCTGATAAATGTAACTATCACTCCGACCGGCGAGATGGTTGAATCTTCACGTTCGCTTGAATTTATCGGGGTAATAACCAATATCGACTTCGTCAATGAAATCGACTCGCTGAATTCGGTCATGATTATCGCCGAGAGCCCAACTATCAGCATGGACGGCGGTTTGAAGAACAGCCAGTTTACTGATGTTACGGTTAGTGATGTTGTTTCTTCGATAGTCGGTAACTACAAAATAACCAAAGGAAAAATCGAGTCGACCAGCCGGAAATACAAATATATAGCACAGTACTGGCAGAGCGATTATGAATTTGTCAAACAAATGGCCCGTCGGGCCGGGCTATTCGCTTATTATAACAGCAGAGAGTTTTGCATGACCAAAGCCAGTTCCGACAAATCGACAGAACTGGTCTGGCGGAGGACTCTCGGTTCATTTCGGATGGGGCTTAAAACCGCCCCGCGGAAATTTGCCGCAAAAATTTACAACTATGAAGAAAAGAAGACTTTCGATTCCGATTCGGAAAAAGCAGGCAGTAAGGCATCGCTCGGAGCCCTGACCAAATCGTCATCGGAAGCATCCAATAAGGTCTTCGACCAGACCGCTCAAACGCCCTCGGCAAGAGCGGCCGAAGATGCGAAGGGGCTCGATGATTCCCTGAGTGTTGAAGAAAAACTGGCCCTGGCGCAGATGGCCAAATGTCACGGGCAGTCGATCGTGCCGCAAGTGACGGTCGGTATGAGCGTCAAAGTGACCGGCATGGATAAATATGACGGTCAGTACTGGGTAAAAGCGGTCAGGCATACCTTCGATGAAAGCGGAAAATATCACAATACATTCATAAGTGTCCCGATTGAAATCGCTTACCCGGAACGGCAGTCGGTTGATAAAGAAATCGACCAGGCGGAAAAACCGATCGTGGCTGAACGCAAAGTATACACAACCCAGCACCTCAAGGAGCGACCGAATATCGGGCTGCACGTTGCCGAGGTCGTCGATAATGTCGACCCCCTGAATATGGGACGAGTCAAAGTAAGATATTTCGGTACCGAGGGTTTGGAAACGATCTGGGTACGTATGGCGGTGCCGTATGCCGGTAATGATTACGGCTGGTATATGCTTCCTGAAATCGGCGATGAAGTCGTTATCGGATACGAGCAGGGTGATCCGGACTACCCGATCGCGCTTGGATCTCTCTACAGCAAAATGCATCTTCCGCCATCCGAGATTCCGAATTCGGATAATTCCAAAAAAATTATAAAGACAATCAATGGCAGTACATTTTTGATAGACGAAGAGAATGAGACAATTCAACTGGCCGGCAAAGACGGCAAGACAAAATTCACGATTGAAACCAAAGGTCCGTCAATAAGTCTTGAATGTCCCAATGGTTCAATTACTCTAAAGAGCAAAACGATAGCATTTGAATCTACCACCGGCCTTGATTTAAAAGCCGGCGGCAACCTGAAAATCGAAGCCTCGGGTAATATCGATATAAATGCCTCGGCCAACCTGACCGCCAAAGGCGGCGCCATGGCCAATTTTGAAGGAGGCGCGACGGCCAACCTTAAAGGAGCATTGGTAAAAATTAATTAGATATGGATTATCTAGGCCTTCCGTTCGCTCTAAAAAACGGTTATCTCAATAAGACCGACCTCTACCGGTCACTCGCCCATTCGGTGGGATTGATTATCTCCTCCCGGCAGGGGTCGATTCCGTTCGAACCGGAATACGGCTGTATTATCTGGGAAAAGGAATACTCCGATTTATACAGCGCCAACCGCTCCGACCTTCGGGCAAGCATCCGCAATGCTATCGATAAATTCGAAAAGCGGCTTTATAATGTTTCGGTGTCGCTTTCCGATATCGATACCTCGGGCATGCACCCGCTCGGCCTGACCGTCAAAGTCAGCGGTTATTATAAAGAGAATGACGAAGAGAGAAAATTCGAAGAGACTTTCAACCTCGATTAGGCAGATAGCGATGAAAGAAACGACACATCGAACAAAAGAGCAGATATTTTCTGATATGCACCGTGAACTGCGGAAATGGAATTCCGATATCCCGGAATCGCCCGACCGTATGGATCCGATTTTGAGGATTACCCTGCAGCTTTACGCCAACCAGCTTTCATCGATCGATAAAAAAATCGAGCGGATCTGGGAAGTTGCGAGCGATTCCCTTATCAAATCGGTTTGCCCCGAAAGCCGCCGGTACCCGGTTCCGGCCTTCACTGTTATGCGCTGTGTACCCAATGATCCGGTGGTTGAGATCGATCCGCACACGAAATTTTATTACAAAGAAGAGCGCGAGGGGGGTGAGACATTTTTCTTCGCCCCGGTCAGGGACGAAAAAATAATCTCCGCAGAAATTGTTCATATCATCATGCAGAGCGGCGAGATCCTCTTTGATCTTTCACCCAGGCCGGAAACAGAAAAATCAACGACGACAACCGGGGTGCAGACAACCATGCCTTCCGGTTCGGAAAATTATCTGTACCTGGCCTTCCGCCATGACGGTCCGGCTGCTGATTTTAAGGACGGCGCCGCCTTTATTCGGGCCAAAAAAGAAGCGGTCAAGCAGATACGATGGGCTAAATGGTATCCGGGCGGAGAGGATGGTACAATAAACCAGAATGCCGGCTTTTGCCCCGGGATGATATGCAGTATCGAGAAGATGTACACTGTCGATGACAAAGCTGTCGACTGGGGCGGTTTAAGGAAAAGTGTCAATCTTTTCCAGCCGCTGGAGGATAACTTCATTCAATTCAGTGATAACTTCCTTTCCTCATGGAAAAAAGGCAAACCGAATTCGCAATTATCAGCATTGGCCAAAGAGAAGGGCATTGAGCTAAGTACCGAAAACCTGTTCTGGATTAAATTGAAGCTCCCTGAGGGTGGCGACAAGAGTCGGCTGCAGGCAGGTTTTGATATTTTATTCGATACTTTTATTGCAATCAATAAGAGTGATTTGACATTATTCAAGCATACCGGCGGAAACCGGTTAATCGAAATTGAAATACCGGAAGATATTGAACATGTCCTGGAAATAAACGAGGTCACCGACTCGGATAAGAACATTTATGCCCCGCGCCACGAGGCAATAAGTGATGCCGAACGGAAATTTTACTCGGTCGAAGAGCGCAACGGAAAACTGGTTTTATGGTTCGATTATACTTCGGGTATCGAGGCTGCTCCCGATTCAATTACAGTAAATTATTCGACTACCTCGGGTACGAACGCCAATGGAATCGAGGCCGGAAAAATAAGCGAGCTTTATGAGAGCCACCCGGGAATCTCCGAAGTGCAAAATATATCATCGGTTACCGGGGCGGTCCCGGCCAAGACCAGTGAGCAAATCATGGCTGAGGTATCCCAGAGGCTAAGAAACCGGGACCGGGCTCTGAATTTCGATGAAATCGCTCGCTGGGCAGAGACATTTGATCCCCGCATCATTAAAGCCGAGTGTGCCAGTGGAATCGACCGTTTTGAAAACGGTGTCAGGCGGTGTATCGTTGTAGAGGCTGCGATTCAGTACGATCAATTCTACGCGCAGGATGAAATACTACTGCTGAAATCGCGGCTGATTTCATTTTTAAAATCAAGGTCGCCGGTCAATACTCAGTACCGCGTGGATATTATTAAGAAATGATCGAGAAAAAATACAAAAACATGCCCGATTTCTGTAATCGGGATCACCCATTCCACTACGCCACCGCTCTCAACCTGCTGTCGAGTATCGGAGTAGATGTAAACAACATATATATCAAAGCGGTTGGTGTTTATGAGAATTACAAGGGCGAAATATTAAAACAGGAACCAAAACCGGGGACAAGACTGCATTCCGATACCAAAATAACTCTCGAGGTAGGCTATCCCAGCGCGGTCGATTATATGCCGTATCAATTTTTTTATGGGCTTGGCTCGGTTAGAGAATCGACCGGACAATGGGAGGACTCGGCGCGTGATTTGATGGCGCCTTTCGATGCCTCGGTTATCAGGCATGACTCGCTGGCCCGGTTTCACCTGCTTAAATACGATCTGGCTGTCATTGATCCGACTCATCTGGTCAATATACTAAAATTATTTAAATTCGATCTCGATGACGGCCGGCAGGATATCGAGGAAATACTATACTGGCTGACCATGTTCCCGACCTTTCATTTCTGGTCGGGCAGCGCCGAACTGGTTCCAAAAGTGCTGGAGCACCTGCTCGGATACAGAGTTACGATAAAAGAAAATATCCCTCAAAATAATATCATTCCTGAATCGATCCGCTATTATCTCGGCGACGAAAGCGGCAGACTGGGGAAAGAGACTACACTGGGGAGAGAATTTACAGAATATGATTCCACATATGAGGTTATAATCGACGATATTCCGCCCGAAAAAGTAAGGGAATTTCTTCCGGGGCAGCCGAAACGTAAGAAAATAGAATGGTTCTTGAATACGGCTATGCCGGGGGATCTGGAATACCGCATAAAAATAAAGGCAAAGAAAACAAAAGCGAAATTATCTGAAAAGGAAGGGGCATATCTGGGTTATTCCAGTTTTGCATAAATATATTTGGCAAAGGATAATCCATTAATCTTGACTTTGAATTATGATAAGCATAAATTCTTTCTAATCGTCTGAGGCAAGATAATGAGTGACTTACGTTTATATTCGGTAAACTGGCAGGATGGGATGCTTCTTACCGGGAAGCATTTCAAAGACCAGGAAAAGTATTTTGAAAACTTAGCAAAGTGGCACCAACGGGCAACTGTCGATAATTTCGGACTGGTGAAAAAATCGACCGAGGGTAATACCGCTTTGAGCATGAATGCATCGATGAGCGGTAACCGCATGACCATCGAGATCACCCGCTGTCAGGCGATTACGCCGGATGGTTCCTATATTGAAATCAATGAATCTCTCGGTACGATCGTACGAGGCGAAGCCGAGATCGAAGAAAACCGGGTGATGGTGTATATCGGGATCGACCCGGAAATAAAGACTGCGGTCGGCGACGCTGAACCATCCGAAGCTGTCCCGAGAGTACCATACAATATAAATAATTACAAAGTATTTATCGGGCAGACCCCGAATCTTCCGGAAGGCCTGTATATCCCGATAGCCCAGCTTTCGATTAACGGTACCGAAATTTCCCCCGCACCCGACTATTTCCCGCCCTGTATGACATTGAATGCTGAAGACAGACTGGCCCAGAAAGCCACCGATTACCGCAACCGGCTGGAGAATCTGCTCGCTCTTTCGACAAGAGCCTATATGGCCGTGACCACTTCGGGGGCTCTTGAGGGTGCTTCGACCAACCTGCAGATTGCTTTTAAAGATACCATGTATCATCTGGTGTATCACTTTGCCTCGACACTGGATGAATTTATTGTCGGCAAGAATGCGCCGCATCCGATTAATATGGTTATCCAGTTTAAGAAGCTTTTCAGGGTAATATCGAGCCTGCTGAATCTTTCGCCCGGTTTGAAAGATTATCTGAACGAAAAATATTTCACCCGCGAGCACAAGATGGAAATCGGGAAATTTATGGCGGCGGTGGATGCATTTTTACTGGCAGAGTACGAACATAAGAATATCGGAAGTCATGTTGCCATGATCGACAGCAACCTCGGTGCCCTCCGCGGGATGCTGGCCTTCCTGGCCCAGACCAAGGCCGAACAGCTCGGCGATCAGGCGATGGCGACCGAGATGCTGACATACAGCGGCAAGACCTATAAAAATATTGACTACTCGGCGAGCCGTCTCGAACAAGTCGGCGAACTCAGTTACCTTGTCGTCGATATAGCCGAGCCGTTTCCGGTCGGCGATGCCGTGATCCTGGTAACCAAAGATCTTTACAGCGAAGCCGAATGGCGGAGCATGCAGGTACGGCTCGGCGTCAACGAAGCCCGCGGTCTCGGCGAAACCGATCCGGTCGATGTTGACACGACCAGCTACGGAAACAAGGTAGCGCTGCATCCGCGCGATATGCTGAGCTCATCGAGTGTCAGGCAGTTGACTTTGATTTTCCGCAGCGGCAGCGATATGAATAGGTTGGCCGATGTCGGCAAAATGGATTTGATCGTTTACACGATTTAAAAATTGGATGTACATATGGGTGAAGAAATAAAATCATATATTGAAAATCTTTTTCAATATCTCGAAAAATACGAAAACAACTACGCTCAGTTTTCGACCGAGGCTTTCCTGCAGAATTACAACGGTATTGTGGCTGTCTTTCAGGCTCTTCGTCAGCAACGGGATAAAGCAGTCGAAGTCGACCGATTCTTTTTGGAAAAAATTAAACTGGCGCCTCTTTCAAGCTCCGATTTAAGGCAAATAGCCATACAGGTTCTAATTTCTTTCTTCGAGTCGGAAGCCGATACTGATGGCCAGTCCAACAAGGCATATTTATTCGTGCGTGACCTGCGCCCGACCAAACGCGATGTTGCTTATTTCGAAGAGCACCTGGTTCCGATCCTGTTCCGGGAAGGAAGCCTCAATAATAACTTTGAACTTAATGAGTTTTTCTTAAATGAAATCGCCCGGTTTATGACCAAGTTTGCCCGACCGGTGCAGGCAGATTTATCTCCGGAGGCTTTCAATTCGCTTTCCAATCCGCTCAAATTTCTCGAACTGTACCGCAGGAGACGTGATCTTGGCGAAGATTTATTGAAAGACCGCGGCTCGCTGGAATTTCACATGCAGAATGTCGGCGCCTTTGATAAACTGGCACAAAAAGGAAAACTGTACGATCATTACCTGAGCCGGTGGAATTATCTGGTTAAAACCAGTTTCTGGTCAAAGGTAACTGCCTTTTTTGGTGAACTGTGGAGCAAATTCATAGGACTTTTTACCAGTTTTCGTTATTTCAGGCTGTCCCTGGCCCAGCGAAATGCCGCTTACTTTTTCTACGGGCTTTTGATTGTCGTTTTTATCCTTCTGGCGGTACTTGTGCCGGGATGGTGGTCGGATTATTCGCAGGATAAACTGGATCAGCTCGAAAACAGGGCCGCAGAGACACAGGAAGCGGTCAGTAAATGATTTTGAAAACTTTGATTTGAATAGAGATATATTAGCATGGCGAAAATATTCGGCTTTTTGAAAAAAGGCGCCAAGGTGGCCTCCAAGAAAAAGGGCAAAAAGGGCGCCGAGGCAACCGGTACCGCCTGGCCGCCCGGTATCAAGGTAGGTGTGTACGGCCACGCCAATTCGGGTAAGACGGTTTATTTTACGGTCTTGAATGAAGACTGCAAGGTATCCAAAAAATTACAAATTTCGGTTACCGATAATGCCACCGCCGGTGAGTTTTTATCCAATTACCGCCAGATATGGGGGCTGGGGACCTCAGGCGAAGCCGGTACTATGGTCGATACCCGTGGTGAGAGTAAATTCCCGGAACCGACTCCCGATGACAGGGTCCTGCAGTTCAATGCCATTCTTGACCGAAGCAAGAAACTCCCGGTTGTAACATACGATTATAACGGACGGGCAGTTTCGATAACAGACCGCAACGAGCTTTCCGATAAAGTTACCGAATTTATGACCGAAGCCGACGGCATCCTCTTTTTCTTCGACCCCAAAATACTCAATGCCGAACTGGAAACGCAGGCGCACGCGGCCTCATTCGTAAACATGATCGAACTGATTGCACCTATTTCGGCGAGGCTCCCGATCCCGGTCGGGCTCGTAATTACCAAGGCCGATATCCTCCCCGGGTTTACGGGCGATGAAAAAGTGGTTTTGGTGCCACCGGAAGAAGAGGGTATTCTCGCCGATGATTTCGAAATATTTTTAGAAAGAGTCCTGAGCCTGAATAAAATCGCCTCCGACTCGGCCTGGGCCGGTTCGGTGCGCAATGTCCTCGTCAAAATGCGCGAGTTTTTGCGGGTAGTGGTCGGACGGACACTCAATTTCCAGGTTTTCTTTATATCGAACACCGGTTCAACACCGGAAAAGATCGGTGCCGATGTCGGCCGTTCGGTTTACAAACCGCCGAGAAAAATAACCCCGATCGGTGTCAAAGAACCGTTCTACTGGATATTAAACTCAATTGTGCGCAACAGGCGACTTTCGAAACTCAGGAAAGCGGCCAAGTTCGTGACCACCTTGAGTATTATCTGGATCGTCCTTTTCTCGATACCGTATGTGTACCATCTCAGCTTCCTCTATCCCAAGCCAATCAAGGTAGAGGACAAAATTCTCGAAGCCAATGAAGGGCAAATACTGAGTACATCCGGCGATGAACGCAAATCTATCATGCGCGCCTATGAAAAATATCAGAACGCCTGGATAGTCAATAAAGTCTTCGAAGATTTCAAACTTCCGGCGCGAAGAATTAGAGAAATTTACAAAGATTTCGATATCGGCAAAGCGCTGACCCGTCTTGATAATACTATAGCCGATATGGCAATGGTGGTCGGCAATAAGAATGCATGGCCGGTACCATATCCGAACAGCGACAGTATCAAGCTCTCGGAAAATCACCAGGAAATACTTAGCTCTTTAAAAAGCTATCATGTCGGTGATGAAAGTTCCACATTATTTATCCGCAGTGACCGGGCTTTGATATACTGGGACCTGTTCACCAGTTTCGTGGCCGGACAGGACACGATATCGTCACAGGCTATCATGAACCAGGTCGATTTCGACGAGAAAAACAGCCCCAGTCTGAGTAATGCTGAAAAACAGCTGATGAGCAATCTTACCGCGATAGCCAAAGTCAAAAAGAAAACGGTAGAAAAGAAAAAGACGGTCGAGGCCGCAGTTACCACCTATGAAAATCTTAAAAAGCGAATTAATGATTCCAGCGACCCGGCATTTCTGCTTGGAAGAGCCCCGCGGGAGTTGAAATCGCTCCGGCCGAGACTCGATCCCTCGACCGACAAAGAACGCATTCATGCCATCAAAGAATATCTTGAAGATGTCGCGGAATGGAACGAGCGACATACATATGAATACAAAATCGAGGCTATTCCCGATATGGGACATCTGCATATCGAAGTTACCGAGGACGGTAAAAACCCGGAATGGAGTGACAAGGAACAGCTTTTTGAAGGTGAAGATTACGATCTATTATGGAAACTTGGATACGATATCCATATCGCCTTCGATTTCGTGCACAAAGGCGGTGATGATGAAAAATGGGGCGAAACGGCCGATGATAAAATTGTTCTCAAAGACCGTTATGCACTATTCGAAATGGAAGGCAATATCACGTTTAAAAATATCGGTAAAACTGTAACTATTTCATTTGAAGATAACCTGCGCGATAAACTGCCCAAATTAAGGGATTAATACGGAAAAATCAGAAAGAGGGAATACACATGAAAAAAATTAAAAAGCAGTTAGCGGTAATAATTCTGGCGGCCTTCACTTTCTTTACCTTCGCCCCGGTGGTCATGGCCGGTAAAATACAACTTCCGGAAGGTACCGAAGTCAAAATCCGATTCGCCCAGGATATAGCCGTATCTTCAAAAGCACTCAGCCAGGATTCAGAAGTCCCTATTATGCTCGAAGAGCCAATCTCGATCGGGGGCGAAGTAGTCGTCGAGGCAGGTGCGCAGGGTAAAGCGGTAGTGGTCGAAATCAAAGAAAACAAGGCGCCCGGCAAACCGGGCTATATTAAAGTGGCTTTTAAGGAACTAACGCCAAAAGGCGGGTATATGGCAGCCAATGAAGGTACAATTCCGCTTTCCGGCGAAGTCGATGCTGAGGGCAAAGGACAGAGACTTCTGGCCTATATAACACTTATCGGTATATTGCTTATCAAAGGAACACCGGGTGAAATTGACACCGATCAGGTATACACTGCCAATGTCGCCGAAACGATCATGATGGAAAATTAAGACATACATATATACATACTAGCCAAAATAAAAAGGCGTCGGGATAATCAAAGTCCCGGCGCCTTTTTTTCGATTAGCAACTCAATTACGGATTAGAAAGAAGACTCGGTCTGGGGGTTATCCATTCCGGTCTTATTCCAACATCCAATATAAATATATTATCCAGCCTGCCGCCGAAATATTCCGGATCGGTTTCCGAGGCACTTCTTCCAAGATAAAGCGGCGAGACAGTCACCGGCGGCATGCTCATATTATCGCCCGTTATCCATTCCCCGTCGTATATAGATCCGTCAATCCAAAAATATGACACTCTAGGATCACCGAATTTTACAGTATAGAAAATTGTATGCCATTCATAATCGACCAGGTTTACATAGGTGCGGTAACGGTTCCTGGTCCCTCCGGGCCCGGTAAACTCGAACTGGATGAAATCCGGATCTTGAGAAGTACTATTGAAATAGCGGATCCGATAATTAACATTCCCGTCAGGTGAACCTTTTGCCAAAATTATATCATTGCCCGTAGTCGAATCAAGAAGAATTTCAAACTGAATCGCGAGTTCTTCGTCCAGATCCAATAGATCATCATCAGGTATCTCCACGTAATCATCGACACCATCAAAAAGGCGTGCCATTTCAAATTCTCCATGGGGAACAATCTGAGTCCCATATGCAATACCATTCAAGGCATTATCGTAGATATCATATACTATGTTGCTGTCATCGTTGTTAAAGTTCCACGCTCCGATTATGCGGGTATTCAGATCATACAATTTCAGAGTCGTACCTTCATTGTACATAGTGTCAATATCAATTGGCTCTTCATTTGGCCCCATATATGAGAGCGGGACAATATCGATAAAATTGGTAGCCGTATCGAAATCGGAACTGGAGGTAATGAAACTCATGGTACCCAGATGAACATAGCCGGTGTCATTGGTCATGGAACCAATATCGGTAACCGTAAAAGCATAGCCGGTATCGTCGCGCATATACCAGTATGCTCTCAGGCTGAGTTCCGGGGAAAGGCTGAATGCGTCGTACGATGTCAGCGATCCCAGAAGAACACGAAAATCAATATTCCCCAGATTGGGAGTATTATAAACATGAATATCGAGCTCTATATTGACACCCATCGGAACAGCCATAAAACGGGGTACAAATTTCAACATCGGGACAACCGGGCTCAAAGCTATTTCAATAGTCACTGCCTGACCCGGAAATATGTCTTGCCTGGTCGCGCCGCGGTATATAATTGTACTGTCTATATTACGAGCTATAATACTGAAATTGCGGTCCTCACCGGCCAGAACAACAACGCTCCCAACCAGTTGACCTTCAATCAGTTCAAGGTCGGTCTCCGCAATTATACCAAGCCCGGGGGCTGTAACGGTTAATGAAAAGTACCTCAATTGCTGGGCATGTTCAAGCCCCTTTATTGAGGCCGCAATGTTAACATCGATAGTCTCACTGTTAACCGGCTTTTTGGAACATCCGGCTGTCAGGAGGATACACAATGCGGCTGTTGTAATAAGTAATATCGCTTTCTTCATCTTCATCTTCATCTTCATCCACCTCCCTCCTAAAATGCGGCTACCAGGCCGGTTGAAAGTTGCAGGCCAGTAAGGTCAATGCGATCGTCATCGGTAGAGCCCGTGAAGTATTTGAAATTAAAATCGAGACCCACCGAAGGTATTATCTCCTTGGTAACACCGAGACCGAATCCGAACAGAGAGGAGGCCCCGTAGTCATTTTCCGGTTCGCCGATATTTCGTATTTCGAGCGATGGTGCAAAGACCCAGTTGCCGCTGGCATGATACTCAACGATTCCGAAAATATGAACTTCGTTGCCGTACTGCTTGAGATCGTTGACGACAGTGCCGGTCGTATCATAAGTTTCGCTGTTGCCCCTGAGGAGGACCTGGACACCCACATTCGTAATATATGGAAAATCCTCATAGGTTCCATTAAGGCGGATATTAAACTGAGGGGCCTGCTTGTATATTTTCTCTTCATTGACCTTATCTGTCATATAAGTCGTATAAATCAGGTTCAGGCCGTATCCTAATTCATCAAAAGTCCCGCCGAGACTTCCGCTGAAACTGATATAATCGCCCGGCTTGTAGTCGCCGGTTCCTTTGTACGGGGTGTATTCACCGTTGTACTGGTAAGTAACAGCCGCCCCGAGGCGTGATTCACCAACTATAGTCGCGCCTCCGACCATGAAATTCAACCCCAATCCCTCGCCCATACGGCGAATCGGAAAAGAAAGATAGTTCCGAGACAGGGCCTGGATTATCGGTTGTTCGGATAGAGTATCGAGCTCCTTTTTGCCGGTTGGAACGTTTACGCCGAGGCTGGTCAGGATCTGGTCGTTCATAAATGAATGGCTGGCCATAATCCGCAGATCACCGAGGCCCGAAAGATCGTTTTCCTGATTTGAATATTCATAGTTGTTAAAGGCATTGCCTATCGCGAACCTGACCTCGAAATTATCTCTAACCGGAATAAATCCCCCGACCGGAATTGCAAACTGCGAAATTTCAGCAGTTTCACCCTGAGTGTCTTCGAGTTTCCAGAAGCTGTAAATAAGCCTGATATCGCCCGAGCCGGGCTGGTCATAGACTATCTGTCCGATAGAAGCCGCGGGAAGTAAAAGACAAAGGGTTACAAAAACTGATATGAGTCTTTTATTGTCCATCGAGATCCCCCCTTATTATTACAACCGCACTCCTTGTTCTGATATCGATACCAAAGGGAGGGGCGTTGGGATCCCGCCCGAAACGATTAAACAAACTGGGGTCAAAAATAAACCCGTTGTATAGAATCGTCTGGACCTGGGTTGCATCCAAGCCGGCTTCGGTAAGTTGATCTTCAACGGTTGTTACGACTGTCTCCTCAAATGATTCTGTAGTCGTTTCGCCTTCATCACCGCCCTCACCGCCGGTCAATCCGGAAATCTTGCCCAGTTTATCATCGGGAGCGTCAAAATTCCGGTCAATGCTTCCTGCCCTTTCAAACGATTGCCGGGCGGCATCGGGCATCCCGCGGCGCTGATAATCAAGACCGCGGCTGTATGCCATGAAAGCCAGGAATGATTCTGTTGGGACTTCCTGAATTGCATTGCGCTCTTCGGCAGTCAGCTGAATATCGAGCGTATCTATGATATCGAAGACAAATTTTTTCTGTAATTTGAAAAATTCATCAAGGTTATCCTCGACTGTCCCGGTCCGTGTGGCCGAGCTGTCGGCGCTGTTTATGATAACACCGTCAAGGCGGATCATATTTTCACCGCTTTCGACAAGATTACCGCTGACGATTTTTCGCGAGCCGATCAGTTTCCCGACGCGCGGCGCATACCGCGGATCGGCAAACTCCGACTGGCTCAATTTTAGTTCGTTGAGAAGAACGTCGATCTTAAGCCGATCAACAACATTGAGGGATTTTACTTTCGAAAGGTCGACGGCAGTAAATTCAGCCAGGCCGAGGCTTATCGGCACCAGATTCGGTGGAAGTGCCGAACCGTCGAAATCGACTACGGCGATACTGTTATCGGGAAGAGTATCGGCCTTAATCTGCTCTTCGTTGGCAATGGCGGTTTGAGCTTCTTTTTCGAATTTGGCGACAATCAGACGGTCCAGATGCGCTCGAATAAGATTCTTTGTTTTGCCTTCGCCGGCCATATTCAAAGAAGCCGCATATGCGGAAAGAGCCTGATCATAATTGCCGCGCTTTTCATTTATCAAACCGAGAAACAGATTGGTTCGGGCATCGGGCTCAATATTATTGGCCTGCTTCAATGCATCTTCGGCCTTGTCATAATTGCCCATTTTATAATGAGCAACGCCGATCTCACGCCAGGCTTTATTATTGCCGGGATTTTCTTTGAGTTCGGCGTAATATTTATCAATTGCCTGTTGATACTGCTCCTGTTCGGACAGTTTTCGTCCCTGCATATAAAGGCTTTGGGAACATCCGACCAGAAATACCGCCGCCAGAAGCAGAACTATAATTGTTTTGTTCATAAGGGGACTCCTGCTGGGTATTATGTAATTAACTTACAAGCGGACGGTATATATCCATTTTGCGCTTGGCCTCGGTAAAGGTATTATCCTTTTCGTAGGCCATTTTGAAATACTCGAAGGCCTTTTCGTACTCATATTTATCCATGAAATCAAGACCGATTGCATACAACCGGGCGGCATCGAGATTATCCGGTCCGGCTTCGTTGATGAGCGCTTCTGATTCATCGGTGTACATAAGATTGAGTTTTTTGGCCAGTTCCTTGACCAGTTCATTTTCCATTTCAACAAATTCCGGCTCGCCATCTTTGCTGACCGAGGCAAGTATTTCCGAGGTCTCGGTTTTTACCACCCGGACAATCATCCGCGCCTGATCATCATCGAGCTGGGTAATCGATCCGAAAACCATTAGCTGGGCACCGAGCAGTTTTCCCGCTTTGGCCGCAGTGGCGGCATCGACCATCCCCGATTCGGCCAGTTCGAGTTCGTCGAGTATGAAATTAATCTTATCACGTTCGACTACTTTCAGGTTGGAAAGCTGGGCAAAATCGTATTCAAAGAAATCGGCCAGACCTTTGGCCAGAAATCCAAGCTCTTCCTGGTATTCACCTATGGAATGATTATCGAACTCCATAATGGCAATGGTCGTGATATCGGCGCTGGGCTCTTCGCAGACAAGCGCATCTTTATCCTTCGATATCCTGAACCATCGGTCGCGAAGTTCCTGTGGCCAGAGATCACGGGGGAGATTCAATACGCACGGCCCGATACTGGATATCTTATCCAGATAATCGAAGGCCAGTCTGCGGTATTTTTCGCCTTTGGCGTAGGTAATCAAACTCATGACTTCGAATATGGCAATACTGTCTTTACTAGTAAGGTTGTCGTGTGCCATGAGCTGTTGTGTAACTTCGAGACCAGCATCGAATTGAAGATCAAGATACAGGTCTATTGCCTCCGCCAGTTTAGCGGGTAAATCACTTTCTTCCTGGGCATGGGCCTCCTTGCATGGTAGTGAAACCAGAAGTAACCCTGCCGCGAGAATGAAGGTAATCAGATATGACGGTTTCATACTGCACTCCCTTGTTTATGTTTGATAATTTATATTAATCAACCAGTGATTGAAATTATATTTCCGATTTGTAGAATACCCGGTGTTCGCCGTTTTTTTCAACTCTGACGGTATCGATAAATTCAAATCGGCGCCCCTCCAAATCAAGTGCCAGCTTAAATATATGCTGCCCCTCGACAAGAGTGAATGTATACGGAGTCTTCTCCGACTGCAGTTTGCCGTCGATAAATATATCCGCGCCCCGCGGTCTCGAACCGACCAGGACCGTTCCTTTGCCCTTAACCGGCGGCGGAGCCGGCTCATTATCTTCGGCAACATCATTGTTGACCGGCGGAAAATTGAAAGCATAGCTACGGTTTATATTCTGATCAGCAAATATCTCGACCGTATCGACGATAGGACTGTTGGTAGCTCGGTTATTTTCGATACGTACGATATATTGTCCGGTATCACCGGTTATCGATTGAGAACTTATGTCACTGCCAATAAGTTCCTCACCCAGATAAAGCTTCCCCGACGGTTCAATACTCAGCGACAGCGTTCCCTGAGGAGGGATTTCATCAATCGGTTCATCGGTTACAATCGGCTCATCGGTATCGGGAGCAAAAGCCTCCTCGTCTGAACCATCCGGTATAAAATATATTACCGCTGCAATAACAACTACCGCTATAAATAAAACCCCGATAAGTTTCGGCAATTTGCTTTTGGATTTTTTGTGCTTTTTCGGTTCGGTTGAGATTAAATCCTCAGTTTTTTCATCAGCGAGCTTTTTGGGACCATCCATCAGCGGAAGCAGCGCTTCGCGCATTTCGCTCGCCGATTGGTATCTCTGCGAAGGCTCTTTGGAAATAGATTTCATGATAATCTTTTCCAACCGGGAGGAAATCTCCGGATTGAGTTTTCTCGGTCGGGGAGGTTCTTCAAACAGCTTCGAATCTCTAATCGCGAACTCGTTATCGCCCTTGAAGGGCAGCTCTCCGGTTGTCAGGCGATACAATGTAGTTCCGGCGGCATATATATCAACCAGACGGTAATCGAGATCCTCCGGCGGGTTGAACTGCTCCGGCGACATATAGGCCGGTGTTCCGCACGAGGTTCCGGCAATGGTCAAATTGGGATCGGTTTTACTTTTGGCAATACCAAAATCTATCACCTTGATATTTCCGGCATTATCAATCATAATATTGCTGGGCTTTATATCCCGGTGTGAAATATCCTTCCGGTGTGCTGTTTCGAGGGTATCGAGAAGTTCCGAAATAATATGCAGCGCTTCCCTGATATCCAGCTTTTTGCCATCTTCGATCCGCTGGTCAAGCGTCTCACCCTCAATGAAATCCATGGCAATCACGAAATCCTCACCATGATTGAAAAAGTGCTTTATCCGGCAGATATTGGGATGACCATCAAGTAAGGCCAGCTTGTCGGCTTCCTGACGAAAACGATCGGCCAGGCGGGCATCGGTCAGGACTTTGAGCACTACCTTGAGATTTGGAACATCTTTGTGCACAGCAAGATAGACCCGGGCCATACCGCCCGCACCTATCTTTTTGAGGATCTTATAATTGCCGATATATTTCTCTTCCATCACTCAAATATATATATTTGCCCGGGAGGGTGCAATAAAAACTGCTATATAATAATTATACAAAAAACCAGGCCGATTATTTGATTTTCCGGCAGATTAGTCTTAAGTTTGAATTTCGATAAAATATATTTATTGTTTTCCATCGGCATACCTAATTCCGTATATTCTGAAATATCTAAAAATTCTAAAACGGATTGCCAACTTTAAGTTAGGGAGTCTAATATGGATGAGACAATCAATTCTCACGATATAAAACAGGATGAACTGGAAAACCGGGAATGGCTCGATTCGATCGATGATGTCTTTGAGGCCGAGGGTGCTAATAGGGTAAAGGAAATTCTGGCAGTTCTAAATAGACGGGCTGCGGAGCTTGGTGTCCCTCTCCACCAGCCGAAAGTAACCGATTACAAAAACACGATTCATGTCGACGACCAGCCGCCGTATCCCGGAAGCCGCGAAATTGAGCGGCGGATAAAAAGTATAATCCGCTGGAACGCTATGGCGATGGTTGTCAGGGCCAATCGTGAAGAAGAAGGCATCGGCGGACATATTTCGACATTTGCATCCAGTGCTACTCTCTTCGAGGTCGGATTCAATCATTTCTTCCGGGCCAAAAACGAAAACCACCCCGGTGATATCATATATTTTCAGGGACACGCCGCCCCGGGCATCTATTCCCGGGCATTTCTGGAGGGCCGTTTAACCGAACGGGATCTGGAAAATTTCCGAAGAGAACTTAAACCCGACGGTGGGTTATCATCGTATCCTCACCCCTGGCTGATGCCGGATTTCTGGGAATTCCCAACCGTATCAATGGGGCTGGCCCCGATTATGTCTATATACCAGGCGAGATTCAATAATTATCTCAAGAATCGCGGTATTATCGGCAAATCGGACCAGAAGGTATGGGCTTTTCTGGGCGATGGTGAACTCGATGAACCGGAATCTCTGGGCGCGATTACGCTGGCCTCGCGTGAACATCTTGATAATCTTATCTGGGTTGTCAACTGCAATCTCCAGCGTCTCGACGGCCCGGTCCGGGGTAACGGCAAAATCATCCAGGAATTAGAGGCAATCTTCACCGGCGCCGGATGGAATGTAATAAAAGTAGTCTGGGGAACCGACTGGGATACACTTCTCGAAAAAGATGACAGCGGTTCGCTGATAAAAAGAATGAATGAAACCCCCGACGGCCAGTTTCAGAAATACACCGTCTCATCGGGCGAATATATCCGCAAAGATTTCTTCGGGAAATACCCTGAACTGGAAAAACTGGTATCGAATTTATCCGATGAACAACTCCAGAAGCTGCGCCGCGGCGGCCATGATCCGGCAAAGGTCTACGCCGCTTATCGAGCGGCCGTAGAACATAACGGCCAGCCGACTGTAATCCTGGCGAAAACTGTCAAAGGTTACGGACTTGGCGAAGCCGGCGAAGGCAAAAATATCACTCATCAGCAGAAAAAACTCAATGAAGAAGAAATGCGCGAATTCCGAAGCCGGTTCGGTATTCCCATCTCGGATAATGAAATAAAGGAGACCCCCTTTTATCGCCCCGATGATACCACCAATGAAATCAAATACCTCCTCGAACGAAGAAAAGAACTGGGCGGCTATGTCCCCAGACGCACCCCAACCGCCGAGCCGATCAAAAAGCCGTCGGTCGGTCTGTTCGATGAATATTTCGAAGGTGCCGATCGCGAGGTCTCGACAACTATGGTGATGGTGCATATCCTCTCCAAGCTGTTGGCCGATGATAATGTAGGTAAATATATTGTACCTATTGTACCTGATGAGGCAAGAACCTTTGGCATGGAATCGCTGTTCCGCAAATTCGGAATTTATTCATCGCTCGGTCAAATTTATGAACCGGTAGACAAAGAATCGCTGATGTACTACAAGGAAGCTAAAGATGGTGCTATTCTCGAGGAGGGGATAACCGAGGCCGGTTCGATGTCTTCGTTTATCGCCGCCGCTACAGCATACTCGACACACGGCATCAACATGATTCCGTTCTTCATCTATTACTCGATGTTCGGATTCCAGCGGATCGGCGATCTTATATGGGCGGCGGCCGACATGCAGGCCAAAGGTTTCCTTATTGGCGGGACTGCCGGAAGAACCACTCTGGCCGGAGAAGGACTCCAGCACCAGGATGGTCACAGCCATCTTCTGGCCTATCCGGTACCGAACCTGATTACATACGATCCGGCCTTTGCCTATGAAATTGCGACTATCATCAAGGATGGTTTGAGGCGGATGTATATGGAAAATGAGAAGATATTCTATTACCTGACGGTCGAGAATGAATTTTACAGCATGCCTCCTATGCCGGAAGGTGTCGAGGATGGTATCCTGAAAGGATTGTACAAATACAGCAGTAACGGTAGGAAAAACTCCAAACTGAAAGCGCATCTGATCGGATCGGGCGCTATTTTGAACGAAGTCATCAAGGCGGTCGATATTCTCGAAAAATATGATGTCGATGCCGATGTATATTCGGCAACCAGTTACAAAATGCTTTACCGTGACGCTATCGAGGCCGAACGGTGGAATATGCTGCACCCCGAAGAAGAATCGCGGGTGCCTTATGTCACCGAATTACTCTCCGATGAAAAGGGAATCTTTGTCGCGGCTTCGGATTATTTGAAGGCCCTGCCGTCATCGATTGCCAAATGGATCCCCGGAAGGCTTATGGCTTTAGGAACCGATGGGTTCGGGCGAAGCGACGGCCGCGCGGCGCTGAGAGATTTTTTCGAAGTCGATGCACGTTATATCGCGCTGGCGACGCTGTATGGATTGATGCTGGAGGGCAAAATAGATAGTAAGGTTGTAACTAAGGCTATCAAGGATCTCGAAATCGACCCGGAAAAACTCAATCCGCATATTTCATAGAATATAAAAAGGGCAGGTTTGACCGCCTGCCCCTTAAAATCGATACTGCACTAATCATGCAATCCAGATTGTCTTTATATTGACAAATTCCTTTATACCGTAATGCGACAGCTCGCGGCCATAACCCGATTTTTTGACACCTCCGAACGGAAGTCTCGGGTCGGATTTGGTCAATCCATTGACGAACATGGCACCGGTGAACACTCTCCGGGCGACTTCTTCACCTTTCTTTAAATCCCGGGTCCAGACAGCACCCCCGAGTCCAAACTCTGAATCATTGGCCACTTCGACTGCTTCATCGACATCTTTAACCGGAATAATTGCCGTCACCGGGCCAAACGTTTCTTCGCCATATGCCGGCATACCTTTTTTGACATTGGTCAGCACTGTCGGCATGTAATAGGCTCCGGGGCTGTCCGGGCGTTCACCACCCAATAGTACTTTGGCGCCCTTTTCGACCGATTCATTGACCTGCTTTTCGAGATCCTTAACGAGGTCCTCACGGGCCAGCGGACCAACTTCGGTATCTTCCTTAAGAGGGTCTCCCATTTTAAGCTCTTTCATGGTCGCCGTATGTTGTTCCTCGAATTCTTTTAATTTCGATTCAACCACAATAAACCTCTTAGCCGCAATACAACTTTGTCCGGTGTTGATCATGCGTGATTTAACCGAGGTTTTTACGCAGGCCGGAATTTCGGCATCATCGAGCACGATATAAGGATCAGAACCACCCAGCTCGAGAACCGTCTTTTTGATCAATTTACCTGCTGTCGATGCCACCGCCGCGCCGGCCGGTTCGGAACCAGTCAATGTTACTGCACGGATTCGCTCATTTTCGATTACCGAGTCAACTTTTTTCGAAGATATCATCAGGGTGCGGAAAAGATTTTCCGGGAAACCTGCCTCGCGGAAAACCTCTTCAATGGCAAGTGCCGAACCGGGAACATTGGAAGCATGCTTCAAGACCCCGGCATTACCCGCCATCAAACCGGGCGCGGCAAACCGGAATACCTGCCAGAAAGGAAAATTCCAGGGCATAACCGCCAGGACAACACCAATCGGTTCAAAGGCCACGAAAGACTTCGAAGCATCCGACTCAATTATTTCATCATCTAAAAATGTCGAGGCATTGTCGGCGTAGTAATCACATACCCAGGCGCATTTTTCAACTTCGGCTTTAGCTTCCGTGACCGGCTTGCCCATTTCCATCGAGATCAGTTTACCATATTCTTCTTTTTTATCGCGAAGAATATCGGCGGCCTTATGCATCAGTTTTGCACGGTGGGCAAAATCGGTTTGGCGCCATTTTTTATATTCAATGTCGGCCTGTTCGAGAATCTGTTTGACTTCATTGTCGCTGTGTTCTTTGTATTCCTTTATCACTTCATTTGTAGCAGGATTAATCGCTTTCATCTTTACCTCGCCTTTCTTCTATAAGTCCGGGAACTCGAAAAGTTCACAGAGATCCTTACTTAATTTTTCGCTCAATTTATAATTGACATCATTGGCTATCGAGATTTCGACAATCGACAGTTTCTGCTCTTTTAAAACTTTGCCGAGAACTTCTTCCAGTTCTTCCAAATTTTTGGGAGAGTAACCGTCAATACCAAATGCCTCGGCATATTTGACAAAATCGGGGTTGGTCAGGCCGGTGCCGAACGATTTATCCCGGTGTCTTTTTTGTTTCCATGATATAAGACCATAGTCATTGTCATTGAAAATTATAATAGGAAATCCAACACCAATCCGGCAGGCAGTCTCAATTTCCTGGGCGTTCATAAGGAAACCGCCGTCGCCCATAACCGCTGCGACCTGCTTTTCAGGATAGGCCAGTTTGGCGGCAATTCCACCCGGAAGGGAGATGCCCATCGACGCCAGACCATTTGAGATAATACACGAGTTCGGTTCGTAGACCGGATAATTACGGCCGATCCAGACTTTATGCGAACCGACATCCGATAGCATAATATCACCCGGATTCATATGCTTTCTGATAATCTGTAAAGCACCGGGGACAGTAAACTGCTCGTTGTCTTTCATTGTATATGAATCGAAATCTTTGAGTATTTGCTCTCTGAGCGGTTTGTACCAGTTCGGATCGAACGCGATTCCTTCCCGGGCAACTATTTCATTTAACTCCCATAGAGCACCTGAAACATCCGATACAATCTCGACATCGGGGCTGTAATAATTATAAACCTCGGCCGGCTGGAAATCGATATGGATAATCCGTTTGTCACCTTCCGGATTCCAGAACTCGGGAGCATACTCGGCGACATCATAACCGACCGTGATTATCAGGTCGGCACGATCAATAGCACACATGGCAAAATCCCTACCCTGGATGCCGATCGCGAAGAGTGAATGCTCGTCCTTATCAGAAATTGCACCCTTGCCCATAAAGGTCGATATAACCGGAATATCGGTCTGCTCGACAAATTTGCGAAGATGTTTCGAAGCCAGTTTCCTGATAGCACCATTACCGGCTATAATGAGAGGTTCGCGGGATCGACGCAAAAGTTCCACGGCAGCATTTATCGCTTTATAGTCGGGAGCGGGACGGCGAAGACGAATCGGCGGGATCGGGTCCATATCGCATTCCATCTTGGCAATATCCTCGGGGAGTTCAAAATGAGTCGCACCCGGCTTTTCCATCTCGGCAAGTTTGAATGCCTTCCGGATCACTTCCGGCGTAATTTGCGGATTCTGAATCGAATTGTTCCACTTGGTTATCGGACGGAACATATTGACAATATCAAGATACTGGTGGCTTTCCTTGTGCATCCGATCCGATGATCCCTGGCCGGTGATTGCTACTATAGGTGCTTTATCAAGATGCGCATCGGCCACCCCGGTTACAAGATTGGTCGCCCCTGGGCCGAGTGTCGACATACAGACGCCGGCGCTGCCGGTCAACCGGCCGTAAACATCGGCCATAAAAGCGGCACCCTGCTCATGACGAACCGGGATAAACTCGATAGAGGATTCAGAAAGGGAAAATAATAGATCTTCGTTTTCTTCGCCTGGAAGCCCGAACAGGTATTTAACCCCCTCGGTTTCCAGACATTTGACAACCAGGTCAGATACTTTCATTTGCGCCTCATAGTCGGTGGCTTAAACAATTCCGTTTACTGCCTATAATTGAATGTATGCGAATATGTTCCCGTTAATCCGATATTGATTGTTACAGGCCGAAATATAAGACAATTATATCCATTAGGCGAGGGAGAATCCGATAAATATAAAAAATTGACATGCGGCACAAAAAAGAATAATTTCCGATAAACCAAAAATTTAAATTCTATTATGGCACAACCGAAATTCAATCTTAAATCAGGACGTAAACTGGGTTCGCATTACGAAGTGGTCGAGTACCTGGGAGGCGGATGGGAAGGTGAGGTGTACAAGGTCATCGAAAACCGTACCGGTATTGTCCGCGCCGCCAAAATCTTTTATCCCAAGAGAAATATAGACAAAAAACGGCTTCTAAGCTACGCCCGCAAGCTGTATAAACTCCGCTCGTGCGATATTGTCATGCAGTACCATCACCGCGACACCTCCCGGCTTTTGGGAGAGAAAACCGAATTTTTGGTTTCCGACTTGATCGAGGGTGAGATGCTCTCCGATTTTCTCCTGCGCCAGAAACGAAACCGTCTCAGTTCATTCCAGGCGCTGCACCTGCTGTATGCCCTGGCCCTCGGCGTGGAGCAGATTCATTACCTCGGCGAATATCACGGCGATATACATTCCGATAATATCATGGTCAAAAGAAGGGGGCTGGGCTTTTCGGTCAGCCTTTTAGATTTCTATGATCTCGGCCGCCCGACCAAAGAACGGATTCAATATGATGTCTACGGGCTGATCGATATTCTCTATGAATCAATCGGGGGCGCCGACGGCTACCGCAAAGCGGCCAAAGATGTAAAGCAGATTGTAATGGGACGGAAACATACCCTGATAAAAAGAAAAATGCAAAACGCCGGGCACTTGAGACTTCTGCTCGAAAACCTCGAATGGGATGAATAATAGAAAAATAAAGGGAGAAGAAAGATGAAATTTGGAGCCAGAAACTCGCTGACCGGGGTCATAACCAGTATAAAAAGGGGCGATGTCATGTGCCAGATCGGTCTTGAAATTGAAGGCGGCGCCAAAATGGGTTCGGTAATCACAACCGATTCGGCTGAAGATTTGAATCTTCAGGTCGGCGATAATGTCAGGGTAATTGTCAAAGCAGTCAATGTTCTTGTCGCTAAAGAGTAATCATTAGGCCTCTATGTTATTATCAGCCAGCATATTATAAAATATTTTCAAAAGCCCTAAACTTTTTCTTGACTTTTCCGTTATATTTATTAACTAATTGGTTAGTTTAAACTAAATAGTTGGTTATTATAATGGCAGAAGATTCAAAAATCAAAGGTAAAGATAAAATCCTCGACGCCGCCGCCGAGGAATTCGCCGAACATGGTCTGGCCGGTGCCCGGGTCGATCGTATAGCCGAAAGGGCCGGAGTCAATAAGGCCCTGATTTATTATCATTTCAATTCCAAGGATAATCTTTATAAGGAAATAATCAAAAACCGAATTACGGTCGCGGCCGATTTCATCAGCCAGAGGATAGAAAAGGTCGATGACCCTGAACAGCTTCTAAAAATGATAACGCACTTTTATCACGAATATTTCGAGCTGATCGGGCCATTGAGATCAATAATACTCCGGGAAATCGCTGATGGCGGCGAAAATTTCAGATCGGCGCTAAAGGGTATCATGACGGAAAAATCGATACATCTGAAGGTAAAAAGTATCTTCGAGCGGGGTATCGAAGAAGGCAAATTCCGCGATATCGATATCCGCCAGGCTATTATATCGTTTATTGGCATGAACGTCTTTTACCTGATCATGTCACCGGTTGTCAACTCTATTTGGGAGATAGACGATGAAAAGAAATTCCGCGATGAACGTCGGGAAGAGATTATCGATCTTTTCCTGCACGGCATCAAAAAAAGATAAGATACTAATAATCCTGACGACTTTTCTGCTAATACCATTATCAGGCATGGCCCAAACCGAACTTACCCTGGCCGAGGCAATTGAGCGCGGGCTTTCCTACTCTCCCCTGATTAAAGCCTCCCGGAGTGCCCTTACTGCCGCCGAAAAAGATCTCAAAACGGCCGGTTCGCTCCGATGGCCGACTCTTTCGCTGGACGGCAAAGCGTACTACTTCGATGACGTCCCCGAGGCAGATATTGAATTCGGGCCGGTCAATCAAACCATGAAATTGGGAGTAACCGATAATTATCAGTTCGATTTTAAATTGTCCGTGCCGCTTTATACCGGGGGCAAAATCGGCTCCCAGGTAGAAATAAGCCGGGCCGGACTGGATGCGCAAAAATATCGATTCGAATCCGATAAACTCAAGGCCGCTTATAATATCAGGCAGACATACCTGCAGCTCATGCTGGCCAATGCGACCATGGGAGCATCGATGGCCTCCCTGAGCAGAATCGGAATAATCCGCAACAATGTCTATTCCCTTCATGAAAACGGTCTGGCCGACTCTCTTGATATCCTCGAAGCTGAACTTGCCTACCAGAAAGCACTGCAGTCGGTCGAAGAAATCAGAACCGTCAGGTCCAATGCCATGACCGCTCTGGCGGTACAATTGGGAATGAATGACGAGCAATCTATTGTCCCGTCTGAAAAACTATCCATGCCCGACAGTGCGACAATCGAGCAAGAAATAACGGTACAAAATCTGGAGCGCCCCGAGCTGAAAGCCTCGCGAAGTTTTATTGATATCTCCCGCCGCAAAATAAAATTAAGCCGGGCCGACTACTTCCCGAATATCAGCGGTTACGGGGGCTATTCGGTTGGAAAACCAAACCGAAATTTTTTTGAAAACGAATGGAACGACTATTTTGTGGCCGGGCTTGTACTCACCTGGAATTTCAATCTCGGCATGCAAACCTCGCACCGCGTCACCAGCGCCGAATATTCTCTCCAAAAAGCCGAATATGAAAAATCTGTTCTCGAAGATGCTCTTCTGACCGGCGCCAGAACCGCGTCGGAAAATGTCTTTTCTGCATACAGAAAGCTGAAAATCAGCGAAACCGAACTTGATATTGCCCGACGCAGGTTTAATCTGGCAAAAAGCAAACATGAGGAAGGATTACTCTCGACCAACAGGTATCTCGAGATGGAAGCCGAGTTATCCTCGGCCGAACAGCTCTACCAGGCATCGCTTGCCAATTATTATCTGGCCGAAACCGAATATTTCTACTCGGCCGGATCATCAAAAATATACGGAGGACTATAAGATGAAAAAGTTAACGGCAATAAATCTGTTCCTTGTGGTGCTCCTGGTGACATCATGCACCAAAGAAGAAAAAGCTCCCGGAGGCTCGGGAATGATAGAAGCGGCCGATGTTATCGTCTCCGCCGAAGCCAATGGGCGGCTTTTGGCCCTGTACTACGACGAAGCCGACGAAGTACACACCGGCGATACACTCGCCCTGATAGATACTATCACTACCGTCCTCCAATTAAACCAGGCCGATGCCTCGCTGAATGCGGCCCATGTCCAAAAGGAAACGGCACAAATTGCTGTCAGGCAATCAAAAGAAAATTTCGAACTGGCAAAAAAAGAATACAACCGCATCTCGGCTCTTGTAGAAACCGGGGCGGTCAACCGCCAGCAGTTCGACCAGGCCCAAAATGCCCATACTCAGGCCGAACTCGCGGTTCAACAGGCAGAAGCATCACTTAAAGCGGCCGAGGCCGATATCGAGCGCCTCAAAGCCCAGATTGCACTTCTCGAAGATCAGTATAAAAAATGCCGGCCGGTTTCGCCCATTAACGGCCGCGTTGTCGATAAATTCGCCGATCAGGGCGAGCTCCTCATGATGGGTAAATCGCTTCTCAAAATCGCCACTCTCGATACGGTGACGGTCAAAGTGTATCTTCCGCCGGATGACCTCACCCGTATCAAGCTCAACGACAAAGCCGAAATCGACCCGGAAGACGGGCAGGGGAAACCGATGGAGGGTCGGGTGGTCTGGATTGCATCGGAAGCCGAGTTCACGCCAAAGAATGTACAGACCAAAGAAGCTCGCGCAGATCTTGTTTACGCTGTTAAGATCAAAATTCCAAATCCGGACGAACGGCTAAAAATCGGCATGCCGGTTTATGTAACAATTCCGTAAAACTGAAATAGTATAAGCACATGGCCACAGTCGAAGTACATAACCTGACCAAGACGTACGGTGAACTGACCGCCGTCGATGATATCTCATTTACTGCCCAAAAGGGCGAACTACTGGCGCTGGTTGGTCCGGATGGCGCCGGCAAGACAACATTGTTCAGGTCATTATGTAATCTTATAGATTTCGACCGCGGCGATATAAACATGGCCGGATATAATCTATCAAAAGAATTCGACAAAATTAAAGATCACCTTGGATACATGCCCCAGACATTTTCGCTGTACCCCGATTTATCGGTTGAAGAAAACCTGAAATTTTATGCCGGCTTATTTGGCCTGAGCGGCAAACAGTTCAATGACAAAAAGGACCGTCTCTATTCATTTTCGGGGCTGGAACCGTTCGCGCAACGACGCGCCGCGGCATTATCGGGCGGGATGAAACAAAAACTGGCTCTTAGCTGCAATTTGATACATGATCCGGATATACTTCTTCTCGATGAACCGACCACCGGCGTCGATCCTCTTTCCCGGAGACAGTTCTGGGATATCTTGAAAGGACTTCGCGACGAAGGTTCCTGCATTGTCGTCTCGACGCCGTACATGGACGAGGTCGCACTTTCGGACCGCTCGATATTCATACACAAAGGCAAAAAGTTATCGGAAGGTACGCCGGATGAACTTATGGATATGTTTAAGGGAAATGTTTATGAGGCCGATGTGTTCCCGTCGGCTGATGCTATGGATAGACTCAACAATATCGAAGGGATCACCTCCCGCAGATTTGGCTCCAAAGTTCATTTATATACACCGGAAAACAGGGCTATTGATAATTTCCGGGAGGAGCTAAACAGACTCCAGATTTCGGAAAGCAATATTCGCGAAATAGAACCTGACCTCGAGGATGTCTTTATACAGCAGATGGGGAAATAGATGGCGGAATATTCGGTCAGCGTAGAAAACCTAACCCGCAAATTCGGCGATTTTACAGCGGTAGATAATATCAGCCTCGATGTCGAAAAGGGTGAGATTTTCGGATTCTTGGGAGCCAATGGCGCCGGTAAGACAACCGCGATCCGGATGATGACCGGTTTGCTTTTGCCGACTTCCGGGCGCGGCGAAGTTAACGGCCTTGATATATTAAAACAAAGCGAAGCGATAAAGCGGAGTATCGGTTATATGTCGCAGAAATTCGCCCTGTACGGCGATCTGACCGGACGAGAGAATCTCCGCTTCTACGGCTCTGTCTACCGCCTTACCAATAAAGAACTTAAACAAAGAATCGATGAACTGACTGAATATCTGGATCTGTCTGAATTCATCGACCGTCCCAGCGGACCGCTTCCGACCGGATGGCGTCAGCGCCTGGCCCTGGCCGCGGCACTCCTGCATGAACCGGGGATACTTTTTCTCGATGAGCCGACCGGTGGTGTCGATCCTGTTTTCCGGAGACGGTTCTGGGAAATTCTTTATCGGCTGGCCGAAGACGGCACAACCCTTTTCGTAACGACACACTATATGGATGAGGCAGAGTTCTGCCGAAGAATATCAATCATGCATCGGGGGAAAATAATCGAGAAAGGCAGCCCGACAGAATTAATCGAGAAGCATGATAAAAAAGATCTGCAGGAACTCTTTATCAGTCTCATATCCGACCGGGAGGAAAATGCGCAAGGTTAAAAACATAGCCATCAAAGAATTCCGGCATATTCTCAGAGATCCCCGTTCTCTCATTATTGCTATATTGATGCCGATGCTGATGACCTTTTTGTACGGCTACGCCATCAATCTGGATATAAAAAATATCAAGCTGGCAATTCTTGATTTCGATAAAACATTAGATTCAAGGCTGCTATCCGAGAAATTCTATAATACAACATATTTCACATATTCACAGTCAGATCCGAAAATTATGGATCCTGAAGAAATATTAAAAAAGACCCATGCCGCGGCAGTATTGACCATACCGGACGGATTCGCTTCCTCTCTTGAAAACAATCGCGATTTTGAACTCGGTTTGCTGATTGACGGTGCCGATGCCAACACTGCGGCGGCGGTGGCCAGCTATTCCGAGATATTGGTCAATCGCTTCTTCATGGAAAAACTTCCGCCGGAATTCGAAATCCCCGGGGTACAGTTATCATCACAGGTGCTGTATAATCCCGATCTGAAATCTTCGCATTTCTTTGTTCCCGGACTTATTGCGGTAATCCTGATGATGATTTCGGCCCTGTTGACCTCAATAACGATCGCCCGTGAAAAAGAAACCGGAACCATGGAACAACTCCTGACGACACCGGTCACTCCCCGTCAGATTATTATCGGCAAAGTTGTCCCTTATATCGGTCTGGCGCTGCTCGATGCCATTCTGGTACTGTTGTTCGCCGTTTTCTATTTCGGTGTTCCGTTTGTCGGGTCAATACTTTTACTATTGGTATTTGGACTGATATATATCATTACTGCGCTCTCTATCGGTTTGTTAATATCGACACTTGTCAAGACCCAGCAACTGGCCATGATGGCCGCTCTTATGGTGACCGTCATGCCCTCGGTGCTGCTTTCAGGATTTATTTTCGAAATCCGGAACATGCCCGAAGTATTGCAGTATATAACGCACATTGTCCCGGCAAGATATTTTATGGCCATTATTCGCGGCGTTTTATTAAAGGGAGCCGGTTTGACCGCCCTCTGGATTGAGGCAGCTTCGATGATAATTCTTTCGGCAGTGTTGCTGATCATTGCAACTTTCAAATTTAACCTGAAGATAGGCTGAGCATGGTAAGAGCAACACTGGCATTGATCAAAAAGGAATTCCTTCAGGTACTGCGGGACAAAAATATGCTGCGGATAATCTTTATCATGCCGATCGTGCAGCTTCTTATACTCGGTTATGCCGTCAATATCGATGTCGAGAACATCGAACTCGCCGTTTATGACTTCGATCGCTCGACAACCTCCCGTGACTATATCCAGGCTTTCAAGCCGGGTGAATATTTCAATGTCGGGGCCAGCCGTTACGAACTGCTCGATGCCGAGACCGGGATAAAGCGTGGAAGATACACGGCCTATATGGTTATCCCCCCCGGGTTCGGCCGAAAAATAGAACATCTAAAACCTGTCGATATCGGCCTTATTATTGACGGTACCAACGCCAACTCGGCCTCGATTGCCCTCGGCTACTCCGGCCTGATAACCAATAAGTACAACCTGCGTGAAGCCGGTTTCGAACCGCCCCTTTCTATCCGCCAGAAAACATTGTACAATCCGGAAGGGGAGAGTATCTACTTTATGGTGCCGGGAATCATCGCTGTACTCTTGACGATGATAACAATGATGCTGACCTCGATGGCAATCGTCCGTGAAAGAGAAATAGGAACTCTGGAACAACTGATGGTCACCCCGATATCGACGCCGTCGCTTATTATGGGCAAAACGGTTCCGTTCGCCATTCTCGGATTTATCGAATTATCGGTTGCCTTGATTTTCGGAATTGAGTGGTTCGGGATACCCTTCGAAGGATCATGGCTGCTTTTATATATTCTATCATTTATATTTCTATTCACGACTCTTGGGCTGGGCATGTTTATCTCGACCATTTCGACAACTCAGCAGCAGGCGATGTTCTTCGCATGGTTCTTTTCGATTTTCGCTATCCTTACATCCGGCTTCTTTACGCCGATCTCCAACATGCCCGAATCGATCCAGCTCCTGACTTACTTAAATCCGCTTAGATACTATCTCCATATTGTCAGGGGAATAATGATGAAAGGTACATCGGCCGCCATTCTCTATCCCCAGATTCTGGCGATGATAATTTTCGGATTCGTAATTTTCAGTTTTGCTTGGATGCGCTTTTCAAAGAGGGTGAAATAATTTAACTGGTAAAGCAAAGCCCGCTGTTTTTATCGAAAATATGAACTTTCTCGGCAGGGATATCGAAACGGATTTCCTGACCCGCGCTGTACTGGCTCGGCTCGGTCAGTATTGTCAGGATATTATCCAGATATTCAACGGTCAGTACTGAACGATCACCAAGAAATTCAATACTGTTAATAATTCCCGAATATTGCCCATTGTCTCTTATGAATATATCTTCCGGCCGGACCCCGACCAGAAATTCTCTTAATTCATACTGCGACGGAATGAAAACAGTGGAAATCCCAAACGGCTTAATAAGACCTTCGGAAACCCAGCCGTTGACCAGATTTATTTTCGGTGTACCTACAAACGACGCCACAAAAAGGTCGGCCGGCTGGCGGTAAATTTCATTAACAGTTCCAATCTGCCTGATCTTACCCGAATCGAGTACGATTATCCTGTCGGCCATTGTAAGGGCTTCAACCTGGTCATGAGTGACATGCACCGTCGTAACACCCAATTTCTTCTGGAGCGAAACAATTTCGCGCCTCATCCGTGTCCTTAGATCAGCATCGAGATTCGACAGCGGTTCATCGAGTAAAAACAGGTCCGGCTCACGGATAATGGCCCGGCCGAGGGCCACCCGCTGACGCTGCCCGCCCGAAAGCTGGCCCGGATAATTTTTTATCCGATCCGAAAGTCCGAGCAGTTCAGCCGTTTGTTTGACTTTCTCGCGAATCTCTGAACGGCTCATCTTTGCAATTTTCAGGGGAAAGGCAAGGTTTTTCTCGACAGTCATGTGGGGATACAGCGCATAATTCTGAAAAACCAGCGCCACATTTCGATGCCGCGGGGCAATATTATCGACCCGGTCCTGCCCGATATATATCTCCCCCTTATCGACATCCTCAAGGCCCGCTATCAGCCTCAATAGAGTCGATTTACCGCATCCTGACGGCCCCAGAATGACGACCAGTTCACCTTCCTTGACTTCAACCGAAATATCTTTTAGAACCTCGGTTCCGGAAAACGATTTACTTATTGATATAAGGGATAATGACGGCATGGCTGGAATATATATTTTTTTAAGCCGGAATAACAGCCCCGTTTTCAATTTTGAACTTGCGGGCATCCTTTTCGAGCGATTCGGGAATTGTCCCGGCTGTTGTTAAAAAAATCTGACCAAATTTTTCGAACCGCTCAACCAGCATATCTTTTCTGCCCTTGTCGAGTTCGGCAAAAATCTCATCGAGAAGCAAAACCGGTTCAACCCTGCGGACTTCCTTTAAAAAACCATACACTGCCATCTTTAAAGATATCGCCGCGGTCCGAAGTTCCCCCTGTGATCCGTGCGTCCGGGCGGGATAGTCACGAATAAAAAATTCGACTTCATCCCGGTGCGGTCCCACGACGGCAGTCTGCATTGCCTTTTCCCGGTCACGGTTCCGCTCCAGCTTTTCTTTGAAATTTTTCGCGACAATATCGTAGTTGATATTTTCATCGGGAATGATCACCGACGGTTTATAGTACATCTCGAATTTCTGTCCGCCCGAAATTCGCGAGTAATGCTCCGCGGCTCTATCCGATATCTTCTTTATGAATTCATTGCGCGCCATAATGAGGTCGGTGCCGTATTGAATCAACAGTTCATCATACGGATTAGCCTTGACCATCGTATCCTGCTTCAATAGAGCATTCTTCTGGGACAGGGCTTTGTAGTAATCGGTTATATCACAAATATATTTGCGGTACGCCTGCGACAGATGAACGTCGATAAACTCACGTCTTTTTGAAGGAGGTCCGGATAGTATTTCAATATCGTGCGGCGCCGTTGAAACGACCGTGCAGTACTGAAAAAGCTCCGATGCTTTTGCCGCAATCTTGTCGATACTTATTTTTTTCCTGCCGCCCTTCTGATAAGCAACGGCAATCTTGTATTTCCTTTCGTCTATATCGACATCACTTTCAACCCGGTAATAATCTTCATCCTCCCTGACCATAACAGAATCATTGGCACCGCGCGGTGAACGGGCCAGAAGATTGACGAATACAGCCTCGAGTAAATTAGTCTTGCCGGCGCCGTTTTTGCCGTGAAAAATATTTATATTATCTGAAAATTCTAATTTAAAGGATTCAAAATTTCTAAAATAAGTCAGACTTATATCTTTAACAATCATCGCTTAAAATACAATCATTCAAAGGGGGAAAACCAGTATAGCCGAGTCAATAATCATCAATCGGCAAGACGAAGCGGCATAATCAGGCAGAGATATTCTTCCTTTGGAATTTCCGGCGAATATACAACTCCCGCCGAAACCGGGCTGGAAAGCTCGAATATAATTTCTTCGCCTTCCAGTTTGGCAAGAATGTCATTTACATAAATTGCATTATAGCCCAATTCGATAGCATCGCCGGTATAATCACAATGTATAGATTCCTTGCCTTCACCGCCGACATCCGCGTTGGTCGTTGAAATTGTCAGCATATTATTCTTCGCCGCAAACTTTACCTGGTGAGTTAATGAATTCGATAAAATCGAAACACGCCGAACCGCTCCCGCAAGATCATCTTTGGCAATAACCAGCTTCTTATCACTTTCGTCCGGAATTACCTGCTCGTAATTGGGATATGGACCCTCTATCAAACGGGAGGTTAAAATAACATCTTCAAGATTGAAGATGATATTATTCTCACCGAATATCACGCCGACTTCATCTTCAGAATCGGCAATGAATTTTGGGATAAGATTTAAAACTTTGGGCGGAATAATAATATCTTCGGAAACACCCTTAAGCTTTGTATTCTCCAGCGAAACCTTGGCCAGACGATGACCGTCGGTGGCCACCATATCCATGGTATCACCTTTGGTTGACCACAAAACACCGTTAAGGGCCGGACGAGTCTCATCGACCGAACAGGCAAAAGTGGTTTTCTTGATCATTTGAACCAGTTCTGCGCCCGATATCTTAATCTGTTTCTTGGTGTTGATTGACGGAAGTTTCGGGAAATCTTCCACTGCCGCGCAGGCAATCTTATACGAACCGTTAGGAACCTTTATTTCGATCCGGCTCGATGTTCCTTCAAACGTAATTTCCGTTTCAGGAAGTTCTTTTATTATATCAAAGAGAATGCGCCCCGGAAGGACCGCTGTTCCCTGTTTGGAAACATTACAGTCAAATGTCGTCGTTATCGATACTTCGAGATCGGTTGCCGATATCTTAAGTTTATTTTCCAGTGCTTCAACGAGAATGTTGGATAAAATAGGCAGGGTCGACTTCGACGGTACTACCTGCAAAACCGATTGGAGATAACCGCTGAGCTTTGATTTGGAAAGATTAAATTTCATTTTGCCCAATCCTCCGGCTTATTCACACCCTCTTATAAATATTCTCTTTATTTATTTAAATGGTGTAGTAGTTATAACCTGTGTTAAAATGTTGATAATCTATTATAAATTTTCCAATCCTGCCATTTTATAGTAACTTACCTCAGCCCTAACAATAATTTTTTTGCATATTAAATGTCAATAACTCTTTTACCAATTCGTCGTTTTTCCACAGGCAAATATAATCAACAAATAATCCCCGATTATAAACACACTTTTTCGACATCCGTTTAATACAAAAGAGCCGCTGTTAAATTGTTTACTTTTTCGCGGAAATCGAAATCGCTTTCCATCTTCTTCTCAATCAAATCACAGGCATGGATAACGGTCGAGTGATCCCTTCCGCCAAATGCCTCGCCGATACTCTTTAATGAAAATCCGGTGTATTTGCGGACCAGATACATCGCCACCTGTCTGGCCAGCGCAATCTGCGAAGTCTTCTTCTTGGCCTGCATCATGGCCGGGTCGATTTGGAAATGCTCCGACGTTTTCTTCTGTATCAGCTCGATTGAAAGCTCTTTTTTGGGCTTGGATATTTCCTTGCCCAAAACATTTACCGCGAATTCCAGATCAACCGGTTCCTTTTTCAAAGAAGCATAAGCCAGGAGTCTCGTCAGAGATCCCTCCAGCTCCCGGATGTTATTGGTGACATTGTCGGCAATGAAATATAAAACATCCTCGGGAATCTCCGCTTCTTCCTGCCTGGCCTTGCGCGATAGAATGGCTATCCTTGTTTCCAGGTCCGGCGGCTGAAGATCGGCTACAAGTCCTGATGAAAACCGCGAGAGCAGTCGTTCCTCCAAACCTTTGATATCACGCGGATGTCTGTCCGAGGTCAGAACAATCTGTTTCCCGGACTGGAATAAGTGGTTGAAGGTGTGGAAAAACTGCTCCTGGGTCGATTCTTTTCCCGAGAAAAACTGGATATCATCAATTAACAAAACATCTGCAGAACGATACCTGGCGGCAAAATTGCCGATTGTCCCGCTCGAAACCGAACCGATAAAGTCGGAAGTGAATTTTTCCGAAGTCGCGTAGACTGTCCGCTTTTTTGGATAATTGTCATTAATATAGTGACCGATGGCCTGCGCCAGATGAGTTTTCCCAAGTCCGGTCCCTCCATAAACCAGGAGCGGATTATAATTGGTCTTACCTGGCGCCTCGGCCACCGCCATCGCCGCGGCATGAGCAAATTGATTGAAATTGCCCACCACGAAATTATCAAAACGATATCTCTCATTTAAAGGATATTCGTCTTTAAAATTATTTTTAGGCCTGACAATTGTCGGTCGGGGCGAATGTTTGAATTCGATCTCGGTCTGGCCGGCATCCGCCGCCGGATTTTTTATATCAAAATCGAATTCAACCGGTTTGCCCAGTGTTTCTTCAATTGCCTCTGAAATCAGTCCCGAATATTTGTCGGTCAACCAGTCGGCTACAAACCGATTGGGAACCGTGATCCGTATTGAGTCATCTTCAAAAGATCCCCTGGTATGCTTAAACCAGGTATTGAACGAATGGTTCTTGATTCGAACCGACATATAATTAAGACAACTCTCCCAAAACTTCCTATCTTCAGTCGTGTGCGTTATCGCCATGGCTCCCCCCGATATGGTATAGCATATACCATAAAGTTCAAGTCAATTACTCTTCTGGAATTCTCTCAAAAATTAGAAATGGAGAACACCCACAACTTATCCACAAAAAAAGACTCGAAGCAGCCCCCAAAATGTTGTTTTTGTCCGTAAAAACGCGCCATTTTCATAGTTGTTAATAAGTTATCCACAATCTCTTAACACGCTATCTTTCAATAACTTCGAGTGGTTCCCTATATAATAGAACAACCCCGGTGTAGTCAAGGAACTGCTTTGTTAAATTCTAAAATTGCATAACTCCTTAAAATATTAAAGGTTATAAGGCCAGCTGTTTCCACCCTGCAAATAAATGGTATTCTATAATCTTTCAAAAAAATTGTCAAAACTTGTAATGCCCACCGCGCCAAGGGATATCAATAGAAAGACATTCCCCGGCAGCAGGGCGAAGCCTTTGTGATCGGTTTAGAGTTTTTGTCTTTTATTAATAATGACGAGTTCCTGTTTAACATCGATGTAATATCAAAATTGTATATCAAATAATATTGGCCAGCACGGCTCAATAATGGTTATCAACAATAATTGCCCACAAAGGGACGGCCTAAGTGCTCTATATGTAACAGGTTAGGGGGGATAAAAATAGACTTATCCACACAATATAAACAAAAATTTTAGTCCGGATTCTAATTCAGATTTAAGATAAAGCCAACCTGTCCGTTGTCAACCCTTAGCAGGAAAAAAATATGAATCGCTCAAAATCCCCGAAATTCAACCGATTATGGATGCTTAGAAAATTAGCGGGCGGTTCCTGATTAAAAAAACCGCCCGATTAAATTATCGAAATTTATAAACTACAGAATTTCAAGGGATTTTATCACCCCTTGGTTTTGGTAAGCGTTTTGGCCAGATTCAAATAATATGATGCTGCTTTTTCTTTATCTGAAAAAGCTGCCGGATTGCCGGTATCGGCTCCCTCACGGATTTTTGTATCAATGGGGATTTCCCCGAGGAATGGTACACCCAGCGCACCCGCCAGCTCCTGACCGCCTCCCTGACCGAAAATATAGTCTTTCTTACCATTTGTTTCATAGTACGACATATTTTCAATAACACCGAGGACGCCCAGTTTTGTCTGCTCAGCCATCCGGGCGACTCTTCCTGCCGTATGTGATGCTACCGGCTGGGGAGTGGTTATAACCAGCATTTCTGCTTTCGGCAGGGCCTGGGCAATTGATATTGTGACATCGCCTGTCCCCGGGGGCAGATCAATCAGGAAATAATCGAGCTTGTCCCAGAGAACATCTGTAATAAACTGATTGATCGTTTTATGCAGAAGCGGCCCTCGCCAGATGACCGGTGTATGTTCATCGACAAAAAAGCCCATGGATATCACCTGGATGTTTTCCTTTCTGAGCGGCACTATATTATCATCGATAACAGTCGGCTGACCATGCACTCCCAAAATCCGCGGAATGGAGAAACCGTAAACATCGGCATCGAGGATACCGACTTTATATCCCTGCTTTGAAAGAGCCGCCGCCAGATTGGCCGTCACGGTCGATTTCCCGACACCGCCTTTGCCCGATGCCACCGCGATAACCCGCTCGGCAAAATCGCCGGCTACCGCGGCCGGTTTTTCGGGGGTCGATTCCTTGCGGTAATTTTTCCCGTATATTTTTTCAGCCAGCGTATTGCGCTGTTCCTCGGTCATCTGTCCAAGGTCAACCTCGACTTCTTCAACACCTTCGACGGCCGAGACAGCTTCTTTGACCTGCTGAGAAATTGTACCCTTCATCGGGCATTCCGGGATTGTCAGGGCAATCTCAACTTTGACCCTGCTCCCATCGATATCGACTGTACGTACCATATCGAGATCGGTCAGCGGGCGTCGAAGTTCGGGATCTTCAACCTTGCTCAATGCCTCCATGACTTTCTTTTTATCTACCATTCTATCTTCACCTCGGGTTAAAAACAAATACCACTGTTATTTACAAACAGTGATAATAATAAAATATACTGCAGTTTCAAGAGAATACGGACAGAAAGAGCGATTTTTTAAGGATTTTGCGCAATATCTATCGGTTCTTCGAGCTTTTCGCCGTCATTTTCGTGCGGGCGGATGAAGATAAGATATATAAGTATCACGACAACGCCGACCGTTATAGCGGCATCGGCTATATTAAAAGTCCACCAGCGGGTGATTCTTTGCCCGAAGAAATTGAAATCGAAAAAATCAACATCGATAAAATCAACTACCTTCCCCAGATAAATACGGTCGATAATATTTCCAATTGCCCCGCCGGCAATTGCCCCCAGAGAGAATATCATCAACTTGGAGTCCTGCCAGGAGAATATGTAGTAGATTACGACGCCGAGAATAAGAACCGATGATACAAGATAGAAAATACCGCCCCCCAAATTTGTTCCGAGAGCACCACCGGTGTTATATATCAGTTTCAACTGGAGAAAATTTCCGAGAACCGAAACAGTCTCACCTTCCCGCAGATTATTGACAGCCAGTATCTTGGTGAGTTGATCTAAAGCCGCTACGAGGGCTGCGAATATCAGGGTAAAAACACGATGTCGTAGATTATCGGCGTCCAGATTGTATCTCCTCGTTTTCCTTGCATTCAATACAGAGCCGGGCATGAGGAACCGCTTCAAGCCGTGCTTTTTTGATTTCCCCCCCGCAGTTCTGGCATTTGCCGTACTCGCCGTTTTCGATCCGCCTTAAAGCCTGGTCAATATGATATATAAGTCTCGAGCCTTTCGACGAATACATGAAATCTTTCTCACGTTCATTGGCATCCGAGCCCTGGTCGGCCATATGGTACGAATAGCTCGACAGATCGCCCGAGGCCTCTTTCGAGGTCGTGCTCCGATCTGTCCGGCGGCTGTCGATCTGTTCAGAAATCTCTTCTCGCTTCTTCAGCAGGAGTTCTTTGTATTTTTCCAACTCCTTTTTGTTCATAAATAGCTCCCATCTATTTCTTAGTTACGACTATATCCGTATTTATACCGTTTATATTCCAGTTCTTGCTGCCGGGATCCGAAGGAAGCGAATCAACGAACTCTATTTCATCGGCCAGGGTTTCCGACCGGATAAACTCATCATATCCCTTAACCGCCGAAATCAACGGCTCCGATGTCTTAACCATTACTTTTATACGGTCGGTTACTTCGAAGTCGGAAGATTTCCGCATATTCTGTATCTTATTGACCATTTCGCGAGCGAAACCTTCGCTCCGAAGCTCATCATTTATTTCAGTCCTGAGTGCCACCGTGATACCATTGCCCGATTCGACCGAATAACCTTCTTTTTCGTCCTTTTCGATATCTATCTCCTCATTGGTCAATTTGTGCTCGGCACCGTTGGCTTTCAGGCTTATCTCACCTTTGGATATAAATTCCCTTACTTCATCGTGCGAAAGAGCGGTTACCTTACCGGCCATCTCTTTTACAGCCGCCCCCAGTTTCGGACCGGCTTTGGCAAAATTGAGCTTTGCCCGGTATTTGACAACTTCCGAGACATCGGCAAGCTCTTCAACACTCTTGATATTAAGTTCATCTTTAATGACCGACGTTTCCCGCCCGAGTTTATCAAATTGATCTTTACCCGGAATATTGACCAGAATTCCCGAAAGCGGCTGCCGGACCTTGAGATTCTTCTTGCTCCGGGTCGCCCGCCCGATTGAGACGATCTGCTGCGCCAGGCGCATCGATTCTTCCAGCTCACTGTCAATCATACTCAAATCGGCCAAAGGATATTCTTCCATATGCACCGACTCGCTCTTGTTGTCATTAATTTTTGTCAGCTCTTTCCATAAAAATTCAGAAATAAATGGAGTGTATGGCGCGATCAGTTTAACCGTCCCCAAAAGCACCCGGTACAGTGTCAAAAACGCCCGCATCTTGGATTCGTCATTGCCCGGCGCCCAGAACCGTCTGCGGTTTAAGCGAATATACCAGTTGGAAAGATCATCGATAACAAAATCGGAAATCATCCTCGCCGGCGGAGTCAGGTCATAATTTTCAATCCGCTCTGTAGCTCTTTTTGTAATCGTATTGAACCGCGAGACAATCCAGCTGTCAATCCGCTCCGGGTCGCCCGCAAATCCCTCCAAAAATTCCTCGATTGTTTTGCCATCCTCTTTGGCCCGTTCGGCGATATTATCGACATTCGAATAAAGCGCAAAGAAACCGTAGCTGTTTTTGAGTGTATCGAAAAATTTCCGGATAGTTTCCTTTAAGCCCTCTTCGTCGAATTTAGTCGGCACCCACGGATTGGAGCTGTGAAGCATATACCATCTGAGCGGATCGGCCCCGTATTCATCGACAATCCGAAACGGATCGACCACATTGCCCTTATGTTTCGACATCTTCTTGCCGATTTTATCCAGAATCAACTCAATGACTATCACATTTTTAAACGGCGGTTTGTCGAAAAGCATCGTCGAGATGGCAATCAGCGTATAAAACCATCCGCGTGTCTGGTCGACCGCCTCGGAAATAAAATCGGCCGGGTATTTCTTCTCGAATTCGTCCTTGTTCTCGAACGGATAATGCCACTGGGCATATGGCATCGATCCGGAATCGAACCAGGTATCGATCACCTCCGGCACACGGGCCATCGAACCGCCGCATTTGTCGCAGCGAAGTTTAATCTCGTCGATTTCCGGTTTGTGAACATCGAATTCCTCAGGGACATCGATTCCCAGCGCTTTTATTTCATCCCGCGAATCGACCGCTACCATGTGTCCGCATTTTTCATCATCGCAGATCCAGATCGGAAGCGGCGTGCCCCAGAAACGCTCGCGCGAAAGCGCCCAGTCAACATTATTCTCGAGCCAGTCATGCATCCGGCCGCTCCGGATATCATCCGGGTGCCAGTTGATCTGGTTGGAATTCTTTATCAGATTCTCTTTGAACTCGGTCGTTTTTATATACCAGCTCTGCCGCGAGATATAAATCAGCGGCGTATCACACCGCCAGCAGAACGGATAATTATGCACATACTGCTCTTTCTTTAAAAGCTTGCCCTCGATTTTGAGATCCTTGATAATCTCCGGGTCGGCCTCTTTCATGAATTTCCCGGCATACTTGCCGGAACCTTCCACAAAATGCCCGTCGCCGGCCACCGCCTGGAGGACCGGAAGTCCATATTCCTGGCCGATACTATAGTCATCGGCGCCGTACCCCGGCGCAATATGCACAATCCCGGTGCCGTCTTCCAGTGTCACGAAATCGCCGCTTATGACATAAAAGGCCTTATCTTTCTGATCCTCGAAAGTATCGAACATCGGGATATATTTTCTCTTTAGAAACTCTTTGCCCTTTTTGACCTCGATTATATCATAATCGGGCCCGAGCACCTTGGACAGGAGAGCATCAGCCATAACCAGCTTTTCACCCTCGAATTCGACCAGAGCATAATCTGCCTCCGGATGCATGCAGATGGCGGCATTGGACGGCAGCGTCCAGGGGGTGGTCGTCCAAACCAGGTACGAGAAATCGTCATCGGCCGCTTTGACCTTAACAAACACCGACGGATCAGCCACTTCCTCGTATCCCTGCGCTACCTCGTGGCTCGAAAGTCCCGTTTCACAGCGCGGGCAGAAAGGTACTGTCTTGTAACCCTTGAAAATCAGATTGCGGTTGAACAGGTTTTTCAAAATCCACCAGACCGACTCAACATACTCCGGCGTCAGCGTGATATAGGCATCCTCCAGATCGAGCCAGTAGCCGATTTTGCGGGTGATCAGGTTCCAGTCATCGATATATTTAAAAACCGATTCCTTGCACTTTTCGTTGAATTTGGCCACCCCGTACTGAATAACTTTCTGCTTGGTATCCAGTTTGAGCGCTTTTTCGACCTCGATTTCCACCGGAAGACCGTGCGTATCCCATCCGCCCTTGCGGTCGACACGGAAGCCTTTCATAGACTTATAACGGCAGACCAGGTCCTTGATTGTCCGGGATATTACATGGTGGATACCCGGACGTCCATTCGCGGTCGGCGGACCTTCGTAGAAAACGAAATGAGGTTTGTCTTTGACCTGTTCCTGCAATTTATCGAAAATTTTATTTTTATCCCAGTAGGCGAGGATTTCCGTCTCCATTTTGGGAATCGTAAAATCTTTTAGCTGGTTGAATTTCATGGCAAAAAATCCCGTTTTGGTTCAATTTATTCCGGCCACAGTTCCAATTTTTAAAGCCTATTAATTTAACTCTCTTATCGGGAGATGACAAGGGAAAACTTACCCGGAGGGAGGAGGGGGATTGGGACACTATTATTCTATTAGATTAAAACTCGATGATATTTAGCAAAGGACGAGACTTATTTAAGGGCACAATTTCGGAGATTGCAGGATTTTAATATTCCCCGGGATGCTCATTATAAATATATATCTGACTCGTTAAAAAGACAGGGAGCCCTGCCGTCTTTCCGACAGGACTCCCCCCGAAAATTACTTTAAGTCTACTTCAGCATCATCATCTTGCGCGCAATACTGCCGTTGTCGGTCCTGACGCGGTAGAGATAAACACCCGATGGCACAGTCTTATCGGAATTACTCCTGCCGTCCCACGTAATCTCATGATACCCGGCCTGTTGCTCTTCGTCTATTAAAGTCGCGACCAACTGCCCGGCGATATTGAAGACCTTGATGTTGACCTTTGAATTTTCCGGCAGCTGGTAAGAAATCGTCGTTGTTGGGTTAAAAGGATTGGGGTGGTTTTGATTAACAGCAAAAGATTCCGGTAACCCCTCTATATAACTTTGTTCAACATCGGTGGCCGTTTCAACCGTTACCGTACCGGTCATAAACGGATGAATCGTGCAGATATAGGGATATTCACCGGTCGAATTAAAAGTAAATACAAATGTATCTCCCTGGTTCATATTACCGGAATCCCAGACACCTTCCTCGGACGTTGTCGTGTGCGCGACGCCATCGTTGTTCGTCCATCGGACCGCGTCACCAACGTCGATTGTTATGCTCTGTGGAACGAAATTGAAGTTTTCAATACTAACATCGACCGTATCTGCATGCGAGGGCAACGCAAAAAATATTAATATCAAAGAAGAAACAAAAAGCGCGGTAATTAGCTTAAAATGCGTTAAAGAGAAATCCATAAATTATTCTCCTTCCATAAAAAACTGGAGATTAGCAATTCCTGTTTTTGCGCCGGCCGGGATCTTACTTCGATAATGGTAAGCTGCGCGGATCTGGATGTGCATCAATCAAACGTGAATTAGGCGGTTTCTAAGATGCCTGCCCGTTAATCGGTCGATTTGCATATTGATACAAACCGCCCAATTTATGGCCGGCTTAATTTCAAAACAGACAAACCACCTTCAGAGTTCCCCGATAAAAATATATTGTAACTCATAAGGCAGTATATGCTTATATGAGCACAAAGAAAAAATCTCATGCCGCCGCCGTTTTTACCACCAAACCGATAGTAATCCACACACTGCCCCCATATATAGAGACCATTTCTCTATTATGGAGGGACACTCATGTCTTTATCTAATAATCATGAAAATTGTAATATCAAAGAAAAGGGGCTTTTGCCCCTTATATCCGTGATCGGCAGGTCCTCAGACCTGCCGCCCGGGACGTCAGGACCGGGTAAACAATGCGGCCGAACGGCAACCCACTATCTTATTTATTTTGGAGGTTCTATATATGATCTTTAAAAACGATGGTAATCCGCCAACCGCCCCCATATATAGAGACCATTTTTCCATATATGGAGGGACACACATGTCTTTATTTAATAATCACAGAATTTGCAATATTAAAAAAAGGGACCGAGTCCCCATATTTACTACAAAACTGATAGTCCCAAAAACTATTTTTTGAGGAAACAAACCCATTTTTAATCCTGAGAAACCCCAAAATGACGCAAAATTCTCAGTTTTGACCCGTACCTGACACAGCCCGAGACGAAGACACCAAACCGAGTTTGGTGTTGCAGATCCTGCGCAAAGTGAAAGATCGAAATCAAAAAAAAACGGCCGGAGAATATCTCCACGGCCGTCAATTTTCTATATACTGCAATATCCTAATTGTCGCAGGGAGGAGGGCCCGAATCATAAAGGTAAGTTATCAAATATGTTACATCCAGAAGATTGGTCAGTCCGTCGCAGTTGGCATCACGTCCCATCTTGCATTCCGGGCGTTCCCCTTCTTTGTAAAGATAATTTATATACTTGGTAACATCGAGCATATTTATAGAGCAGTCGCAGTTGGCATCACCTTCAATATTATCTTCAACGTCGAGCACGAACCACTTGAAAAAGTTAACCGGCGGCGTCGCGGCATCGGTCACTTCCAGCGCAAAAACATTGGTCATGGCCTGCTGCGGGACACCCGAAAGAAGCCCGTCGGTGCTGAATGTGAATCCGGAAGGAAGCTGCCCCGATTTTTTATCCCAAGTATACGGCGGAATGCCTTCATCGCCGGTGAACTGATATTCATAAAGTGCACCCGAATCGCAATTCAAACTGGCATCGGGAAGCCAGTCGTCATCAGTGATAGTAACATTCTGGATATCCAGAAGGGCCGCGGCAGTCCCCATGTTGCAGGAGCCGTACTTTATCCAGAAATATCCGTCATCGCCCCAGTTGAGGCCCCAACTGTTTTTAACCCGCCAGGCTCCCTGTCCGCCACACATATTATCATCCCAGCCGACTATCAATACGGCATGATTAACGCCCGCCGAATCGTCAGGATGATCATAACAATCGCCGTAATAATAATGAAAATCGTCATACACGAAAAAAGCCACCGCCACCGGCGCCGTCATTACGGCCGTCTTTATTGCATTAACATCATTCGGAATCGAGGTCCAGTTGAGAATATGCGCCAGTGGTTCATACATAGTCTCGGTACACGGGACTTCGTCGTTGGCCTGGTACGGCATGTTTGCTTCGTGAATTGCGCCGTATTCATATTTCCAGTGCTGATAGCAGGTTTCCATCCAGCCGCCGTCGCATCCCCATTCATACGATTCACAGGAAAGTATTTGCTGTTCGGAAAGATCGAGGTCCATCTGGCGCTGTATCTTATAAATCGCCTCCAGTGCCGCCACCGACGCAAAAATCCAGCAGGAACCGCATCCGCCCTGATTTCTTATCCCGGTAACCTTTCCGGAGTCTTCCCAGTTATAAGAAGCCGGCAGATCTCTTTTGTCGAGCGCCATGAAATCGTCTTTGAGATTTGCTTTCCAGATAGCTTCCCAGTTATCCGGAAGTTTCAATCCGGAAAGGGCGCGGCGCTCTTCAGGCGTATATTCGGTTACAATCGGATTGAGCGAGGCGGTCCAGCTGTAACCGTTTTGTTCGATTTGTTTTTGAATCTTCTCCAGCTCTTCTTCTGCATTTTCCGCAAAAGAATAGTTGGCGATAAAAAGTATGGCGGTAAGGGAGAGGGCCAAAAAAAGGTGCGATTTACGCATGGTTTCCTCGACAGTAAAAAGAAAGGTAAATATTGTGGTCCACTATATTAAATATAGTCCGATTATCGGAACTGTCAAGAAAATATCCATGTATTTAAAACCTAACTATTTGAGTTGGAATTAATAATGTCCAATTACAGCCGATAATGACTATAAAGAATCAAATATTTGTTGAAAATAGGCTAAACATTGTCCATCTTTCGGATGTATTAAATCATTGAGAACCAATGAAACGCGAATATTTCACAACTGCCCTTTTCCTTTTGATTGCCGGGCTATTTTTCTACCTTTTTTACCGTCTGATGGTACCTTTTGTCACCCCTATTGCCTGGGCGGGGATTCTATCCATAGTCTTTTATCCGGTCTATAAATGGGTGAGGGGAAAGGTTAGGTCAGCCAACCTGGCTTCGCTTATCTGCTGTGTATTGATATTTCTGATAATTATCGGACCGGCTATTTATGTTTTGGCAACGTTGGTCGATGAAGCCGGGGCGGCAGTGCAGAGATTAAACGAAGCTTATCAGGATGGGTCGCTCAGGAAAATTTTATCGCTCGATATTCCTATAATCAACAGCATTCGAGCCAAATTGGCAGAAATTCCTCAGTTGGCTGAACTTGATTTTAGGTCTATTATTCGTGATGCCCTCGGAACCGTTACCCGCGCAATTGGTCAGCAGGCAACGACCGTAATTGCCAATATCACGGTTACCCTGTTTAATTTCTTCGTTATGTATTTTTCGCTGTTTTTCTTTTTCCGCGACGGTGACCGGATGGTCGCTTTTATGAAGCGGATAACGCCTATTGATCGGGATAAGGTGGAGCAGGTTTATCTGCATCTGAAAAGCGTTATCGAAGGTATGATGTACGGCGGTGTGGTCATGGCGCTTATCCAGGGCACTTTGGGAGGCATCTTGTTTGCCCTGTTCGGGATAAATTCTCCGGTACTGTGGGGAACGGTAATGGCGATTCTGTCCTTTATTCCAGTTTTGGGGCCGTTTCTTGTATATATCCCGGCAGGAATTATTCTGATTATAGGTGGAGATATATTTAAAGGAATCATGATTATCGCCATCGGAACGCTTGTCATCAGCCAGATCGATAATGTCATAAGACCGCTTTTATTCAGCGGTAAAACCAGGACACATACCCTGATGCTGTTTTTCTCGATTATGGGAGGTCTAAGCCTGTTTGGACTTCTGGGAATTGTTATGGGTCCGTTTATTGCCGCCGTCTTTCTGACTTTGCTTCGGATGTTCGAACTCCAGCTTCATCCCGAAAGTACCGCTATTCAACAAAGGTTTAATCTGTCCGAATCGATATTGCCGACAAGAGAAAATATCAAACGACGAGTCATGGAACAGAAAATTCGAAAACCTGATGATGCAGAGGATCCGGAAACAAACGATGAAGATACAGAAACACCCGAACCAACAGAGAAAAAATCCGATTCAGAGGATTAATATTATACCGCTATAGTCATATTATTCTTCAATTGAATCTTTAATCACATTCAAATTCGGAACCGGTATTGTAATAAATGCATCCTTTGTCTCATCATATACTAATCTATAACTGGTCCCGGTATTGCCCTGACGGTACATCTCCTGCCAGCCCTTGATGACGTATGGACAGGCATCGTTTATGCATATATAAAGATCATGATCCCAGGTCGACCAGGGGTTGTCGGTTATTTTCCAGCGATGTAAATTTTCCCCGCAATAAGGACAGTCGAGCTTTTCCGCAACTTCAGATTTACGCCGTTCAATCTCCTCTTTTGAAGGAAGTGAAACAGTCTCTTCGGGAACCGCTCTAAGAGAAAGTTTTTCCTCATCGCCTTTTTTCTGGGCAAATACGGCGTAGATCGGATCGCTGGGAATACCCATAGTGTAGTATTTATCATCCTTCGGCCGCGGCTGCCCCATCGAAATATATGTTTGCGGCGATTCGAAATTTCCTTCCTGATCGAAAATCTTTTCGACCAGCATGATCCGTTCGTCTTCTGTCAAAAGCTCCCATATTTTGACCGATTTTGTCGGAAATGAACGATTGGAAAAGACAACCAGGAATAGCCCGCCCGGCTTAAGGATGCGTTCAATTTCCGAGAATATTTCAGCAGGGTTGGTAATATATTGTATAGAAACAGTATTCAGTACTATATCAAAAGAACTGTCATCGAACGGCAAAGTTGTATTTGCATTGAGATCATGGATTACATATTTATCCAGCTCTTTATTGGCTCGCAATTCATCTTCATTTAAACCCAGACCGACCAGCTCCGACGGCTGAACGTTTTCCGGAATATGTGAACTGACTGCGGCCATTAGGTCCAGAATTCTCGGTTTATCTTCGACCACAAGGCTGTCAATCAACTCTGATAGTCTTTTTCTGGCATTGTCATCAAGATGCTCCACCATTCTCGGTCTGGAATAAAAATCCCTGTCATCCGATTCGTCCAGACGCTCGAAGGCATCCGGCCTTTCAATCATTTCATTTAGAACCTGATCATTGGTAATAAAAGCAGAGCTTCTGCTGTTGGATATTTGTGTATTATTCACAATGCGCACCCCTTTTAATAAATATTCATAGATGATACGGGATTAACTGGTCGATATTTGCGTTATTGATCTGAAATGGGGCTGTCTAAGTTATTTCTATATCTGGGAGTGCTTTTAGCGAAATCTCTGGCAGCGCGGGCAGAAGTGCGCAGAGCGAGAACCGATTTTTTCCCGCCTTATTTTAGATTTTTCTCCGCATCGGGGGCATGGCTGCTCTTCGCGGCCGTAGACCTGTAGATATTTCTGAAAACCACCCGGTTGACCGTTTACCCCGGCGTAGCTGTCGACCGAGGTTCCCATAAGGCGGATGGCTTTCTTGAGCATTTGTTGAATATTACCGTGCAGCTCTCTTAATTTTTTCGGTGCAATTTTCGAAGTCAGCTTCCGGGGATGGATGCGTGACAAAAAAAGAGATTCATCGGCATATATATTCCCCAGTCCGGCAATGAAGTTTTGATCCAGCAGGGCCGGCTTAATCATCCGGCTGGAAGATTTCATCAGTTTCACGAAGTCATCGGCGGTTATTTCAAGCGGCTCGGGGCCAAGTTTGGCCAAACCTTCATAGCTGGATATTTTATTCGAATCAATGAGGCGAACGCGCCCGAATTTGCGGTAATCATTGAAGCGCAGTTCGTTTATATCATTTTTAAGTTTGATTATGAGGTGGTCGTGTTTATCAATCGGGGTATTTGCTTCCAGATAATACAGGTGACCGGTCATTTTGAGATGTACCCATAGTGTCAGACTGCCGCTCAGATCGATCAGGATATTTTTTCCGCGTCTGTGAATCTTTAAAAATTTTTTGCCCCGAAGTTTTTTTAGACCACCGTTGGGATTGTCTTTTCTGATTTTCGGCTCATTGACTCGGACCGATTCTATGACACATCCAAGTATGGTTTCTTTAAGACCATTAACGACCGTTTGTACTTCGGGAAGTTCGGGCATGAAAAAATATATTAAAATGTTTACTGATGACTGTATGCTGTGGAGCTATTCAGTTTTTATTGACGAGTTCTTTAAGTTCCGAAATAACCTCATTAACATCAACACCATGAACCATGGCACCCATTTCCAGTGTTTCCATCTTGGTTGCAGGACATCCGAAACATGCCCCCTGGAAATATTTTTCAATCACCGGCTGGCAGTTGGGAACCTTCTCAATAATTTCGCCGATTGTCATGTCTTTATTTATTTCAGTCATCGGGTATTAACCTCCGTTTAAATTAATCTTTCGGGTACGTAGTTTTATCAACTCTTGCTTCCAATAGTTCCCCTGATTCCTCCGGTCCTTCATATTTTACGATCCCGACATCAGCAGCATACCACCATATTGTCTCACCATCGAAATATTTTTGATCACCATTTCCCAGAGTGCGGTAATTCATACTCACTTTAATGCAGTCATCGAAGGTTCCAGCAGGTGTAATAATATCCTCAATATCCAGTATTTCATATTCAACTCTTATACGATAGTGGCTATTGACTGAATCAGCCCGAACTTCGGCTCCATCATAAAGCAAAGTGTCACCTATTAAATTTATCCAGGGTGAAAAGGGAATACCTGGTTCGAAAAAGACGGGCTTTTTCGAAGTATCATTCGGTATAATATTTTGCAGATAGATCCTTGACAATGAAATAGAATAATCCCGCCATCCGGTAATATTTCCAAGCGTATCGTAATAAGTAAAAGTATAAAGCCTGCCTATTTCATCGGTTACTTCGGCCGTGCCCAGGGGGCCGCTGTAGACATAGCGATTACCTTCATTGAGGGGGAAGTATCGGATATAATCAATGCCGATTGGATGATCCCGGCGTTCGATACATCCGGAGAAAATGATAATAATGATAAGCCCGGTAACTAAGGCTATTCTGGAAAGCCCCACCTATTTTTTCCTGCTCTTTTTTGCCTGATAATCCTCAATGGCGGCTTTGAGGGCATCGGTTGCAAGATTGGAACAGTGCATTTTTACCGGCGGTAATCCTCCCAGCGCATCGGCAACCTCTCCGCGTGTCATTTTTAGAGCTTCCTCGATTGTCATGCCTTTCGCCATTTCAGTGGTAATCGAACTGGTCGCAATAGCCGCTCCGCATCCGAAGGTCTTGAATTTGACATCGGTAATCTTTCCGTCCTTGACTTTGATATACATCTTCATAATATCGCCGCAAGACGGATTTCCGACAGTCCCAACCCCGTCGGCATCTTCAATTTCGCCGACATTCCTCGGATTCTGGAAATGTTCGATTACTTTGGGAGAATACTGCATTTTCTGCCTTTCCAAGCCGTCAAAATTTAACAGGCCTAATATAACAAATACGCAGGAATGTCAAGCGAAATTAAACTCTTTCAGGAAGTTTGAAAGAATTGGAGATTTAATGGGTCGTGACTTCTCCGGCAGTGAAAACCCTTATTTCTCCATCGACATCAACAACGAGACGTCCCTCCATATCAATATCAAGCACTCTACCGGAGATGGTTTTGCGCCCCTCTTTAAGGTCAACATCACTTCCGAGCAGGGAGGAATATTTCAGGATTTTGTCGCGGATTCTATCAAGACCATATTTTTTAAATAAAATATATTCATTTTCCAGATTTAAGAGCAGATTTTGCAGAAATTCCACTCGTCTTAGTTTTTTGCCGATTGAAATTCGAAGTGATGTCGCTTTATCGGCGATTTCGGCGGGAATGTCATTTTTGGTGTGATTTATATTTACACCGATCCCCACAATAACAAAATTGGTTCTGCCTATCTCTGCCGAAAGCTCGGTTAAAATTCCGGCTGTCTTTTTCCCTTTGACAAGAATATCATTGGGCCATTTGATCTTAGCATCATTGTCTGTGTAGTCATTAATAGTGTCAACGACAGCCGCTGCCGCAATAAGCGACAGGCCGGGTGCTTTTGCCGGTGGTATTTTGGGCTTTAAGATGACCGAGAAATATAGGCCCAGTCCGGGAGGAGAATGCCATGATCTTCCAAATCGGCCGCGTCCCCTTTTTTGCTCTTCGGCAACAATCATTGTTCCCTCGGCGGCCCCGGAAACAGCCATCGAGTGAGCCACCAAATTTGTTGATTGTATTTTTTTATAGGCAATTATTCGTCGGCCCAGAAATTCTGTTTTCAGATCCCACGCTATCTCCTCAGGGATAAAGGTATCAGGAGCCGAAGCAAATGAAATTTGCGATTGCCCGGCGCGCTTTATCTGGTAACCAAGGTTCTGCAGTATTCCCAGCGATTTTAATATATCTTCAGAGCCGGCTTTGAGTCTTTTTTCAATGTCTGATATATGCCATATCCGGCCGGAATCTTTTCTGATTAGATGCAGGATTTCGTCTGCAAGAGGCTCAAGATTTTTAATATCCATTGGAAGTTTTACTTTTTGATAATATTGAGGGAAAAATCAGAAGACGGGGCTGAATGTGTCAGGCGACCGATTGATATCATATCGACTCCGGATTCAGCTATATCGCGAACATTATCTAAAGCGACATTTCCCGATGCCTCCAATTCGAGATCGTTAGCCAATGATCGCGCGAGCTCGACCATTTTCTTCAAACTCGCCGGGGATTGATTATCCAGCAGCAGCCTTTTTACACCCGCAGAAACCGCTTCTCTAAGTTGATCTTCGGATGTAACTTCAACTTCGATTTCGACATCTTCCGGTTTGACAGGGAATGAATCTTCAAATTCTTCGCTTCCTATAAATTCTCTCATTTTGTCAACGGCGGCAGTAATGGATCCGGCGGCCGCAATATGATTATCTTTTATTAAAGCCATATCATACAGACCGTATCGGTGATTGAGGCCACCCCCACAGGTAACAGCGTATTTTTCGAGGAAACGGAGCCCCGGGATTGTCTTTCGGGTATCGAGGATAACCGCTTCTGTGCCTCCAATTGCTTTTACAAACTGTGATGTTAGAGTGGCGATTCCTGAAAGGTGCCCCAGGAAATTCAGCGCCGTGCGTTCCGCCGTCAGGATAGCGCGAACATCGGCCTTGATATTTACGATTTTATCACCCGGTGCAAAACTGTCACCATCCTGTTTGTATGCCGAAAGCGCCGCCTTTTCATCGAGTCTTGTTACAGCCGCTTCGACAACCGGGAGTCCCGCCAAAATGCCGCCTGATTTTGACTTGATCTCGGCAATTGCCATTTTTGATTCGACAGTGGCAAGGGTTGTCAAATCGCCCGGACCCATGTCCTCCATCAGCGCCTGCTCTACCTGACGGTAGATTATTTCGTCAATCGAGCTCATTTTCCAGAAAGATAATAAGTTAATTCGGTCTGTCAACGGTTCTGCGAAGCGGAGTAGTTTAAGAATCAGCCCGTTCAATAAAATTTCTCCTGATAACTTCCTTGTAATTCGAACCGAATGAATATAAAATAATATTATGATTTTTGAAACCAAAAGATTGATTATCAGGCAAGCGATACCTGAGAAGACCGATATTGAGTTTTTCAACAGGCTCTGGAATGATCCGAAGGTCATGAAGTTTGTCGGTTATCCGTACGGGTTGAACATAAGCCGGGAGAAAATCGAAGAGGGAATCAGGGCCGAGGATGAATCCCCTTATGACAAAAAATTGGTAGTCGTGGAAAAAGAATCCGGTGAGCCGATAGGGGAGTGCAAACTGGGACGACCCGACAAAGATAAAATTTCGGAAACCGATGTCAAACTGCTGCCTGAATACTGGAGAAAAGGCTACGGTACAGAAATAAAGCAAAATCTGGTCGAATACCTTTTTCGCAATACCGACTGTATCGGTGTTAAAGCAACGCCGAATAAAGCTAATATCGCTTCACAGAAAATGCAGGAGAAAGTCGGAGCCCGGCGGGTGCGCGAAGGCACGTTTCGGTTTCCAAAACATATGCGTAAACATACCTGTGAAGTGCCGTACTATGAATATATTGTGTACCGCCATGATTGGGAAAATCTTGCAGAGTAATATTATTTGCGCCAGCCAAGATTTTTGCGGACGATCTCTTTTTCTTTGCGGTGTTTCAATTTTTGAAGGGCCTTCCTTACCGGAAACCATCTTACCTGCTCAACGTCTTTTTCAAGAGGATAAGCATCTTCTTCTTTTAGTTCCATGTGCCAGTACAGCACCTGTTTGGTACCGCCTTTTATACGGTACTGTGTTTTATCAGCGAAATCTTTTAAGATGACATCGCAGCCGGTTTCTTCGCGCACTTCTCTTATGGCAGTTTCTTTTAGGGACTTGTCTTTTCGGCTGTGTTTGCCCTTTGGAAGCCGCCAGTCGCGGCTTTTGGGGTGTTTGACCAGGGCCAGCTTTCGTTCATTGTAATTATTATTACAAAGTAATCCGCCGGCGGCAAGGATAACTCCCTTGCGGCAGGCAGTGCCATTCCCTGAGGCCATATAGGGTAACTCCTCTGTGATAAGTGATCGATTCAGGGAGACATATCACAGTCTATAAATCGACCGCACAGAGGAATCATTTAGAGAGAATGGTCAAAAGATATGACCGGCCTTGAAATAGGCGCTATTATTGTTAAATTAACGCCGATTTATCTTCAGAAATTACCGAGATTTCTTCAGATTCTTTATTTGATGCGCGGGTGAAGATGATTGTATCGGGATCGTCGGGACCCATGAATTCTTCAGGACGTTCATTCTGGACAGCGCGAATCTCAATTTTATCATTATCATGGATGCGCATGATGCCTAAAAGCGGAGCCAGCATCAGGCTGTCGGCGGGAATAAGATCTATTTCAAGTGGATCGGCTGTTGCATCAATGAAAAATGTCCCTTCGATCTTAATGGGGCCGCTGGCCAGTGTGAAGGTACCGTTCTCGTTTAGAATCATCATTAATTCCTTTCCGGCCGTTGTTCCTTCCCATTTGCCAACCATCATATTTTCGATGTTAGACGGCGACATTTCTGCAGATTCAGTCTTTTGCTCATTTGTACCATCACCGCAAGATACATAAAAAACCATACCTGATATTACCATCAGGACAATAAGATACCTTTTCATGACAAAAACTCCAAAATTAGTTTTGCCGGTAAATTTATATGTTCAACCGGCATAAATGATTGCAGGAAATATAGTCCGATTGAAGCAGAGATCAACAAGATTATTTTAATTAAAAGGATTGAGCAAAAAATCGAAGGGGGGCTGAGGTATTTCCCCCCTCCTGATTGAGAAAAGCCTGCTATCGCGGCAGTATATAAATATACAACCGAGAGGAAAAACCTGATTTATTGTTACTCGAGTATAAGTATGTTGACAATTATTTAAGTATTAAATTAAGATATTGTAAGATTGCTATTATGTAATGATGAAATTATTATCAGGGGCGTTTCTTTTCAATACTCCTTTTTCCAGACTATAGGACAGTTTTTTTATTGCGCTGTTATATGAAAGCCATTTTACCTCATCGACTTCCTTTTCGATTCGGTAGGCATTTTCGGATTCGAGCCGCATATGCCAATACAGAACAAATTTAGTTCCTTTATTTACTTCATACTTTATCTCATCGGCAAAATCCGATACTATAACTTCGCATCCGGTTTCTTCGCGGACTTCTCTGATAGCGGTATCGAGGAGAGAGCTGTCTTCCGGATCGATTTTGCCTTTTGGCAAAGTCCAGTCATTATGTTTGGGGCGGTGAACCAGTGCGATTTGAAAGCCTTCGGGCACCTTTTTCCACAATAGTCCCCCCGCTGCCAGTATGATATTCGAAATATTCTTACTGCCGTTGTCTTTCGATTTCTTGGACATTGGCCACTATTGCTCCTTATCCTTGTACTTCCCGTGTATCAGGGCTTGCTAAGCCGTCCAGCCTGCTTATCGGGTTTTATAAAAAATCAGCTCTGTTTATGCAAGGAATTTATCCGGTCATTTTAAGATGGATGAGCGAATTTTAAACAATACTTTTCAGACAGGTAAATTTTGCCGCAAAAATCCGATAAAATGGATATAGCGGTTACGTATTAGAGGCTATTGATAAATAGGGGCTGTGTTTAAGATTTTCATATTTAGTTAAATTGGGGCTATCCGGATGGAATTATAAATGCCGGATATTATATATATGACACCGGGGGAATAAACACAAATGTACATATTGCTTGTCGAAGATGATCCGGTCAGTATGCGAGTTCTGGAAAGGACTCTTTACAATCACTATTATGATACTATATCGGCTTATTCTGTCGATGAGGCAATCCAATGCCTGAAAGCTTATACAAATATAGCGCTTATAATTCTGGATATAATGATGCCGGAAAAAGACGGTTATGAGCTGCTCAGGTACATAAACAGCAACAGCCTTTACAGGAAGATGTCGGTTTTGATGAGTACCAGCCTTGGCGATAAATATTCGGTTCTGCATTCAAGCAGCCTGGGTGCCAAGGACTATATAGTGAAGCCGATATCCGCCGAAATTCTACTTCCTAAAGTTCAAGCTCTAATTGACCGGAGCTTTAAATCGATAATGATAGTCTGCGAAGAAAGGACTACTCGCAAGGTTCTGCTAAGAGCGCTGGAAAACAGCGGCTTCTTGTCGGTGGAAGCCGAATCAAGCGAGGAAGCTCTTGAAATACTCGAAAAGAGAAATATCCATGCGGTAATATCCGATATGGAAATGACCGAGTTTTCCGGCCCCGATCTTCTGGTAGAAGTAAAGGATAAATATCCGTCCATTAGGTTTTTCTTCATTACCGGTTATGCCACCGAGAAGCAGAAAGAAGAATTGATAGCGATAGGGGCGGATGGTTATATCGATAAGCCCTTCAACAATCTCGAGATTGTCCGCAGAATTGCAGCACTAAAGATCGGCTAATAATTATGTGGAAGCAAAACAAATAGGCGGCCGTATACGGCCGCCTATTTATATGAATCCTATGATTTCAAAGCCGGGATATAGATATTCTTTACAAAATCTTCGAGCGAAGTTTCAGTGGTTGAACTGTCGTCACGCGGTTGTTCCGATTTCATATATTTTTTATCGATCGCCTCATGCATTTCAACCATCAAATCTGCCATATAATCGCTCATTCCCATTCGAAGCAGGGCATCTTTAAACTGCTCTTCCGGTACCCTGACATAATTTATACGGTCATTTAATTCCCTGCTAAGTATATCAGCGAGATCGGCAAATCGGTAATCTTTCGGTCCATGAAGCGGTCTTATTTCCACTCCGGTAAATGATTCGTTTATTATATCATAAGCCGCATTGGCAATATCTTGAGTGGCGATAACCGGGAAAGTGGTGTCACCTTCTACCGGAAAATAGATGGACTTTGATTCTTTCACAGTCGGAACCGTGCCAAGAAAATTCTCCATAAAATATGTTGGCCTCATAATCACCAGATTGTCGCAGGCTTCGCGGAGAGTTTTTTCGGCATTGTAGAAGCCGTTCACCGGGCCGACCCCGTCTTTTAGGTGTGCGCCTATACTCGAAAGGAAAATAACCCGGGGGATATCATTTGCCTTAACCGCTGCGGCGGCGTTTTCGGCAAGCGAACCATAATACTTATTTATATCCTGAACATTCGGGTTGGGCGGGTTAACCCAGAAAAGCACGTCGACATCTTTTGTCGCTTCTCTGACATACTCTTTATCGGTCTGGTCTCCCTGCCTGATTTCGGCTCCGCGGGATTTGGCATCGGCTAATCTTTCAGGCTTTCTGGCCATCAATACAATATCATGCTTACCATCGGATAGGAGCTTATCGACCAATTTGGAGCCTACCTTACCAGTCGGAGTGGTTATTGCGACTTTCATTCTCTCTCCTTTTTTATTAAACGATAATAACTTAGCTTGAAGAAACAGACTTATACTGCTGTATGTCACAACAATATAAAACCACTTATTGTTCCGTACCCGACTTTCAGGAGAAATCACATGCGCGGATAATATAAAGATAAAAAATTACTTACAGTTGCTTTGACAAAAGAGATGGCTTGAAAAATGTAAATTTATTTGGTTTTAGTTTTTTGAAATATTCTCATTCGATTTTTGGGAGAGTCTAAACTTTGCCCGATTTCACGAGTTTGGCAAAGTGCTCGAATGATCGATCATAGGTTTTCTCTGCGTCGTCCGGAAATACACAGGCCGGAAGTTCCCGCATCTTAAGATGATAACTTATACAATCGCAGCAGATTCCTTTGCGCGGGCAAGGTTCATAGGAGCAGTTGCAGACCTCTAAATTTTTTTCCTGATTACATTCCATGACAACCCCAATATATTTGATTTCATAAGAGAATATAATATATATTATAATTGTAATTGGTAATATAAATCGGGATAGATGTCAAATGTATCAGGCAAATTACGAAGATTATCATAGCGACGGTTTGGTTGATATATTTATCGGCGGTGCTATGACATTGATTGCTATTGCCCTTCTGGCAAATATCCTGATCATGATAATCTGGATACCGGCCGGTTTCTTACCACTCTATGACAATGCCAAGAAATCGATTACCAAATCGCGGATCGGAGAATTGAAGCATATCCCTGACTGGCCCAAGAAAGAACGTACTCAGCGCCGAATACTTTCTGTGGTTATATTCGCGATACTTGCGGCGGGATTTATTCTATTCGTAAATAGAGCAGGTGGCGATGAAAAATGGTTAGAGATAATTGACTATGCCGGCGGATGGCCGCTTTTTACCGCGCTGGCGGTTCTGATGCTTGTTGCAGGGAAAATATTTGAACTAAACCGACTGTATGCTTATGCCGGGCTTATACTGGTGATGTATTTGGTCGGGATTGAATATAATCTTTCAAGAGAATTAATATTACTTATTCCAGGGGCGATTATCCTGCTGACCGGGGGTTCTATGCTGCTTGGTTTTGTCCGGCAATACCCGATGCAGTCAAAAAGAGAAAATCAAAAATAAAATCTGAATGATGCAAAAATCATGTCCGGATAGGTTCCGAATTCAGATTTTGGGCTGAGGATTTCGATTGGAATTATATCGGAAAAAATTGTCGTTTCGGGGGATTCTCCGACAGCAAGATAGGCTCCGCCAGAGAGATATATGTTGGCGGCAATATTATATTCAATATAAGGAGTTAATGTGAAAGATTGATCGCCGGCGTTGAATATTATCTCGGCTGTGCCGGTTACAAGCGCCGATATCTGCCACGATATCCCTGGAATCAGGTAGTGCTTGCCCAGCAAATACACCGACCCTTCCCGGTAAGCAGTATTACCAAACAGTTCAAAATAATCTTCTTTTTCATTGGTGCCGGCCTGGTTGAAATGATATTCAGCAAATCCGTATAATCCATCGGCAAGGCTGTAATCGAGTCCGGTGGTTAATCGGAAGTAATCGTCGCCCGTGCCGTTATTGTCATCCGTTAAGGCATCAATCCAGACATGAGCCGCTTCGAACCAGAATCCGGCCCTGCCGATTGACCGGGCGATATCGACACCAAGCATTAAATTTTCACGAAAGCCGACAATCATGGGAGTGATATCAGTCTGGGCGATATAGGCTCTTCCTTTTATAAAAAAGGCATTATTTTCGAATTTGAAATCTTCGCCGAATATAATTCCGGCATCGATCTCATTCATAAGCCCGATCGGCACACGGACTCTTACAGCATCGACGCCTATTCGATGTTCAGTATCTAGTTCGGTGAATGCGTACGGTGCGATAACGTCGGTAGCGTTTATTACCCTGGATGATCCCCATGCAATCGCCTGGCGGCCGATATAGATATCGGCAAACGGTGCCCTGATTGATAATGATGCTCTATCGAGATTATGATATATGCCGAAACTCCTGGTATCTTCGATATTGTCGGGATAAAGCCGATTATCGAAATCATCGAACCTGTACTGCATGGGATTTATTCCGAAATTGAATGGATCACCCAGAAAGAGAAGAGGATCCTGGATTCTGGGCACAAAATTGTATGAAAGTTCCCCTTTGAGCCAGTCATTGGGGCGGTATGACATGTCGATTCTCAGTCGGTTACTTACCGAGCCGATCGTCCTGTCCCCTAAATTGATGGAATATATTGGAATGTCGGGCAGGTCATAGACGACCGAAAAATTCTTATAATAGCCGCCAATATTAAACTCGGATTCGCTTTTGGCAGTACAAATAAAGATAACGCTAAAGAGCAAGGCCAATAGGGTTATATTATATAATTTATTCGCGGGTTTCATCCTTGTCCACCTTGCCGTCTTTCAAAATCACCAGTCTCCGGGCCCGCTCCATGATTAAATCATCATGAGTCGAAAATATAAATGTAACACCCTGTTCCTCGTTAAGTCGCCGCATCATACGGATAAGCTCGACCGCGGTTTCTGAATCGAGATTGGCTGTTGGTTCATCGGCCAGTACAATAGCCGGGCGGGAGACGATTGCTCTTGCAACGGCCACCCTTTGCTGCTGACCGCCCGAAAGATGTGTCGGGCGGCGGTCGGAGTAACCTTCAAGCCCCATATCTTTCAGGGCTTCTTCGACTCTTTTGTGACGTTCTTCGGGCGGAACTCCCTGGAGAAGCATTATATATTCAATATTTTCCTCAACCGTAAGAACCGGTATTAAATTATAGGCCTGAAAAATAAACCCGATGTTATCCCGCCTGAAATCGGAAAGTTCTTTACCGCTCATTTCAGACAGCAGTTTACCGGACAGCCATACTTTGCCGGTTGTGACATCATCGAGACCGGAGATGAGATTCAAAAAGGTCGTTTTGCCGGATCCGGATGGCCCGACAATGGCAGTGAACTCACCCTTTTTAATAATCAAATCTATCCCGCGTACCGCCCTGACCTTGATCTCGCCGCTTCGATATTCTTTGGTGACCCCCTGGGCTTTTATGACTTCATTTGAATTATTGTCGCTCACAACAGCCTCCTACAGTAGCTTTCTAAGAGCATTGGACGGTTTCATCCGGGCCGCGTATATGGCCGGGTAGAGACCGATAATGAGAGTAAAAAGAAACACAAGAATCGGGAATTCTATATATTGATACAGCTTCATGACGGGGTACAATAGATGTCGAAAGGTAACCCCGGCGAATTCGATCCCTGAATAGTCTATTCCTGTTTGGGCAAGAATGAGGGTGACAAGAAATCCCAGAATATTGCCAAATACAATACTTATCAGAGCCAGGGCTCCGGCCTCAAAAATAATCAGCCGGCCGATTGCAAACGGCCCGGTTCCGACGGCGCGCATGACGCCGAACTCGAACATCCGTTCATGAAGTGACATAAACAGCGTATTTATTATGCCCAGAGCCACGACGCTAAACAGAACGATGCCAACGATGTAAGTGGAAAACTGGGACATCTCGAGAGCCGCCTTTAACTGCGGCATAAGTACCGCCCAGCCGACTGCTTCATTTTTCCCTTTTGAATATTGATTCCAGAATGGATGTTTCGAATCGCGGCCGATTCCGGCTTCAGTAAAATCGAATGCTATTTCATGCGCCTGATCCTTTAAGTTGAGCATCTCCCGGGCTTTATCTATATTGATAAAGACCATGCCTTTGTCCATTCCTTCGACATTAAAATAAAATACCCCCGATACGCGGAACATCTCCTGTGAAAGGCTTCCTGTCTCCGGTTCCGAGGCGGTAACGACAACACGGTCACCCATGCCTATTTCCAGTAAATCGGCCAGTTCTCTGCCTATCAGGATATTCTGAAGATTATCACTCTGTATATAATCGCCTTCAATAAGGGCTTCGTCGATCTGGGAAAGGTCTTTTTCAGTTTCGGGATTTATGCCCACCATTGAAACGGCACTGACATTGGCCGGAGATGATATCATAGCGAAAGACATAATACGGGGTGTTGCGTTATTGATAAGTGTATCAGACCGGAGTGCTTTCAAAGTTGAGTCCAGATTATGTATCGTCATCTCCGGCTCGTGAGTTTCACGGTAGCCATCGGCGTGAATCTGCCCTTCGCCGAGAAATGATTCCGTGGCGGAACTGATCATATTTCGTTCCATGCCTATTATAAGAGCGTCGACAAATATCATCGAAGCCAGCCCGATTCCAATTGCTATTCCGGCGATGATTGTCCGCCGCTTGTTGCGGAAAATATTTCTCCAGGCTAATTTAAAGAACATTTTCATATCAATGCATCCTCATCGCTTTTGCAGGCGCAACTTTGGCTGCCTGTCTGGCCGGAAACAACGAAACTACGATGGCGGTTATAATCACCGCTATTCCAGGGATTATATAGCTTCGAATATTTAACTCGGTGTACATATGAGTGAACTTTATACCGCCATACGTGAACGGTTCCGGCATCCTGATACCGTCGATTGACAGATAGTAATTTACGGCATAGCTGGCCGCCAGTCCGATGGCGATACCAATCAACGCCATCATTATTACTTCGGTAAGGACAAGGGTGAAAATTTCTTTGGGCGATGTCCCGATGGCTCTTAATACCCCATACTCACGCCGCCGTTCCAGAACGGTCATAAGGACTGTATTTAAGACACCGACTGCAACGACAAGAATAACGACGAAGAGCATAATCCAGGCACCCTGTTGGTCAGCCCGCATTGCCTGGTAAAATGACTTTGCAAATTCTTTCCAGCTGGCTACAGCCAAATCGGGATTATCGATAGCCTTCTTGATATTCATCGTAAGTTCATCGACAACATCCAGATCCGATGCAACCACGGCAACTTCGTGTATCCTCCCATGAAGCCAGAATAATTCCTGGGCGTCTTTAATATGCAAATATAACGAGCTTTGATCGGAAAGATCGTCGCCGCTTTCGATAATGCCGGTAATATAGTAAATGTCATTGGCGATCGATCCATCAGCCGCCTGAGAGACTATTACAAGCGAATCGGATACATCCGCCTTGAGCCTGGTTGCCAATCCTCTGCCAAGGATAACTTCCATGGATGGTTTACCGGAAAGGGTTTGTCCTTTTATTACTTTTTTATCAAAGCGGGTTGCTTTATTCTCTTTTTGGGGGTCGATGCCGATTATCTGAGCGGCCGAGCTTTTATCATCGACCGATGCCAACCCGGCCGAGTACAATCGCGGCGTATAGGAGACAACATTGTCAATCGTATCCAGTATGGAGGCAACATCATTATAGTTATCTATTGTCTTATGGATAGACTTTCGATCGAGATAACCTTCGCGGTGAATCTGAACATGACCCAGTTGATTCCGGGTGAACATATTGATGACATTTGAATATGTCCCATCCGACCATGCAATCGACACCGCCGCCAGGGCGAAGCCCCCGAACATGGTCAGGATGGTCAAAAACGAGCGGCGTTTTTGACGAAAAATATTCCTGAAGGCAATTTTCGAAGTCATCATTACTTCAATATACCTCAATAAGAGCGGAGATTCCTCAATGAAAAAATATCATCCGAAAGATCAACATTAAATTCTATATCAATATAGCGAATTGTTGTGTGTCCTTCTTCGTTCTGCGGTTTCATGGTCATTTCCGAGGGTATTGTTCGGCCGTCAAAAGTCTTGACATTACTGTATTCCAGAACCCGCATCAATTTGCCTTTTTCATCGTAATATTTCTGCCAGACCGGAATGTAGCCGTCGCGCCGGGCGGCGATTACGATATTGCCCCATACAATCGGTAGATCCTCACGGGGGATGCAGTTGATGTAGATAAAATTCGTGTCGGGATTTTCGACGGTGGTTTTTTCGTACTTATAATCTTCAAAAAGTGAAAATTCTTTTACGAGATCGTCATTGGTAAAATCCGAACCCATCCATGAGCTCATCATCATCGACGGCGGTATCTTGATGACTTTATTGGTCTTGGGAAGATAGTTCCACATCTCATCTTCGATTCTAAGTGTCCCGACACCTTCATCCTTTTTTGGCGCCTTTATCCTGATAAGAGTCTTTTTCATGGTCCGGGTCCAGACTTCCATCCTGAGTGTTCGTTCATAGTGCGGTGTGACGATTTCCATCTCCATTATTCCATGCGATGATTTGCTTCGGTAGAGCTCATCGACTTCTTTTATTATCTTTTCAACATCGAGGCTGTCATCCTGCGCTGCCAGATCGGACGCGATAAAAAGGAGCACCGCTACGCATGTGATCAGTATTGTGATAAATGATTTCATTTTTGTATCCCCTCTAAAAATATCTGGTTAATTTTTCTGGCCGTTGATTTGTCCAGGCTGTCAGAGCCTGCTACAGCATATTGAAAAAGAAGGATATCCAGCATGGAAAAAAGAAGCGATGCGGCCAGTTTTGAATCTATCGATTTAAATATACCCGCTTTTATGCCTTCATCAATAACCTGTGATATCTGTTCGATAACTTTATTGAACATGCCGAAACTTTCCATGACCGCCTTACGTCGCGGTCGATTCTGATATATGACCGTCCAGTAGTCGAACGCTAAGAAAAGACGGTTGGGCTGGTCGACAAAGAAATCAATTGTCGTTCCTGTAAATTCACGGATTTTATCTGCAGGATTTTTATATTTTTTCATTCGGTTGTGAATATGGTCGTCAAAGTCACTGATAAAAAGATTCATACAGCCCTGGATAAGAGCCTTTTTGCTGGGGAAATATTCATAAAGAGTTCCCTTGCCGACCCCGGCTGCTTCTGCGATATCAATCATCTTAAAGTCGTAAACACCGCGGTCGGCGAAAACGTTCATAGCGGCTCTTAGAATCCTTTCGCTCTTTTTTTCTTTATCAACAATTTTCGGGCTCATCTATACTCCATCCGGACTTTAACAATACCGACCAGTCGGTCATATTAAATAAACGATTATATTGATGTCAAGTTTCACTTTTATCTAATTTTTTTGCTATTCAGTTTCATAAAGAGCGCAGACAGAACCAGAAGGGTCGGCAATAACAGCGTAGCGACTGTTTTTATCCATCTGTTTGGGTTTGGTAATTACTTTGCCACCTTCTTTTTTACAGCTTTCGAGTGATTTATCCAGGTCGTCGACCATGATATAAATCAACCACTGCGCCGGGATATCGGCATTGACTCCACGATTATGGCAAATACCGGCCGCGGGGGTATCACCGCCTTCCGGAACCATAATGTAGTCGTTATAATCACCCATACTTACCGGGGAAGATTTCCATCCGGTCACATTTTCGTAGAATTGACGTGTTTTGTCGGCATCCGGAACGGTTAGGTCAATCCAGGCAATCTGGCCTGATTTTTTATTTTGCATTGGTTCTCCATGGTGAGATTGAATTGCTCAATATATACGTAATCGGAACAATAATAAATACAGCTCATTATTAAAACTAAATAGATATAATAATAACAATCCGGAGGCAATTATGGCACTTTCTTTGGTTGAGCTTATAAAAGCGGTAAAAAGCAAACAACTTCCCGAAAACCTTAAGCCGGAACTCAGAGCACTGGCGGTCGAAAAAGAAGGTGATTGGGATAAAGCTCACAGCATAGTTCAGGAACTTAATACATCGGAAGCGGCCTGGGTTCATGCCTATCTGCATCGAAAGGAAGGCGATATCTCAAACGCTTCATACTGGTACAGCCGGGCCGGGCGGCGCAAATCGGATCTCCCGCTGGACAAAGAATGGGAGTCGATCGCCGCGGCACTTCTGGGCGAATAATTACCGGCACCCTACCTTTTTACTACCGGAATATAAAGATATAGCTTAGAGTTTTCGTCATTCGGATTGAAGTTATTATCATAAAATTCGAATTCGGGGCCGGGCGAACGCTCATACTCCGATTTGGTAAGCCATTCATCATATATCTTACCCATTGTATCCATTAGAGTCGGAAGAGTACATTCGAATACGGCATAGTCTTGTTCCGGGATTTCGAATGAAATCATTTCGGGTGGAACAGGATTGTCATCGTCGACACCCACGGCGGCGATATAATCGAATTTTTTCGTTTCCACATCAAAATTGTGGCAGATTCCATAACCGGCCAGCGGTTCCGATTTATTTTCGACCTGTTCGACTCTTTCACAGAATTTCCCCCATAGCCGGGGGATGGGATTTACTTTATTCTCGCAATTATGACTAATCTGCATTCCTATGACCTTGAACGGGGATTTTCTTTCGATCCTAAATTCCATGATAGTCTCCTTTATTCAATAAGATCGCAATTGCCGACAATTCAATATAGCATAAGTTAATATGAAGACAATCACATTGCGGTTACGCCCGGTCACATATTTATACTTCCTTTTCGCGCCAGGCCAGTATGGAAGAAGGAAGTGTATGAGCCAGATATAATAAAGAAGCAAAAATCATTATCAGATTTATTCGCCAGGCCGGCATAACCGAAATAAGCAATAGTATGGACAGGCTTAAAATTGTGAATATGGCGTATGCATACCTGAGCGCTTCGTGACTAATCTGCACTTGACGTTCATCGAGTTTGTCGACACCGCTGTGAACCAATTTCCAGAGTCCTGTCCCTGCATGGAGTCGCATAAAGGTATATAGTGCCGAAGCTAAAAAAGCAATTCCCGGAACAATGATATTGGCGGTCCACCCATAACTGTCTCCCATATAGAATAATAGCAGCAATAATATTACAGAGAGATAATTGCCGACAACAAAAATTTGCCGCCCTGACCTTGAATATTTCAGGTTCATTTATTCCTCCAGTTTTTTTCGGTATTCCATCAATTCCTGACTGAGAGGTTTCATTGGCTGAGTGGAGAAGATTATTTCCACCGGCAATTGAAACACTTCGCTTATTCGGAAAGCAAGGTCAAGGCTGGGATTGTATTCTTCTCTTTCAAGATAACCGACAGTCTGGAAATTGACGCCTATTTTATCGGCCAGTTCTTTTCGTGAAATGCCGCGTTCCTGTCGCAATTGTGCGATTCTGTTATATATCTTTCTTGCCTTCATATTGTGAATATAATAAAATGTTGTATATATACTACATTATAATATAAAAAGTTTCATATTTTTTTGATAAATATGCGAACTTGGCAAATTTATTTAATTTATTCCTTTAAATGGTGTTGACGGATCGGCCGTATAATATTTCTTTATAGTTCCGATAAAGGGAAAAAGAAAATGTTCGTTTTCGAAAATGAAAGGATGAGATTTTGGCGAATATTCAAAGCAAAAAAGGTGTTATAGGAATCCTGACCGGCGGCGGCGATGTACCTGGGCTTAACCCTGCAATTCGTGCGGTTACCATTCGAGCTCTTCGCGAAGGCTATAAGGTGATTGGACTCCGGCGTGGATGGGCCGGCGCTATCGATATTGTTCCTGACAAAGATGCTGATAACAGCGACAACTATCTGGAGCTGACCGAGGAGATCGTAAATAAGGCCGGAAGGACCGGTGGAACCTTTCTCCACAGCTCGAGAACTCATCCGGGCAAAGTGAAAAAGCACGATGTACCAGAACATCTTCAGGATAAATATACCGATGAAATAAATGACCTGACCGAAGAGGTCAAAAAGAACCTCGACTTTCTCGGAATTGAATATTTGATCCCGATTGGCGGCGATGATACGCTTAGCTATGGAGTGAGGCTCTACCAGGAAGGTATCAAGGTCGTTGCCATTCCGAAGACAATGGATAATGATGTCCCGGGGACAGATTATTGTATCGGCTTTTCTACCTGCGTTACCAGAACGATAGAGATGACCCACCTGTTGCGAACCTCGGCAGGCTCGCACGAACGGTTTCTGGTGCTCGAGGTATTTGGACGGTACGCCGGTTTCACGGCGATGCTTCCGACCATGGCCGGTGCGGCCAACCGCTGCGTTATACCCGAATACAAATATAATATCGAACTCTTGACCGAGCTTCTTACTCATGATCGGAATACCAATCCCAGCCGGTATTCGGTTGTGCTGGTTTCGGAGGGCTCGATGTTCGAAGGGGGCGAGGTGGTTTTTCAAGACCAATCAACCGATGCCTATGGCCATAAGAAATTGGGTGGAATTGGTGACCTTGTCTCGGCAAAATTAAAAGATCTTTCGCCAAAATTCAACAACGGCAAACCGATTAATATAATTAACCAGAAATTGGGATATCTGGTACGCGGTGGTGATCCGGATGCCATCGATTCTATTGTCCCGATGGCCTATGGAAATCTGGCGCTAGATCTTTTAATGTCCAATATCCACGGAAGATTGGTTGTCTTGAAAAATGGACGGTATGATAATATGCCGATCGACGTTGTTACAAGCACCAAGAAATTCGTCAACGTCAACCGTCACTACAATGCCGAAAGACTGAGACCGCAGTATCATAGTTTTGAGATGCTTCCGCTGTTTATTATGACATCGGAAAAATAAATCAATTATAGAATTTTCCAGTACATGCCGCAGGAGTGTAAACAACTCCTGCGGTTTTTTTATTTTGATATAGATTTATTTGACAATATTTTCTTCGCTGTTGAGCGGTAATCATCGCTTTTTTGCCATTCATAAAGCCTGGCTTTCAATTGATGTATCGATAATACATATTGCCATCGAAAAATATAAATGATGACAGGTTGACACAATCTATTATAATATTCAGCCTCAAATAATCTGCTTAATTGTCATTTATTATAATATTTAGTATAATTTCCAAATGACTGATAAGAGCAAAACATATATCATCAATTTGCTCATTCTCCTGACATATTCAATTTTCGGTATATCTATATTGGTCACGTCCGAAGGCATGTGGGGTATCAATCATTTAAATTTCCTTCCTGCTATATACTCTTATCTCTATGGAATCATTTTTTGTTTGATATTATATCTTATTACTTTTCGGAGACCCGAATATTTTTTGGACAATGTTATCGAAAAAGTAAATCAATGCCTCTGGATGAATGGCAGTTTATGGCGGTTTATTATTTCCGGTATTGCTACGGTATTCTTTATAGCTTTTCCTGTCAGAGTGCATCTGCTGGGCGACGGTTATACATGGCTCGCGAATCTGGGCAGCGGTGAGTTATATATACATAAGTGGACAGAACCGGGATCGCTCTATCTGATCAGAAAACTGCAATCAATTTTCGGAAGTTACAGCCGGGAAACGGCTCTTATGTCATTCCGTATATTATCCTATATTTCTGGATTTACATATATTTATAATATTATTGGAATAGCCGGGAAAATTGCCGGCCAGAGTCAAACTCGACTGATAAGCTTATCGACGTTTCTTTTTTCCGGCTCTATTCTGCTTTTTTTCGGATATGTTGAGTTTTATCCGCTTTTGTGGGCTTTGCTCGCAATTACTGTCAATTTGTCGCTAATGTACCTAGAAAAACGTCGTTATCTTTTATGGGTCTGGGTAGCTTATCTCGCATCGGTTCTGGCTCATTTACAGGCATTATACTTTTTGCCGGGGATATTATATTTGACAATTCAAAATATTAAACATATTTCGATCAAAAAGTTGTCATACGCTGTTATTCTTATAGGATCATTAGCCGCTATAATTATTTTTTCTCAACTTCAGGGTACGCGTGTCGATCTGGAGGTTCTCATGTTGCCGCTTTTCGAGGGCCGACCTCCGGCACCTGACTATGCCGTCTTCAGTCTGCCGCACCTGTTAAATATTTTAAATTTATTGATGGCAGTCCTTCCCGGTATTTTAATCTTAATTGGTTTGTGGCTTTTGTACGGGAGGAAAAAAATCAATGATACTGTATCAGTGTATTTTCTGATCTTGTCAGCAGGATCATTAATATTCCTGTTATTTTTTGGAGCAGGCATTACAATGGGCCGTGACTGGGACATTATGGCACTCAGCTTTTTTGCACCTGCCTTATTGATATTATATAAACTGGATAAAGGTGAAATGAAAATATCAAATAAGGCCGTTACAGCATATATGTTGGTTATTACTTTTGCGACCATTGCATATTTAGCTGCCTGTACAGGTGTATCTTCCGCCGAAGATCGATTTTATACATTATTGAATGACCGCCATGAAAACAGCTGGGCAATATACGCCAATTACTTTCACAGAATAAATGATATTGAACGTTTTAATGAAATTATGACTGAGAAAAATCGTCGTTTTCCTGAAACTAAGTTGGTCGAACAGGCTTATAAGCAAATTGAGTCGGGAAATTATAGACGGGCAATGAGTCTGGCCAGACGTATGGTTGAAAAAAATCCATATAATGCCGGTTATTTGCAGGTACTGGGTAATGTATTTGGCAAAATCGAGAATTATGATAGTGCGGAATACTATTATCGTCGCGGCGCAACCCTGGAACCATACAACGCGGGCCTTCTCAATGAACTGGGTCAGCTTTATATGAAACAGGGTAAATATGATAGTGCCACAGCTATTTTCAAGAAAGCCCGGACCTTTTCCGGAAAATCTTTTTTAATGGAGGGATTGGGGCTGGCTTATATTCATAAACGGGAATATGATTCCGCAGGAGCCGTTGCCGATCAACTCTTCGAAGAATATGAAAATTCTCCCGGCGGACATCTGCTTATGCTGACGATCCATCTAAATAAAGGTAATCTGGATTCGGCTGCGAAGCATTATCGGGAATATCTGGAACATGGCAGGGAAAGATCCGATTATCAAAGCCTGAAAGAACATTTCCGATATCTGAAAGACTATTGATATAAATAAGGCGGAGAGGAATGATTCCCCCCCGCCTTGTCCCATGCGAGTTACTGCAAAGTTATCTATCTAAAAAATGAAGATTTTGCTAATACAAATAAATCCAAATAATTGTCCTTAGGTATGGAAAAGATACTGTATTTTCATGAAAAACTGCCTTGAATCGAGTTTCCAGTTACGGTCGGTATTGGGATTGTTGAATAGATAATCATAATCTCTGTTACTATAGTCGATATAATCCGAAGTCATCCCAACATAGAATATCGAAAATGAATTCAACCGCACGGTAACCAGAGGGTCAATATCCCATTGGTGATTAAAATCATCATATTGGGCCACTAATCTTAACGACAATTCCTTCGTTGCCTGATATTGGATTCTTGTCCGGGCAATAAATCCTTCGTAGAAATTCGAGCCTGTTTCATGGTCATCCATCTTAAAATAGTTGAAGCTGGGATCAACCATAAGCCGGTCTAACGGCTTTATATGTGCCGCCAAACCAAAGGTCTGTTCATCTGCGGTAGCAGGGAGAAACCGGGCGACCGATTTGCCGAATGTATAGGCCATTGAGAAACCTATCATATTCACCGGACGAGTACCCAATTCGATATTCCAGAGATACAAATCATCGAAATCATGACCGTTCCATCTTTCAAAGCCGCTGATATGGTAGAGATTTAGTCTCGTCTGAGCGAAATTGAAATGGGTTTCAAGACCAATATTATGATGTGACCATTTATGAACTCCCTCAAGATTCCATCTGTTATCCAGATGAATCCAGGGGTTGAAACGTTCAACCAGCCCTTTGTTTACATATATATTGTATGTCGACCAGATAATAAAATTGCGGTTGTTAATCCACGGGTCATAACCGGTCTGGGTCATATACGATTGATCTACCTGACTGTAACCTATATTAAAATTCCAATGCCGGGCATTTCGCATGAATCGGCTGATAAAACCGAATCCCCTGAAATACTCGCCGTTGAATGCCGCATCATGATCCGCACCATCGACTCTGATTCCCTCAAAACCTTCGGTGAGAGCATGAGCATCGGGTTCCCGTGAGAATGTCGCAATATATTGGCCGTCGATAAAATAATTCTTTGAAAGTCGTATATTTTTATCAAGCGCAAAGACAGTATTAAATCCGCCTTCTTCAAAGCGTCTGTCGTTAAAAATAAAACCAATATGGCTCGAACCTCCGAATGATTTCGCAGCTCTGACAATATTAACATAACTCTTGCCGACATTGATTGGAGGGAGCGACCGTTCTTCGAGCGGAATTAAATAGGGTGAATTTTCATCTACTGCTGACAATACCCCAAACCTGTAACTATCGGAACGTCCAGTCAGCTTTACCGCCAGCTGTGGATCATTTATAGTTCTGCTATAGAACGAATTAAATAAGGTTCTAAATATATCCCGCCCCTCGGCAAAAAACGGTCGTCTTTCAGGGTAGAAAAGTGAAATGGTGCTGTTAACATCGATCTGCCCGGCATCGGCTTCAACCTGGCTGAAATCAGGATTGATCGTGGCTTCGAGCGTAATATCAGAGTTGAAAGAATATTTGCCGCCCAGAGATAATTCGCCGGTGATATTTTCGTTGTTGAGCGCCAGGTCGGCATCATTATAATTATTTATATATCCGGCCTGATTGGCAATTAAAGCTGGGAGAATCTCTATTCCTTTGCCCGGTTTTACATCCGCGATACCCTCAACCGTCCCCCACTGGCAGGGCGCGCATTGTTCATTGCGGTCATAGGCCGCCCAGGAATAGGTTCGGTAGAGATCGCGCGGGTGGTTGCGCTGGAAATTTATCTTCCATGTCTGGATTGGACGATTAGGGAAACGAATTGATGCAAAGGGTACGGCAATTTCGACCTGGTAACCGGTCTCGGTTATTTTTGCGGCCGCGTTCCAGATCATATCGAAACCGTCGTCCTCGCCCATAATGTTCGTCCAGAGGAGATCCTTCTGGACCCCGTGAGGATTAACCAGAAGGACATAAGCCCAGGATGCATCCCCGTAAGTATCGATTGATATCGAAACAGCGTCGTCGCCATTGAACCCGTCGCGTTGACACAGAGTAGCCCGAACATTCATCGGGTCATCATAGCACCTGAAAGCAACATAGAGATATTCATCGTCATATGTTATAAAAGCCTCGGTTTTTGCGAGCGGCTCGGTATTATCACCGGGGCTCCGTTCGACAAAATCGGTAATTTTTCTGGCGGTTTTCCAGGTTGGGTCGTCGAGTTGGCCGTCAATCCTGGCCGGGGTAATTGATTTGGTGATTTTCAGTGATGGTTTATATACCGGCTGGAATGAGGCGACAGCCTGCATCGAAAATAGCATCAGGGAGAGGACAAGAAAGGCACCCGTCAGTATGGTTTTTTGGGGTCCTATAGAGAATTTCATGGCTTTCTGCTCCTGTAAAAAACTGTTTCTGCCGTAAAAACATTCTCCCAATCCTCATGTGCCCCGACAACTTAAAGCCCATTTACACAGTCTCCCGCAGTATGGCGGTAGGATTAAATCCTTTAGTCCTCGGGTTCTATTACGGAGGTTTTAAATAAAAGTTTTAAAAATAATTGGCCGGGGGGGAAATCACGAAATTTTCCGTGGAAATATGATTACTTTAATATATGCTAATATTTTAGCATAAATAACTTGACAAATGTCGATATAAATGCTAAAATATTAGCAGAAATAATTGGATAAAATATTCTTCGATTCGTCTTTTGAGCGGAGGAATAAAAAGTGACAAATAAATCGATAAACCAGCTTAGCCGCCGCGAACGGCAAATAATGGATATATTGTTTCGGGCCGGCGAGGGGTCGGTCGCATCGGTCAGAAGGCAGATGACCGACCCGCCCTCATATTCAGCGGTCAGGGCACTTCTGGGGGTTCTGGAGGATAAGGGATATTTGAAACATAAAAAATCCGGGAAAGCATATATTTATTATCCCATTGGAAACCGGAAAAAGACCGCCAGAAAAATGTTGAAACATGTCGTGGATACTTTTTACGAAGGCTCGGTTGGCCATGCAGCGGTTGAACTAATAGGCCGGTCCGGGACCGATTTAAGCGACGCAGAAATAGCCCGACTGGAAGAGCTGATTAAAGATAAGAAGCAAAAAGAGGGGGGCAAATGAGCGGGACGGAATACTATATAATAGAGGTTGCACTCAAAACAACCATAATTCTCGCGCTTGGCGGTTTGGTCGGTTCTTTTTTGCCCCGGTTTGTTACTCCGGTAAAAAATATGGTCTATAAGACTGCCCTGATATTTGTGATTTTAATTCCGCTATTGGTAGTAATCATCCCTTCCTGGTCGATTGGTAATTATGATGCCTTTTCTAATGTCTGGGAGACTGTAATATCGCCCGTTTATTTGCTTAATGATAGCGAAGATGCACTATCGAGGGAAGGTGTATTGAGCGGATGGATCATTTGGGCTGCAGCAATATGGTTTATTGGATTTATTGTCGTACTTTCACGAATAGGGCAGGGGATTTATAGATGCAGAAACATCGTAAATAAGAGCACAGCGGCGGCTGATTCCAATTTGGATAAATTAATCATACGATTACGGAATAGACTGAATATCAACAAAGTACCAAAAGTCGTATACTCAGAAGAAAAAATCGGACCGTTCGTGACCGGAATATTCAGCCCGGTTGTTGTACTTCCTCGATCTATGGGAAATAGTCCAGCGCATGAAATAGAAATGGTACTCATTCATGAACTGGCACATATTAAAAGAAACGATGTTGTCTGGAACTATATCGGGTCGCTGGCGGCGGCTTTGCACTGGTACAATCCGCTGGTATGGCTGATCAGGCGAAAGACAACAGTCGAGAGCGACAAAGTGTGCGACAGCTACGTACTCGAAAGCGGTATCGGCGCGGTCGATTACGCCGAGCAGTTGATACATTTTGCTCGAAATGTAAAAAATATCCGGCCGGTTTTTCCGATCGAGGTGAGATTGGCCAGAAAAAAGCAGTTGGAGGTAAGAATTATGTCAATATTGAAAGACAGAAACAGGCTTATGCCGTTGGGAAGAAAGGGGATATTTACAGCGGCAGTTTTCGGGATTGTCATCATGATAATTCTATCCGGGATGCAACTGGGGGCGGCTGAGCCGCAGGCAAAGTCGGAAAAGTCAAAGGAACTTCCATCGGTTAATGGCGATAAACTTCCGGCCATCGACGAATTCGTGCCGGTCGATGTTATGCCTGAGATGATCAAAATGGTCGAGCCGGAATTTCCTGTAAAATCGATAAAAGACGAAGTCGAAGGAATTGTCTGGATAAAAGCCCTGGTGGACAAAGAGGGCAAGGTGCGCGATGCCCGGGTGCTAAAATCATCGGGCGTGAAGGCAATGGAAGATGCCGCTCTTGAGTCGGCGAAGAAATGCGAGTTTAAACCAGCTATGCAGGATGGCAAACCGGTCGCAACCTGGGTTGCCTATTCGGTGACTTTTGATCTTAAAGATAAACCGGAGAAGAAAAATTCTAAGACGAAAAAGGAAAAGTAATCAATAGGGATAAATTTAATCAGGATAGATGAAGAAAAAAAGTTAGAATAACCGCCGGAATAAGGCATTCCGGCGGTTATTGCGCGCAAGAAAAACATAGGGTCGGATTCATCCTGCGGATTTATGGAAGACCGCAATATCCTGACACTATTTTAAAAGAGTCATCTTTCTTGTTTCGGTAAATTCACCGGCCCTCAGACGGTAGAAATAAACACCGCTGGCATACGATGAGCCATCCCATTCAATTGAATATTCACCGGCCTCGCGGAGATCATTAATTAATGTTTCAACTTTTTGTCCCATAATGTTATAAATTTCCAAAGATACATTGCAGGCGTCGGATAGACTAAAGTTGATATTAGTCACCGGATTGAACGGGTTGGGGTGGTTCTGGCTGAGGGTGAACTGCTCCGGTAGGAGATTACTTTCGCCTCCATTCATTGCTTCAAGATAAACCGCATTAGCAGTTTCATCTGAAGCCAGAGCATGAGATATTGTAACTTCGCCATCAATTTCGAGAATTACCCTTTCACCTGAAGGTATCAGAGCCTTCCCGGTCGGATCAACAATACCGGCCTTGATCGATTTTTCATTCTGGCTGAAAAATAATCCCGGTCCATCGCACTTATTGGTTATTTCAACAGTCTTGCCATAACTGGAGAGTAGCTCGAGTTCAATGCCCATAAGATCTACAGGTGAAGAAATAGAAATGAATGTTTTTGTGTCAGTGTATTTAGTATAAACATAACCATGCAACTTCGCCGGTGATATTTTCGGTAATCCACCCACAACACAACCAGATACAGGATTGGGACCACCTCTATATAGGTAGTTTATTAGATATGTAATATCCAAAAGTTGAATATAGCAATCACCATTGGGATCTGCTGCGTCCAAACAGGGAATATCTTCCTCAGTACAGTCCTGATAAAGAATGCATATTAAAGTCGTTATATCGATAATATTTACTGAACCGCTTCCATTGACATCACCGGGAATGAAGTTATCCGCAGATAAAGTGTCGAATTGAATTTGCGGTTCAAATTCGAAAGGAGGAGAAGTATTGGCAGAAAAAGCCAGGTGGTAAGAAGGATCTGCTGATAGTGTTGTGTCGATAATCAAATCGAAATCACAGCTTGCATCCGATGGATTTTTTAATTCAAAAATGAGATCTATAATTGCATTATCATATCCTGATGTTATCGGATTCATACCAGTCGGATCTATAAATCCTAAGACGACTTGATTTTGGCTGAATATTGTATCATTTCCAGTCCAACCATCACAAGCGGTCTCTGATAATGCATAGTCTTTATATGTCAATTTGGCATTATCAAAAAGTATGGGAAGGTTGAAACCATTAACCGGCATATTACAGTTTAATTTTATGGGGACCATTATCTCATTAGAGTTCGCAATATGTTCATCGATATACAATGAATTTATATCCTCAGATAGGCATACCCTTTCATATTTAACAGTGCCATAAACCTGTAAACCCAGATTGGTTTGTCCTCCGAAAAATTCGTCCTGAAAAGACGTTATATAATGCTCATTTATAAATAAATGGTAATCATCAGCTATTTTCATCAGTCTTGCGTGATTTACGGAGCCCACTTCCGCGTTAAATATTCCTGACGGATCTTCATCTCTGTAAATATCATGAGGTATGAGATCTACATATGCAATTATATGGATTTCGTTCAGTTCTGGATTAAAGCCCGCGTAATATTTATTGCCAAAGGAATTATATAGGATAATATGAAATCCGTTTGCGACCTGTCCGAAAGTTTGGACGATACCCACAGTTTCAATAGTGAAATCACAGTCTGGTTGAAGGGTGTCATTTATGATAATATTCCCGACATTACCATTTGCCTGTGATGCCGGCCATTCGCCTACCAGAGTCCCATTATCAATATACCAATCTCCTGTCTCGATTGTCCAGTTATCCATACCATCGTCGAATTCATCGCAAAAATCGCAGAAAGCGGTGTTTGCCGTAACGTTAAAAATAAATATTGCCGATATCAAGGCAATCGTTAGTGAATATCTTAATGCTCTACTCATTTTTCACTCCTGTTTTTTTACTCTTTACCGTTTAATTCATGTAGAAAGAAATTAGTCAGCCCCGATTGACGAGAAATTGATTTAAGGTGCCTTCATAGTCTCTCCTATAATAAAAATGTTTAGGGGTAAGAAAGTGTCCCTTTGGTCCCATTTTGATTTTTAAAGTGGGCCTGCGGATGAGCACAGAATCCGCAGACCCCTGGTTCCTGATTGTGCAATCAGGCTTATATTCAGGTTAATGGTCGAGAAGTTCCCCCCTCGATCAGTAAATAGTCACTATCTGTATATGCAATGAGTATGCCGCTTTTGAATGAAGCTGCGGAGGTTTTGTAAATGATTGAATATCATGCCGATAGAAGGACGCCGATGAACTCGACCAAAGGTTGATATTCGACAATTGTCAACTTCGGTTGATAATGCGGCGTGAAAAAAGTCGACAAGTTTACAGCTTAGTAGAGGGCACTATTGTACCCAAACTATATTAGGTACTAGTCTATCTTTATGCCCAATTGCTTGATTTTCTTATAGAGGGTGGTGCGTTCAAGGTCAAGAATCTCTGCAGCTGCCGCGACATTATTATCAGTTTCCCTGAGCGCTTCCAATATCAAAGCCCGCTGGTACGATGCGATCCGCTGTTTATAACCGGATTCAAATGATTCACTACTGCTGTTTATTACGCAATTAACATCGTCATCGATTACAAGCGAACTTTCACAATTTCGGACCAGTTCTTCGACGACATTTTTTAGCTGACGAACATTGCCAGGCCAGCTGCACGAACGAAGCACATCCACCGCTGAAGAATCGAATTTTTTATATGGAAGGTTTTCATCCTTTATTACGCGGTCGGCGAACTTCGCAGCCAGTTTTTCTATATCTTCGATTTTTTCACGGAGGGCCGGCAGCCTGATAATATTTGAATTTATCCGGTAATAAAGATCTTCTCGGAAACGATCAACTTCTATTAATTTATCCAGGTCCTTATTGGTGGCGCAGATCACCCTGAAATCGGAGCTCCGCTCGGCCGGATCACCGATTTTATTGTATTTGCCGTACTCTATCACACGGAGGAGCTTCGCCTGCGTGGTAATATCCAGATCACCGATTTCATCGAGAAAAAGGGTCCCACCGTCGCAATATTCCACTACACCCATTCGATCCCCGGCGCTCGAAAAAGCCTCTTTATTATGACCGAACAGCTCCGATTCAATATGCCCGGGATCCTTATGGTTGCAGTTTAGAATTCCCATTACTTTTCTTTTGCTCAGCTTGTGAATAGCCCTTGCAACAAGCTCTTTGCCGGTCCCGGTTTCACCCAGAATAAGAACCGGACTTCTGTTTTGAGCGGCTTTCTTGATTTTGCGGAAAACATCCAGCATGGCCGGTGAACTGCCGATTATCTCGAACGAAATCTCGGCCTCGCGGACCAGATCAGTTTGATTGTTACGCGCCAGCCAGCTGTTAACTGCATTTCTGACCGAACGTTCGAGCCTGAATAAGCTGCCGCCCTTTTCGATATAATCGAATGGATTTTCCGAGGCATCGATTTCTTCCTCCTCGTACTCCCCGGGGTAGGCGGTATGAAAAATCAAAGGGATATCGGGGGCGATTTTACGAATCTCCCGCCCGGCTGAGATACCATCCTTTTCCGGCATCTTAATATCCATAACAATCGCCGAGATATTTGAATCGGCATTGATCGCTTCAATGGCGGAGTCAGCCGATAGAGCTTTGATCACCTCGTAGTCATCAAAGAATATATCCTCGAGCGTGTCGAGAATCTGCGGTTCATCGTCGACAATTAAAATTTTCGGTTTTTCTGAAGCCACAATTCAAATTCAAAAGAAGTCACTCAACGGCAGTTCTCTAGATTAATCTCAAAAGTTGTACCCTTACCCATTTTACTTTCTACCGCGATAGTTCCATCGTATAATTCAATAATCCTTTTCGTCATCGACAAACCCAGACCTATTCCGGTGTCCGGTTTCGTCGAATAAAATGCGTCGAAAATGCGATTAAGATTTTCCTCCGGAATTCCCGAACCATTATCAGAAAAGACGATTGTGGAGAATTCCGTACCTGATTTACAGGAAATCAATATACACCCGGAAACATTACCAGTCAAGGCATTCAGGCTGTTTAACAAAAGATTGGCAAAGACCATTTCGAGCTGGTTGCGGTTGGCCCGGACACATGTTTGATCATCAATTTGAATATCAATTTTGACATTTTGTTCATCGATTTTGTTTTTGTATGCTTCCAGTACAGCTTCGACCGTTTCCCGAAGAATTACGTCTTCGGTCTTTTTTATACTATCCAGTTTTGTAAATTCGGATATGAGCTTGGTTATCTCAATAGCCTTTTTAACCGATTGTGAGGCATTTTCGCCGAACCGGGAAAGTTTCTGCGAGTCGATTTCATCCCGGTTTTTCATCCGCCGAATCATGGTCAAAGAGCCTTCGGCAGGAAGGAGAGCATTTTTTATTTCATGAGCAAAACCGCCGGCAATATCTTTGGCCTGTTTATATTTTTCGGCGGCAATGAGCTGCTCCTGGGTATCCCGGAGTTTTTTTAGAGTTTTGTCTAGTTTGTCTCTTTGAGTTGAAATCACCCGATTTTTTTTCTCATGCGGAGGAAAAAGAAAAATATAAGAAGAGCAATTATAAGCATCGGGACAAACGCGGTCAGGGCGGCCAGGATCGGATACCGGAAGAAAATGGTATACCAGGGGGTTTTCTCGATGGCCAGGTTGTAAGAATAATCGGGAGTATTAAATATTATATTCTGTTTTCCATCAATTTCCTTTGAATTGTATAGCTGTACCGGGCCTCTCTCCGGAAACAATGCAAGCGGATTGAAATTATAATCGACCAGAATTATTTTGGAATTACTCGTCTCGAGAAGCATCTGTTTTTCATCGGTACCGATTAAGTTGCCGATTTGTGTTGGAAAAACTCTGCTCTCAGTCTTTATTTTCCTCAATATGTTTAGATTATCATCATAAACTTCAATAGTATTGTCGCTTAGAGATATATAATGCTCCATTAGGCCGTCATCGTGGAATCGAATGATATCGCCCTTTTTGCGGTTCTTTCAGGACCGAGGTCAATTGAATCAAGCGTCGCTCCAGACAAATCATACAGTATCAGGGCACCCGCAATGATTTCCTGGCCCTGATCGAACACCGAATATACTTTACTGGCCAATAATGCCGGTATATCTTTTTCGCCATAATATAGTTTGGCTATATAGCTTCCCTGGAATGCTCCACCCATTTCTCTGTACCATTTCATTTCACCCCGGGCGTTAAGACAGATTATATAGGCATGTTTGTCGTCCATGGTGGCCGTGAAAGCTTCATTTGCCTTAGAATGTATTGGATAAATAATGAATATCGAATCAGGATTTTCTTCCGATAGTTCAAAAATTAGCGGTGCCCCGGCGTTGCCGGCGATTTTGTACTGCCAGAGTATCGTATCATTGGTGTGGTCTATGCAGAATAATTCCCGGGGATATAAATCGTATCCCGCTTCGGCATGCATCATTATTTCAGGATTGCCGTCACGATTGAAATCGTACAGAGTATCTAAAATTCCGAAACCATCCCATTTACCATCATTATCCCTGTCTTTTCCGACAGTTATTAATCTCCTGTATCTAAAATCGCTTTGAGGACAAAACGCCTCCAACCAGAGAGTATCTCCGATTGTATATGTGACAACAAAGTCCGTCAGCTCATCATTAGTTATATCCCCGATAAAATGATTGAAAATGTAATCACATTTGATATTTTTATGAGATATTACTTCGTCCATTCGATAGACTTTGCTAAAGAGAATTGATGTAATATTATCATATCTTACCAAGTTATTTTGTATCTCATAAAACTCGGTGGTGCCATCACCCTCCAAATCAATTGCGCCCGATCTCTCAGGTTTTTTATGATCGCGCTTGTCTTTCTCGATGAATCTATACGGAAGTATGGCAGGATCGGGGTTGTTTTCGAGAATAATATACCCTTCGGAGTCAGTACGGGAACGGCACGATGAAATCGTCATTCCCGTGACAATCAGAAGCAGGGCTGTAAATATTAACTGTCTGTACATTCCCCAGAAACACAATAGATGAATATCGATATTCCAAATATACATAATTATTCGAAAAAAACCAGATGGAACATCACGGCAAATATCGCCGTTTTACAATAAAAGGAGGATTTTTAGATGATAAATAAAAACAGAAAAATTAAACCGGGACCGGGGCAGGAATCAGTCTGGGATTATCCCCGCCCACCCAAACTGGAAAAATCAGACAGTCAGATAAAGGTCATATTCAATGGCGAGACGATAGCCGAAACCAGAGGAGCTTATCGTGTGCTCGAAACCAGCCATCCGCCGGTATATTATATTCCACAGGAAGATATTAAAGAGGGTGTTCTCGAGCCGACTTCGAAAACGACTTTCTGTGAGTGGAAAGGAATCGCCAAATATTTCACCGTTCAAGTGGGAGAAAAATCATCCGGGAATGCCGCCTGGACCTACCGCGATCCGACCGAGGACTTCAGAAGAATAAAGGATTATATTGCATTTTATCCTGACAAAATGGATGCCTGCTATGTTGACGGCGAAGAGGTAAAAGCGCAGGAAGGTTCTTTTTATGGTGGGTGGATAACAAATGATATTGTCGGGCCTTTTAAGGGCGAACGTGGAACAGAAAACTGGTAAGTTTTTGATATTTAATCTTTTCAATAAAAAAAGGCGGCCCTAAATCGGCCGCCTTTTGTTTTTTAGTAATTCTATCTGAAAATTATTATTCTTCAGGAATCCACTCATTAATTACCTCAGGATGATTATTCATCCACTCGGTGGCAACTTCACGAGGCGATTTCTTGTCGGCGTCGGCAATTTGGCCCATCAAATCACCGAGCGTCTGGTCAGTCATATGGAAGTTGGTCAGGAAATCGGCCACCATTGGCATATCTTCGTGGATACCTTTACGGGCAACGCAGTGGGTATTTTCGACCGCGCCGTATTCCTTTTCGGGATCGGCCAGGAATTTAAGATCCCAGCGGGCGAATTTCCAATGAGGTTTCCAGCCGGTAACAACTATCCATTCGTTTTTGTTAATGGCATTTTTCAGCTGTGCTGTCATAGCCGGGCCGCTTGATGAAACGAGTTCGAAATCGAGGTCATATGTTTCGATAGCCCTGTTGGTTGCCTTCATGATACCGGCACCGGCATCGATACCGATAATTTTGCCGTCGAACTGTTCTTTTTGTTCGTTCATCTGCGTAATCGAGTCAATTGTCACATAGGCAGGTACAACCAGTCCGATCCGTGCACCCTCATAGGTATGTCCCAAGTCTATCATCTGATGCCCGTATTCCTCCATGTATGAAGCATGGGTAACGGGAAGCCAGGCGTCGAGAAAAGCGTCATTATCGCCTTTTGCAATCGAAGTATAAACGGGACCAACATCGGCGACCTGAGTCTCGACCGTGTAGCCCATTTTGTTTTCGAGGATTGCTGCGGCCAGATTGGTCATGGCGATTCCTTCAGCCCAGTTAACGTAAACCAGCTTAACTGTCGGTTTTTCTTCGGCCTGTTGACCACATCCAATCATAAAAAGTATGGATGCTGTTAAGACCAGAATTAATCCGCTCTTAAGAAGTTTCGGGATTGAGATATTCATTCTCCCCTCCATAAAAAAGTTACCATAATAAATTAGTTTATTAATATTCTATTTATTGGGCTTTTTGCCTGCGCCCAGTGCCTGCGTAATGCGATCCAGAATAATTGCCAGAATCACAATCGCAAACCCGGCTTCAAAGCCCAAGCCCACTTTCAACTGCGTAATTCCTTTTAAAACCTCCTGGCCTAGACCACCAGCTCCAATCATAGCCGCGATAACGACCATAGAGAGAGCCAGCATAATAGTCTGGTTGACACCGGCCAAAATTGTCGGCAGGGCCAGTGGAAGCTGAACCTTGTAAAGAACCTGTTTCGGAGTTGCTCCAAAGGCCTGAGCCGCTTCGACCACATCCTTCTGAACCTGCCTGATACCCAAATTGGTCAGGCGAACCACTGGAGGCATGGCGAAAACGACTGTAGCAACAACGCCGGGAACAGTGCCAAGGCTGAAAAACAGGACAGCCGGTATCAAATAAACAAAGGCCGGCATAGTCTGCATCGTATCCAGAATTGGCCTGGCAATGTTCTCTACCGTTTTGTTCCTCGCGGCAATGATACCCATTGGGATACCAAACACAAGTGCAACAATGGCAGAGGTCAAAACCAGAGCCAGAGTGACCATGGTTTCTTGCCAGAACCCCATACTGTAGATCAGCAGAAGCCCCACCAAAGTGAAAGCCGCAACACCCCGACTAACCAGCCACCAGGCCAGAATTGTAAATATTATTATAATTACAAACCACGGGATAAACATCAGCGATGTCTCAAAGGCATCGATAAACGCAGTCAAAACAAGGCTGATAAAATCGAATAATCCGCTCAGATTATCGGTCAGCCAGTCGATAATGATCTCGACTACACCGCCTATATCAAGTCTGATCATGGCTTTCCTCCTTTACATCCTGCTCCTCCTGCTGGGCGACAGCCTCTTCTTCGGTCGGAGTTTCCTCACCCATAATTTCTGCGATTACCGAGGCGCGCATAACCAACCCATGAAGGCGATTATCTTCGTCGACAACGGCCACCGGGACATGCGTTTCCATTACCGACGGAAGCAGATCAACTACCGGGGTGTCAGGCGAGGTAGTCGGCATATCCTTTTTCAGAATTGATTCCAGTGTTTTGCCGTCTTTTTTCTTATGCAGCTTGACGGCATCGTCGATTGTCACATAGCCGCGAAAATCACGATTTTTGCCGGTGACAACAAGTGACGAAATACCCATCTGCCGCATACGACGAATGGCAACTTCCGGGCCCTCTCTTGGCGATATCAATCGCTTCGGATAGTCAAACATCAAAGCCGAGGCGGTTATTACCTTGCTTCGATCGACATTCTGGACAAAGGAAGAAACATAATCATCGGCAGGGTCGGTCAGAATTTCTTCCGGCGTTCCTACCTGGACAACCAGGCCGTCCTTCATAATAGCAATTCTATCACCCAGTTTGAGTGCCTCGTCAAGATCATGTGTAATAAACACAATAGTCTTCTGCATTTTATGCTGAAGATCTATCAGTTCATCCTGCATCTGTGTCCGAATAAGCGGATCGAGAGCACTAAAAGCCTCATCCATCAACAAAATATCCGGGTCGGTAGCCAGTGCTCTAGCCAGTCCGACACGCTGCTGCATGCCGCCGGAAAGTTCACCGGTCATCATTTCTTCGTAGCCTTCAAGTCCCACCAGTTTAATCGTCTCGTAGGCTTTTTCTTTCCTTACCGATGGATCAACTTTCTGTATTTCAAGCCCGAAAGCAACATTGTCGCTTACCCTGCGGTGAGGCAGGAGCCCGAAATGCTGGAAGACCATGTTCATTTTAGTCCGCCTGAGCTCGCGGAGCTTCAATTCATCAACTTCCATGATGTTGGTATCATCGAGAAAGATAGCGCCTGAGGTCGGTTCCCACAATCGATTGATGCACCTTAGTACAGTCGATTTACCGGAGCCGGAAAGACCCATTACGACAAATGTCTCACCTTTCTCTATCTCGAAGGTGGCATTGTTGATTGCTACGGTGCATCCCGTTTCTTCGAGTACCTCCGCTTTGGACTTGCCCTGTTTGGACAATTTCAAAGCTGTTTTGGGATGCGGGCCGAATATTTTATAAAGGCCCTCAATCCTGAGCTGTGCCATGATAAATAAATCCCGCGTTTAAATTCTGTATTTCTTAGAAGTAATATCCAAAGTTGATGTTAAATCGCATGTGCCAGTCTTCGGCACCTTCGGCCAAAGCAGAGCCGTAATCGGGACCTAACCACGGATGGCTTTCGCCCATGGCGACGTCCACATAAGTATAAACACTGCCGGCAGTTACCATCACACCGAGAATGTTATTCTGCGAATCGATGAAATCATCTTCGGTCTTGTCCATAAGGGTATAATCATTATAAAAGGTCAGATTCGTGATCGGACCCCAACTGACCGGAACCGAATAACTTAATCCGGCCACGTAGAAAATACCTTCACGGGCAACATAATACGGAAAATCATAAGCACCCATTTCGACGACTTTTTTCATGTATTCCTTCTCGGAATCGGAAATTTCCATATTATCGATTTCAGTATCATCGGGATCGAAATTGTAAGCAATGACTTCGGCCTTGAGATTAAAGCCCTCGAGATTGGCATTAATATGACCGGCAAAGGCATAGCGGCTGCCGGTTTCGGCCGTGGCACTGTTATAAAGCTGGCCGTACATACCGGAGACACCGAAAGTATGTCCTTTGAACTTATAAACCAGACGTGCATTGAACTGATTAGTTTCCATATTGCTGGTCATGGTGGTTGGGACTACATCATAAGAATACCTGGCGCTGGCAACGCTGCTGCCGGTATAGTGACCTTCGTCATTCTTGTAAAAGGCAACTCCAAGACCGATCGGGTCGCCGTTGTATACTACCTTAAGTCCCAGGTCGTAATCATCTTCGAAACCAACGTAGTACGGAAGCTGGAAAAACCAGTTATGTGAGGCGTACTTCAGAATACCAAACGGTACCTGGCTGACACCAAACTGCATCTGGGTTTCATCATTGAAATTGTAACCGATCCAACCATGGTGAATCATATGATAGCCGGCATAGAAGCGGTATTCGGCGGAAATGATCATTTGTTTGTATGTTCCGTCGACATTGAAACGGAAAGTGTCGAATCCGAGATCACCGCCGCGATCCTGGTTACCTTCCTGGCCGTCCCAGTCTTTGTAGAAATAGTTCCAGCGTAAAGCACCACCGATATTAATGCCGTCATCCTGGGCAAAAGCAAAAATCGGCAGCATGCAGATTACCAACGTGAATATTAATGCTTTGTTTGAAATCTTTAGCAAAGTCTTTGAATAATTCATTACTCTCCTTGCCTTTTTACGTTAAAATAAAATTGTATAATTTGCATCATTATACAAGTTACATACCTAGTAATGAAGCATAATGACCACAGACTTTAATGCGGGACAAGTTGTTAGCCCCTGATGGTTTTCATGAAGAAATGAATAGCCTGAACTCGATTATAACCTCGTTGCTTGTGTAACCTCCTTTCTCGAAAAAAGTTCCGCAGTTATGCTAATATTATTGTCAATAAGCGTATAACTTATGGTAAAATTAGCAGTTTTGCAACATTTATCTCAAAATATCGGATAAATACGTGCAATCCGTTTATACAGTTGTACTTATGGGGGTTGTAATATCGATCGCGAATACTGTTTTACATCGATTAAATCATCATGATGCATAATAATGCAATATTGGACAACTATATAGATGATATAGTGCTTAGCGCATGTATATTATCAACCTGGTATATTCATCGCATGAATAATCGCCAAAAACATAATCACATGCAATATCTTGATCAATTCGCCTGTAGGCCATATCCATATTGCCGCATACTTGCGTGCCCTCTCGCATAAACTGTAGATTGAATCCATAATCCGGAGTTGTGACCGGAATATCGGAGGCACTGACCCAGAGAGTATCGACAAAATGGCTGGCAGAATCATTGCGCACCCGAAGCATCTCCACGGAGGCCATAGTCTTTTCAGGGTTTAGAGTTACGGTTACCTCGTCATGGTAATCAACGCCGTATGAAGTATATTCTCTCGTCCCGGTAAACGTATTATTTGTCGTACTGCCGTAAATTGAGGCAAAAGACCAAAAATTAGAGCTTCCCCCCGGGTAACCGGAACAGGTATCGGGTATAAAAGCCAGATCTACCCAGATGGAACCGAGCGTTACAGTTACATCATTGAGCTCACTGGCCTCGTCGCAGCGCTGCATTGTAACTGTAATTGTCGATGAATCAGTGTATGGTTCCGCGTCGTTACAGTTAACAGCAGCAATTAGTAACTGTTTACCCGCTTCCCTGTAGCCCTGCAGGTTGTATAGCGTAATGGATGAGGTTCCGCCGCGAATATAGCGCGCTTGCGATTCATCAACATGGAAGGCAAGGAGCAGTGCATCATCAGTAGAAAGTTCCGGACTTGAAATCTCAACTACCAGGCTGTCATGCTCGCTCATATCATATCCGAGATTTACGGCGTACAGCCCGGCAGAAAGGTCAGGGTACTTGCCTGTAAATGTCGCCATCGTATCGGTACTGTCATTAATCCAGAAGATATCTTTTACATGATTAATAAATGTATCGGGCGGAACATCGTAAATATTACTTTGGATATAATCCTTCAAAAACTCCCGGTACCAGATATCAGCAGGGTACTGCATTGAAAGAAGCAGTGCCGTCGTCGGATCGATTCCGTTTATCATGCGTTCATACGTCAATCCGAGGTTATCTGCCTCGTCCCGATCGTCCCAGGAATCGGTAATGTATTTAATAACCGCAGCCATACCAAATCCATGATCGCGTGATTCAGCCGGAGTAGAGCCGCATCCGGCTTCAAGGCCATTAAAGGGCGCCATTTCATGGCCCTTGAAATCAGAAGGAATATACGCCGATGCTGAAGAAAAGAGCTCTTCGATCCATACGCCAAAGGCCTTATGCAACCAGTGTTCCGAGGGATCATCATACGGTCTCTCGTAACTGTATGGAATATGATCAAAAAGCACGCGTCCCGCGATCGGCTCGTATTCCGGAAGTTCCGGGGCGGTACCGGGATTCATGTAGTACGCATTAAAATCAAGCGCCGAAACATATCTGCCTGCGAAAAGTTGCACCCGTGCGTATCCTAAGCATTCCGGGGGCTCCATGTTTTCTTCAATGACAGCATCTATTTTTGTGTACAATTCAATTTCACCAGGGGTTAGATTGCATCCTCTTGCAGTCAATGTATCATGAGCTTCCTCGAGATAATCCGTGACCGGTATTCCCCACATGAATTCCGGTGCTACGTAGTAAAAATTCTCGCTTATTATTGTACGGTATTTGGTTGTGCCCTTTATAAAGCGCTCAAAGGCTGTACCTGCAATTTTATGCGCTCCGGATGAGAGATTATTTGAAGGCATATTACAGGTCAGCCAGCCCGAGGAATCCTGCGCCGTCAATAAGCGATATCCCATAGCGGTATCACCCGTTGAAGGTACATATGTTTTCCAGCCGAGAACTACGAAACTTTCTTCGACCAGTGAGCCGGAATATTTTAGCCCTATTTTAAGTGAGCTGTCCATGGTTTCGGGGAGACCATCTATTCGGTAAGATGGAGTTATATCCTGGCTGTCGAATATTTCTTCATCGGCCGATTGATAGACAGAAATTGGGGTATTTGATGTCAGAGCACCGGCCGGAATGGTAAGTTCAAAATTGTCGGTGGTTATAGCTCCCCCGGATGTCCCAATAGTATCAACTGCAATTTGTTGAAATCCGGTGGGATCACCATTGGAACCGGTTGAATTGTCTTTATCGGAACATCCCCAAAACAGGAAAAGCCCCGCAATTATTAATATTGCCGAAAGGGAAATTAATCTAAGCATGACACCTGGTGAGTTAAAGCCGCAATTTTGCAGGAAAATGCATCAAAATATAGTATTTGTCAATATGAATCCGATTTTATAAGTCTAACTTAAGGGTTGAGTTATATAAAAGGAATATGTTACCCCTGATTCGTTTCAATGAACCGAATTGGACAAAATTATCCACATCTTTAGTACTACACCAGTTCCCTTGGAATTACCTCGTGCCAGCTTTTACAGAAAAAGCGGCGTTCTCCCTGATATGCATCAAGATCGGCGTGTAGATAAAAATTTGTTGCAGATGACGTGAGCACCGTGCGTGTAACAGTTCGGGCTCGCCAGTCACCGCGCTTGAAAATCGATTCCCAATGTATCTCACCCCGGGCCGATTGGGGATCATCGTTGTTGATTGTGTACTTTTCAGTCGACCGTTTGGTAAGTTCAAGATCAATATCTTTGATGTGTATCGTACCACGATTATTGGCCACCAATAATGTTGATGTATCAACAGCAAGGTCACGAACAACCTTCCATCCGTAATCCGGTGGTTCAACCATTATTTCTTTGCCGGATGGGGCCACCTCGGGTTCGGGGTATTTTCGCAGTGATTCATCATCTGTTGAAGGCGGACGTATCGGGAGGTATAATTTCGATGCACCGGTAAAGACAGTCAAACGCGTCAATTCGGGTGGGGTCCAGGCCAGCGGCCAGTACGAGGTCGAGAGAGCAAGTCGTATTCGATGTCCCGATGGAAACGAATGGGCGACGCCGTTCATTCTAATCTTCACCCTGTATTTTTTGCCCGGTTCGAGCGGTTCGGGGTATTCATGGCTATCGCGATGAGTCAGGTTTAAGATACCATATGTCACACGGGTCGCGCGGTGATCAGAGGCAATATCGGTTAATCTCGCCGCCACCATAGCGACCGGCTTCTCGGAAGAAAATTCCAGTTCAACTTCGGGCGCCCCCATAATTTCAACCGGATCTTTCAATGGTCCGCTGTCGAAAACCAGAGCCCCACCATCCTCTTCGCGTTGGTCGCTGGGCAAATCCGGCGGTGCGGCATAAGAGCACCATTTACCGGCGAACAGCCCCAACCGCAAGGGAGATTGAACCGTAATCGGGACCTCGTTGACATCCTCGTCGCGGCCGGCAATTCGAGCAATGGCTAGAGGAAACTGACCTATCTCGATTCTTGGCGACGGCCATTTGTTTTCTGCGACCCATCTTCCGGGACGATTTTCATAGCTTGTCGTCGGCGGAACACTGTCCTGCATCCAGACACGAAGCATCGGGTCGGTATCTATTCCGGTATCTTTTCCTTTAAGCCATTTATCCCACCACCTGAGAGATTCCTGAAGAAAACCTATTGCCGGGCCCGGGATACCAAGATGCGGGTACTTATGGCTCCACGGCCCGATAAGGCCGCGGCGCGGAACCTTAAGACCTTTTAGAAGACGAAAGACGGCATTGGAATATCCGTCGGCCCATCCGCTTACCGCCATTACCGGACATTGTACGGCATCAAAATCTTCGCATATCGATCCATGTTTCCAGTAGCTGTCGCGGTGTTGGTGTCTCAACCATGTATTCAGCCAAAGACCGCTTTTTTCAAGGCGTTCCCGCCACATATCCTTCCATCGGTCGCCGACAATTTCCGGATCCGGCGGATTGGAATTTCGGTCAAACATGATCGACGCCCATGAGAGATTGTCACCCAGAAGACAGCCGCCCATGTAGTGGACATCATCGGCATAACGATCGTCGGTGGCACATATGGAAATAACAGCTTTCAGCTCCGGCGGTCGACGAGCCGCTATCTGGAGCCCATTAAAGCCTCCCCAGGATATCCCAATCATGCCAACCTCGCCGCTGCACCACGGTTGGGCGGCAATCCAGCGGAGAATCTCTACACCGTCATCGAGCTCTTTTTGAAGATATTCATCCTTTAGAATGCCTTCGGATTCGCCGCTTCCGCGAATATCGACTCTAAGGCAGGCATAACCATGCCCCGCAAAATAACCATGGATTTGTGAGTCGCGCGATCTCTTGCTGTCACGTTTGCGGTAAGGGATATATTCCAAAATAGCCGGAACCGGCTTTTCTTCGGCGCCTTCTGGAATCCAGACTCGTGCCGCCAGACGGACGTCGTCAGGCATTGGAATCCACATATTTTCAATTTCTTTGTACTTGAAAGGGAGATCTTTAACAACTTTCAAAAGCGACTCCTCAGATTCGAATTTTATTGCAATCGACACGATAATCCAGGATTTCCAGACACCGTTTATACTTATCAATGAGTCTATCTTCATTTTCTGCCGCCAGATAAATGACGGCGAGGCGGTAACTATAACTATCCTGATCGGGGACATCATCGAGCGGCATGTCCTGTTTGCCTTCAGGGAGTATCGCGGCTTCGGGGATTTCTTCGGCTACCCGGTCAAGTTCTTCCCGGCCCGGAGCATTGGTGATTGTCTTGCCTTCGAAAGTCCTCAAATGAAATTTCGCGGCGCATTTAAAATCGCCTTCGTTTCGCGGGAATTCCGGACGGTGACCGAGAGAGAGTTCGACAAGAACCTGGTGATTGGAAGAGCCGTCAACCTTTTCAAAAAGGTATGAATGAGACTGCGATATTCGAGTATTAATTTCCAGCAGCCAGATTTTGTCGGTTTCTTCGTGATAGAAGAATTCAATATTGAAAGGCGAATTATCGAATCCAATATAGGCCATAACTCTTTCGGCTATATCACTCATCCGCTCATAAACCTTTTCCGGCAGTACCGAAGGATATTGATATCGATAAAAAGACGGGCTGTCCGGATAGTTTATAGAACTGATCAGCCCGTAAGTTTGCACTCTTCCACCGTAGACGTATCCTGCAAGAGTGCATTGATGTCCATTTATTGTTTTTTCTGCAATACAGTAGTAACCATCGATTTCCCCCAGTTCTTCCGGCAAATCAATAAGTGAGAGAACGTAGTTAAACGGCTCGCCAAACTTTTCGATTTCTTTGCCGATTTTTTGAATAGCTTCACTGAATTGCCTGTCGTTTTCAACCTTGAAGCCCAGTTTTGAGGCGTATGCCTTGATAGGTTTAAGCCAGATTGGATAGTCGATATTTTTTTCCGAAAGAGATTTATCTTTAAACGGGTCTATGGCTGCAAAATCGGGCACATGCTCGCCGATTACTTTTCTCTGCTCCAGGCGGCTCCAGTACTTATGCTCGCACTTTACTACACTTCGCAGATTCGGTCCGCTGGCTTCAAACCGATTGGCTAAAATTGGAACCATGATACTAACTGGAAAATCCCAGAAACCTATTACAGCATCAATTGATCCTTCGAATTCAAGAAGCTGGTTGCCCGCTTTTTCAAGGCCCTCTCGTATGGGATAAAAACCTTCCGCTTTTACTTCCGCCAATCGAAGCAGTCGATGGAAATTGTACTGTTCCGCATTGCGGATATTATTCAGACGTTCCAGATTAAAATCATCGAGCCCGACAATAAATATATTTTTTGCCATTTATATGCCCTACCTTCCATTTACCATGCCGGCTTATTCATAGACGATTAATAATTTGATGAAAGTGCTATATCGAACCTGATGATCGCCCTGCCATGTTTGTACATAGAACGATTTCAATATGTAAAGGTTCGCAATTTTTTTTAAGATAATGATTTATAAATCAATGGATTAATTAAAAATCTCTGGATGATTTCGGGAACAACACTTGACCGCCGGTTGTTTTTATTTCGATTGAAATATGACCCGGATAACCAGCCACCAAAGGCGAGTTGTATCCGACGGTCTCGATAGGCAAATTATAATCAAATATAAAGGACATATCGATGAACCAAAATATTCTTATCACCGGTGCCGGCAAGGGATTCGGAAGATTGACCGCAGAAACATTATTGAAAGCCAAATACAATGTTTTTGCTTCGATGCGCGAAGCTAACGGCCGCAATGCCGAAAACGCCGCTGCTCTTAAAAAGCTGGGAGCCGAAATTGTCGAAATAGATGTAACCGACGATAATAGTGTCGAAACGGGCGTGGCCGATGTACTAAAGCAGGCAAAACATATCGATGTCCTCATAAACAACGCCGGGGTGGGTGCTATTGGGTGGCAGGAGGCATTTACCATTGAAGACTGGCAAAGAATCTTCGACCTCAATGTCTTTGGAGTTCAGCGCATGAATCGTGCCGTTTTGCCGCATATGAGAGAAAGATTCGACGGATTGATAATACATGTATCCAGTTTGCTGGGTCGTTTCTGCCTGCCCTTTTTCGGACCGTACAACGCCTCCAAACATGCCCTGGAAGCACTGGCCGATAATTATCGGGTGGAGCTTTCCGGAGCCGGTATCGAATCGATTATTGTTGAGCCGGGTGCCTACGGAACCAGCTTTCAGACCAGTTTGGTACATTCGAGCGATAAGCAGCGCGCTGAATCGTACGGTGAGTTTGCCGAAGCACCTCAAAAACAGATGATGGAATTTGAGAAAAATTTCGAGGAAGGCAATGCCCCCGACCCGCAGATGGTTGCCGATACAGTACTGAATTTGATTGAACTGCCCCGCGGACGGAGACCTTTTAGAACCATAGTCGAGGGCATGGGCATGGGTGAGCCGATCGAGAAATACAACCAGGCCGCATCCCAGATGACAACCAGTATCTACAGCGCCATAGGTATCGATAAGATGCTTAAAGTCATGTAGGGAATATTGAAAAAAAAATTATTGTATACGTTTTATACCGATAATTTATCGGTAAGCCATGCTGTCGCAGAATCGGCCAAACCATTATAAAAGTCATGTTCCAAATCCGGCTTTTGTCCGTGCGTAAGTACACTGACGGCCTCTCTCGCTGTTAAAGATCTGCCGGCGGCCCTGAGTTCATCATGCATATGAAAAGGATACCAGTATTCCGGAGGAAGAAAAAGAATTTTCTCTCGTCTTATATCTTTAATTACCCCGGCTGTAAATACTGCCTGATGAAGGAAAATCCGATGCTGTTCATCCGGGCACAGCCGTTTCTGAAAATCATTATCATCAACTAAATCCGCGAAATTATCCCACCATTTTTCAAGAATTCCGAGGGACGGCTTAATGGAATAAGCCTGACAATTTAGGTAAGGTCGAATCTTTTTCATATCGACATATGTTTCCATTGTCCATTTTGGAAATTCCTTAACGCCGACTCTATTGAACACTTCCTGCCAGAAATCATCATAAGGCTCATCTGAGGAACACCCAATATTTTGAATATGTACCGTACGCAGTGAAATATCATGCCCGGGATCCAATGCCATTAATTCAAGAGGCCTTAAACAAAGTGCGGAATAGTCAAGCCAAATAACAAGATCGTTATCTGCCTTCGCCATTTTCTCGGCCGCGGCCGCGGAATAAACCTTATGAGAATAAACCTTATGAGAATAAAGGTATGAAATAAATGGTTCATCGAGGGAGAAGGGGATAAATTTTACATTTCCTAAATAACTGGCGGGGACATTTAACGAATCCGGGTAAAAAATCCAAAAAGGACTGTCTTTAAGCTGACCGCCGAATCGGCCAATGCTTTCTGCCAGCATCAGCGCTATTCCGATTTGTGTTGTACTGTTGATAGTAGTTGCGAATATCGATCTAATGTTTTGCATATGTAAAACCCTTATTTGTCCCCAAATATAATTTGCATTACTAGAATGCAATATATAAAACTAAAATTATTATGGTACTATTTCTATCGGTGTACCATTGGGGCAGGCGTCCCAAATTTCCTCGATTTCCTCATTCGTTACTGCAATACAGCCCAGTGTCCAATTGAAAAGATAATGATACTTGCCGAAATCAGGTGAATTATTCGGAAAGCCGTGGACAAATATCTCACCGCCCGGATTTCTGCCGCGACGTTTTGCTTCCGCTTTGTCGGCGCTGTCCGGATAAGAGATATGCAGGGATAGGTGAAAAGCACTCTCCGGGTTTCGGTAGTCAATAATATATTTCCCCTCGGGAGTTTTACCGTCGCCCTCTTCCAACTTGTCACCCTCGGGATTAAAACCCAGCGCGATCCGGTATTCCCTTACCACCGTTGTGTCATCATAAAGCCGCAATTTCCGCTCACTTTTGATGACTACGATTTTATCCGCCTGAAAATCATCGGGCAAGGCCTTTTCTTCTCCAGTGATCATAACCGGTAAAACCGAGAAAAGTAATATTATGGTTATTGAATTGATTCTCCGCATGATATAAAGACGAATTCTGTCACAACTTTATTCAACTAAAGGACGGTTTTTGGTCCGAAAACTAACTTTTGGCAGTTATCATACATAATCATAAGGCCTTCAACTGATTTCCATTAGTGATTTGCCGCCACGTTCTGTGCAACCCTATGTTAATAAATTGCTTGCATTGCCGAGTGATTTCCCTATATTTAATTTACAGTTATAATCCCGGTCATTTCAACTATTTAGCTTTGGACATCAAAAAACCTTTTCTGCGGAGTAAGCTATGTTGTATTCCAGAACAACAAAGAGCACGCCGTGGTTGCTCTTTGCAGCCGCTGTTATTGCATTTTTATCTTTATCGTCAACAGTGTCCGCTCAGGATACACTGCTCATCAACTACCAGGGTCGATTGACCGATAATTCCGGCAGTCCGCTTACCGGTAATTATGATCTGACATTCGGCATCTACGCCATGCCGGTCGGGCCATCCCAGTTATGGAGCGAAACTCATAGTGATGTTCCGGTGACGGACGGTCTCTTTACGGTCATTTTGGGGTCATCGAACACCCTCCCCGATACCGTATTTGGAGGCACCGACCGTTATCTCGGCATAGCAGTCGGTACCGATCCCGAAATTTCCCCACGCAGTCTGATGACCTCGGTCCCCAGCGCCGCCTATGCAAAAAAGGTCACCGGGGATATAGCCACCAGCGATGGTATGCTCGTTATGAAAGATATTTCCGGCGATTCTACTATCGTTATGAATTCGGGTCTGGCTGATAATGTCGCACGAATATACCTAATAGAACCTGGCGATGATAATGCCAAAAAGCTCGAATTCCTTGCAGATAATCAAGGGGCATTAGTGACCCTATTCGGCACTCCCAATGATTCAGCGATTGTATTGCGTTCAGATATTATATCTGACCTTGCAAGTATGTATCTGATTGAGCCGGGTAATGATAATGTCCATAAATTAGAGCTCAATACTGGTAGTGATGGCTCATCCATTAATATGTATAGCTCCGAAGTATCCAATTATGGTGATAAGATCTTTGAATTAAGCAATACGCCATCAGGTATATCAAACATCAAAATGTTCAATCCCCAGCCCGAACCTCCGGCAGTGCAATTTGAAATTAATGCATCATCCACAGATGGTGCAGGAATCAATATATACGATGATATCGGGCAGGTAATGGGATTTGGGCCATCGCCATTTAATGAGGCATATAGTATTTATCTAGTGGATCCCGATGATAATGAAAAGCAGATTGAAATGATAGCTAATCATATTACAGATGTAGCAAGTATAAAACTTATAGAACCGGGTGATGATGGCGTGACACCGGCCATCGAAATGACATCTGGTCCACTGGGAAGCTATTTTAATATAAATGGATATGATCAAACCTATTCAATGTCCCATAATGCATTTTCTGTCGATGTTGACAACATTGATCTGGTTACCAATGTCAAGATGATAGAACCGGGCAATGATGTTACTCCTGGATTCCATTTTACTGCTGATGGTATGTCCAATTTAGCATCATTGAGGTTATTAGATCCGGCCAATAATGATAATTCGCTTATTGAGGTAAATGGTGGGACTTTAGCCGGCAGCATCAAAATGTTCAATCCCCAACCCGAACCTCCGGCGGTGCAATTTGAAATTAATGCATCATCCACAGAGGGTGCCGGCATCAATATATATGATGATTTCGGCCAGGTAATGGGGGTTGAACCCAGTCCATTTAACGGCGGTTACGCCATTAAACTTATTGATCCGGGAGATGATGGCGAATTAGTTGGTCTGTCAAGCTCTTATTCAGGTAAAGGGGGGAGCGGAAAAGTATCGGTATACGATAATGTCTCTATGCTCGAATCCCATCTTGAGCCGGCCGCTCTCACACTACAGTACAATCCTGTCGGAGCAAGTGGCCCGCCGATAAAACTGACCGCCACGGATGCGAATGCATATGCGGGCATAGGCGTAAGCAATCCCAGCGAACCGCTAGTGGTTGGCAAAGATCTCGGGGCGTGGGCAGGGAATAGAATAGTTGTCGGTGATGATACTCCGGGGTCTTACACCGGGCTGGTTATAGGCGAGGATCATACCACTCGCGCCCATTTTACATGGAATATAAATGACAATTTCATGGGTATAGGTATTGAAGAAGGAGGAACTCATTATAGTAATATGATATGCTTGCGCGGCGGGAATGTCGGTATCAATACGAATACACCTTCAACCGATCTGTATGTTTCGGGTAATATCTGCTATACCGGTTCGATAGGTGCCTGTTCAGATATTCGTTACAAGCGTAATATCCATACTCTTGGGAAGGCGCTTGAAAAAGTGTCTAAACTCCGCGGCATCTCATTTGAATGGCGGCAGGATGAATATCCCGAACAAAAATTTTCATCCGCAGAGCAGATCGGGTTGATTGCCCAGGAGGTCAGGGATGTTGTTCCGGAGATTGTTTCCGAGACCGATGACGGCTATTACAATGTCGATTATACTAAACTGACACCACTTCTGATAGAGGCCATAAAAGAACTCAAAGCCGAAAATGAAGAGCTTCGTTCAAGACTGGACAGGCTTGAAAGTAGATAAATAACTTACGCCTGTCCGCACGTAGCAGCGGGCAGGCTTCTTTATTTCAGCCACTGCTTATACAGACTAAAATCAACCCGGGTCGCTTCTTTGGAGGCCCTTTCCTGCAGGGAAGAGTTTGATGACGATTGTATTTCATATCTCGGCAGAATACTGACTTGCTCTGTACTTATTTGAGCGGCCAGCCCGAATCCGGTAACGGCACCGAATATAACAAGTGCCGCGGCCTTAAGCAGGGCCGGAACGATTGATTTGCGCTTATTTGACGATTGTACCGGAAAGGGTGTTACATCCGGTCTGATAGATCCGATAATTGCCAACTCATCCCTGATTTTTTCAAGGGCGTCTCTGCACTGCTGACATTCCGCCAGATGAGCTTCAATCGTCTTTCGATCTTCATCATCCGGCCTGGTTTCCAGGGCATATTCCAGAAGTCTATCTTCTTCAATATGTTTCATTATATAAGTCCTTTCTCACGCATATTTTCACGGCACGATTTTACGGCATAAAATACGCGAGACCGTGCCGTACCGATCGGTATTTTTAACATGTCGGCGATTGCCTCATAGGGCAATTCCGCATAAAATTTCAGCACCAAAACTTCACGATGTTCATCGCTCAGACCTCTTATACTCTCGGCCAGAATTTTTTCCCGTTCGTTTTTTATTATGCTTTCAAGAGGCATATTACCGTTATCATGCGGTTCAAATTCGCCTGCCGCTTCATTGCGTTCCCTGCGTTTATTTTCTTTTAAAGCCAGACGATAAGCAATCGTACCCAAAAAACCCTTGACTGTACCGTTGGAGTTTCTGATTCCGGCGTTCATTGCCCTGAAAAGTGTCTCTTCGGCAATATCTTCCGCTTCGGCTGTTGAGCCCGTTATCAGATATGCAAGTGCTTTCATACGGGGTTGGTATAGGCGCCATAACTTTTCCCAGGAATTTCTATCGCCGTCTCTGGCCCTGTATAATGTCTCCCAGTCAGTTTTCACTCACCAATACCCTGCCTTTTGCACCAATCTTTTATTTTCTTACTATCTGTCATCTTGCACCATTCATGAGCAATCTGTCCTCGTAATCGATCGGAAATCACCGGTTCGACATTTTCAACATACCAGTCGAATAATCGTGGCAGAAGATTCGGCGAAGTCTCTTTGATTTTTGCCAGATTTCTTGCAATACCTTTCGCATAGTTGGTAGCCAGCATCCGCCCGGCATCGTGCTCACCTGAGTGTCTAAGTCTCCAGCTTTGAAGTCCGGCGACACGGAAATTGTCAAGCCAGATATTATATGACTTATCTATAAGCTCTGGATATGCTTTTTTATTCGGCGTTACAACTGTTACCAGCCCGAGATTTTTTCCGGATGTCCTTAGTCTTTCGATTATATCACTCGGCCCGACAGTGGCCGCAATATATACCGGCCTTTCGGCCCTCTCGCTCGACTCGACAATCAAATTAATCAATGTATCTGCAAAGATACCCGGCCCGGGAGTTACTTTGCCTTTGCCCACCTGCGTCAGGATATGATCCCGCAAGCTGTCAAGCTGGCCCTTTTCAATAAATCTGGGCAGTCCCTGTTCGATGACATACAATGGATACCATTCACTGTTTAAGAGACTTCGATTTACGACAGAAACATCGGGCCTGTATTTTAAGATACGGGTAAGTACCCAGCCTGGAAAGGTATCGTTGTCTCCATTCGTAATAAGAATCGCATTCGGTTCAAGGAGACTGATCATATTGTAGTTATAATCGAGGACTTCATCGTTTATGCTGCCGCTTTCCAGAATTTTCCGAAGCGCCATGTCAAGCCGTTCAGGATCGCGGGCATCCATATAATGGACAACCAGCATAAACCACGGGTCCATATAGTCAGGATCAATCGCCACCGATCTCTCCAGTCTTGCACGAGATTCAAGATCATTATGCGCTCCGGCTTTTGTAGCGGCCTTAAGGTAGAGCAGGACCGGATTGGCCTCATACTTTTCGAGACCTTTATCCAGTAACTCCACGAAATTAGTATCACCGGCGTAATCAGCCGCCCGCATCCAGTTGGCGTAGGCATACTCGGACGGATAATAATTGTAATATTCCTGCCATTGTTCGGCCAGTTTCGCGTAAGTTTCCTGGTCGTAGGCGACTATCCGACGGCTTTTAATCTCCTCCGGCCTGATGATATCCTTCGATGATGACCCGGAGCAGGCGATACTGAGTATTACAAGAATCGCCATTGCGAATAACAGAAAGTGAGAGGCTTTTTTCATTGGAAAATCTCCTTTTAAAGGATAATCCCGAATGGCCCGAAACGTTCAAAATTTTTTGTGAAATTTTTAATTTGAGAAATGTTCTTATTTCAACAGATAAACATGCACAGGAGATTGATACAAATCTTCCGATAATCTCTTACTTAATGAAACACTCGCTTTTTGACTATAGTTATTTTCCGGGATTGTACCTCACGGAAATTCGACTCGGCTTACCCGCAATACCGGCTGAGTTCACCGCCCTGGCATCTATAATATTTGTGCCATTTTTTAGCACCCATTGCAGTGTATCCGAGGTCTCTTCCCATTCTTTCTCATCGATTCTTACAAGAAAGCGGTCGAAATAAGGCATCGTATGAGAAAGAATGACAGTGAAAGTATCCAGAGATTCCGGGCGTTCGTTCCGTAAAGTTATCTTGGTCCGGTTAAGACGGGGGTAGGCTCTGTCATATTGATCTGTCACCGTAAGATTATGAATTCTGCCTTGATACATTAATCGAGGAGTAATTGTATCTGAAATGAGGAACAAGTTTTGGCCCATCCAGTAGTTATTTACACGATAAAAATAAGCACTCCATACAGGCTTTGTCTGCGCATAATCGGCTTGTTTATGCTGCCCGACGAAATTCAATTCATCTTCGCGGCCGTCTATAAATAGGCGGTGACATTCATGCGCACTCAATGGCATGCCATCATGTTCCCACCAGGCATTGTTCTGCACATCGAAAAATATCCACTTTTGAAATTGATTGCTCCAGACTTCGACACATCCGTGCCCGCCGCCCATATTGTAAGCCGCATCTTCTGTCCTGAGGCCGACAAAACGTATCGGATATCCAAGTGCACGCATGCAGTCGATAAGAACATCGGCATAATTGGCGCAGCAGAACCTTTTGCCTTTTTCTACTTCTCTCAAGATCGCAAGAGCCGATCGTTCCGGTGCCATTTTGCTCCCGTCATGTACCCACCTGGTAGCCACCCAGTTGAGAAGTTTCTTCATTTTTTCGAATTCTGTTCCGTCACTTCCGACAACATCATGTAAATGATACCGTTCGCGCAGAGTATCCATCTCCGGACTGTTTATATCCTCCCATCCATAATCTGATATTACCAGCGGCCCGTCATAATTATCGTACTCTATAATGGCGAGAGGTGTTTTTCTTAATATTTCCTCCGATTTTGCGCTTTTTGCCCGTCGCAGAATCTTTTCAAATTCTTTGCCATAATTTTCTTTCAGGAAATTGAAATCGGAATCCTCTTTCATCCACTGATAATCGGTGTATCCGGCTTCAATTGTACTGTCGAGATACTCAAATGCTTTCCTGGGCTCGCCGAGCAGGGAATAGCAACAACTGACATTATAGTATATGCTGCCTTTATATTCACCTGCTTCGGGGTGCGATGCAGTTTGTAAGTAGGCGTCTATTGCCTCTCGGTATTCTTGATTCTTATAGGCCTGATTGCCTTCATTGTAGAGACTGTCGATTTTTCTGGCAGTAGTATCTCCCTGGGCGAATGCGATGCCGTAGATGAAAAATAGACCTACCATACAGAGAATATATTTTTTCATGATATAAATCCTTTGATTCACTTGCCGATTCATTATGGCGAGGCAATTTATAGCAGCTTTGCCATTTTGTCCCGCTGTGCTGGTGCAGGGTCCATCTTTTTAAATCATTATTCGAATTTATATTTTTGACGGGGAACCGCGTTCAAGTCGGGCCAGCCGCTCTTTCGCGTCTTCCACCGACTGCAATTCTTCATCGGAATTTCCCCAATAATCGAGGAATTTCCTTTTATCGAGTTGAAACAGATTGGTCGATCAGATTCTAAATTTAAAGAAAACAATTTTTTCCATTTATGCAACAAAAATTAGACAGGCAGCAATATGTAAGTTTTATCGAGTATTTTGAATTTTTTGCTTTAGATTATTATATAGTATTCGGTATGATTGGCGCGAAGATCTTCTTAGTTTATGAGAGGTTAGTTTTTGAAGGAAAATATTAGACACAGATTTTTTGATAAGTCAGAGAAGGAGCAGAGGAAGATTCAAATTGCGATCGGGGCCGCAGCTTTGGCGGTTATAATTCTATTTACTATTCTATCGCTCATTTTGAAACTTTACTCTCTGCCTTTTGTATTTATGGTCATCATTATTTCAATTGTCGCTCCGTTTTTTGACGTCCCTTCTTTGATGAAACCCGGACGGGACTTTCTTGTCAATCTGACAGCCAATGTCGGAGATAGAAGAAATTCTGAGAATTACTCGGTAGTTGGATACGATGCCGAACACAGCGACAAAACCAGAGCACTTCTAAAAGACTCTCCTGACCTTTCCACAAACGTTTATGTTAGTGGCATGTTCGCATATATTACATCGATTGGCGTGTTTGGTGTATCGTTCGGTTATCACCCCACAACTATTGAATATAATCAGGGTGGACTGGATAATGAGGTCGGGCACGGATTCATATACTCGATGCTCTATGTTATCCAACTACCAGTTACAGATCGCATCTCAATCCTCGGTATGTCCAATCTTGAGTTTATGACCGGTGAATATGCTGATACATGGTATTCAGTTGAAACGGAAACTGATGCGCTTCAAATATTCGACGCAGATCCGGGCTTAAGAGATATACAGATTGCCTTTCAATTGGGCTACCGTCTTTCAAATCGTATGAGCATTTCTCTGGATTACATGGGGACAATTCTCTTAGGCGACGCAAAGGAGAGCCCATATACCGTTGATCAGCTCCATCAGACGATAGGTATTCAGACATCCTATGGCTTTTAGAATTGTACAGTTTGGAAATAAATGAGTAAGGATGATTGAGATGAAGTCCTGTTGCCAAACCAAATTGCTGTCGCTCAGCACACTCAGCTTCATATTTCTAATGGTTTTCTACAATTCCGTCTTTTCAAACGGTCTAGACTTAAATACGAAATTTCAGGCTGAGCTCGAAGCCCTTCATGCTCAATATCGTTTTCCGGGAGCAACGGCCGCCTTCATTTTGCCTGACGGTACCGTCGATGTGTTTGCAGTCGGACTGGCCGATGTCGAATTAGGAATTCCAATGGTTCCGGAATCACGTATGCTGGCTGCCAGTATTGGTAAGACGTTTGTGGGGGCAACCGTGGCTGCACTAGCTGAAGAGGGACTACTGTCGCTCGACGATCCCGTGTCGAAGTGGCTCGGTGACCGAGCATGGTTTGGGCGTCTTCCCAATCATGAATTCATAACGCTTCGGCAACTCTTGAACCATACCTCCGGCATTCCCAATCACGTGGAAGGCGAGCAATTCGCACTCGCATTCAGCAAAAGGTGGCAACTCATTGACAATCCGTTTTCGGAGGAAGAGCTGATTGGCTTTGTACTGGATCAGCCGCCCCTCTTTGCGGCTGGCGAAGACTGGTATTATAGCGATACAGGATATCTCCTGCTGGGACTGGTTATCGAAAAAGTCACCGGGCACCGCTGGTATGGTGAAGTAGTTCGACGCTTTCTCGAACCTTTGAATCTCTCTCGGACAAAGCCCTCCGACCGGGTGGACCTGCCTGGCCTTGCCGCAGGATACATGGCGGAAGAAAACCCTTTTGGCCTACCGCCGAAAACAACCTCAGCGCCCGGCCGCATGGTTTGGAACCCCAGAATTGAGTGGTCCGGCGGCGGGTTTGTCAGCAATTCGAAAGACCTGGCAGTATGGGGCAAGATACTTTATGAAGGACGGGCAATGGAGGGTGACTATCTTGACGATCTCCTTACCTCCGTGTCCGTCGCTGATACCGATCCCAGCACGAGCTACGGACTAGCGGTGGCTGTTCACACCGGCGGACCTTTCGGACCGACATACGGTCACGGAGGATGGATTCCGGGATACACTTCGAGCCTGCGCTACTATCCCGAGTATCATATCTGCATAGCTTTTCAGATCAACACTGATATCGGAATAGTCGATCATTCCGAGCCAGTAGTTGAGGACATGGAGAGGCGTCTTGCAGAGATAGTTGTCGCTGCGGCCAGGCAAGACAAGTCTGGTGACTAGACTTAGAACAATCTGTAGGAGGATACCTTAGTGAATACCATAGATTCAGCCACAGTAAGAAGACAGATTACGGTGAAATCCCTTGTGCCTTTCTTGATTATGACTTTCGCACTTACTTGGGGAATACTCGCCCTGTACATCTTCCTAACGGATCAGATGACGGCATTATTCGGGCAGTTAACCGGTGATCACCCGTTGTTTTTCCTCGCAGTGTATGCACCGGCTATAGCAGCCTTCATCATAATCTTGCATAAGACTCGTGTCAGCGGTCTGCGACGGTTTCTTACCAGAATGTTGCTGTGGCGCTGCTCCAAATACTGGTACGCCTTCTTGCTCATTGGCCTTCCTCTGGTCTTTTATCTGGGCTCGGCTTGGAAGGGGACTCTTTTTTCGGAACCTTTTCCGTTTTCTTCGGCTGGTGCTCTTGCCACAGCCCTGTTACTTGGTGTCATAAAGGGACCGGTTGAGGAGTTCGGTTGGAGGGGGTTTGCACAACCCTTGCTTCAACGTAAGTTTGCTCCGGTGTGGGCTGCCTTTATCATTGGCATCGTGTGGGGATTCTGGCATCTGCCCGCCTTCCTGCTCAGCGGAACACAACAAAGCGCTTGGTCATTTGGGCCATTTTTCGCCGGCACCATAGCCATCAGTCTTATTGTGACTCAGTTGTTCAATGCGTCGCGCGGCAGCATCCTGCTCTCCGCATTCATGCATTTCCAGCTCATGAATCCGATATGGCCCGATGCCCAACCCTATGATACATATATTCTGATCGTCGTTGCCGTGATTGTCGTGGGGCTTAACCGGAAGGAAATGTTCAGTCGCGTCGGCTCCGTTACTCAGGTCATTCCTGGTGTGGAGAGTGACGTGGCAACTGATAATCATTGACTTGTGTCGGGCAGCATTAGTCGATAACCAGGAAAGAGCTGCACCAGTGGTGCCTCGGTCCAATCCTTTGGTTTTGGATGTCCGCTTATCTGACAGAGAATTCGTTGTGACCAAACCGTGACCACGATCGTCGTAAGTTATTGTATGATATTCAGCGATATAGCCAGCCGGTGGGGGGTTCAAGCAAATGATCCGGCTCGCATGTCGCCGTAACATGTTGCCTTGCAATGGCTTATAACAAATGGAGGTGGGGGGGAATCGAAATTGGCGATTTTTATAACTTTTTGCGCTTCTTCAAATTGCGTTACAACTCATTGTATTCCAAGAAATTCCAGTTTTTATTTGGTTTTATTTGTTTCTGGAAAATCAGGGTGTTTTTACCTCAATATGGCACAAATCTGGCACAAGCGCTGCGAGTTCTGTGAGGTCATTCGCACAGCGCAATATTCCACTCCGGTTTGAATTCTTTGATCATGCATTGCTCCCATTTTCTGATCTTCGTGTCATCATCAATTTCATGTGCGAAGAGCTGAACGCAACTCTTATTCTGCAGGATCAGATTATTCAAGTGGCAGTTAGTTTTTTGACCGTCCTTGTAACAGTTCTTCGGAGAAATGTGGCCATACCCGTTGTTGATACGTTTCTTGAATGAATCCCGGCACCGGCCTATGTACATGATTTTCCCTTTAATCACATACATGTAGAGCCCTTTTTTCTGTAACCACTCTTTCGCCGTTATGCAGAATCTACAATACTCGAGGTCACCGCAATTGTTCAAGAATTCCTTGTAAAAAGGATCACCACTATTCTTTAACTGCAACAAAAACGTTCCTATCGGCAAGAATAGGTCCCTATGTGTATAATTCTCCGCGTAGGCAGCAAGGTTCTTATACCGCTTATGCTGAATTGTCTGGGCGAGCGTCTTATTCGTCTTACAGGCGAAGACGTTGCTGTACACTGCTGTTTCGAAGTGAAGCTCAACTCGTTGAAATTCCAGGCTGACGCCCACTCCTGCGCATTTGAACGAAATAGTCATGCGTCGCTTTACCTCTGCATTATCACTTGTCGCCGGGTGGGTCATAGCGCGACCAGAAACTGCGCTTCAGCTTGTTTTCGAGCCGCAAGTCTACTTTGTAGTCGTCATGACTTGGTAGCCCACCCCAGTCGATTATTTTTGGCGCAAGCTCGTCGAGTTTACGAAGGTACCGAACGCCATAGGTGTAGTACTTCGACTTGGCGCTTCTGAGGATCGATTCCAGGAGGGCACGGTAGATAACGCTGGCCGCGAGAAATCTCCCTTCTTTCTCAAATGTCTTTGCCCACGGCAATAACTGATAATAATAATCGCCGTTTAACCGACCTGGACGCTTGATTATGTACCGCTCAATATCATCAAGCCGCTCCATTTCCATCATGAATTCCGCGGCGACGTAATCGAGTTCAGAGGACTGAAATATCTCCGCGATCTCATCTCCTATTACGCGTTCACGCACACTCTCTCCGATTACATCCAACAGCAGTGATAGAGTCTCTTCGCTGCGGTACCGTCTGAAGATTATCCACGCAACTTCTTCGGCTCTCGCTTTATCACCGAGCGCCACCAACACCTTGAACAGCAGCCTTTCCCGTTCATCGAGTTTGAACGTCTCATAAGGTGGAACCCTATCCAGCCACTGAAGAGCGACGAGAGGATAACCGCATTCAAAATACACTTCCGCGATGTGAAAGTGTCCGGCTACCGGCAATTCCGGCCATTTGGCTTTACAGGCACGCTCGAAAAGCTCAGGATCTTTTAACTGTTTTGCAATAGACTCGATAGCAAGATACCAGTGATACTTCCTGTACTCGTCGGGTTCTCGTTCTCCTAACGACCAGAATTCATCAACCATGCATCGAAGAAATGATTCCGGCAGCAAGTTGGCGGAGTTTGCAATAATAGAATCGCGAACGCCGTATTCATCCTTTGCATACAGGTTGAGAACGATGTTGTATAACCACTCTTTGTCCTCACATTGAGATGCGTGGTGAACGAAGCTTTTGCAGGCAAATATCCGATACACATCACCGATTGATCCGTTGGAGTCGTCGGCCCTTCCGAACACGGCGTTATCGGTCTGCATAAATACAGCAACGAGTTCGACACCTTGACGCGGACTTTCCGCTACCCTGTCAATCTCGTCCAACAAGCTTTCGAGTTCACGGGCATACGTCCCTGACTCATGATAATCTATAAACCGCCGTCCGCGCTTCAGCCCAGCTAGTCTCGATTTGATCGACTTAACAGCGTCTGAGTTAGTCATGGCAGCCAATCAGTCTTGCAGTAGTTCCGGATGCTCGACCCTTAGCCAATCAAGCAATGCTTCTCGCAATTCTCTCGCCAGAGTTTTTGCTTCCTCGACCTCCGCCTCGGTGATCGTACCCGCCGCATCATAACTGACAATAGCTCTCTTTTTGCTTATTGCTTCCAAAGAAATGATAATATCAGCATTGGGATCAATCGTAAATCGTAACGATTGAATAGTCCGATAATGCTGACCGGCACCCCCAGGAATACGATAACCGCTCACCCGTAATGCAATGGTGGCACAACCGAGACAAGCATTGTATGCGATAGCCAGTCTCCAGTCGAGGGTAATCTCTTCTTTGGCGGCCTCTGCTATATCGCGGTCAACCTTGTCAAGCAGGTCTTTTATTTCTTGACGATTGGTGGTATGTCTTTTAAGCCACTTGCTATTTAGCCAGTCCTGTAAGGTCATCTTCATTTCCTAATATGAACAGTTTCTCTGATTCCATGACATTTAGGACAAAGTTATTCTTCTCATGCAGTTTTTTCCTGAACTCATCTGAAGAATAGAGTGTCGGATTTACGCTTCGTTGCATGTTCTCTTCGACAGGTTTCAGAATTGATACCAACTCACGGAACGACAAAGATCCAATAACCATAAGGTCTATATCACTAGAGCTGGTGTCACTGCTATTGGCAACAGAGCCATATATCCAGGCAACATCAATTTGGCTGCCAGCTTGACTGCGAAGAACATCATGAAACACATCGACGATTCCAAAAGTTTTCTCGGCAATTTGTTTCAGCTCTGCGAATACAGGGCATTCTGTATTCGCTTGGTAGAATTTCTGGATGCCTATAGGTTCCATTTTTAGGATTCCCGCTTTTGTCAGCGATATGAGCTCACGCTGAAGTGAACCGGGCGCATCGCCTAATAACCTCACTGTTTCCCTGAAGTAAAACCTTTTGTTCGGATTCAGCAGAAAAAGAGTAAGGACCTTTCGTCGAATCTTAGAAAATAACGCTTCGCCGATACCTGAACCGACGCCGAACAGTGATTCTCTATTTGATTCTTTTGCACACATTTCTGGAACAATCGATTCTATTAATGGAACACCTATGTCTTTTGTCGGAACAAATGAACTCTATTTGAGTACAAAAGTCAAGAAAAAACAGGCACTTTTTGAATCAGACAAATGGTCACCATTTATAGAATTCTGGCAACGAGATATCCGAATATGTCGGCAGATATCTATAACTGCCGGCATTTTGTATAGAAAAAAATAATTGGCACAGGCTAAAACAGCCACCTTGTAACTTACTACAAATAATTGACTTACACAGAATTCCGTGGAGGTTGTTACACCGAACCCAAAAATTCTGTAAGTTATTGATATGTATGTAATTATGATTTAATTGGAGGTGGGGGGAAACGAAATCTTGTATTTTTGTAACTTTTTGAGCTGCTTATAATTACGTTATAACTCGTTGTTTCTCATATAATTCCAGTTTTTATTTGGTTTTATGTATTTCTGGAAAATCAGGGTGTTTTTACCTCAGGTTGGCACAAATCTGGCACAGAATAAGTGGAGGGGTCGTACAACGATTTTATTAATTACACCCATCTTCTTCTTTTCTTTTATGCAAGTATGAAGCTATTGCATCAGCAGGATTGACCACCTCAACATCAACTTCATAACGTTCAATTTTATCGGAAGGCCATACTGAGCACACGATCATATCTTCAATGTTTAACTTATTGAGTTTCTTAGCAAAGTCATCCTCGGAAATAAGTCCGACTTTTGCTCGAATTAAATGGGAAATTGCACCAGCTATAATGTCGGCAATTTGAATTGCTTCATGATCTTTGGAATCAACTAGAATTAAATCATTTGCCTTTAAGGGAAAGGTTCTCATTTTAAAACCGATTTTTATTACCAAATGTGGTTTTTCTTTATCCATTAGCGGTAATAAGTGCTCACGGTATTTCGCAAGTATTTTTGATTTGTCATGTAAAGTTATGAATTCCTGATTGAGCTGGTCGCCCCATTCGGATACCAGGTCAACATATGCGGGTATTGCTGGGTCCAAAGTGGCTAAATCACAATCCTCCAATACATCTCTTACGGTTTTTTTTGTCTCATGAAGTATCATTAGCTGATGACTATATTCTTCATGTTCTGTCTCAATGGATTTGGCCATATCACTTATGTGCCTATAAAATTCCTCAATGGCCTCATCGGTTTTTACTCTAACCATATTGACGAGATTTTCATAGAACTCCAAAGCAATTTGTTCTCCACAAAAACCTTGCATACATATAAAATGCATGTTACTCATGGCGCGACATGTGCCGTCGCTATAAAGATCAACCCCCATGTTCGCGGCTACCGGTTCTATTAAAAGATCAATAGCCTTTGCTATAACCATATAGCGTTTATAATAGATTCCGGCTTTTATATTATTCTTAGATATGAGAGGATCGTTAAGTAAAGATAGAATATTTCGTCGCCCTTGCGCAGATCTTTTAAGTTTTACAAAATGCGCCTCTTGATGACTTGTTCCGAATATTTTAGAGAGAAGGTTTTTGGCGTCATTATCACTTATGTTAATGCTCACTAGAGTAAAAATTGGTTGGTCAGAATTAGTCAAATGTTGCCCTGTATTTCCAGCTTCATCAAATGATATATTGATCATCTATTCCTTAACTCCATCAAGATTGGGCGGGAGGGGGAGGAATCGAACCTCCCCGCACTCAACCCTATATTTATAAAAGAATATCTTCAAGCCTAATTAAAGTCCTCCCTTGTTATTGGAAACATTCCACCAGGCCTCCCGCGAGTGCAGCTCCCGCCAACAAGTACATCAAATTGTTGATCGAAAAGATCATGTTAACCTCCAAATGAATTAAAATATTCACTGAGAGAACGATTCCTTTCAAGGCTTCTCTAACTAGTTTGAATATATCCTCGAAACATAGGCATTGACCCAGATTATTCTATTGCTATCTTCCTGCACATTTCTTTGTCATCAATCAGAGTTTGAAATTTGAGTGGATTAGATTCTAAATTTAATAATGGTCTGTGCATTTCAATAAGGTATTTTTCTATAATGAAAAGATCATCGAATTCAATCCAGCTCGCTTCCAAGTTTATATTCATCCAATCGATAATTTTTGACTCATCAGATTTCGAAAACTTATAGTTGTTCTTGTTCCTTTTGTCCTTAAGTGATCCGGGCGGTGGAGTAAATCCAAGCATGGCCCCGACACTTCGAAAAAAGGTCCCGTGACCTTTCGCTCGTAGTTCTTGCCTAAGGAATCGAACCCTTAACGATTTCTTTTCCGCTTTACCGATATAGATTATTTTGCTATTTCTACTATCAAGCTCTAACTGATATTTTTCCGGAAGACTTGAACCATCGGCTAGTCGGATACAATATAGCCCTTTTTCATCTGGGACTAGGTTATCTATTCCCCCGATTTTGTGAAAAACACCTTCCTCAATCAGTTTCTTTGAAGTGTCTTTCGCAGTACTGATAGCCATTTCGTGTAATGTCTCAAAATAATTGGTTATATTTGTTATAATCTCAATAGCTTTTTCAGATATTTCGTAGCCATATTTTGGTGACCATACTTCAATTGTATTCTGTATGAGTTCTTTACTATACTCCGTCATGATATTTCACCTAAAATGGAAACAATATTCAATATACTGATTTCAAAACTTGATTTCAATCGCTTTTGAGTTTCTACCATTTCTTTTATTCGATTCAAGCCACTGCAATACGTCACGTTCCTTAAAACGAACAAACCGCCCCAGTTTGAAATGCGGAATATACCCAATATGCGTCCACTGATAAATAGTAGAAAGCTTCACACCGAGCAATTCCGACATTTCTTCTGGGGTGTAGAGTTTATTCATCTTACTTTACCTAAGAACTGATGTTTTCAGTCCTTACCATATATCTCTAGGTAATCCTCAATCTCCGGTATCGAAAACCAAATATGCTCACCGATTCTATAATACCGCAGTTTTCCAGGACCGGAATTTCCGGCCCTCGCGTTTATCCAGGCCTTTGAAACACCTAATCTCTTTGCCAGCTCTTCCGGTGATATCAGGTAGGCAAGGAGACTTGAATCAAAGGTTGTACTATTGCCACCTTGCATTTTCAATTTCCTCCTCAATTTCCTGGGCTTTGATTTTAGGCTGCTCAAGAAGTGCAATCCTGCGAGCTTCGATAAGCCTGTCAACCTCTTTTGCTGGTAGCGCATATTTTGCATTTGAGCGATCAATGACTCTCTGCTTATCCTTTTCCCGAGCTCTGACATCTTCGACAAGTGTTGTGAGAATCGGAATCGGGTCGTCATCATTGATTTTTATATACGCGTGCCTCATTGGTTGACACATTACCCAGGCGATATATCGCTCCTTGATTTCCTCAATTGTGTAATAGGTTCGATTGGAGAGTTCCTCATCTCGGATGAACTCATAAAACGGGACAACACTTCTTGATTGTCCTGTGCTTTTGGCGGTACTACGCGAATCGCTCCGGCCAGAAAAGGACGCAGATGAGTTCATATCAAAGTTACTCGATGCAAGCGACAGCGACGATGAGTCTGTGTAGGACATATTACCATCTGATGACAAAACTCCAGAACTCGGAATCAAATGGTCAGCATGGCCAATTGCGGAACCGCTTGATGAACCAAAACCAGAACTACTTCCAACAGAATCGCCTTTCGAAATCGATTCTCCATGACTTTCAGATTGTGATTCCGTATTGACTATGATCTCTCGGGTGGATTCTTCAGGTAAAATTATCCTGTGGTAAAGTTCATCCTTAATGAAATCGCCACTGATCTTCCCAGCGAACAACTCCTCAACTAGCTCCTCACTATCTTCTCGGTTCGATTTAAATGCGATTTTTATATCGCAGTTGGTCATAACATTTTCGTAATAACCAGGTATTTTTCTTATCTGAGCTAAGTTCTGGTAGCAAAGAAAAAGGTGGATACCAAACTTCCGAAGAGCTTGAAGTGAGTAGGGCAGGTCATCAGAAGTGAATTCAGCCGCTTCATCTACAATTACAAAGAATGGTTTTTTCTTTGCCTGCTGTTTACTTCGTTGAAAGGCATAGTTAATCACTTGATCTACCAAAAGAATACCTAGAATTTGTTGGCATTCTCTCGATACTTTCAATGGGGCAAGGTTTACTAAGACTATTTTTCCATTCTCAATTGCTTCCCCGATATCAATGGTTGAGGTCTGTTGTCCAACAATTCTCCTTATAGGATCAGAAAGGATCATTTTGGCAGCACGGTTAAGGGGTGCTTCAATCAAATTCACCTTATCTGAATAGGATTTTACTGCTTCAAATCCTTCCCACTCGCGCCGAACATAACTATTGTTGATATTCCCTAATGCGGCTTGTCTAAACAATGGATTTGCAATGCTCAGAAAATCCAATGCATCCCCCAAGGTTAAATGCGATTCAATAAGCGTCATTAAGAGATTGCGCTGCCAGCGTTCTAATCTTGGCTTTACTTCACTATCTGATTCGCCAAAGGTTTTCGCAATACCTCTCATGACCTGAGAAGCATGTGCTGAAATATCCATCTGATTTCTAGCAAGAAAATTCAATCCAGGTGAGAATCTAGTGTCATTCGCATTGATTAGAGCTAACCAATTCTTATAACCATACCGCGTTGCATATGCAAGAATATCGTCATATAAAGTTCCGTGAGGATCCAAAAGCATAAGCCCTTGTTTGTTCTTTAAATGATAACGAATTCGATTTTCAAGCATTTTGCTTTTACCGCGGCCAGTTCCGCCGACGGCCAAGGAATGGAGCCGTAAGCTCTTGGGGCTTAAACATATGTCTTTACCGTTGGTTATGTTTTGCCCTATTAAATAATGATTCCTGGACATTTCAAAATCTCCTTCATTGATAAAATGAGGGATTGAATATCCAATGGCGTTAGCATAGAGAGTTAAAGCCAGCAAAACCATTCCGCCGTAAAGGAGACATCTATTCGGCTTTTGGGTTTTCATTTTTCAATCCCTCACTATTAAGGGTTCTTGTTTTACTTTTCAGATTGTTCAGAGTTATACATCTGGCGATCATACTCATCCATCAATTCCTCTTCCATGTCTGGGAATTGCTGCTTAACCTGTTTTTGAAATTGAGCCTTCCGTATAACTCGATCTCGTAGCTCTTTCTCAGCTTCATCCTGAAGTGTCCTGCGAAGTTTGCTCTGAAGCTTTATTCTGTTCAATTCTCCCTTAGCTTTTCGCAAATCCTTATCAATTGGAGCGTGCGAACCAATTTTATCCAATCTTTCAAGGACAGTCATTTTGCAGTTCGCAATCTCTTCATTGAGTTTTGCAATCTTAAGGGCGGTTTCTTTTCTATTGAGTGCAGTTTCATGTTTTAATTCCTGGCGTGCTTTGTATACATTGACACGCCTAAGTCGTTGTTGTTCATATATCCGGTTCTCATATTCTCTCTTCTCCTCCTTTATTAGATAGATCATCCTAAGCATTCGTCTGTATTTCTCGAATTGAAGGAGAAAGTCGAGTTCTTGAACCATTGCATCTTTTTGATCTTCAGAGAACGATTCATTGACCTCGATTCTGGCCATGAAATCGTATCGCAACTTTTCGATTGATGCACTATTGAGAATATTTTTAACACTCATCTCGTGTTTTATTGGAAGTTTCAAATCAAATCCTCCCTGAGTATTCTTCTGATTATTTCAGAGTTTTCCAAATCTTTGAGGGAAACCTTTTCCTCTGGTGAGTTGTCTTTGATAAGTCTATAAATCCCATAGGCCGCAAAACCAAAAAGAACAAAGCCAATCAAAGCTTCATTACTCATATCCTCATTTGCTTTTTTGGATTTGTCAGTGGTAGTGGTTTTCTCTTTATTCATAATAATCTCCATCGTCTAGAATTTCATATTCACATTCCTCGACTTCTAAAAGGTCATGATTATGTTGACGCCGTGGCTTTTTTAGGTTCTTTGAAGACATCAATAATGCTTGATTCTTCCTACGGTTTTCTTCTATTACATCTAAAATAGACTGGGTTATTACCCCCGCAGCGATTGCAACTACTATTGGTAGTGACATACTAAATCTCCTTTTTACTTTGTTTGGAATTTGACATTCTGTAGGCGTATGTTATACTTGAAATAGAAATACGCCCTTTAAAGACATGAAAGCCCTGACACAGAAATTCCGATTACATAGTGGCCACTAGTATTTGGATGAATTTGTGACGGGGCTTCTTTTTTTCAGCAATAGGCATCACCTCCTTTCAAAATTGGCAAACAAAAAAACCAGAAATATTAACTTCTGGCTTATTATAAAGGCGATGCTCACAAAAAAATAATCAAGAGATTATCAAGATTATCAAGATTTTATTTATCCTCCGGTACAGTTAATTTATAGCCCCTTCCATATGATCCTTTGATTTCAAGATAAGGCCTGATTTTGTTATTCATGTTGTGAATGTGAACCTGAATGCTATGAGCCATATTTTTATGATATGTTTCATTCTTATATAATTCCGAAAAAAGAGCTTCATTGTCTAAGTGCAATGTCAGGTTCTGGACTAAAGCTTTAAATATAGCCAATTCCGTTGGCGTAAATTCCTTGCTTTCTTTTTCATCATCAAAATCTATGGTATTTTCATCTAGTTTGATTGTAATTCCCGGCCTTTTAAATACGCGCGGCAAATTCTTCTTGAATCCATGAATCAAGCTTAAGATGTTGTCCATTATTAATAATGCTTTAACCGTTACTGCTGATCCAATTGAATAATCTTCTTCAGCCAGTTGTCTAATATTATCCAATACCAATATCACCTTGTTTCTCTTTTCAATATCCCATGTGTGTCCTTGATTAGAAAGTAAACCATCCAAAGCCGTATATATGGTATTAGTACGATAAGGCATAGCAGCTATTGGAATCCTCTCAACACAATCACGAAACCACTTACCTGCCTCATCAAAAATAAATACAGAAGCATAAATGCGGGCTATTCCCAACATAGTATCAGGTATATATGACAGAAGGTTATTTTTCGTGAAAGCATCATACATAGTAAAGAAATTTACATATGCATAATTATAGACTCTAAATCCAAGTGAGCAATTACTAGATAACAAATGTAGTTGAGGATCGAGTTGAAGGCCTTTAAGCACTTCGTACTTAGTGCCTTGTTCAAAGAAGTTTCTAGCATTTTGTGAATCACCTATCATTTGATAAATACGGCATTGAACAAATGCATTATACTTTAACTCATGGTCAGATTTCTTCTCTAGACCAACAGATTGTCCAAGAGCTGCCTGGTTAAGCGCCTGGAGAAAATCACCCTTTTGTGCATATAGAAGTCCCAAATTCGATAATGCTCTTGATTGTGCGTAAGAAATATTTGACTGTTGGTAATATTCAATGCTCTTCTGTAGATAATAAATAGCGTTGTTCAATCTCATAGACATTTCATTTAGATTAGACATAAGATTCATCGAATCGGCCATGGTCGATTTGATATTTTCTGATAATGCAGTATCAAATGCTGTGCGAGCGTAACGAATCGCATTTTCGTAATCCATGATACTACTGGAGATATGAGCGGAGGTTAATTGTACAGTTGCTAGACCCTCCGGCTCAAAATTATCCTTAGCAATTGAGATAACTTCTTTTATCTGCTCTTTGCATTCAGATATCTGCTCATTAGTGCGATAATTGTTGCTACTCAGCAGTAAAGCATATGCTATAAAATCATGATCTTTTTTTTTAAATCCTACATCTATTGCTTTTTTATATAAGTCTGTGGCTACCTTAAAATCTTTTGAGTTTGAAGCTTCATTTGCCTTATCAAGCAAAGACCTATATGTTTGGGCTTTGGTCATTTCATCCTTTCTATTCAATTGCATGAAATATAAATAAAAGGGTGGGGATTTTCAACGAACAAAAAAAAGCAGAGAGGGGTTAACCCTCTCTGCTTTCAACTGCTTCCATGACCTCCTTTTCTACCTTTTCAACATTGTCTTCATGTTTCTTACTACCGCCCAACATGATCAGGTTTCGTATCACAATTTCCGTTCGAACCTGTTTACTACCGCTTTTATTGCTCCAGGCCCGGTTATGCAGGCGACCGTCAATATAAACACGGTCCCCTTTTTTGAGATACTTGGCCACTACGTCGGCAAGTCGACCCCATGCCAGAACATGGTGAAAATCCGTAGTTTCCTGACGTTCTTTGGATTTGGCATCGCGCCAGACGTAGCTTGTGGCGATTTGGAATGACGCCACTTTTTGGCTTGAAGGCAATTCCCGGCTGGTCGGATCTGCTGTCAGATTACCGATCAGCTCTGCTTTGTTGAGATTCATATACATGAATCCTTTCACCAGCGATAAATTGATAATGTCGAGGCTTACGCTGGCTTGCTTCTCCGCTTTCCTCAATAGCATAGAGGGCTGGAGTAGCTGAAAATCCAATGGCGTATAATTTATCGAAGCCTGGATTTAAAGCCAAGCCGATGTTGCCTGTGGTCAGGTGAAAGCTGTCCACCAGGCTGTCGAGCGCAGTTCGTCAAGGTGGAGCCACGACCTACCTTGGACGGATACTGAGACTCTATGATATCCTGAATCACCTGCAGGCAAGCAGGGTACTTGAAAATTCATTGTTGCTATTTGCGGCGAATTTTAACAATTTTAATCATTACAAAATCTATTAGGAGGAATCATGAAAAAAGAAAAAGATGGTCAAAATCCTTTTAATCAAGATTCGGATGAGGAAATAATAGAGCGTCTTATAAATATTAAAGACTATACACAAGAGACTCAGGGTTTAATCAAGGCAGAGGCAGAAAGCAGACCTGGTATTCAAGAAAAATATCTGAAAGTAAAAGAACAACTTCGTTCCATCGAAAACCAAATACTCGAACACTCAAAAAAGGAAGAACGAAATAGAAAGGATCGCTTCCCTGCATTTACAGTTGGATGTTTTCTGGGGGCGATTGCGTGGATTATCTTTTTGATTGCAGAAGGTGGAAAAAAGCCAATTGAACTCATATTTATTTCAGTATTTTGGCTTCTAAGCGCTCCTCTATTCTTGATAATGTTGGATTCTAGCTTTAACCCATCGAAAAGCCCTTTAAGGTATTTTATTGGAATTGGGGGGCTGGCAATAATTAGTTTATTATTTGTTGGGAAATTAGCGCCTCATGAAATAGTTGTCTTGTTTATTTATTATTTTTTTATAGGATGGTTAGCTTCGAAGTTACTTAAGAATGTTGTCAAAAGAGATAGTGCCTATGGAAGATTGCTTTCAAAATTATGGCCAGATCTTCGAATAAAATCCAATAAATAACTTATTTTCAATTTTTTTTCATTTAAGCACCAAATACAAAGATCAAAAGCCCAGCCCCACAATTCCGCGCCGGACGGGCATCTAAGAGATGAAAGCCCGTCCGACCAGGGCAAAATACCATCTTATATTTCGCCCTGTTATCACAGGACAGCATGGCCCATTGAGGAGTAAGCGGAATTTATGAAGCCGGGTTTCGACTCAAATGATTATTCAATCAATGATTGAAGTCCTTTTTGAGGATTCGGAGTAATCCACGATTTTGAAAAAATGCTGTTTGGTTCTTCAATACTGAACATGTCAAGCGTTGAGAACCAAAAGAGGGCACTGCTTGAAACATCGCGTCCGAATTTAGGAAAGCTCGATAGAATATTTGCTATGCGACCCTTAGTATTTCCATCCTTTGATAATTGACCGGGAACCACGAACAGAACAGTAAACCCTCGGATCGGTTCTAAATCGATATTCGAGACATTCGCAGACCTTTCATCTTTAACAAAGAGCCCCGATACCTCGCCATTAGGATATTTGGTATAGAAATATCGATTCGCATGCCGTTTAGTCTTTCTATAAAACCAATACCCCAAAACCTTTTTACTGATATCAGAATTATCATCAGTCCTGATAATCGGCATGCTACCCCGGTCAAATTCTGCGAAAAAACATGTGGTTCCTTTACCGCGAACATTAATGGCAAAAAACGCATCTGGATAGACTGAGAGCCTTTGTTCCCTGCCCATCAAATTCATTCCGTAAACGAAGTCCCTGAGGATTTGGCCCTGTTCCCAAAATAGCAGATTGACATTACCATTTGAATTATTACAGGCCAATTTTAATATAGCTTTGAACTCGGCGATTTTAATTGAGTGTTCGTAGAAGTGCGTTCTTGCTCTTCTATTTGACTCTACAATTTTCCTAATATCCGATGAGCTAGCATCTACTATTTTGGGCAAAATACTACAGCTTTTTGGCCCTAAGGAATAGACCAATCTTGATAAGCCGTGTACGCCGCCTTCTGGTAAATCAGCTCTCCTCCTTCTATAAACATATTTCTCCTGATCCAGCTTTGTAAGGCGGCTCAGTAATGCTTTTGAGCCAAACCCGTATTTTGAAGGGCGTTTTTTGCCATCCGCCCCAATTTTGTATTCCGTTTCATGTGATTTTGGACTTTCAAGCAGGTGCCAGATTAATTTTGAATCAAGAAATCTGTGCTCATAAATGAGCTTCAGGATTTCTTGATCCCGCTCGGTAGGAACGAAATCAGGGGAATTTTTCCGTTTAGGGTGATTTCGTGATTTTTCTGGGCTGGGTTTCTTCATATAATCTCCAAGCATCCCGTAGGGATTCCTTTTTCGCGCGCCCCTCGTCGGCGGCCGAAAGTCCAATTATTTGGACGTCCGCCCCGCAAAACCGAGCTGAAGGCGCAGGTTGAGCGGCTGGCGGTTCGAGCGCGCCCGACTTTGCTCGCTTCGATTTGCCCCACCGCTGAAGTCAGATATGCGGGGCAAATCCGAGTAAGGAAACAATTACTTGTTTCCGTCGAAGCCCAAGGCTCTCCGGGTTCCTGGTCTGCTTCGAATTTTATTAACCACCACAACCGTCACTGCCAGCACAAGAAGCAGACGAGGTAGAGAGACGCGGGGAAGGGAGCAAAGTCGGGCGGTACGCACCGACATTATCCCCTTGCATATCAGCCACTTAATGGCTGATTAAAGTAGAAAAGCATAATTAGCTTTTCTACTTTCAAAATAGTCTTTTACAGACGAAAAACAAGGGGAAAATGTCAAGGTGCTATCCGACCGACGAGGGGCGCGCGAGCTGTCGAAGACAGCCAAAATAAAAATGCATTGCTACGAGATCTTTCGTCTGCGGCAATAGTAGCAAAGGTTGCCAAATTCAATCCGCTTCCGGCAGACTTTACATTTGGGCTGATCTCGATATCGAGTCACCTTTTTTCTAAAAGGACTCGGTCTCTCTCTATGGCTCATTTTCTCGTCGATATCAGATCCAAATAAGTTCTGCCACAGGCAATCGCATCGGTCATATTTAGAAAGGCCTTCAGTGTCGAATTGGGCTTATTTATTATAAATATACGCAATTCCGGGTATCGGCTGACGATAGCCTTAGCAAGCTCAAGCTTGGTAGCATTTCCGTTTTTGCAAATCACTGCACGCACGGTGTTGGGTGCATATTCGATTACCCTGATGTCGTATTTCAGTGCTTTTGCCTTAATCCTGGCAATAGTCATCATCAGGCGTAAATTATTTGTGATTTGCGAAAACCGATTCTTTTCAAGAATTATTTTATCAGGCCTTTTTTCAATTATAAGTCGTTCCACGGCTTTTTCGATTGCATTCAAATTTCTTTCTATGGGAAGCGGAGTATCAAATGACTTCAGGCCAAAATCCAGCAGATTTTCACCTTCAAAATCTGCATATCCAAATATCTTGGTGCCCGGATCAATGGCCAGGATTCGTTCTGTCTTCGGGATAGTATTTATATTCGAAGACAATGTTGTTTTGAGCTTTTGCCTCATAAACCTCTTGTTTTAATTGATTAAATAAATCAAGGAAAAGAATCTCAACTGGACATTGAATCGCCAGGGCAAGGCGCAGGCTATTTTCCAAAGAAGGAAGTTTCCTGCCCTTTTCCCAATGTGAGATATGTGCTACACTGGATTGGCCGATCAATTTGGCAACATCCCGCAACCGGAGGCATCGTTCTTGACGACGATACCTCCGGATTTGATTTGGGAATGATTTCTGGCGGGATTTGGACATTTTTGTTTTTGCTATGTCTTAGAAGCCTACTCAAGTAGGCTAGATCGTGCAATTGCCTGAAAGTGCAATTTTGGCATTATCTGTAGACAAATCAGATAAAGCCAATAACTCTATCATATCCACGAAACCTGTCAAGGTTCTAACGTGGTGATAGAGTTGACTGCTTCTTCAGAGTATGGTATGCTATAACCATCTCATTCTTAATCATAAAAATATGCGGGATGAAAACGGGAAATTTCTTGGCTTTTATTCGCCAAGATATACACAGGTTCCCGATGAACTCTTTGACGAGCTCCTGGCGGAGCTATCCGGCTCGGAAACAAAGGTTCTGCTATATGTTGTCCGGCGGACTTTCGGTTTTAAGCGTGATTCTGACCATATAAGTTTATCTCAAATGGTGAATGGAATAACCAAAAAAGACGGCACCATTCTGGACAAAGGCACCGGTCTTCATAAAGATTCAGTTATAAAGGCTATAAAATCCCTTGTTGATAAGGGTATTTTACTTCGCAAAAGGAAGACCTCTGATCAGCATGGTTATACCGCGACCGAATATGCTCTGAATATCCGCAATAATACCTTGTCGGATAATCCGACAAGGGGGCATGTCCTAAAAAACCGACAAGCCTTACCCGAAAAATCCGACCGACAAGAAGACAGTAGACAAAATACAGATATAACGTTTAGTAAAACTGTGGATAACTCAAAGGCTTTACAGAATAAGGAGCTTTTGAGTCAGATTATCATGACCTGTCGCGATCTAGATTCAATTAATTACTACAAAAAGGTCGTCAGGGAAGTTCCTAAATTCAAAATCCTCAGCGCCCTCAGCCAGGTAAAAGAAGCCCAAACCTTAGGCCGTGTGCGAAAAAATGCAGGAGCTATGTTTACGGATATTATTAGACGAGTTATTTAAAGACAGGAAACAGAATCTTTTATTATCTCTTTTTCAAAATCGGTCAAGTCCAGATTTTCAACCGCCAATACCTTAAGCTTAGCCAGTGTCTTATCTAGGTTGCCATCTTCAGATATTACACTTTCGATTTTACGAGCGATTTCTAGCGGAATTCCATATTCGTCTATGGCAATGATTGCAGGGTCCAAAAATAGATTCTCAATTAAAACTCCAAAAGACTCATAGTTACCAGTCGGTAATTCGTATCGTTTGAAAATGTCCCTTTGTATAATGTCAACCACGCGCAATAGTCTAGGAAAATGAAAAGTAGCCCAGAGACGTAGGAAATCCAAGGTTTGTTGAACGGCTTCATCTGGGTCTTTTTCCCATTTAAGTTTATCAATAATTAGATCTTTTGCAGATGGTTTCCTAGACAACTTACTAACAAGAAACGCCAACTGCTTTGCTGTTCTAACACTTCCACCACCGAGTCTATGTCCTCCAAAATGATTCCAAATTACGAAACACATGAATTCTAGTTGTTTATAGTTTGGAATATTCGTCCAGTAGAGATTCTTATGGTAATATTCTATCCGTTGATGTATTTCAGCTGCAAGTTCTAACTGTATATCAGGGTCAATTCCAGAGTTTTTGCGAAGAACTTCATAACTTAGAATGTCTTGCTCAGAGTATTTTTTAACTCGCTCCTTGGCCTGCGGCTCCAAATCTTCATCATCTAGTTGAATTAACAAACTGGTTGGTGTGTCCGTACTTTGAGTATATGCAGGAACATCTACAAACGGCAATTCATATTGCGGAGGTGACTTAAAAATATATACATGTCCAATAAAATGCTGCATCATTCTACCAGACCGTCCACGAATGTTATTAAAAGTGAAAAAGTCAATGGGATTTCGGTTGATCTCATTATCCAGAATCACCATGTTTCTGGCTTTTGTATTAACACCTTCTATCAAAGTAGAAGTACAAACCATAAACTTTAACTCACCAGAGTTAAATTGTCTGACAGCAAATTGCGCTAGAGAGCGCGGTATGCGGCCATGATGAACACCAATTCCTTGTCTTATAGCATGGGCAAAATGCCAATCAGGGTGATAATTATAGCATATCCAATCTGCAGCTGGCTTAAGTCTCGCTGACTCTTTACCAATCCCTGCTTCGATAAGAGCTTTAGCTATATCGGATGCGCGTTTTGGTGATCGACAAAAAATACTAGTTGAATCATCGAAAGTTTTACATAAATCAATTAGAGTTTTTACATCTTCTTCACCGGCAGAAACATCGTGTACTTCTGATATTACTGTCTGGTAAGGATCTAGTATAAACTTACAATCAACGCGCTCTTGGAATTCCTGGGGTAGCCCAAATATGCTTGGACCCAGCATATAAAATCTTTTTGAAAGTTTATGCAGCTTGTAGAATGCCTGATTTAATAGTGCTGCACGCTCATTATCATCCCTAGTAGGGTCTAGTTTATAGAATTCGTCAATCACGAAAAAATCAACTTGTGCTAACGTATCAAATTCTATTACCCTCTCCTGTGTCAATACAAAGATATTCCTATTAGCAGGCCCCTGTGAAGTATGTGTTATAACCTTAAATCTATCACGAAATCTGCGTGACAAACGTCTTCTAGTCTCATCAATAAGCGCAATAGTCGGTACAACAATTACAACGTTATCAAATAATCCGGAGGCTATAATGGCGTCGATTATCAGGCTCTTGCCATAACTTGTAGGTGCACTGAGAGCGATATTTTCTCCCTCTAAAATTCTTCTATATATTTCACCTTGTGCAGCATGAAATACAAACTCGTCTTCAAGGTTGATTGGTTTGTGATATTCAAAGGCCATTTGGTCACGCAATGAAAGCTCAGATTGTTCTAGATATGGATACAATCCCGCCCTTCTAGTAATTGAATTCAAAAGATCTGCATATTGCTCAAAGCACGACTTGGCATCTAGGGCTCTTAGAACATACTCTTGGAAAACCTCCTGCAAATCCGGATCAGCTCCAAGCCTAGAGATGCTACTCAGGATAGAAAAACTATTCTCACTAAGTGTTGTTCTTTCTGAGAAAGAATTCTTTAAGTAAGTAATTAGTTCGCTATGATTTGACATGCCTTCAATCTCTCATCAAAAGCTTCAACAAGTTTTTGTTTATCTTTAAGTGGAAGTAACAATAAGTGTATTACAATATCTGAGGGCAGATCCTTTTCGCAAAAAACAGAATGGTTATTTACCAATTCTCTTTTTATCTCATTCAAGAATTCCTCTGACACAGAATCATAGGACGAAATTGTCTCGCTTTCGTAGGTCAAAAATACAGGAAAACATAGAGAGTCAAAAATCTCATCCAAAGATCTGTTTCGGTCGATTAATTTCTTCAATTCAACTGAAAAAGGCCATGCAGGGTCTATCTTATTTTGAATCGCGGTAAATTCTGATCTAAGATAGTTATTGTCTGTATGCTCGACCAATTCGCCAACTACGGCATTTATGGCAGAATTGATATCTTTATAGAACTTTGATTCACCCAACCAGAGATTAAGTGTAGAATCGCTTTTAACTACATGGACTGCATCAAAACCTTTCACCGTATCATTTGCCGAGTCCTTAAAATATATTTTTGATATTGCAGGTAAGGAGCCATATTCTTGACGTATTATTGCATGTAGGAGTATTTCCCCTATTTCTCCTCGTTTTTTTAAATCTCTAGACGCATAAATTGCACGGGCCGCCTTTGCTGCCAATGCTATTAAGTTATCGGAACCAATCCCCACTCTCTCTCGCTCAGTCAATGCGTATTCTGGTAACCATTCCATTAAATGACCGGCCAATTGCTCACAGCGCCATTCACATGATTCATAACCAGCACAAAGTCCAAGAAGGCTTGGTAATGGCTCTGCAATATTTACTCGAACTTCAAGGAATTTTGCTGGCGTCCTAATAATAAATTGTGCCATTCTATTTGCCTATTTTCTTAATTCGTCTAGTCTTTTCCATTTACCCTTATAGTCCATTTTTTAGACTCCTGACTTTGATTAAGTATCCCTTCACTCTCCAGCAACCCCAGAATTGTCCTTGATATATGACCCTCATGACCAACGTGCCCGGCATAAATGCCTAATTTTCTGCCGATTTCGGCATTGGTGTACCCCTCTTTTGGGCCATTTGATATCAAAAAATAAACCGCCGTCTTTAAGTCTACCATCGCTTTTTGAGCCAAGCGATAGGCTACAATTTCATCAGGCAGTTTGACTTCGATTGAATCGTTCCAACTGCTGGAAGCCTTTGAGTACTCTTGACGTTCGTTATTCAACTTATTACCTCAGATTAATGTTGTTTTAACTTTCTTAATATTTTCTGCTCTAATTTACTTACCGTTTCGAGTTCACATTCCCAAATAACAAATACTGACCAGCCCAGATCACTCAACTTTTTTGCCACTACTTCATGCCGCCGGACATTGTCTCTGAATTTTTTATTCCAAAAAGCTTTATTTGATTTCGGAGTATATGCGTACTTACATCCGGCGTGTCTGTGCCAATAGCAGCCGTGTACAAAAATCACAGTTTTATATTTTGGCAGGACAATGTCTGGTTTGCCTGGAAGATCTGATACATGTAGTCTAAATCTATATCCAAGACTATGAAGTAATGAACGCACAACTTTTTCCGGTTTGGTATCCTTGGACTTTATTCGTGACATGTTCCAGCTGCGGCGTTCTTTTGAAATCTTGTCCATAATCCAAATTTCAACCTATGTCATTTCCGAGTCTTCAATTAGTTTTCTTACTATTCCTGCAATCTCTCTGGCCAGCAAAGGGGGAACGGCATTTCCCACCTGTTGGTATTGCGAAGTCTGTGGTCCTTCAAAGAAGTAATTATCCGGGAAAGTCTGGATCCTGGCTGCTTCACGCACGGTCAGGCTCCTGCATTGAACAGGATCGGGATGTATGTAATAATGGCCATCCTTTGCAATATGTGATGTTATCGTAGTTGCCGGACGAGTTTTTACCTGAACTCGGAACCTGTCCGAAAACAGCCCGCCATTATCTTTTAGAGCCTGCTCAACATTGGAGTGCCCCGGCAATAGTGAAGACGGAAAATCCCTCAAAGTAGGGGACTTGCGATAAACTGAGGCAAAACAGGCTGCGTAGAAATACCTGTGCAGATCAGCGGCCATATGGCTCTTTGCTCTGTGATTACAGACACCTTGTATTCTTTTATCGGTGTACCAGCTTTGGGAATAGCCTGATTTAGTTTTTGATTTTACGAACTGTCCGCCCGTGTTCATTTTTGGCCTGATTTTCTGTCCGGCTGTTATTACTTTTTCAATTAGAGCATTTTCTGCATCAGGGGCATATTGATTAATATTATCAATAAAAATCTTCAAAGAATCTGCCCAGGAACTGTTTTCTCGATCTCTGTTTGAAAGCTGACTTCGTATTTTGGGTAAAGAATTGATGACTTTCCAGGAACCGAGTGTCTTGGTTCGATTCTTCAAAACTGTGGGTTTGATTTTTATGTCGCTTCGAACGCCTAATAGAATGACCCGATGTCTTGCTTGCGGAATCCCGTGTTTTTCAGATTTTACAACAAAGCAAGCAGGATCGTCCTCCTCCATTTCCACGCCATAGTCAACAACGGGATAAACATTGTATCTTATTTTACCGGTAGCGCCCGATTTTGACAGTGCTATTGAAGGATTCTGCAGGTCATTCAGGATTTGTTTGAATATGTTGAAACCATTGACCTTACTGCTTAAAAGCCCGCGAACGTTTTCCATAACAAATACCGGTGGCTTATGCACGCAAAGGATTCTCAGATATTCCTTATATAGAAAATGGCGAGGGTCCTTTTCGAATGTCTCCGGGTCCTTGGAACGCATTCTTGATCTGCCTGCTAATGAATATGCCTGACAGGGGGGACCTCCTATGAGAACCCACACGCTATTACCATTTAATGCCTTAAATATTCGCTTGTCTACCAGACGATTCGGGAATTCGTTTCCGCCTAATTCTGCGTTCCAGGCGATTTCACTCGCTCTTTGCGATTGAGTTGGAAAAGATTCCCATAGTTTTTCACGTAATATTTCACCTCTTAAATATTGGAAATATTCTGTGGGGACCTCTTCATATTTGAATTGGTGAAAAAATGCACGCAATTCAAGAGTCTTATGTGCGTTGGCATCCTTTTCAATACTTAAAACAGTCCCGAATGATACTTTTCCTTTAGTTGCATAAAGCGAGTTGAATCCCTCACAAAGCCCACCGGGACCCGCAAAAACGTCGATAACTGGTATTTTGACAATCTCTTTCATGTGTCCTTTTTAATCAAAATCCGGCTTTACCGGATTGGCCGGGTCAAAACCAAGTCTCTTTGCTTCTTTCATAATTTTCAGCGCCTGAATCGCCTGTTTCTTAGATGGATCTCGGTCCTTACCTACATATCGTTTACCGATATTGTATGCTAAACTTCTTTGCCAGGGCTGAAGATTTCGAGTCTGTTTTGCCCAAAGGGATAAGGATAACCACGACTCAGATGGAATGGACATAACTTCACGGATGTTCTTCATATCCTCTTCTGTAATCGTATTTTTATCCAAGTGAAGTTTCTCTCCTCCACCGGGCCGCATTTCAACGAATTCTTTTTCGAGTTCCGGGCTGATATTGATTTCAACTTCACAGAATTTATCCCAGCATTCCTGCTTTTTACACCATTCAGTTATATTCGCACCGCCTGGAGGCGATGTAATATGTTCAAAAACGTATTTAGAGACATTAATGATTTCGTTTTGTAATACTTCAGAAAGTCCCTGTTCCTGCCATATATTCTCCAAGTCAATTCTCATATCTGAGCGTCTTACTATATAGGATAAAGTGTAAGTGACAATATTCGCCCGATAACCTCCGTATTTTTGTCTTTGAACCAGAAGTTCGGCTCGCCGAAACATTATCGCTTTGGCTATTAGACGGCGGAAATATTCCTCATCCGGCAAATATGACCCATTATCTGCAAGTCGGACCATAAATTCCTGGAAGTTCTTTTGAGCTCCTCGGCTTACCAAATGAGGTAACTGAAACCAAGTATTTTCAAACTTTGCAAGATCTGTTTTTGTGAATTTTTGCCGGCTTGGATGCATTGCCTCAAATGCCCTTTTTCTGGCAGGAGTGCGTTCCCTTGCCTTTTCATTTAAATACTGCCCTCTCGCTCTCTCATAAAACCATCTTGTCTGTCGCTGTTCACCCCTGACAGCGGGTGCCCATACGGTCCGGGAAAGCTCCTCAAGCCGTCTATGAAACGGATGATTTGAAGAAAAATCGGCTACGCTAATCTTGTTTTGACTATTTGAATACTGCGATATCTTTGGAACCATATCATCCATTTCCGAAGTACTCGAAACTGCCGTAATCTTTCCCACAACTCGGATTTTTGACAGGTCAGCTTTATCTTTTACATGCGCTCCGTAAAGCGATGCTACCGTCTGAGCACCATTTACAATTTGAAAATCCTTCATACGAATTATGGAACTCCTGCCATTTGATCCGGGTTTCGTTACCGCTTCGTCGGCGACAATACAGATGCCATTGTTGAAAGCCAAAAACATCTCAGGTTCATTAAGAATTGTCTCTCTTATTCCTTTATTTACTTTCCCTCTAAATTGCAGGAACGTTCGAACGTTTTTCTCCAGTAACCTGGGACCAAATGTTTCGTATATTTTAACCAGTAAATCACCCGTGAATATGGACAGATAACTCTTGTAGGGCGAGTCCGGTAGCGTAACGTCCATACAATCAAGAGATTCTCCGAACAATTCCGTAAAATCAATCTGTATTTCCTCTCGTTCTCGACCCGAAGTCCAAAGCCTATGCAATCTCACCAAGTCCCAAATTTCATATGAGGAGGCAACCCCATTAATTGCGGGATCGAGTTTTGGATTGTAATCTGTAATACAATCACTCAGAAGTATAAACCTGACTCCAGCAATTGTGTTTTTGAGATCATGAATTTGAAAGGCAGCGTCATATGCGTCGGATGCTTCTTCAAGCTTATCGTGAAATCCAATACAACTTTTTTGGAAGAAATTTACCAGTCTGTTAAAGACGCTTTCGACTTCTGCCTTTTTCAGTGTTGTTGCAGGGACTTCCCATTTACATATTGAAGCAAACAGATACAGAGTATCACTGGGGCTACTAACACCAAAACCATTAAGCTGAAGTCCATGAGATCTATAAAAACAGCACTGCGCATCATCAACTTCTCCGCAGTCAATCAAGGCTTCAATAATGCGTTCTGTAAATGCATTTTCGCGATAAGATTCCTCTTCATCTACACCTGCAATAGCTGCAATCTCTTCTCGAAAATCTTCAGCAAATACTTGCAGCTCGGACTCATGTTGCATCATTACAACCCTTTAACTTTTGAATAAGTTCAGCCTCCTTGATCTGATAGCTAGCGCAAGAGGATACTGAAATAGAATATTTTACATCTCCTACTCCGTTGCGCAGCTCTGAATCAAGGATTCGAGGGAATTCGCCTCTCACACCAAAAAAAGCAACACCTACGACTTGATATTTCTTTGTAGCGTATAATCCAGACTGACTATCGTGGTAGCCAATATCGAGTAATTTCGAATCAAATTCAGTTACCGCTAAGGGATTGGATTTAAGAACCTCTCGAATGATATCGATTATTTCGGGAAGCGTTTCGCCAACATTTTGAGATTCATTCAATCTTACATGAGCCAGGTAAAGACTTGGAGTTAAAGATTCATCTAATTGCTTTTCGCCGGAAATATGAAGCACCTCATGGCGCTTGCTGGTTGTCGACTTGACCTCAACAGAACAATTAATATACTGAAAGTCCTGAAACGACCCCGAAGGCCCTGTCCAGGTTCTCACCGCTATTTTCGGACTCAAAGTTTTTAGTGAATAATCCCTAAGAAAACATAATTCTCCATACAATCCTCGTTGTGATTCAATACTCAGCCCTTCTGGTGTCAGCTTTTCAAGCAATTTCTGCCATTTTTGAATCTCGTTTATAATTGCTTCAATTCTATGGGATTCACTATCCAGTTTAATCATTTCATTTACGACTTCGGATACCATTACAGAAAACATTCTTCTAAATTGGGGAAGCAGTAATATTACCGATAGAAATTTTGTCGTCAGTGACAAATCTCTGTAGACTTGTATTGTTACATCTATACCGCGAGTACGAATCCTTGATATTGTATCCGTATTTACTTCAGAACTTAAGGCCGTGAGTAGCATCGGGCTTTTTGATCTTCTATCGTATCCTATGAATAGATCAACATCTGACTCAGGATAGAGCCTCCTGACTACAGTCTCAGCTCCCGAGCTGGAGGCCTTTTCTTCTACCAATTCATCCCACAGTTTTTCTATTGAATCAGCCTGCAAATTCCTCCTCCCAGTAGACGTTATTTACTTTATATTTGATAGTTTTTGCAGTCGTGCTTTCCGGAAAGCTAAAAAACAAACCAGTAAATGGCAAATCTTCTGCATCAAATGGCGATTCAAGAAGATAAATGAGCATTAAACCGTCAGACTTGGGTCGCAGCGCGCGTATTTCACTGGGTGAAAGTTTACTCCTGTCAGTGGATTCGGGTAAATTCAAGTCTATTGACTCATCAATCCTGCTGAGAAGACGACCCTTATTTAAGCAGTATCGCAGAGTATCGCTGGTGTCAGCTTTGGCTCGTATACTTAACCCGATCTCGTGGTTAGCATACTTAACTACTTTTCCTGTGCGCGTGGAAATCAATCCGACAGTCCAATTCACCAATTCATTTTGCGCCGATTGTGTATTTATGAAATCAATCAATAGTCTGCTGTTTGCCTTTCTGGAATCTGGGTGTATTGTAAATCGTGATAGCAGATCCGTTATTTTTTCCGGCTTAACATCCTTCCATAGTCTTGGAGAGCCAGTTGAATCAATGGCGGCTGGTCCCAAAGATTCAACGAACTCTTCAGTAGTCTTATAATTGCTGAATTTTATGGAATCATCTCGATGGAATATTGTAGTCTCACTTGACTTACCGGCAAACGACAAGTCCATTTCTGTTCCATTGCGCATTTTGTTTGCAGCCGTTACAAGTAGTCCATCCGCGTCTGTTCGGATCCTGAGACCATAATCCTCGGGTGTTTTTCCGATTTTTGCCATGTAATCAAATTCCTGCCTTAACTCTTCATTTGCAAGCGTTATAGACTTGTACCATTCGGCTAACTCAGGCGATGTAAAAATACGGCAAAGATCAATGTAACCAGGGCGATATCCAAACCAGCGCCCCATTTGCATTAATGTATCATACATACGGCTTGCCCTAAGGTAATAGCTGATCGTAAGCCCTTCCAGTGTCAGACCGCGAGAAAGCTTCTCTCCACCTATTGCAATAGCAGAAAGCCCTTGTTCGTGTTCCCTGTAATCTAGAACATCAGTTGCAGATCCATTGATAAGCTTAAGTCGAATTCTCGATGCTGCGTCATATAATCTATTCGAAACCTGTGACCATGATAACTCAGTCAATAAAGGATCCTCAACTTTCTCGCTGATCCCTTCGAGCGTTGGAATATAGTCGTTGTCCCATATTTCTTTCATCTCTTGAATTAGATTGGATGATTTCCCTTCGCCATACTCCAGTCGCCTTCGTAATCGTGCCAATTCCTCTTCTACTAGATCATATAATATCCTCTGCACTGCAGTGAAACGGGTAATATGTATCAGCATAGAATTGTGATGATGTTCTGACCCGCGAGCTAACTTTGCAGCACAGGATATAATAAAATACCGAATAGCATTACATAGGCTTGGCGGGAGGCCAGGCGGGATATGTTCTTTCTTGTGCTTACTGGGGAAATAATCCTCGTAATCTGTTACATATCGTACAATCGGCAAGCCGGTTTGTGCTTCTGTCAGAATCTGATCGTCATCATCAATCCCAAATACCGTTGCAGGACTTATATAATTTGACGGAGCCGGCAAATTTACAATGAAACTCCGAGGGAATAGATCATCACCATGACTGATAGTCTGTCCATTTGGATATATGAATATATTGGCGAAAGGAGTAGCAGTGTATCCTACGTATGCTGTTTTCTCAAAACTGTCAAGAAGTTGCCGAATCTGTCCGTTTATAGCCGTCACATCATAGTCGTCCAGCTGCTCACCCGTATCGGGATCGACAGGTATGGGCTTTGTGTTAATCGAAGCATTATCAGCCTCATCGTCAATCAGTAATAGTGGAATATTTCTTACAATGACTTTGCCTGTTTGATGATCTCTTTCTCCAACTACATGTCTTGCCCAACGCAGGAGATTGGACAATACTGATTTATTCTTTTTTACAACCAGAATCAGAGGATCAGAGCTACCGGACAGAAGTTGAGACCTGTCGGCAAATCTGCGATTAAAATCACCATTATCAGCACTACTGGTTAGAGAGTTTACAGTAAATAGATCTTCTCCAGGAAGAGCTCCAACGCCAATGCGGATTTTATTATCCGGAAGGTCCTTTATTAATTGAGTTTCATACCCCAAGAATCCTTCGTCAATACGAAGTTGAGTTTGACTCCTTAAGCTCTTATGCATGCCTGCAAGAACAACAATAAGATTATATCCACAATCAGCGGCTTTGTTTATAAGAGCTATATAATTTGCAGTTTTGCCGGATTGTACGTGCCCTGCTACCATTCCACGTCTATCCCAGCTTCCCTCTCGAGTGGGATCTTCTAATCTTTCTAAGATGTCATCTGTCAGATCATCCAGCTTGTTGACTACTGACTCTGGCCAACCCATATCTTCTTCCAAGTACCGCCGGTAACGTTTCCAAAACCTCCATTCAATATGGGCTTTCTTCTGAGGCAGCCAGATTTGGTGTTCTTTCCGAGATTCTAATATAGTCCCTTCTCCAATCAAAACATTGCATCGACTCTCAACCTCACGACATAGTTGTTCAAGATCAACGGAGTTTTTTCCGTGCTGCCCCTCCATCATTTTAACGACAGCCTCCGCCTTAGATCTTATTAACTCAGGTGTAATATCCTGTTGTTTAAGCATTATTTGAGTCAGCTGAACTGCTTGGTCGAATAGATTCAACTTTTACCCTCCGTTCTTTCCCTAAGAACAGCGATTAATTCCGGATATCTGTCAAAAGGATCCATAACTGCGAGTCGTTCAAAAGCTTTATCTGTTGATAAATTAGATCTTATGAGAGATTCGAAAATTTCCTCCATTACGTGCATTACATCCTCAGAAGAGGATCCATGAAATGGGATAGACTGATCGTCTGGATTATCACGCTGGTTGATCACAATAAGGGGAACGGGTACGGTTTCTTCTAAATATCTTAGCAGGGCAGACAGTTTTCCACTGCCATTTTTTTGAGAATTCAAAGCATCTTTAACCAGTGGATGATCTCTGTTTATCTTATAGAAGTGTTTACCATGTTTGCGCTTATTCAACCAGATGAACATATCCGGCGATGAATGCTTCCGAGCGACAATTTTCCCTCTGTGTCTGTAAATGTTTGCAGCTGTCTGACGAGCCAACTTTGCTATTCTTTTAAGATCCGCTCTAATTGCCTTTGGTGGATTGGCGCGTGCCTTACGAACATCTATTGCCCAATCCTCATCTAAAGAATTTGGAATATCAACTTGAATACGTGCAAGTTTATAATGTTCTTCCTTTTGAAATCCCAAACCAAGCCAGTCACCAGCTACTAATAATCGATAATTACGGTATATATAGAAACCCTGGTGAGAATTCCATCCACGTGGGCCGGAAGCAAGACTATGTTCCTCTGCTGAAAGCTTTGAATGATGTGGTAATACAAATGGCGTGATTAGAACTTTATTCCCGGAGATAATAAATGTTTCCTGCGGTTGACGTTGAGTTGCCTCATGATTTTCAAGAAACGGGTCCCAAGAATCAATCGCCCTGTCATTAATAAAAATCTTGATTGAGTTTTTTCCCTTAAGAAAGCGGTGAAATACCATCGCCAAGTGCTGTTTAACCTCTTCCAATTGAATAAGAAATAAATCAAGAGCTTTTTTATCTTCTGTTTCATCTCCAGCTACCAGCCTATCAAGATTTTCCCAAAGCACTGCTGTTCCCGTAGCCTGATCTGTCAATCGCTTGAATTGTATATCAGTATCAGGTGATATCCCTTTAAGCACTCGCCAATCACCGCATTTTGTTACATATTCTAAATCCCAACAGTACTGAGTTTCCGATCTACTGTTCTTTTTTGACCTGACTGTTAGTTTTCGGCATTGTGAAAAAGAAGCCGTTTTCAATCCCAGTCCAAATCTACCTAGATCATCAGGATTCCTTAATTCCGTTGGGCTCTTTGAACCTGGCCGCATTGCTTCCAAAAGTTCGGCCTGAGTCATTCCATGGCCATCATCGGTTACACATATGGTCGTATACTTTCCCGCCCAATTAGCATCAATCCAGATATTTCTAGCTTTAGCGGTTATGCTGTTATCAATCAGGTCAGAAATTGCAGTTTTCAGGTCATAGCCAAATGCTCGTAATGACTCAATTAATGCACCGGGATTTGGAGCAGCTATGTCAAAATTATCAAAACTGTCTTCAATTGGCTCAGACAATTTACTTCCCCTTGCTGGCATTTCTTTTTTGATTAAGAGATTCGTTTATCAACTGGGAAACAAAATCTTGAATTGTCCTGTTTTCTTCCGCAACTCGAATCTTGAGCATTTTATGGGTATTTGTATCCAGCCTGACATGAATCATCCTCGCATCACTGTCCAGTTTTTTTTCGCGCATGTAAAACCGCCTATCGAATGTTTGGATTTGTTACAAATATAACAATTGCTTCTTCTTTGGCAAGCATAAGTTGTCAAAATTATGTCAAACAAAAAGGGCTTGTTTTTACACAAGCCCTTTCAGTCTCCAATTAAGACTGAGACTTTATTTTACTTCGGATTCTGCGAAATCTATCTCCTCTTCGAAGACGAAATCCTTTTGGCCTTTGAGATCTCCGTCAAGATATTTGGCGACAAGGCCTTTGCCGTCTTCGGTCGGTGTAACCACTTCGCAAAGATGGCCTTCCTCCACTTTGAAGCGGTCGCCTTTTTTCAAATCCCAAATTGTTTTTTCCATATTTTCCTCGTTCGTAATGAACTGTTTTGAATATAGCGGTTTTGATGGTCAATTGCAAATGCAATTGATTAAAAGAGCTTGAGGGGACTCAAGCTCTTGAGCAAAGGTGCGATTTTAGAGATTTAGGAGCATTCCAGCGCGGCGTTCGAGATTCACTCGCCAATTGGTGTAAGGTAGTGAACGAGCGTGGGCTGTTAAGCCCTGAACCATTCCCCAGACTGTGGTCACGTCGTTGCCTTCGGCGATTCCGGTGTCCCAGGCGTTGGTAATCTCGCCTTTGGTGAACGGCCTGTCTTTGAACCATTCCAGGGTTTTGTCCAGATCTTTGGCAATTGGCTCGGCTATAGCTCTCGAAACGGTTTCTTTGACTGTATCGTTGTAAGCCCGATCTTCGACAAACTGATTCAGACGGGGCAGAGCAAGGTTGTGGAAACGGTCGAGAGCTTCGCCTTTGTGGATAATCCGCAATTCCCGGACTTCCTCCGCACCCCAGACTATGTGATTGCCACACACATAATTGTAAAGGAATGTGGTAAGCCCGAAGCTGGCGGCTCCGGTTTCGGAATTCCAGCAAAAGAATCCTCGGCCAAGTCTGGCGTTGCCTACTTCGACCGGATTTTCATCGTTTACCATGAAGATAAACATATCCCGGTCGGAAGCGTAAAGGCCGCTGTTTTCCGATCCGCTCATGGATTGGGCGGGCGGAGTGTGCCAGCCGCTGTCTTTGGTGGCCTCTGTGATCTGCTGAACCACATCCGCATCCCAGATTCGGCCATAATTCGGCCCTGTGAAGGCGGAAGCAGTTCTCTGGGGCTCCGTATCGGAATCGTCTGAATTCGCCCTCAGAAGCAATTTACAGCGATAATTTGACCTGCCAAGCCCGTGCGAAAGGCAATTTCTGGCAATTTCAGCCGGAAGTGTGCGAAGGTATTTGGCCGGAGCCCCGACCGAATATCAGAGCTGGCCGAAAGCCCAATGCGATAGTCTGGCTCCTGGCGAATTACCATTGACGATTATTGAGCCTTCCGGCAATACCTTTAGTTCGACCTGTTTCAGGATTCTTTCAGCCTCGGTAGAACACTCTTTCCGTGATTCTGTGAAGCTTTGTAGAGCTTCAAGGTTATGAAACCTTTCATCCGGTGGACGTAAAGCCCATTGCCGATGTGCATCGTACAGATTTGTAGGCATGATAACCTCCTATTTCGAGATTGTTAAAGTGCTTTGTGATTTCCAGTAATAGTCAGAATAGATCAATCACGAATGACATCAATTGCCTGAAAGCGCAAATGGTTGAGCATTGTGAAAAGCTTGATTCACAAGGAATAAGTCCAAAATTCTTCTTGACGACATTATTTAAACTATATATCATTTGCTATATAATGTGCCATGTAGTATTTTCTTTATTCAGTAGAGGGTAATGGCCGAGAAATGTCCAATTCAAAACTCACTGCAATCGCAAAAAAGATAAGACTTCTCCGTTCCAAGTTAGGACTTACTCAAGAGCAATTTGCTGCAAAGGTCGGTGTGACTTTCAGCACCGTCAATCGCTGGGAAAGCGGAAAAAGTAGACCCTCTCCTTTAGCTATGAGGCAAATAGATGAATTGTTCAATGCCATTGGAAAGCCAGACAAATAATTAAATAGAAGGAGATAGAGAAATGAAATGGAAAGGGTCTTTCATCGTATTGGTTATCCTTGCCATGACGTGCCTTTCAGGTTGTGGCGAAAAGGATACTAGTACTGTTAGGATTGGATATCTACCAATAGTACCTGACATTACGTTCTTTATTGCAGAGCAGAAGGGTTATTTTGAGGATGAGGGCCTAAAGGTTGATCCTGTCAAATTCGCCAAAAGTATACAGGCCATTGAAGCATTGACGACTGATAGAATTGACGCGACTTCGGTTGTAGGATTATCAAACCTTTTCGCAGTAGAACAGAATGTTTCTGGAACATTTAAAATATTTGAGATGACATATGCGGGAGAAAATTCTCAAATCCATAAGATTATTGCGAAGAATGGTTCTGGGATTGTATCTCTATCTGACCTAAAAGGGAAGACAATTGGAACATTTCCTGGTTCGCAAATGAAGGCTTTCACAAAACTTGTATTAGCAGGTTATTTAGATCCTGAAAAAGAAATAACAATTGTACCATTGAGTCCACCCAATCAGAAAGAAGCCTTGGCATCAGGCCGAGTTGACGCATTGTTTACATTAGAACCCCAGGGAACTCAGGTTGAAGAGCTTGGTATTGGTACAGTAATTTATTCCAATCCGCTCTATGATTTGGTGCTAAAACCGTTTCCGACTGCAGCTAGTGTGATTTCAACCAGATTTGTTGACGAACACCCTAAGGAAGCAGCGAAATTGGTAAGAGCTTTCTACAGAGCCTTTGAATATCTAGAAAATCATCCAGAAGAATCAAAATTGATAATGGCTGAATATTTAGAATTGGAGCCAGAAGTAGCTTTAAAGGTCGGTGTTTACAAGCATTGGAGAGTTGACCAAATAGATACTGTTTCTGTAAATGCTTTAAGTGATTTATATGTGGAGAATGACGTTCTAGAAAAGAAAGTGAATATTTCAACAATGCTATACTCGCAAGGGAACTAAATGAGCTATATTGAACTCTCCTCAATTAGCAAATCATACATTAAAAAGAACGGGGCCGACTCTGAAACCGTCCATGTCCTCGACCAAATTGATCTGAGTGTTAACAAGGGAGAATTCGTTACTTTCTTTGGGCCGAATGGTTGTGGCAAGACTACATGCTTGAAGATCATTGCAGGCCTTGAGTCATCCGATTCAGGCAATGTGACAATTGCAAAACAAGGCACAGAGGACGCCAACATAGGATTCATATTTCAGAACTATATTGAATCTCTCTTCCCGTGGCAAACAGTGTTGGGAAACATAGCTTTTCCGCTAAAATTGAAAGGCGTTAGTTCCAGCCAGCGCAAGAAAATAGTCACGGATAAATTGAAAGACCTCGAAATAGATTTGGATATTGATGTCTATCCATACCAATTAAGCGGCGGGCAGCAGCAAATGGTTTCCATTGCAAGGGGATTGATCCAAAATCCAGATTTCATATTGATGGATGAACCATTTAGTTCACTTGACTATCAGACAAGATTTGAGATGCAAAGAAAAATATTGGATATATGGAATCGTACAAAGATGACAATTCTCTTTGTATCACACGAAATTGACGAGGCTATTTTACTGGCGGACAAGATCGCCGTTTTAAGCAAAAAACCATGCAAGATTCTTGATTTAATAGATACTGGATTTCCTGAAACAAGGAGCCATGATATTATGAAAAGTGATAGGTTCGTAAATCTCAAGAACAAAATCTTGGATTTGTTTATTGGGGAGATTCAAGCTCCGTAGAAATGGTGAGGTTTCTGAATTTGAGAGTTAATAAGAACATAATAATCAGCCCACTGGCTGCGCTATTCATCTGGTTTCTAGTTAATAAAACAGGCCTTATTAGCCCTCTGTTTATTCCTCCTGTTGAAGATGTCTTTCAGAAGCTCTTTTCGCTTTTGGTTTCGGGTGATATTCTTTCAGATCTGTTTAGGACGATATATAGAATGATTTCCGGATATGTCTATGCTGCCATTTTGGGAATACCAATAGGTCTGGCGATTGGATATTCAACACGACTTTACTCTTCCGTCGAGGTTTTACTTGAATTCCTTAGGTCGATTCCAAGCCCTGTCCTTGTACCATTATCCATGTTGTTTTTTGGATTAGGCGATTTTTCTAAAATCGCTATCGTAACCTTCACATGCAGCTTAATAAATATTATAAACTCGATGTATGGAGTACATCACGCAAGTAAGACGCGAATCATGGTTGCAAAAATATTTGGAGCAAAATCTATCGACATGTTCAAGTATGTAACCTTTTGGGATGCGCTTCCATATGTTTATGTCGGTCTAAGACTCACAATAAACCTATCTCTTATTGTTGTTGTTGTTACTGAGATGTTTACTGGCACAATTCACGGCCTTGGATTACAAATCTTTGAAGCTCACGATACAGGTAGAATTGATGAAATGTATGCAGGAATATTCCTGGTAGGAATTCTTGGGTTTTTAGCAAATAAACTCTTTGCATTCTTTGAAAAGAGGATTGTTCACTGGAGGGGTATATAAATGGCAGATATTGATGGGATAGATAGGAAATGGCGGAAAATTAATACTTTTGGGTATTTCATTCTAGCTGTCGCACTTATTGTTGTGGCATACACTTCGTTTTATAGTACAACTGATGATATCTTCAGTGGTTTCTTTCCAACCGATGAGTATGAATCTTTAACGTTTATTTTAAGATGGGTGGCATTAATAATCACAATTTTCCTGTTAGGCAACTACACGATATATTATGGATTTAAATTCTTTTATCATAAGCACGCAAGCTACTATCATCTCTTTAAAAAAGATATTTCAAAGGAATCGTTTTTATTTGTCTTGATTTTACTAGCACTTTCTGTAGCAGTAATCATTGCTTTCTCCGGTGGCAACTTGCGATCGTTCAACACTGCCAATGAAGGGCTCGTTTTCGCCTTCATATTAGGGCTCATTACTGTATTTGGTTTCATGATCACTCTATCTAGAATACGTGAACTGCATGGGAGGATTATAAACTATGAAACCTATTTATCTAAGGCAGCAGAAGTGTTAAAAGATGCATGTAAGGACGAATATAAATCGAATGTGAGATTTCTGTGCTATACACCACTACACGGGCATTTCTCAGTCGCAAGTAAAAGCCCGGGAGTATGGAAGTTATATTATGACGTGTTAATAGCGTGTATGAATAAAATGAAAGAAAGAATGGAAATAGTATGTTTGGATTATAATGATTACGAAATTAATAGAGAGGCTGGATTACCAATCTCACGCTCGCAGGACGCCCCGTATAAGTTTGATTTTGACATTAGAGATCCTGATAAAGAGATTCGTATTCTGAATGACTTAGATTCAGAATTATGGAAGTTTTATAAAGGCTTTTCAGACCGTCATTTACCAATATCCAAACGACCCGGCAATAATGTAGAAATGGCAAATAGAGAGGAGCTCTTAAGAGGATTTTATGAATCGTTGACATTTCTATATAATGCTGAGCGAAACTACAGTGTTTTGGTAATTCGAAAAAAGTACAGTGATCTTCCAACATATCATTTTATCCAAACGGAAAACAGTGCCCTTATCGGTATTCCTCTGCAATTACCACATCCCGTTCACATCATGAAATACTATAAGCTTCCGTATGAACATGAGACGATAGAAATGATAGGCTTCCAAACGGAAGAAATGCACATGACTAAAGATCTTGAGAAAACCTTCAATTATTACAAAGGAAGCGAACACACTAAGACGGTTTTTTTCGGAAGCGAAAACAAACTTTTTGGAGTAATAAATATGGGTGTAAAGCCACTTGATAATAGAGAGCGTATTCCAGTGGTTTTTGTTCATGGATTAAGCGGAGATCACAAAGCTACCTTCGACGCCTTTGAAGCTATAGTTGAGGAGTTGACCGGTAGTCATAAAAACCATAATGCGGATTACTATACATTCAGATATGATGCATATGGTATTGGCAAAAGTAAGTCAATCGGATCAAACGCAAGAAACAAGCATCATCCACTAGGTTGCACATTAGATACTTTTGTAACTTCAGCAAAAGACGCCATTCAGTATGTTATCAACGAATTTTCAGTGCCTGAGGAAGGCAAGCTAAGGGATATCATATTTATTACGCATGGCATCGGTTCAGTATTCGCAATCTATGCGAGCAAAGAATTGAGAAAATTGATGGGGCGAATTTATATGATTTGTTGGGCACCAATATTTTTCCCATTTACAGCATTGCAACCACGTAGAGTAAACAAGGTTACGAATGACGGCAAAATAAATGAACGATGGATTGGCCCTGTGAACAATGCTAGAGTATACAGTGATGAATTGTTCAATTCTATTTTTACAGTAGATGATAATTGGCATGATGTATTGTCAGACCTAAATCTTTCAGGTATGACTATCTTAAAACCTCAGCAAGATTTGCTATGCACTAGTGATGATATCCAAGAGTTCACACAAACCGTCTCAGAATATAATAGCGACGTTCAAATTAAAACACATGAAATAGACGCGGTAGAACACCTTGACAGAGAATATGCACCAGAGGTTGTTTCCCATACAGTTGAGATATTATCATCTTTTGACAGGGGAAATTGGGTGCCTGGTATCCAATGAAATAACTTGAATAGAAAATGTGCTTAAAGCTTAAGCTTTGTAGGAGATTGAAATGGATCAAATAGAATATTTGACATTGGAAAATACAAAAGTGAAAACAGCCGAATGGATGGAACAAATTATTCCCTACAATTTTAGGGATGTATCACCTAATATAAAGGATTCTGCTTTGTTAGTAATTGACATGCAAGAATTCTTCTTAACTCCTGGTAAACCGGTGTTTACGCCTAGTGGCCTAAACATCATTCCAAAAATTAAAAAAATACAGTCTGGATTTCGCAATATGTCCCGGCCAATAATTTATCTCACTCAAGGTCATAAAAGTGTAGAATCTGATCGAGGGATATTAGCCAAATGGTGGTCAAGTACATTGCTAGAATCAAATCCTGAAGCAAGAGTGCACACTGAGCTTTCACCTCTTGATAATGAAAAAATTATTGTAAAAAGAAGATATAGTGGATTCTACCAGACTGATTTAGAATTGACGTTGCGTTGCCTTAATGTAAAGGAACTAGTAATAACTGGGATTATGAGCAATATATGTTGTGAATCGACAGCTAGAGATGGCTTCTTTCGGGATTTTGGTATCTTCTTTGTAGCCGATGCAACAGCATCTATTAACGAAGAACTACATTTAAGTACGTTAAGAAATATTGCCCTTGGATTTGGCAAGGTACTTACGACAGAAGAAGTACTGATTAGTATGGTTAGTTAGTAAACTACTAACATTAATATAATTTGTCTTTTCCATGATTGTAGTTTGTTCTTTTATATATTCTTTAGCCAATAATTCTGCTAAAAAGTCGAGGAAAAGCTCCAATCGGTCCTTTGGTATCTGCGGAAGGCTAACTTCAATTTTAACTTCCTTGCCCAATTTTGGGTTTCTCCTCTCAGTAAAATAGTCCCGTAAAATTACTCACATATGCTGAACCTTCACCGGTAGTTTATTCACCGCCTTCGATAAATGATCAGGGGCGAGGTGAGCATAGATCATCGTTGTTTCGACGCTTGCATGTCCCATTAACCTCTGAACCGTTGGCAGATCAACACCTTGCATCACCAAATGGCTGGCGAAAGTGTGACGGAGAGTGTGGACTTTGGTGAAATCCTCAATTCCGGCTGTCTCGGCGATTTTGATTAATTCATTTCGGAGCATATTGTGTGATTTGTCGCTCTCAACAATATGGAAGACATAATCGTCCTTAGTTGCCTGCCGATTCCTTTTCTTATGGTCGGAGAGAACTTGAAATAAGTCATCGCTGATTGGAATTTCGCGCTCGCCGGTTTTGGGCTGCCAATTAGGTTTTCTCCGGATATAGATTTTCCGTCTTGTCAAATCAATGTCTTTCCAGCAGAGATATTCTAGTTCAGCTTTTCGCATTCCTGTAGCTATGAACGTGAAGTAAACAGGGTATAGGTCTTTTGGACAGGTTTCTAAAAATCGATTACATTCTTCAGCTGTCAGGAATCGGAGAGATTTCTTATCATCGACTTTGAGCGGCTTTACATGTTTCATGGGATTCTCTTTAAGGTAATCCCATTTGATAGCCAGGTTGAGCATTGTTTTTAAGCCTTCCAGTTCCAGATTGACTGTCCTGGCCCTGGCTCCCTTTCTGGCATTTTTTGAATCCGGGGATTTTCCATTTGGGTTAATCCACTCATCCCTACGGAAAGCCTTATAGCCCTCTATAATTTCCGGGGTCAGTTGTGAAAGCAGGATTATATCATTGCGCTTTTCGGTGATGTATCGTTTGAAATGATCAGTAACGGCTTTGTATCGTTTAGTTGTAGAGGCTCGATGATTTGTCCGGTTATACTCCAAAAACTTCTCAATCAACGATTCTATAGTAATATCACTTTTAGAGAAGCCGTATTCGTCTTTGATTATCTTGATCTCGGCATCTTTTAAGGCAAGTTCTGCCATTCGTTTGGAAGTGCCGACCTTTTTCCGAACCCTCCGACCTTTATAAGTCAGATCTAAATACCAGATTTTTCCTCTTTGATAGATTCTCGCCATAAATGAACTCACTTGGCACAAACATGGCACAAGCCCTTTCAAGGAGGAATATATGATTTTCTAATTTGTTGTCAAGTAAAAAGTTACGTGGATTATAAAAAATAAAATGGAGGTGGGGGGAATCGAACCCCCGTCCGGAAAAGGCGCCAGATCATCTTCTACGTGTGTAGCCGCTTCTTTTAATCTCGCCGTTTCTCCCGCCGAAACGGCAGGCAAGAAAAACAGCCAGCCTTTTTAGTTTAAGGACCCCTTAAAGGCGTCGGGGAACCGAGTCTTTCTGACCGTCGCTTGCATCCTGCCCGGAAAGACAACAGACAGGAGAAGCGGGTTGCCTAATTTGTGTTAGGCAGCCATGGCGTAATCGTAATCGCCATTTAAAATGGTTTACCGGATGGTTAACGAGCTATCCGATAACCTCGACACGCCGACAATCCTCCGCCCAGCCCGTCGAAGCCGGTTCACCCCCATATTTTGCTATCAAAGAACGCAGTTGTTAAACGAATTCAAACCCTTGAAGTTCCGTTATTTAATATACGCTATCGGCACCATTTGTCAATCGATGAAACCGACACTGAAGTTCCCCAAAAGAGCTTTTTCCATTTTTGCGCCGATTATTAGTAGAACACTAATTTTTACTATTTATCTTGACAATTCCTGTCATTCGATTAAATTAAAACAGATCTTAGAGCATGCCCATAAATCCGGGCGGTCATTGTTTTAAAATTTATAAATATTCTCAAGCAGAATATTCCCGCAACAAAGACATCTGAGAATATCAGAACCTGATCGGTAAAATTTAATAATCCTGTAAAAACAGGAAATATATTTACTTACCATTATAGCACTGGAGGAGAGCTATGTGTAAAGCTATCGTTGTCGCCAGCCTGCTTCTTGCTTTTGTTTTTCTTCCGGGAACCTGTCCTTTGGCGGGAGAGAACACTCAATATCCCGGAGCAGCTCAGGTTGCCGGGAAAGAAAGCGCAGGCGATATACCCGTTAATTATGGCCGCGAAAGTATCGGTTTCGACCAGGTTAGATCCGATGGCCCGGGCATGACTATCGGAATTACAACCTACGATTACCAGAGTAACAGCCGTATGAATCGCCAGATAGAATGGCGTGGGAATCAGGTTGTTCATTTTACGTGGATGAAAAAGACAATTGCGGCTATGGGAGGTGTCCGCTATACGGCATACGAATACTGGGATCCAACAACCGGACAGCTTGGATTCGGGCTGACCGACGGGGGGCATCCCGTCCATGATACCGCATCGAGATCCGGCTATGTCGGCATCGATGTTGACCCAGAAGGCAAAGCAATTGTCTATAACCACCATGCCTATTATCCCGATTACACCAGCTGTATCTTTTATGCCGATGCCGAAATGCCCACCGATGGTTATCTCAACGAATACGCCCTTCCTCATCCCTGGGATTCGGCGTTCCCCCAATATTACGACTATACATGGCCTTCGGCCGAGGTGCAGGTTTATGGCGGCGACACGATTGTGCACGTGTTTGCCAATCGAGCTATAGACAATACAACCCATTTTATTACCTATTTCAGAAGAATCGGCGGAGCGAACTCAGGTGTCTGGGACCATCCACCGATGACAGTTGATACAACTCCGGCAATTTGCCAAATTGTAACGGCGTCCCGCTCGAGCGGCAAAGTCGCGCTTGTCTGGCTCGGTGAACCGGGAAATTATCCGGGAGATCCTGAATCCGTCCAGCGTGACAATCAAAGAACTGGATTGCCCTATTATATGATATCCAACAATGGAGGAGCTTCTTGGAATCCTAAAGTCTGTGCTGTCGCATTTGATTCAACTGTTGGAGGATATTTTGGTCAGGGAGACATCTCCGCCGTTTTTGATATGGATGATAATTTAAATATTGTCTGGGATGCCCGGGAAGTTAATCCCACAAGCAGCGGATTGGGTGAATGGACTCATTTTTATGGGTCATTTCTGCTTCACTGGGATGAATTGAGTAATGACATTCATATCATTAAAGATGCCAATTGGGATGTCACAAACTCATATTGCACTGGCGGTGCGTGGAATGAAATGAGTATAGTTAAACCCCAGGTATCCGAATGTAACGGAAATTTATACGCTTTATTTGTACAATATAATGATATATACCGCGGTATTGATGATGATTGTTATTGGTCATCTTCGGAGGAAGGTGGTGCCAATGGTGAATTATATCTGGCTGTTTCGACCGATGGCGGCGTAAACTGGTCGGCATCCTATAATCTGACACAGACATATACGCCGTATTGTGACTCCACTGATGCATTACCGTGGATCGATAATATATGTACCTCAGAAATGTGGCCCTCGATGGCGAAATACGGCATGGAAGTAACCGATGGCAACTTTACCGGTGTAACGGTTCTTGATCCGACCGGGACTTATTCAGGGAATCATTATCTTGATGTCTTATATATTGAAGATAAAAGGCCGGGAGCTTGTGTTATGAATGCCGGTGGCTGGACAATAAATCCTGTTAAGTGGTTCAGGGTGCCCTGCGTTACAACCATTCCTGATAATGATGCCGATGGCGTGCCGAACGAATATGACAACTGCCCGAATGTTCCCAATCCTGATCAGGCTGATAGCGATGGAGACGGTATTGGCGATGTCTGCCAGAGGGAGTGCGGCGATGTTACCGGAGATTTGTTACTCAATCTCCTGGATATTACATATCTTATTGCATATTTATATAATGAAGGTCCTGCACCAGTTGAATATGAATGCTATGGTGATCCTAATGAAGATGATCTAGTTAATATGTTAGATATAGTATATCTTATTAATTACCTGTATAAAGAATATCCGGCTCCGCTCCCGGGCTGCTGTTTGCCGCCCTGGAAATAATTAATAGCCCAACCGCCTACTAAAAAACGGCAGGTTTTAGGACCTGCCGTTTTTTTAATTAATCAGTTAGATATGACCAATCAAGTCACTTTCCACTTCCGGTGGTTGTCGATTTTATCATAGGTTCCGGCAAAAACCAGATCACGGATATAATCTTTGCTCAAAAATTCATGCGGAAAACCAGGTTCGATTTTACTCGCCTCGTCCAGTTTTTTAATCTGTTCATCGGAAAGAGGATGATCAAGGCTCCCGATATTATCTCTGATCTGCTTCTCGGTGCGCGCCCCAAGTATCGGTATGAACAAACCTTCCTGCTGACGCACCCAGTTATAGGCGACCTGGGCCGGCGAAGCCCCGATTTCATCAGCAATTTTGACCACTTCTTCAGCAATTTTCAGGTTTTTATCGCTGATACGCGAGGACTCGCCCTCTTTATACCTTTTTGTTTCGGCCTCTTTACCTTTGTTATATTTGCCGGTCAAAACACCGCCCCCTATTGCACCCCACGGCGTCACCGCCATATCGAAATCACGCGCCATCGGCAAAAGCTCCCTTTCAACTGTCCGCTCTATCAGGCTGTATTCAATCTGCAGCGCCACAAACTGGTTCCATCCCTTAAGTTCCGCCAGAGTATTCGATTTGGAAACGATCCAGGCCGGCGTATCAGATATACCGATATAGAGCACTTTCCCCGATGATATCATGTCATCGAGTGCCCGCATGACTTCCTCGGCAGGGGTGAGGTAATCCCAGGCATGGAGCCAGTAAAGGTCAATATAATCTGTGTCGAGTCTTTTCAAGCTGTTATTCAGTGCCTGCACCATGTTCTTGCGGCTGTTGCCCGCGGAATTCGGCTCATTCTTTTCCATAAAGAGAGTGTACTTTGTGGCCAGGACAATTTTCTCCCGCTCCTGTTTGATAAATTCACCGACAAATTTTTCACTTGTACCTTCAGTATACCTGTTGGCCGTATCGACAAAATTACCGCCCGCTTCGCGAAACGCATCGTAAATCTTCCTGCTTTCATCTTTATTCGCGCCCCATCCCCATTCCTCGCCGAAAGTCATCGTGCCGAGACATAATTCAGATACCTTAACACCGGATCTGCCGAGCAGTTTGTATTTCATTATTTACCTCGTTATGGAAAGATTTTGGATTTACTTTACTTAGAAAAACAGGGCGGTATTACGATTGTTCCCGAGCTCGGGTGCGGGCCTCATCGAAGACAGTCTGAATCGGGACATCTTTCTCAGCAGCAATTTTCCGGCAGTCATCGTATTCCGGCATAATATTTAGTTTTCTCTTCCCGGAAAAACTTACCTTTACTCGAACTTCACCATATTGCGTCTTAACTGTCACAATCTCCCGCCTGAGCTTGCGGCGGTTTATATTTTGGAGCCTTACCCCGATTGTCGTGGTCTCGGAAAATATTATCTCCGTAACAGAATCAACCAGTTCTTCAGGCACAAGTACTGTCAGCAATATTCCCGGTCGATTTTTCTTCATAGTTACCGCAGTTGTGTAAACATCCAGTGCTCCGGCATCATACAATTTATCTGTTACGTAATTATAAAACTGCGGATTCATATCATCGATATTGGTTTCAATCAAAGTCACCCGGTCGGTATCGTGGGCATTTTTAATTTCTGTACCCACCATGACTCTCAATAGATTGGGAATTTCCAGATCGCGGGTTCCCGCTCCATAACCAACTCGTTCAATTTTCATCTGCGGACGAGCGCCAAAAAATGTTCCAAGCGTGGTAATTATCGCCGCCCCGGTCGGAGTGGTCAGCTCTTTTGAGATTTCTCCAGCATATGATGGCACATCCTTCAAGAGTTCCGCCGTTGCCGGAGCCGGAACAGGCATCTTGCCGTGCTCACAGTCAACAAAACCGTACCCTGTAACTATGGGCGAAGACGATATCTTACCGATACCAAGAAGCTCCAGCCCGACAACTGTACCAACAATATCAACTATGGCATCGAGGGCGCCGACCTCATGAAAATGGATCTTATCGATCGTTGTATCGTGCACTTTAGCTTCGGCTTCGGCAAGATTGGAAAATATCGCCGTTGATTTATCCTTGACCGAATCAGAAAGTGCACTATTGTTAATAATATCTGTAATATGATGCAAATGCCGGTGTGCTTTTTGCTCTTCGGTGACTACTGTGACATGCGTTCCGGCTATACCTTTCTTTTTGACTTTCTCGGCGGTGATATCCCACCCGGAGACATTCAGCTTCTGGAGCTCAGCTTTCAATTTTTCTATATCCAGTCCCAGATCAACCAGCGCTCCCAAAACCATGTCCCCGGCGATCCCTGCAAAACAATCAAAATAAGCTGTTTTCACTTACCATTCTCCATCAGGTTGACCATCGCCGCGAAATACCCGGCTCCGAATCCGTTATCGATATTCACCACCACCACTCCCGGAGCACAGGTATTGAGCATCGATAAAAGTGCCGCCAGGCCGTTGAACGATGCCCCATACCCTATCGAGGTCGGCACCGCAACAACCGGCTTATCGACCAGTCCGCCGATAACCGAGGCCAGAGCACCTTCCATCCCCGCCACCGCCACGACGACATTAGCCTTGAATAATCTTTCCCTGTTATCCAGAAGACGGTGCACACCGGCCACCCCGATATCGAAAAGCCTCTCTACCGGGCAACCCATAACTTCAGCCGTAACCGCCGCTTCCTCCGCCACAGGAATATCCGATGTCCCCGCCGAAACCACCGCCACCGTTTTGCTCGTTTTATGACTCGGCTTATCCCCCCATAGAATGATTTGAGACGATTCATGATACGCCGCCCCCGGTACTGCCTTCTTTACCGCCCTGTACATCTCCGGTGTCGCTCTGGTGGCCATAACGCGATTGGAGCGCTCCGACATTTTTTTGAAAATTCTCTCGACCTGCTCTACTGTCTTGCCGCGGCAAAAAATAACTTCCGGGAAACCGGTTCGAATTTCACGATGTGTATCGATCTTGGCAAAACCGATATCCTCGAACGGAAGAGCCTTGAATTTTTCGAGAGCGTCCTCGATTGACAGCTCGCCCTTTTTGACTGAATCCAAAAGAGCCGCGAGTCTTTCTTTATTCATCCTGCCTGTCCAGAATTTCGTTTAACGAGCCCGACCTGAACCCTTCAAGATCGAGCGTTATATATGGAAAGCCAAAAGATTTCAATTTGTCAGCTATCTCAGCCCGTTTTTTTTCATCCGCGAAAATTTCCATGCTCTCCGCCGGGACCTCGATTCGCGCGATCTGATCATGATCACGTACGCGAAGATTTTTGATCCCCAGTGACCGAAGATAACTCTCGGCCTTTTCAACCCGCCTCAGTTTATCTTCCGTAATGGTGATGCCGTACGGTATCCGGGAAGCCAGGCAGGGAGAGGCTGGTTTATCCCAGGTCGGAAGATTCATTTCCTGAGATAATTCACGAATCTCGGGCTTTGTCAGTCCCGCTTCCTGAAGAGGGGAGAGGACCCCGAACTCACGCGTGGCACGTGCTCCCGGACGGTAATCGTTTTTGTCGTCGGCATTGGCACCATCGAGGATATTTTTAATCCCCCGTTCATCGGCGATTTCCGATAGCCTCATATAAAGGCGGCTTTTACAGTGGTAACAACGGTCGGAAGGATTCGAGGTGAATTCAAAATCATCGAGCTCGTTGGTTTTGATCGCCAGATGTTTCACTCCCAGCGATTCGGCAAATTCGCGCGCTTCTTTTAGGTCGTCCGACGGATGTATCTCCGAGTGGGCCGTAACTGCCAGAACCCTGTCTTTGACCGTTTCCGAAGCCACTTTCAAAAGGAATGTACTATCCACTCCGCCGGAAAATGCAATAAGAGCATTATCCATTGATAACAAAAGCTTTCTTAAAAGAGACATTTTCTTTTCAAGTTTGGTTGGAAGCCCGGGCGGGAGATTTTTCAATTTTCTTTCAGACATGCAAATTGATGTTTATATTTCTAATCTCAATTTATATTCTTGAAATATACGAAATAAGATTGATATAATTAAACATTTTCATATTATTAAATGGAATCTATTGAGGGAGTATAAGCTAGTGGACTTAGAAAAAATTGAAAAAATTAAGCGAATTGCAATAAGGGCAATGTTTTCCGATGATTTTCTAATGCAAGAGCTAGTTTTAAAAGGAGGAAATGCTTTAGATATTGTCTATGATATGGCTGAAAGGTCCTCTATGGATATAGATTTTTCAATCGAAGGAAAATTCTCCAATTTAGAAAAAATAATAGATAAAATTTACAGAGTCTTGAATAAGTCCTATTTGGACGCGGGATTTAAAATCTTTGATTTAAACTTCGAAGAAAGACCCCCTAGCATAAGCGAAGATATGGCAAATTTTTGGGGCGGATATTCAATTACATTTAAAGTACACCCAAATCCAGAAAGGTTCACTAATAAAGATATGCGCAGAGCGAGGATGGATGCTGTATCGTACTCTAAAACACATGAGAAGATATTTAAAATAGAAATTAGTAAGTATGAATATTGTAAACCGAAGATTGAAAAAACATTTGAAAATATATATATTTATATTTACCCATTAGAAATGATAGTAATTGAAAAACTTAGAGCTTTATGTCAAAATACTGGTGAATATCGAGAGATAGTAAGATCTCACCAACCAGCTGCACGAGCAAAGGATTTTTTTGACATTTATTCAATAGTCACAAACTATAATATAGATATTTATTCCACAGATAAATTAGGTATATTAAAGGCAGTTTTTAATGCGAAACGGGTGCCCATTGAATTTCTAAATAAATTAGAGAATTATAAAGAACTACACAAATCTGGTTTTGATAGTCTAAGGGCTATAATCAAACCAGAAGTTAAATTAATGGAATTTGACCACTATTTTGACTTTGTATTAAAAATTTGCCAAAAATTATCAAAGGCCCTTAGGGTAATATAGCCGCCATTTCTTATCATATGAAGGATTGTGCATATTATGCGCTAAATAGAAATCAAATTTTCTCTCAAATCTTTCTAGTAGCTCGATTGCCGTATTGCTATAGACTCCAGATTTTTCCATATAAAAACCGATACACTGGTGATAAGGATAAGTATAATCTAGATCCCTAAGATATGATGCCAAGACATTGGTTGATACTTCTTCATTAGTATTAGCGAGTCTGTATGCATTAAGTACTTCAGAAACACCGCCAGAATATATTGGCCTTACTACTATGTCGATTAATGTCCTTTCGAGGTTAGTAACTGGGAATGATAAATTATCGTCTATAGGCAGATTTATAACACCGATTTTATTTGTAAACTTTCCGCTGAGTAAGTACAATTTGTAATCCATATATGTTGCCGTATTACTAGTTGTTCTGGGCTTATTTTTGAATGCAATATCTATACGCTCTTGGGTAAGTTCAGAAGGATAATAATGTTTTGGGCTTTGTTCAATATTTATATAGATTGATTTCGGAATCTGTTCGGTAATTTGGTGAAGGTACATAGCGCTAAAGTGTGAAAAGTAAGATTCCTGCTTAATTTCATTTGCCAATTCATAAATGTCAATTTCGCCCCATGCATATTTTAATACATTGCTATAGGGAAACTCCAGCCTTATTTCTTTGAGTGGTGTTTCTTCGATCAAAAAATTTATAAAAAAGTCTCGTCCAGTTGATTTCGTAAGATTCCATTTTTTTCTATTTGCGTTCAAGATATCAGAAATATCTTTTTGAGTAAATATCCGTTGGTCGAGATCTTCAAAATATCTTGAAATAGAAAATTTTGCCTTTTGTAATCTTATATAGTTTGGATTTTGAGTCATTGCATAAAAATTGTAATATTTTTATTGAGTTTGTCAAGACCTAATTAGTATATATACTAATTAGGCCCTATTATTTTATATAAAACTTCTTTAAGGCATTAATAGATAAGGGATTATAATAGTTTTAATTCTTTTTAAGCACCATAGCTACATAGTATATATACTATGTAGCTATGGTGCTGTTTATCCTCTTATCCAGAAAATCCTCGATCTCGCCGATCTTGTGCCGCGTTTGCTCCATTGTGTCCCTGTCCCTGATTGTCACCGTCTCATCCTCGGTCGTCTGACCGTCGACAGTAATACAAAACGGCGTCCCGGCCTCATCCATCCGGGCATAGCGTCTGCCCACCGAACCCGAGACATCGTAGAAAACCTTGAATTTCTTTTTGAGGTCCTGATAAATCTTGTCCGCAATTTCCGGCATACCGTCTTTTTTGACCAGAGGGAAAACCGCCGCCTTGATTGGCGCCACCTTTGGCGAAAACTTCATCACCGCCGATTTTTCACCCCGCGATTCATCTTCCTCATAAGCGTCAATCAACACCGTCAAAAGTGTCCGGTCACATCCGGCCGAGGTCTCAATAATATAAGGAATATATTTCTCCTTGGTGGCATCATCTATATATACCATCTTCTTGCCGGTCGCTTCCTGGTGACGCGAGAGATCGAAATCGGTCCGGTTATGAACACCCTCGAGCTCTTTCCATCCGAATGGGAATTCATATTCAATATCAAATGCCTTCTTGGCATAATGAGCCAAATCGTCCGGGCCGTGTTCATGCCAGCGAAGTTTCTCCTCCCGGATACCGAGCCCGATATAAAATTTCCATCTTTCCTCACGCCAGTAATCGAACCATTTGTCGTCTTCCGATGGATGCACGAAATACTGCATTTCCATCTGCTCGAATTCGCGCGTCCTGAAAATAAAATTGCCGGGCGTGATCTCATTCCGGAAGGCTTTGCCGATCTGGGCAATGCCGAATGGAATCTTCTGCCGGGACGAATTTTTGACATTCAAGAAATTGACATAAATCCCCTGGGCGGTCTCCGGCCTCAAGAATATAACCGAAGAATCATCCTCCACCGGTCCCATGAATGTCTTAAACATCAAATTAAACTGCCTTGGATCGGTCAAGGTTTTATTACCGCAAACCGGGCACTGTTCCGGATTTTTCAAATCGTCGGCGCGGAACCGCGATTTACATGTTCTGCAGTCCACCAATGGATCGGTAAATTCTGAAACATGACCCGATGTCCGCCAAACTTCCGGATGCATCAATATCGCGGCATCGAGACCCTCGATATCGTCCCGGCGGTTGGTCATCGAATCCCACCAGAAATTCTTGATGTTGCGCTTTAATTCGGCTCCCAGCGGACCATAATCCCAGCAGGCGTTGATACCGCCGTAAATCTCCGATGACGGAAAAACGAAGCCGCGGCGTTTACAAAGTGAAACCAGGCGATCCATTTTATTTTCAGTCTTTTTGGCCATGCCTTAAATCCTTGGTTATATTTGCGTTTTCTTAAGCTTTTCGAGAAACTTCAGCGACTTAAGCTCTTTGCTGTCGGTCTGGTACCTCAAAAATGCCGACAGCAGTTCAATAAGTTCCTCGGCCGTTTCAAGTTTTATTCTTTTCTGCGATGCTTGTGCCATTGTCCCGGTCTGCAAACCATAAATGACTTCCAGCTTCGCAGATTGGAGCTTAATATAATATTCTCCCGGTATTTGGCAAGATTTACAAATTATTCCACCCCTGTCCGGCGAAAAAATATAATATTCTATTCCGCTCCCGTTCGACACTAACGCGTCATCAATCTCTTTCCCGCAGGAGACGCATCCGGCGAAATTCGGACGGTACCCAAGTTGGGACAGTAGCTTCAAAAAGTAACTTATGAAAGTCGGGATAATGCCGCTCTTGGGAGCATTATTTATTTGCCGTAAATACTGGATTGTCAGGTGATACAATCCCTCGTGCGGCTCTTCAGCAGGAAGAAGATCATATAATAGTTCCAAAGCCGCCGAAGCAAAAGTCAGCCTTCCGAGAGTGCCTTCCTTTTCGAATGAGAAGCTTTCAAGAGGCTCGACCTCATTGACATATCCCACCCCGGTTTTATCCGACCGGAAATAGTTCAGGTCAAGTCGGGTAAATGTCATCAACCTGCCCCTCTTCGACTTAAGCGATCTGCCGCCGCGATCGATTATCGACTGACGCCCGGCATTATCGGTGAAAATAGTCACGATTTTTGACTGCTCTTTCCAGTTGACCGACTTGAGGATTAAACCTTCGGATTTGACCTGCGGCATGGGGAAGATGCCTTTTTAGCGGAAACGGTAGATAACCTCGCCCGGGCGAGAAAAATAGTGGCGGGTGCGGGCGATATACTCAATATATTGATAATCGGTTTTTAAACGCTCGATGCGCTGCTCCGAATCGACCAGCTTTATCAAAATCTCCTGGTTTTCTTTCTCGAGATTATGTGCTTTTAAGTGCTCCTTGGCGATTCTTATAAACCCAAAATCACCCGAAAAGAACGACCATACCAGAAAAACAGCGACAAATACTACCAGACCGCGAACAAGGTAACGACGGTGTCTCGCCCCGGCATTGGAAAGCCTGTCGACCAAATTTTGCTTGATAGGCGCAATTAAGGATTTCTTCTTTTTCTGTCGGCGCATCGAAATTAGTATTCCCCTCTTATACAGAATAACGGCGCCTATTAATTTAGAGAATTGAAATTTTGATGCAAGAGAAAAATATAAACAAAAGATGAATAAATAAAGAATTTATCGGTATTTATATTAGATATTCAAGAAAGGTGGATAGCTATGATGGTCTTTCAGCAAAAAGAAGATATAAAGCCCAAATGCCCTTACTGCAACAAGGAAATAGAAAAAGTCTGGTTCAGAATAATGAAAGATGATTTAGGCAAAAGAAGTCTTTATTTCTGTCCCGAATGCAAAGCGGTGCTGGGCGTGTCGCATCGTAAAGGTCTGACATTCGGATGGTAATTTGGGAACAAATGAAAAAAGTGAAGTTATTGACAGAATCTGTCAGGCCCTATTTTTCCTGTTCATAATTTGCACTTTCATTTAACTATTATTAATTCCCTCCGATAATTACAGTGAAACGGGATACCATTTCACGGTACTTCCAGAGCACTCGTTTCTTGCATTCGCAGGACCACAAATCTAAATCAATTTCTGAGGCTTATAATGGGCGATCGAAGGAACAAGAAGAGATATCGTACCCGGGCATACTGCGGAGTATATGATGCCGACAAGGGTAGTCTCCTCGGGTGTCTGGTTGACATCAGTACCGAAGGACTCAAGATTATGGCCGCCGACAAATTAACCCCCGGCCCGGTTTACAGGCTGAAAATCGAGATGCATAAAGAGATTAAGGGATCGAAAAATATCTATCTTAATGCCCGATGTGTCTGGAGTGACAACAGTGTCGATCCCAGTTTCTTTATTTCGGGATTCGAGTTTATCGAAATTACCGAAAGCACCCAGGAGAGAATAAGGCTGTATACCGAGAGCACCATTTTTGAAAGCGATAAAGTAAAAAAATATCTTCTCGGCAACTAAAAAAGCGCAGGCGGTTATTCCTGCGCTTTGGTGTATAAATAATTTCCTAAATATGCTAACACACCGGCGCTGGACCATCCTTATATAGATAATTAACCAGGTAAATAACATCAAGCAGGTTGGCGGTGCCGTCACCGTTAACGTCAATGGCGTCCGGTATCTCCAATGGATATCCGTTGTAAATATAGAGTATCATTGCGGTCACATCGAGAAGATTGACCTGGCCGTCGCCGTTAACATCCCCGCAAACCCCGACAAGAACCGTAAAATTACAATTCAGCCGCGGTATACACTCCATCCCCTCATAAACCCCGCAAATTTCAACCGTATGTTTACCTTTATCCGAAACTTCGGTCTGCCACATCCATTCTCCCGTTAAAATGTCAACAGCGCCCGGACCGGAAACCATACTAAAATCAGTAGATCCCGGCCAATCAGTATCGAAATCGTATGTTATCTGTCCCCCCGGTTCGACAACCAGAGTGTATTGGGGACAGTTAACAATATTTGCTACCGGAATCATACCGCCTACCGGGATGCAGTAAGGACCGTTAAAGAAAACCGGTGGATTAAAAAGCCAGTCAAAACTATCATTGTCGAAATCACCACTGTCTATACAAAATTGGCCGAATTGCTTGAGATTAGAATTATTCACAAGTCCGTCAACAAAGTCGATCTCAAAAATTAGATTCTCTTCGGTCGTAAGACACTGAAGGGCATTATTAAGAGCTACTCCAGAAAAATTGAATTGATCTCCGGGAATAGTCGATCCATTGGTAAGATCCCCATCCCAGCTTTCGTACTCCACAGTATTAAAAAGTCCCCAGCATGATAGAAAATCAGGGTTGATAGTTATTTCACCGGGGCTCCATAAATTAGTCACCTGATCTGTTCCATAAAATACAAATGGCGTTGACCATCCATTATCAACATCTGACGCTGTAAAATAAATTTTTACAGAAAAGGGATAATCAGTATTGAGAACACTATCGGTACCCGTATCGTAGATCGCTCCGGTAAACTCCACCCGAAACTCATTGGCAAGAGTACTGTCCGAGCCAAATAAAATCATAACAAAGGCGGCCAGAAAAACCGCGCATACGACTTTCGCCATTTTGATAAACATATTACTACCTCCCAGTAGGTTAGTTTAATTTTAGAAATAGATTGGATTTTGTATATAAAATATAACGGAAATAGAGATTTATGCCACCATTTTTTGAAAAAAGTCCAATGCAGAATTTCTTTTTGATAATTTGATTGCAATCCTGCCCCTTTTTTTTAATATACAACTCAATAAAAAACATTACAGCGTAAGGATAAAAGACATGTCAGTCGAAAATTTAAAAGACCTTCCCAAAGAAAAACTCCTGGGTATGCTCGAGGATTTCGCCAAAAACTGGCTGGCGCACGACGGTCTCTGGTTTCAGGCGGTTGAAAAAGAATGCGATATGAAAACTGCCATAAAGCTCGATACCGAAGCCTGGGATACTTTCACCAAAATAGAAGCCCGGCGAATAATGAAGCGCCATAACATTCCCGAAAACGGCGGTCTCGAAGCTCTCAAAAAGGCCCTGCAATACCGCCTGTACTCAGTCTTGAATGAACAGGTCATCACCGATGAAACAGAAAACTCCTTTATCTTCAAAATGGTTGACTGCCGGGTCCAATCAGCCCGCGAACGGAAAAATATGCCCCTCTTTCCGTGTAAGTCGGTAGGAATTGTCGAGTATACCGAATTTGCCAAAACAATCGATCCCCGAATAAAAACCGAATGTCTGGCCTGTCCGCCCGATGAAAAGGAGCGCGACTATTACTGCGGATGGAAATTTTCCATATAGACCAGGTCTTTAACAAAATTTGACCTCATCGATCACCCATTTATGGAGATAATCCGGCATCTGCCGATAGAATTAGTATAAAAAGGGGCAAATATTTTCCTCCGTGGGCTAAAAGGAGTGGGCGAATGCTTGTTTTTGAATTCAGTGAAAAAGATAATGCCATGATAATTCAAGGCACCCCGATGTCGATCCGCCAGTTTGGTCAATGGCTGGTTGAAATGGGTACGCGCGAAAATGATGACGCAATGGATCTATACATGCCGGCCTGGGCCGATAAAGAGGCTCGCGATAAAATGCTGGATCCCGAAAACAAGCTGGTTAATTCTCTCAAGGTTCACAGCATCAGCCAATCAAAAGCCAAAAAATAATATTTGAATATAGACCGGCAAAGACAATCTATCGCACTGGCCCTTACCCGATTTTAACTTGACTATAAATCACTTACCGCCGATAATTGTCTCATGATTCCCTTGCATCGAAGAGCCGCGGCGGTGATCACTTTCACCGCCCTCATAATTATCCTTGTCAATATTGCCTGGTGGTTTTTCTATAATCGAACCGAAAAAAGCCTCGAAGAACAGCTCGATCACCGCCTTTCATCGGTCGCCTCTCTCGGCGCCACTTCCGTAAAACCGGGCATTGTAAATCCCCTTGTCGACGGTTTCCTGTCCGCCTATGATACAACCCTTAATATTCTCGAAAATATCCGCATGGCGGATTCCCTGGCCGAGGTATTCGTCATTACGCCAACCTTCAAATACCTGGCATCGACTTCACCCGATGCCGAGGAAACATATTACCTGTCAGCCCTCAATGCCTCATATATAGATTCTGTATTCACCCTCGCCTGGGCAGACCAATACAATTCTCCGGTTGTAACTGAAGGTTATCGGGTCGGCAACCTGGTTTTAAAATCCGCCTTTGCACCGTTGTACGATACTACCGGTCTGGCCGTAGCCGTTCTGGGTATAGAGGCCGATGTCAACTATACCGATGTATTGCTCGACCTGCGCAATAATCTTTTTCTCTCGACAGCGGTTTCTGTAGGCGCAGGAATTATATTCGGGCTCTTTTTCCTTTTTATCCAGCGGAGAATAAACGCCGCCGAAAGACAGCTCTTCTTATCTCAGGCGCAGGCCAATTTGGGCCGGATGGTTGCGGTCGTTTCGCATGAGATAAAAAATCCCCTGATGATTATCCGGGCATCGGCCGAACGTCTCAAAAAGGGCGGTGCTACCGAGGCTGAGTTCATTATCGAAGAAACCGACCGGCTCAATAATATCCTTACCAATTATCTCGATTTTGCCCGGGGAAAGATAGAACTGGATATCTCCAGGGTTGATTTAATCCCGCTCCTTGAAAATATACATAGGCAATTTTCCTCCCGACTGTCACAGGAAAATATCAGCCTGAAATATAATCGCCCGGAAATTGAACTAATTGCCCTCGCCGATCCAACTGCATTGCGGCAGGTCATAATAAATCTTATATTGAATGGAGCCGATGCCGTAAAAGAGTATCACGGTAGTGACGGCGGCGACGTAACAATCGTACCCGAGAAACAAGACAATCGCATTATTATTGAGGTAATCGATCAGGGCAAAGGAATGGACAAACAGCAGATAAAAACAGTTTTCGAGCCTTTCTATACAACCAAGACAGCCGGATCGGGGCTTGGATTGTTTCTGTCAAAACGTCTTACCAAAGACATGGGCGGCGACATTAAACTGGAAAGCGAACCCGGCGGCCCGACCAGGGCTGCAATAATACTCAGGGCTGCCGAAAAGGAATAACAGTATGCCGCACATTCTTGTTATAGACGATGAAACAAAAATGACCTTCCTTGTCGAAGGAGCCCTGACTGATGCCGGATTCCAGGTAACGACCTCGAATTATCCCAAAGATGCCGTCAAGCTTATTGAAGATCACAGCTATGATATAATCGTCACCGATTATTCCATGCCCGATATCGACGGTCTCGAAATATTAAAAAAATCCCGCGAAAAGGGAGATGCCGACGTCGTCATAATGACCGCCTATGGCACTGTTGAAAGCGCCGTCGAGGCCATGAAACTCGGTGCCGCTGATTATATTCTAAAACCGTTCCCGATGGATGAACTGGTTATCCTTTGCCGCAAACTTACCGAGAAACAAAAAATATCCGGCTTGAATAAGGTGCTTGCCGATGATCTAAAATCGGTTTCCTATGACAAGTTTATAGGTCATTCCAAACCGGCCAAAACGATGCTCGACATGATTTCAAAAGTTGCCGCCACCGAAACGACTGTCCTCCTGACCGGCAAATCCGGCACCGGCAAAGAACTCGCCGCCCATCTTGTCCATGAAAATTCCAACCGGCGGGAGAATCCCTTCATCGCGGTCAATTGTGCCGCCCTGACAGAAACTCTTCTTGAATCCGAACTTTTCGGCCATGAAAAAGGTGCCTTCACCGGGGCCGATAAACGTAAACTCGGACGGTTCGAATTGGCCGGCGGCGGCTCGATATTTTTGGACGAAATAGGGGAGATGTCACCATCACTTCAGGCGAAGTTATTACGTGTCCTCGAAGAAAGACAGTTCGTTCGGGTCGGCGGCGTTGATAATGTCGAGGTCGACGTCCGTGTTATCGCCGCCACCAACAGAAACTTAAAAGAAGAAATAAAAAAGGGTAATTTCCGGGAAGACCTGTTCTTCCGGCTGAATGTATTCCCTATAGCGATACCGTCACTTTCCGAACGGAGCGAGGATATCCCCGAATTGGCTGCGTATTTTTTAAAGAAGCATAACTATAATAATCCCGTGCTGTCCGGCGAAGTTATCGATCTTCTTCAATCATACAATTGGCCGGGCAATGTCAGGGAACTGAAAAATATTCTGGAACGGGCAATGATCCTAGCCTCCGGAGATCCGATAGAAATAGACCATATCGGCATTGAGGATGAAACCGAGATGGCTCCCCTGGGATCCGAATCAGGCAAGGCCGGTCTTGAGGCTGCCGAAAGAGAGATGATTATTCAGGCGTTAAAAAATGCCGGCGGCAACAAAACCGAAGCGGCAAAAATGCTGAAAATAACGCGCCGAAGACTATATTCGCGTATGAAATACCATGATATATCCTAACCTGTGGGTACAATTTGTACCGCTTGGTACATTTATAAGTGTTAAGGGACCTTAAAATAATATATAATTGTATGATAGCTAATAACTTAAAAAGCTTACGCCACCCGGCACGAAAGTTGAGTATATATTCTCCGGTATAAAAGCAGGAGATAGAATATGAAGAAAAAGCTAACAATAATGATTATATCGACCGCAATGGTCTTTCTTGCGGCAAACTCTGTTCTGGCCCAGGGACCAGGCAATTCCCAAAATCGCTTCCATATGGAATTCGAGCAGACTCAGCAGGTCCTCGAAAGAGCCAAAATGCAAATCGACGAATCCCGAATTGAAGTTGGCCGAGAGTTGCTCAAAATAGCCTTCGAATTACAAAACAGGGCCCGAAATCACGGCATGAATAGTCAGTTCTTAAGGGGACTCAGTTTTACCCAAAATGCCCGTGAAAAGGCGCGTTCGGCCATGCTCTTAAACCGCCAGGCCTATGAGAATGAGAGTGTAGTCCTTCGTCAGCTCGAAAGAACCGACGAACTCATCCACCGGGTTGGCGGCCATGTCGATCAAAACACCCCGAGACCGTTCTTAAGCCTGTTCGACAGCGCCCGCGAAAGCCAGCGTAAGGCATGGGAGTTCTACCACAATCGTCAGCTTCGGCCCGCCCTTAAATTATCGCTCCAGGCCGAAAGAACAATCCGGGGCCTTATCGACAAAGCCCAGGATTTCCAAAACAGGCATCAGAGATTGCGACAGCAATACGATCAGCTGGAGCAGATGCGGGCGATGATCCAGGATCGGGTTGCCGAGTGTAATAATGATGAAGCCCGCCGCCTGATGGATCAGGTCCGCGAACATTTCATGGCCGGCCGTAATTATCTCGCCGAGGGCGCTGCCAACCGTGCCGAGAATATGTTGAATATTGCTCACCGTCTCTTAAATGAAGTTAATGAACTATGTTCAGATTACGGTTCGCTGGAAAACAAAATGGAACAGCTCAGACACGAACTCGATCGACTCAACGAACAGGCTCTCTCAGGTGGCAACGATAACATCCGAAGAATGCTAAACTCTGCTCGCGAATATCTTGAAAAAGCCGAACAGCACTGTCAGAATTCGGAATATGAAGCTTGCGCTGCTAATCTTAGAGCGGCTCAACTGAATGTCAGGAAAGCCAGAGATTTAATGGGGATATAAGCCTTTGAGAAGAGGCAAGATTTTACTATATACGGCGCTAATTACGCTAACCTTATTCGCCGGAAATATCCTTGCTGATAATTCCGGCGAATTTAATATACGAGTAGGCCTGGGATATGATTTCGTCTCCCAGGAATATTTCCTTAATTCCTACCGATACGACACCTTGCTAATAACTGACCCGATCACGACGACCCTTTTAACCAAAGATTATCTCGATGACAAAAAGGGGCTGATTTATATCAAATTCAAACCTGATACCGAAAAAACCGATTATTTTGAAGTCGGCTGGGAGCAAACACCGAGTATCTACAGGGCCGTCGGAAGAGGGAAATTCGGTATCCAGAATGAATACGACCGCCTGGAAGCCGAGCTTAATTTCGAGCTGAAAGAACGCTACAGCGGCACAGCCGACGCCGGCGAAAATCTGTCTGTTCTCGACGGACGCCTTAGATATCGAAAAAAGTTATCCAATTATGCCGAAACCAACCTTAAAATATTCGGCGAAAATGTAAATTTCGATTCTACCGGTGAACTCGTCTACAATTATTCCAGATTCGGCGCTCAGGCAGGATTCAGTATATTCACCAAGGATTTCAGCTCATTTTACTTTTCGGCCCGGGTTGAAAAAAGAAATGTCCCCGATTCTGCCAATATTGATTACACCATGTTTCGACTCAATCTCGGCTATTTCGGCTCTATGCCGGGCGGGAATATATCTTCCGAAATCGCCCTGGAAAGCAAAGACTACAACTATTTCGACGACCGCGACGATTATTTCCTGGCAACTTTCTATAATAATTACCGGATTGATCTTAGTTATTCCGATTTCTTAAAAGCCATTTTTGATCTCGATTATTTCGATTACAGGTCAGCCGAATACTTAAACAGCGACTATGTTCTGCTCAAAGGCGGCCTTCTCTACGGCCGCAATTTTGACCAATTTTCATTTACGCTCGGCCCCAAAATGGAAGCCCTGACACTTCAATCCGAATTCGAAAATGATGACGATTATATCGAATTCATGGCCTTCGCCGGATTAGATTTTTTACAATCGGCCGGGATTTTCTGGATGTTTGAAAACCAGATTGGAAGTCGAAAATATCAAAGGAACCCCGATTATTATTCCGATTTCCTTTTCGATCGTTTGAGCCTGATCGGCACCGCCAAAATTATCGGCAACCTGAGCCTCGATTTACTCTTTTCAGCCGAGTGGGAATGGCACGAAATCGACAGCGATGACACTCGATTGTATCTTCTTTCCACAAGTCTCAACTATAAATTTTAGCCGCCCCAATCATATAAATCGACAAAGATCTCAGTCGTTTTGGCCCTGTTGTTTGTGAATAATTTCACATAATAATGCGGGCCGACCTTTCAGAATTTCCGAGTCGGCGATTCACGCCGGAATTATATTGTGAAATTATTCACATTGTTCTCCTGCGATAGGAGGGTAAGGCAATTCAATCAATATCATAGAATTGTGATTTATTTCACATAGTGACCGCTTTTTTTATATATCCGGAAGACGATTATTGTCCCTGATAAACCTTCTGCATTATATAAGAGTCATACTTTTTGCGGCTGTGAAATATGTTGATCGCCGGGTAACTTGTCTTCTCTCAAAACCGAAAATTTGCCTGAGAATTTTCAGCACAAAAATTCTTAAAAATATCCTGATCGAATTGAGACAGCGGTAAGAACTTTTTATTTAATCTCCGAGCCCGATAGTGGAGGGTGATTTTTAGGCCTTCATCCCAATTTCATTACTACACATATTCGTATTTATGATATTGTTTAAAAAGTTCTTGACAA
>CAZDPY010000002.1:0-290154 GCA_964507455.1 uncultured Ignavibacteriaceae bacterium
TCCCGGCAATATTTTATGGCATCGATAATAACTGAACGAATAAAGGTAGTCGTAATAAGCGGGAGCCGTTTATGTGTGTTGAAGGTGACAAATCTGGGGCGACCATCGAAATCATAATGGAATAGTTTTGTCATCTCAATTTATCCTGTCCATTGTGTACAATCTGTATGTCTTTGGGGTTTTAGTCCTCTCACACCCTGGAAAGGGTGTGTTACCGGGTTAAATAACATAGTGACATGGGGGACAGAGGGATGTCAAGACCGCAGGGGTCTTGACCTACTCCTTATTGGGGTATTACATCCACACGGGGCTAATGAAATATTGCAGGGAAATTGTTGTTATCCGGAATCGGTTTTATCCTGTTTAGAGTAAACGATTTGACTTTTTGGGGGCGGGGCAGTATTTTTCATTTTCAGAAGTAAAAATACATCATGAGAAAGTGAGGCAGGCGGATGGCGGATAAAATGCTGGCGGCCATGAAGACCAAAGCGGCGGCCGGTTTTGAGATAATCGAAACAGATATTCCCGAACCGGGGCCGGATGAGGTGCTGGTGAAAATCAAAGCGGCGTCGATCTGCGGCACAGATAAACATATTATAGAATGGGATAAATGGGCGGCATCACGAATCAAACCGCCCATTATTTTTGGGCACGAATGCTCGGGCGAAGTGGCCGCGGTGGGCGGTAATGTGAGGCGGATCAAAAACGGGGATTATATTTCGGCGGAGACGCATATACCGTGCAGGCAGTGCTATATGTGCCGGACGGGGAATATGCACAACTGCTATAATCTCAAGATTTTAGGAGTGGATGTTAACGGGATATTCGCGCAGTATGCGGTGGTGCCTGAGATTTGCTGTATTGTCAATGATAATTCGCTCCCGGTCGATATTGCCTCGGTCCAGGAGCCGTTCGGCAACGCGGTTTACACGGTGATGGAAAGCAATGTGGGCAACAGGACGGTGGCGATAATCGGCGACGGTCCGATCGCGGCATTTGCGTGCGGATTGTGCAAAGCGGTCGGGGCGGCGATGGTGTATAATCTGGGGATGATGGATTATAATCTGGGTATCTGCCGGAAAATGGGGGCGGATGTTTCGATTAATGTGAAAAACGACAAAGGATACGTTGACCGGATTTTGCGTGAGACCGGCGGCGGGGTGGATGTGACGCTGGAGATGGCGGGGAACAAAGCGGCAGTTGACAGCGGATTCGCGGTACTTCGCAAGATGGGGACATTCACGGCGTTCGGACTTGCACCGGGCCCGTTCGAGTTCGATATGGCCAACAATGTGGTGTTCAAGGGGGCAAAGATAATAGGGATTAACGGGCGGAAGATGTTCGAGACCTGGTACGACGTGAAGAATTTTTTGAAGTACAAGAGGATAGATATTTCGCCGGTGATAACGCATCATTTTCCGTTTTCCGATTTCGAGAAGGCGGTCGAGACGGCGCTTTCACCGGAGATAGATTCGGCTAAAGTAGTGATAACCCCGATGAGTTGACGGGGGGAGGATTTTTGTATGTTTGCCAATGCGAAAAATTATTATAAGACGACGCTAAAAGAGATCGAAGAGGCGGGATTAAAGAAAGAGGAACGGTATATACATTCGCCGCAGTCGGCGGATATCGAGGTGGAGTTCCCGGAAGGGGCCTCGCCGGAAGAAGTGATCAATATGTGCGCGAACAACTATCTGGGGCTGTCGTCGCACCCGGAGATAGTCAAGGCGGCGCATGACGGTCTCGATGAGCGGGGGTACGGGATGTCGTCGGTGCGGTTTATCTGCGGGACGCAGGATATACACCGTGAGCTGGAAGGGCGGTTGAGCGAGTATTTGGGGATGGAAGATACGATTTTGTTTATGTCGTGCATGGATGCCAACGCGGGCGTTTTCGAGGCTCTTCTGGGGCCGGATGATGCGATAATCGCCGACAAGCTGATACATGCCTCGCTGATCGACGGGATACGGTTATGCAAGGCGGATCGGCATATTTTCGAACATGCCAATATGGAGCAGTTGGAGGAAAAGCTCAAAGCGACGCAGGATAAGCGGTTTCGGATGATTGTCACCGACGGGGTGTTTTCGATGGACGGGGATATCGCGCATTTGGATATAATCTGCGGACTGGCCGAGGCGTATGAAGCGATGGTGCTGGTCGATGATTCGCATGCGACGGGATTTATCGGCAAGACCGGACGCGGGACGCACGAGTATCATGATGTGATGGGGCGGGTGGATATTATTACTACGACGCTGGGTAAGGCGCTCGGCGGTGCGGCCGGGGGATGTGTAAGCGGGCCGAAAGAGCTGGTCGATATGCTGAGGCAGAAGGCGCGGACGTATTTGTTTTCAAATTCGCTGCCGCCGATGATCGTTTCCGCGGCGAACAAGGTGCTGGATATACTTTCGGCGACGACGGAGCGGAGAGATAAGCTGGAGGCGAGCACGAAGTTTTTCCGCGAAGAGATGACGAAACTGGGATTCGATATAGTTCCGGGGGACCACCCAATTGTACCGATCATGCTGTATAACGCGAAACTGGCGCAGGATGTGGCGAAGGATTTGTATTACGAGGGGATTTACGTGATCGGGTTTTCGTATCCGGTGGTGCCGAAGGGTGAAGCGCGGATACGGGTGCAGGTTTCGGCGGGACATGAGAAGGAGCATCTCCAGAAAGCGATCGATGCATTCACGAAGATAGGGAAGAAGTATGATATCCTGGGTAAGAAGAAGGATGAGATTATAGATAAGTACGGGTTGTGATGGGGGATGTGAAGGATATATATGAAAAAGGCCTGCGGAGTGCAGGCCTTTTTTAGTGCTTGGTTACTCACACCCGATCACCGGGGCGGGATTGACATTAACCGTCGATTGAGTACATTGCGACATGGTCATCAGCCACGCAGGGGGGTGCTGGGGATTGACATTAACCGTCGATTGAGTACATTCCATTTATTTATATCCTCGTAACGGTCTATGCTGGGGATTGACATTAACCGTCGATTGAGTACATTGCTCAGCCCGCGACGCTCTGAATTCAAGTGGCTGGGGATTGACATTAACCGTCGATTGAGTACATTTCAAAGGCATGGTGAAAGCCTCAACGACAGGCTGGGGATTGACATTAACCGTCGATTGAGTACATTCGAGTTTTTTGTTACGTTCCCGTAGTGCCTGCTGGGGATTGACATTAACCGTCGATTGAGTACATTGAATCTTCTGGTGGATAGAGTTGTTTTGCGGCTGGGGATTGACATTAACCGTCGATTGAGTACATTGGCACGGCTCCGCTCGCCATTGAAGCCATAGCTGGGGATTGACATTAACCGTCGATTGAGTACATTCGCTATAACTGACGGTGGGGTTGATTCAGTGCTGGGGATTGACATTAACCGTCGATTGAGTACATTATCTGGAAAAATATGGCGAGTGATTTCTTTGCTGGGGATTGACATTAACCGTCGATTGAGTACATTTACTTACCGCGTATCTGCACGAGCATTTTGCTGGGGATTGACATTAACCGTCGATTGAGTACATTTTCTGCATCTGCTATCTCAGGTGGTGGTTGTGCTGGGGATTGACATTAACCGTCGATTGAGTACATTGGAAAACGGAAAATATGAGTATCCATATTTGCTGGGGATTGACATTAACCGTCGATTGAGTACATTTTTAGATTTGGCCGGCATATACCATACCCCGCTGGGGATTGACATTAACCGTCGATTGAGTACATTATCCTTCTAATGCTTCTAATAGAGCATCCTGCTGGGGATTGACATTAACCGTCGATTGAGTACATTATACCCCCCTGGAAATGGCTATATTTCAGGGGGTTATATCAATTTTGCGGCTAAAAAAGCAATAATTGTTCGGGTGGTTTTTCCACGGAAACCGAGGTTTTTCCGTGGTAAACCTGCATTTTGCCGAATTGGTGGTCGGTTACGGCCAGAAATCGGACCTGTCCGGCAGGCGGAAGGCGCGTATTTAACCGTTTTTTAATGATATTGGTTTTGTCTTCGCTGTCGCAGTAGCGGGCATAAACCGAAAACTGGAGCATACGAAACCCTTCTTTTAACAGGGAAGCCCTGAATCTTGTATATTCCCGGCGGGCTTTTGGCGAATCGACGGGCAAATCAAATAATGCAAAGAGCCACATTCCCTTATATTCCGAAATATTTCTCTGTTTTCTGCCCAAAATTACTCCGGCAGAATCAGATTTTTCCTGTTTTTTAGACAAACCTGCATGAGTGATTGTGCGGTGATCATAGCGGAGTCACTAATCGTCCTTTGCTGGCGCTTTATCTTTATTCGAGCTTCGGTAAATTCAGTAAATAATATGGTCTTGGCCGTTTTATTCAGCGGCGTATCCTGTCCCAGCTTGTCGACGATATTGTATATAATTTTATCTATAACCGGGCGATACGGCTCCATCAGGTCGTCGGCAAGACAAAATGGATTATACCGGTTATGGTGGTGGAGTCCGATCGACGGATGAAGTCCAGCGGCACATATCTGGCGGGATATAATGCCTCTTAAAACCGCATATCCGTAATTCAGGAGACGATTTATCCCATCATCAGAACCGGGAATCCGGCGAAATTCGCCTCCAAAGAGCGCATGCCAATAGCGTCGAGAGGCGTTGCCTTCCATATTGGCGGGATCACCGGAGCGGACCTTACGGGATATATTTTCCAATCCATAATCATCACCAGTAATGAGAATAAGCAGATTAGCCTGAGCCTTTATTTTGGCCTTAATAATTTTTTGCCAGAGTTGTTTTTTTGTCGGGAGGGATAAATTTATTTGGGCTGAGATTCTTTCTGTCTGAAGGGTATTTGAAGCCAAAGGCAACAGCATACCGGCAGGGAGCTTTTTATCATCGCAGAAGATTACCACACCATTATTAGCGCAGACACCAGTTAAGACAGCATGAGTATAATGAACGGCCGGATGAGCCACAATAAGGGCTTCTATTTCTTCGAGAGGAATAGAATGATCCCCTGTAGATTTCTTAATTAGTAATTGATTATATCGGACACTTAAAGAAGCTGGTTCATCCGAAAAATCTATGATTCTATATGGCATATTCTGGATATAATTATCGGCATTTCTTATTTACGCCTTTAATTCCAGAATATTTAGTTATTCGCCGTTCGAATCTCACCCAGAGGTGTTATTACCATTTTTTGGCATTTACGGATTCTAAGACTGTCGGGCGGAGCTGTCAGGCCCTTTTTGCCTATATCCGACAGCTTTCTGGCGTCATTAACGGGCACAAAATAAAGCTGTTTGCTTTTGGGGACGGTTCTTATAATATATAATTCCCGCATATTGTCTTCGGGGTTATCAAGTTCAATTATGTCGCCGCCCGCAAGTGAGAAGAGAAAGTTCTCGTTTTCTCCATAGTTTCGTTTTACAATCGGTTCGCCATTTTTATGTCTCTGATAGGCTTCAAACATGCTGACCACGTGGCCTTCCCATTTTATTTCCCCATTTTCGGGATTTCTAACTTCGACTATTTCCATGTGATGATTTGCATCGGAGATGACATGGCGGGCACGATGGCCGGATCCGGCCGTGAATGTTTCTGACAGATTCATCCTTATACGAGCTTTGTGTATCGGGATACTTTTGCCATTCGATGATTTAATAACGGGATGATTTTCCGATTCGGCAAAGGCCTTTTTTGGATCTTCCTGCTTGAGCGATTTCATTTTCTCTTTGACAATATTCCGAATAGCGGGATCGATAATATTTTCGACTTCTTTTTTGGTCATCTTTTCCAATGGTTTTCTAATTGCAACGTAGGTTTTGCCTTTTTCATCGACTCGCGGTCGGCCGTAGAATGATTCTTTGTGTAATTCACCCCGTACTCTTCTGGAAAGGCGGTGGGAGGTTACGATTGGACTTATGCTGCTTCGGACATTTTCGAGAAAGTTTTCCCACGGTGGAGGAATATCTGTAAATTTTCTTTTGCCGTAGTTGCTTGATTGTGCCGATTTACTCAGCAGTTTAACGTTGCCGGGTGTAGTCAGGGCAACAACGACAGCGTCGACGGCGTGATGACGATGATCATCCCGGGATTTGCCTGGTCCGTCTCCCAAGACAGCGTTCAATCCCCATTCATCGCGCAGGTAAGCGGTGCCAGGACCGCTGATGGCGTGTATCTTTCTTTTGCCGCCGGCATCGATACCATCATTATTGATACCCCCATAGAGAAGCCCGAGATATTTTTTGGCCAGGACTGATGCCCACCGGGTGTCATTAAGCTGGCGGCTGGTGAATTTTGAAAATTCCTCTTCGACTTTTTCAGGAGTCATTTTGAAAAGCCGGAGTTTGGCGAATTTCACATCGCTGTTAAAACCGGAAACACGGGCGATTATGTCATCCCATTTGGAGGTGCTGTTGTATGCCTCATAAGGTGTACGGTTTCGTTTGACATTGCGGTTTTCTTCTGCATCGCAAAGCGTTTTGTTAATAAAGGAATTATTGAGAGAGCGGTCAAAGGGAATGATATGTTCGATATCGAATTGCGGGTGATCGCCAAGAAGGGCGCCGATACTGATTTGTTTGCCGGTGTAGGGGCAGGTCCAGTTGCATTCTTCAGCGAGGATGACTTTTAAAATATCTTCACGAGAGGGGTTTTCGATTTTTGCTTCATCCATAATTTTCTGAGCAGCCCTTTTTCTGGCGTGTTCATTGGCACGCATTTTTTTGGTTGCTTTTTCGCGCTGTTTTGAGGGTTGTTTGAGATCACGGGCGAGTTCGATTCTGACTATATCGGGCTTGCCGTATTCCCGAATAATGGAATTGACAACCTTGCGGAGTTCAGTAAGGGATCTTTCGACAATAGGATTTCGTAACGAAGCCAAGCCCGAATCTGAAAATGGGGGTAGGAGGTCGTGAAATTCTCCTTCGCGCTCAAAATGCTCCGGATAAATTTCTTTAATTGCAGTCTGGAGAGGAATTCTATTTTCGAGAAGTGGGGTTAGTTTTTCAATGGCCTGCCGTGAGAAATTGCAATAGCCGTCTTCGAGTCTAACGCGAGAGAGTTTTTCAGCCTGTTCTTCTGAAAGTTTCCATACTCGCATGGCACGGTTTTTTAATGTCTCATCTTTAACGATACTCCTTAGATCTTCAACGATTGCATTCTTATCCGAATCATCAAATTTTTGCCATCTATCTTTTCCAAAAATCTCCGATAGTTTGGCAGCAGTTCTATTGCCGACAAGTCTTTTTTCTCCACCCAATTCGAGGTTGAATTTGGCGGTGCGTTTTAGTTCGAGTATTTTTCGGGCTTTTGCAAAGGTGAGATCGCCTTCGGATTCAAGGTGGGAGACTATTTTATAATATTCATCGTCGGTTATTTCCCGCAATACAGATTTGCGGTCATCGGCAACCTTGAGATTATTAATAGTCTGGAGATATCGGAATCGTTGTGACTGAGGTAATCCCCAGGGTGCGCGAATGCGGCCCGGCTCGAGTTCGCATTCGCCGATAAGCCCTTTCTGGCTTTTCAGGGGGCGCTGGTAAAATATTATCCGATGTATTTTTTTCTTGAATTCATCGGTGAGAATATCGGGGTAGTATTCGGTCTGCTTCTCCCATATCTTTTCGAATTCATCGAGGTACATTTTACGAGAAGTGTATCGAGAACGGAGCCGCTCTTCGTGAGGATCCAGCTTGGAAAAATATTCGCCCAGAGTGGTATTTCCTGATTCTTCAATTGTCCTCGCGAGATCACCGATTTTCTTTTTGATGCCCTTTTCTTCTTCAGCATCTGAAACTGATTTGCGATTACTTAAGAAACCTCTTCTTTGGGCAAGATGGTATAAAGCTCGCCCCAATTCAATAAACGACAATTTTTCTTTGAGGGCTCTTGCGCGGAGAGTGTATGGATCATCGTATTTATTGTCCAGTTCGTTGAACAATCGGTGGCGTTCGATTGAATCGGCAAGATTACCTTCGGGAAGGAGTCCACATTTTTGGAGGTTTTTGGCAAGAACGGTTAAACGCCTTGTACGGCGTTCAAGAAGACGTCTGCGGGAACGAGCTTCGCGCCGATTTGTATTTCTTGATTTGCCTTTGCCGTCCTGCTGAAGATCATCCAGTCCAGCCTCGAAGACTCGAGTCCCGGCTGTAATTATTTCTTTGGGCTTGCCTCTGTCATCATTACCAATAAGCGCCCATCCGATGGAATTGGGGCCAATGTCGAGACCGAGCGTGATTGGATTATTGGATTGCTCTTTCATAAAAAATCCTTGACATAAAAATGGAGTTATATTATTATTTATTTAAGTGTACTCAATCGGCGGTTGTTTCATTTCCCAGTAAGAAGCAATCGCTTCGAAGGTTTTGGCTCTGCGGAGCCACCGACGCCTGTCCAGCACAGGCGTCTTTTTTATTTCCATCTTATCCTTGTTATTGAAGCACTCTTGGATTAAATCTAAAAAAGTAGCTAAAATTGTCAATTACAAATGTAGTCGCATTTGGCCATTATAGAACATTTTTATTATTTTTGCGGTGTTACTGTGACAGATCCTGTCAGTTGGGCAAAAATATTTCAATTTTTTTGATATTTTGCAGAAAGTGTCAGAGATTTTTGCCATTTTTAAATTTAAAGGTTTTGACTAATGTAATGCGAGGGGTTGAAAGGGGAGGAGTAAAATAATTTATCCGGGGTGATAATTTTGATTGCGAATTGGTTTTGTCAGATGTATAATATCGCGCCAAAATTTAAAAGGACAGGGATATTTGAAAAGTTATCTGGCCACCTCAAACGAGGATGGGACGATTCTCAATCTGGCCGGGCGGTATGATTATCTCGAACTGCCGTATTATATTTCTCAGGATCTGGAGCTTGAAGGCAAAGTCGTTTACCCGTCGTGCAAAGAAATGCTCGATGCCTATGTAACGCCGGTCCTTCTCGAAAAAGCGAAAAAGAACGGGATAGCGACGGCGGAGTATTATATATCCAACGGTTATTTCGAGCCCCCGGCAATTGTCGAGTCGATAAATCCATTCATGCAGAAATCGCGGACGATCTGGAAGCTGTCGCGGAAGAACAGCGCGGCCAAATCGCTGACGAGGAATTTCAAATATGCGATTTGTGTCCAGGAGATTCGTCCGGAGACAAAGATAGCCGAGTTCCGATCGGTTTTGGGATGGTGCCACAGCGGGCGGTACCGGGAAATGTCGAAAAAGTTCTGGGAAGTATTCAGGATACCGCTGGCAAAGGTGAGGGTTCTGGTTACGCCGGACGGAGAGATACTTCTGAGTAATGTCGTACAGTTACCCTATGAAAAGCTGAATAAGGCTGAGCGTAAATTTGTGGCGGGGAGGGTGTCATGGCTCGAATAGGGGTGTTTATCGAAAGGTACACGATCAGCCGGTCGGAGGAGATGGAAGCGCTGATGCGGTTCAGCGACGCGGCGCGAAGACTGGGGCATACGGCCGATTATTTGTTCCGTCCGGATGTATATAAGATTCCGCAGTATGATGCGATTTTTATCCGGGCCCTGACCGACCCGCTGAATACATCGTATGTGGTATCGCGGATGGCAGAGGTTCATGGGCTGAGGGTGGTGGATGACGCGGAATCGATCATAATCTGCTGTGATAAGGTGAATATGTATCAGAGGTTGATCAGGTATGAAGTGCCGATGCCGGAGACGATATTTTTGCAGGAGGAGGACCTGAAGCGTACGAAGGCGGAGGAATTGATGGACAGGCTGGGTTCGCCTTTTGTATTGAAAGCGCCCAACAGCAGTTTTTCGCTTTATGTGGAGAAAGTGGAAAGGGCTGAGGAGTTTATTAAGATCGGGAGTCGGTTTTTAAGGCGGTCCGACAGGCTGGTGGCGCAGAAGTTTATTCAGTCCAGTTTTGACTGGCGAGTGGGACTTTTGAATGGAGAGCCACTGTATGTATGTCAGTATACGATTCCGCGCAAGAAATGGAAGATTATGACCTATGCCGAAAACGGAAAGGTCTTTTACGGACCGGTAAAGGGAGTACCGCTGGCCGAGGCGGATTCGAAACTTATTAAGACAGCTACCGATGCGGCAAAGGCGATCGGGAGCGGGCTGTACGGTATTGATCTGAAGCAGGTGGGCGATGAATATGTAGTAATCGAGGTGAACGATAATCCGACGATCGCGGCGGGCGAGGAAGACCAGAAAAGCAATGTGGTTTATGAAAAAGTGATAAGGTATCTGGTTGGAGGGTGATGGGATGTCTTCGGCTATTAAAATACGCAGGGCGAGATTATCCGATATAGACTGCCTTATGGGGCTCGAAGAGAGGGGGTTCTCATCGGATCGTTTTTCCAGGAATCAGTTCAGATATCTTATCAGCAGGGCCCGGGCAACGGTGCTGGTCGTTGAGTTAGAAAAGAGATTGGTGGGGCAGGCGACTTTGCTGTGGCGGAGGAATATTCAATCGGTACGCCTTTATAATATAGTGGTTGATCCGGCAATGCAGGGGAAGGGGATTGGCAGAAAGTTGATGGAGATGGTCGAAAAAGAGGCAAGAAAGAACAAATGTCTCAGGATAAATTTGGAGGTTAGGGCGGATAATGAATCGGCGATTGGTCTTTACGAGAAATATGGATATTATTGTTTAAGAGAGGTCCCCGATTATTATTCGGATGGGATGGCGGCGATAAAAATGAGGAAAGATTTAACTCAGAAAAGTGCGATAGTATTGTGAGTTACCTGTTAGTGGGAGGGGTGTCTTCCTCTTTGCGGAAAAGGTCTTTCCACCAAAAGGGGATTAAGGCGAGTCCGATGATAGTATAGACAATCGGGAGGATGTCCGAGGTTCCGGGGATTTTGAAGAGCAGTTTTCCGATTCCAATTTTCAATGCAAATAAAGATATGGCGGTCAGGGCGATGGCACGGATGCCGCGGATCAGTTTTTTGACGGGTACGGCGGGTCTGTGGCCGAGGGCGGCGGCTGTTTTACGCCAGAAACCGGATGGTCGGACACGGCGGTAGAATTCGCTTAAGATATCGCTTCTCGTAGGCGGAGTGACAAAGGTAATACCGACGGCGGCGATGGTTGAAACGGCGGCCATACTGGATAGCCGAATCCATTCCTGGTCAGTGAGGGTCAATATTATCGGGGCGGCAATTAGAGAGACGACAATGGCGGCGATTTCGGAGTAGAGATTGATACGTTCCCAGATCCAGCGAAGGACAAGAACCGAGCCCATCCCGGCGCCAAAGAGCAGGGAGATATGCCAGGCTTTCTGGATCGAGCCGAGGTTGGCCATGATGATAATGGCGATGACGAGGATGAGGATATTCGACAGGCGGGCGGCGAGGACCAGTTCGAAATTTTTCGGTTTACGTTTCAGCCATTTGTGGCAGATCAGGCGCTGATAGATGTCGTTACTCCAGTAGCTGGCGCCCCAGTTGAGATGGGTATCAATGGTCGAGGCGAGGGCAGCAAGCATCCCGGTCAGCATAAGGCCGCGAATACCGGGCGGGAGGAGTTCATCGATACCGGTGACAAAGAGGATTTCACGGGAGGCGGTGAACATGTCGCCTGATGCATCGCCGGGCGTGAAAGGATAGACAACAAGGAGGCCGACGCCGATGAAGGTCCAGATAAGGGAGCGGAGGAATATTTGTACCCATGTGAAGAGAACGCCGGCGATGCGTGCGCCGCGATCGGTGGCGCAGGCCATAGAGCGCTGGGCGAGATAGCCGGTTCCGTCGGAGTTCATCTGGAAAAACCACTGGAGGGCGATAATGACAAGGAAGGGGAGGAACAATGAATCTCTGGTAGGTGCGAATGAGACCATTTTCGTACCCCGGACATGACCGTAGATTTCTACTATTTTATCGGTCATGGCACCGATACCGCCAACATGGTTGATGATGACGATTGCATAAATAAGGATGCCGAGCATGGCAAGAATAAGCTGCAGGATGTCGGTAGATATGACCGAGCGAAGGCCGCCGGTAGTTGAATAGAGAGCTGTAAAGGAGACAATAACAAGGATGCTGATGAGGTTGTTGGTGCTGACGGTGGCAATATCAAGGCCGGTAACACTTTCGCCGAGGGACATGCCGAGATTTATAACGATGTTATGAAAGAAGCCATAAAGGCCCGAGGGGAGCCATTCGTGCCAGGGTAGGAAGACTTCGGCTATACGCATGGCGGCGACTAAAACCATTGCCATGACGACGCAGTTGATGACGGTTCCGTAGTAGATGGCTTTCAGGACGCGGAGTCCGAGAACACCCCGGCCGCTGTAACGGACTTCGGTTAACTCGGCATCGGTAAGGACCTGTGCCCGCCGCCAGCTTGCCGACAGGATGTAACCCATCATCAGGAAAGCGATGGCGTAAATCCAGAGCCGCCAGAGCATGAAGATGCCCCCGGTGGCGATAAGGCCGGTTATCAGGAGAGGGGTATCGGCGGCGAACTGGGTGGCGGCCATAGAAAGCCCGGCGCGCCATCCGGTGATAGTTTTCCCGGCAAGGAAATATTCCTCGAGAGATTTGGAGGCTTTCCTGCGGGCGCGAAAACCGGCAGTAATGGCATAGGCGACAAAGGCCAGGACAATTATAATATCTATCATAATTTTTTAGCGATTGTTTATTCAGGAAATACGAAAATAATATGAATATGCAAGGACTATTTTGAATTATCGAGATAGTACTTAAGATAGTTCTCGCCTTTTTCGGTCAGTCTGTAATAAGTGTGATTACGGTGCTTGATCCATTTATTATCGACGATGCCCTTGCGGTACTGTATCATCAGCTTTTTCACCCGTTCAAGCAGACCCATATCGCGAAGCTTCTGGTGGCTGTCGAAAACAGATTGTTTGTCGTAATGATGCATCGAGGCAATTTTTAAAGAGTAATCGACGCCGTATTTCTGGTGGTGTTTCAGGATTTTAAAATCGAACCCGGTAAGGTCATTATAATCATTTGCCGGTTTAAATTCTTCTTCAGTAATAAGATTCCATTCAAGAAGCATAAGGCGGTCGGGTTCGACTTTGTTTAGATTGGAGCAACCGGATTTGTGGACTTTGACAGATTCATCGTAAGAGCGGTAACCGACGATGTCATCGCCTTTTTTGGGCTTGCAGCAATTGGCTAATGTATATTCTTCTTTCAGAGCCATCGGGTTATACTTGCTTTTTGAATTCAAATCTCATAAATTCTTTTCTTAATATAATGCATGATGCTTTGATTACAAGTCCAATCGGGATTCTGGCCGTTCTTGCGGGAGTGGCGTCTTTCTTTTTCTGGCTGGAGAAAAAGACGGCGTGGCGGTTATTCAATTATTTCCCGCCGCTTTTATTTATTTATATGATACCGGTGATATTTTCCAATTCCGGTCTGATGACCAATGAATCGCCGGTTTATGGCTGGATGAGTGATATGGTCCTGCCCATGTTTTTAATAATTATGCTTTTGGATGTCGATGTTAAGTCGGCAATCAGGGTAATGGGCAAGGGGATTTTTGTCATGCTGTTCGGAACAGTCGGGGTGATTCTGGGGGCGCCGATTGCGTATTTTATCGTTAAAGGAATGCTCGATCCGGATATGTGGACCGCTTTCGGAGTGCTGTCGGGAAGCTGGATCGGAGGGACGGGAAATATGTCGGCGGCGCAGGTGGCTTTTGAGGCTTCGGATATTGCCTTTGGATTGGCAGTGTTGGGAGATAATCTTGTTTATATAATCTGGCTCCCGATTATGCTAGGTTCGAAAAGCTTCGCCGGCTGGTTCAACAAGTTTGCACGGGTCGATCCCGAGAGGATCAGGAAACTGGAAGATTCTTCGGCTGATGTTGCCGTCGACAAAGGCAAGCCGGCGATGCGTCATTTTCTTTATCTTGTCTTTCTGGGTCTGGTTTGCAACTGGGTGGCCGGGATCATTGCCGAAAGACTGCCTTTGTATGACCCGATTTTGACCGTCAGTTCATGGAAAATTCTGCTTATAACGACATTCGGGATACTGCTTTCAATGACACCGGCCAAAAGGATACCGGCGAGTCATGAGTTCGCCATGGCATTGATTTATTTATTCGTGGCCAATATGGGAGCCCGGGCAAATGTCAGCAATCTGGCATCGCAGGCAGGGTGGTTTTTGCTGGCCTCGTACATATGGATATTTATGCACGGCGGGATGTGTGTTCTGGGGGCGAGGCTGTTTCATGTCGATGTTCATTCAACGGCTATCGCCAGCGCGGCCAATATAGGTGGAGCGGCGAGTGCTCCGGTAGTGGCGGCATATCACAACGAAAAGCTGGTTCCGGTTTCAATATTGATGGCGCTGATTGGCTATGCAATCGGTACTTATGGTGCGTTGTTAACCGGAGCTTTGTGCTATTATGTATCGCTGATTTAGTCTTAAGTTGTTTGGCTTATATCACTTAGATATTAACTGAGAAAATTCATCGAAGCTGATAACCGGCCAGGTTTCAGTTTCGAGAACGCCCTTGTTGTTAATTTCCGATGCAATCCTGAAAGCAATCGACTGGTCGGAGGCATCGAATTCGGCCAGATAATCGTATCTACCCAGCGTAGCAAAAAGATTTTTGATTTTGACATTGTGGTTTTGAAAAGCATTGATGGAATCATTGATCTGTTGTGACAGGTTTGCCTGCATCTTTTTGGCGCTAGGATTGATTTTCATCGCCATAATAAAGGTAGCCATAGGATTCACCTCCCCTCAGGCTTATATATAAAAATTAGCCATAACTAAGAGATTATACAAGGGAAATATTTGCCGTAAAATCACTCGTTTTTGGGGAGCAGATCTGAGTATTCTTTGGCAATCAATTGATAACGGGTTTTATGGACAATATAGGTTTCATCCATCTCCTGTTTCAGGCAGGGAACACGCATCGATTCGGTTGGCACATCGGCGAACAGTAACTTTTTCGTTTGATCGCCGTCCAGATGAATGGTCAGGCCTAAAGCAGGGGGATCAAAGTTCATCAGGATGCTGTCATCCGGACCGACCAAATCGGCTGCGGCCAGGAAGCTTAGCGGTCGCAATATGCCGTATATCCGTCCTGTATCCACTGGAATGCTGTCGGTGAATGGTTCTTGTGAGACAAACCAGGAAGTATCACGCTGGAATATGCGGAACTGTTCATCGGGGTAATTGAAATCGACTCTCTGGATTTCTGTCGGTTCGAAAAAGAAAAGGGATTTATCGAGCCACTGAATTTTGGGTCTTTCAAAAACATAGCGCAGCGGCCTTGAGGCCAGATAGACTTCATTTTCGCCCGGTTTTCTAATATATGTGCCTGAAAATCCGGACCCCATTTTACCGACAATGATTTCATTCAGCAGCTCATCACTATGATAGAACTTGACATTTATGCTGCTATCCGGCCCGACATTGAAGTTCGGCCGGTTTTCAGGGTTTTCGGAGATTACGGGACCGACCTCGATATTCGACGCCGAATTCAGGACATTGGCCAGAGCAGCATTATCAGCCCGACGCGGTTTATCATCGCGGATATGCCAGATATCGTTTTCTGTGTAGAAAATCAGGGTGTCATAAGTCGCGTTATTAATAATTTCGATTTTATCGACTTGATTCTGGTCAAGACCGAGGAAGTTTTCGGTTGTGGGTCCGCTGATTTTCTTTTCTTCGTAATAGCTGACCACCAGCCACACAACAATTACAATGATGAGGACGGCCAGAGGTATTACGATTCTTCTCATAGAGTAGTTTCCCTCTTTCTTTTCAGTGAGCGTTTGAAGCGCCAGCGAACGACGCCGAACACAATAACAAGGACCGGCATGGCCAGTATATTGACGTATTTAATGACCTGCTTGGTGGCATTCGAAAGAGCTTCATCATTGAGCCGTCGGGCGGTAGATTGCTTGGACCTTATAGATATAAGACCGATATCCTGAGTAAGCCAGTCAGCCATATTCATCAGGAAAATGAAACCGGATTCATTGCGGCGAAAATCATCTTTAACAAAGGAGCCGGAGCCGATAATGATTATGCGCGAGTCGGTGGTGAAGGGTGTAAATTCCGGGAATGGTATATCGCTCAATGTATCGGTCCCCTGGTATTGCGGCGGGACACCAACATTATAATAACTGTCGAATCGTCCGGTAATTGCACACGCCAACGGGAGTTCGGACTTTTGGAAATCTTCCCGGAAATACTGTTTCTCAGGCGAGATATCAAGCGGGAGTCCTCGGGTACCGGCATTTTTTGAAGTGGTAAATAAAGTCTGTCGCGATTGACCATCGAGCAAATCAAGTTTGTATTCAAGCGGGCTTATGAAAAGCATTCCGAGTGTATTAAATTCTTTTACGATTTGATTATTCTCGTTGAAATTAGTTATCGAAAGATAAAACGGATAATCGGTTACGCTCTGAATCTGGTATTCACCCATCTGGCGGACAATCGGAATACGATTGCACTGGAGGTCGATGGCCAGTTGTTCTTTGGGTGCCGCGCCGTAGAAGTAGAGCAGACTGTCAAGGCCGTTGTCGACCGGGATGACAACCTGGTCAGAAATCTGGACGGAAAATTTATCGATTAGAAAAGCGACCTTGCCGCCCCGCATAATAAACTGATCGACAAGGTATCTTTCCCATTTTGAGAATTCTTCCTGAGGCGAAACTATAAAGAGAGCGTCAACTTCGGGGGGAATATTGCGCAAATTATCGAGATTGAGGTATTGTACCTGGAATTCCCGCTGCAGCATCTGGTTGGCATAATTGAAGCCCTCGGCCACAGTCGGTTCGCCGTGACCGGTGGTGAAAGCGATAATGGGTCTTTTGTCCTGAATTAATTTATTTATGGCTCGTGATATATCGTATTCGAGCATATCGGTGTTTTCGATAAAGGGAATAACCTCGGACTGGTCTTTATAGAGGAGGACCAGACCTTTGTACCCCTTGATAAATTCCGCCTTTTCATTTTTAAAGACATTGAACTGCAGGGGAGGGATACGATAGCTTTGGGCTTCCTGTTCTTTATCTTCTTTGGCGGGGTCGATGAACTGGTACTGCAGGTTGCCGTCGGAATAGGCGCGGTAGTCATCGAGGAGATCACGCAGATATCGGGCGTCATCGTTGTGCGGGAAGGGGAGATCTTCGGTCATATAGGCTTTTATGGTAAGACGGTCATCGAGTCCGGCGACAAGTTTTTTGGAGGCTTCGGATAGCGAATAGATCTGGTTTTCGGTCAGGTCGATACGGGCAAATAAATTTATGGCAATAAGATTGATAATTATCAGGATCGCCAGGGCGATGACAATTATCAAAGTTGCGGCTGATTTTGTTTTAACATCCTTATTCATAATATCTTATCTCCATTTCCTGCTTTCGAGGGTTTGTACCGTAAGGAATAAAAAGAGGAAAATGAGGGAGAAGAAGTATATCAGGTTGCGCGAGTCGATGACTCCTCTGGCGACATTGTTGAAGTGGTAGTCGGTTGACAGGTATTCGAGGATATTAGCGATAAAACCGGGCAGGAAGACTATTACTTTATCCAAAAGGAAGAAGAAAAATATTATTACAAAGGCAATGATAAACGAAATGATCTGGTTCTGGGTCAGACTGGAAGTAAAAATACCGATGGCGAGATAAACTCCGACAAGAAGCAGTAATCCGATATAGCCGCCGATGACCGCCCCGAGATCCGGATTGCCGAGGCTCGTGATGGTAATATAGTGGATGATTGTCAGCAGTATCGTGACAGCCACCAGCAGATAAGCGGCGAGATATTTGCCGAGCACCATTTTCCAGTCTTTGATGGGGAGAGTCATCATCAGTTCGATAGTGCCGAGTCGTTTTTCTTCGGATATAAGACGCATGGAAAGAGCAGGTATAAAGAAAAGGAGGATAAATCTGATAATGTTAAACAACGTTCTCAGGTCGGCGGTTTTATTTAAAAACAGGGTTGTCGAAAACTGCCATCCGGCAATAATCAAAAACAGGGTTATGACAACATAGGCGACCGGAGAATCGAAATATGACCGGAATTCTTTTTTTGCAAGAGTTAGAATCTGGTGCATTATTGTTCCCTCCGGGTCAGGTTGCGGAAGATATCCTCAAGTGAGGTAACCTCGCGTTTCATTTCCATCAGGACAGACTGATTTTCCATGCAAAGTTTGAAAATATCTTCGCGGGGGTCAAAATCTTTGACTGTCTCGAGATCTATTTTAAGCAGGTTATCCGTAACGGTTTCTTTTGAGATTATATTTTCAATACCGGGGACCTGATCAATTTTTTCGAGGAATGTATCGGTGTTATTTTTTATTTCGAGGGAGATACGTCCCTTGCCCTCGAAAGAAGCTTTGAGTTCCGTTGCTGTGCCATCGGCGACAATTTCACCGTCGCTAATTATCAGGACTCGATTGCAGGTTGCCTCAACTTCGGGGAGGATATGCGAGCAAAGGATGATTGTTTTCTCACGGCCAAATTCTTTGATCAGGTTTCGGATTTCGATAATCTGGTTGGGGTCGAGTCCGACAGTCGGTTCGTCGAGGATCAAAATTTCAGGATCATGAACGAGGGCCTGGGCCAACCCCACACGCTGGCGGTAACCTTTGGACAATTCTCCGACATTTTTTCCGGTGACGCCGTCGAGGCCGCAGAGGCCGATGACTTCTTTAATGCGGCTGTCTTTGGCCGGCTCGCCATCACGACGCATATTCTGCATGAAACGGATATAGTCGACGACATTCATATCGAGATAGAGCGGCGCGTTTTCGGGAAGATAGCCAATTCTTTTGCGGACTTCGAGCGATTCGGTCAGGATATCCTTGTTGTCGACGGTTACGGTTCCAGTGGATGGAGCCAGGTAGCAGGTGATAATTCTTACCGTAGTTGTTTTCCCGGCGCCGTTGGGTCCAAGAAAGCCAACGACAGAACCCCTTTCGACATTAAACGAGACATTGTTAACGGCCAGGGTCGGGCCGTAGTATTTGGTGAGATTTTTTACATCAATCATAGTTTATTCCAACCCGCAATTTCATATAAGTGACTAAAATATATAATATTGCGAATTTGTCAAGATGCCTGACGGCACTCAAATATATATACCGCCGACTCTTGGGAAGGTTCGAAAATTTCAAATTTACCATTCAAAATTTATTAGACCTTGCGAAATGAATAGTTATAGGTGCCGATATCTTCGAGGGCAAATAATCCGGAGCCTGTTACCTGATCGAGAATTTCGGCATTATTCATGTGATGGTCGTTAAAAGATAACTCTCCGGCAGGTTTGAGAATTCGGTGGAGTTCGTTAAGGAGTGCTTCTTTTTGCGAGATATCATGGAACGTATCATAGAGAAGGATAACATCGATACTTTCGGATGACTGGCCGGTCCTGCAATCGGTTAAAATTGTGCGGATGTTGCCGATTTCGCGCCGGGCGGTTTCCTTCTGGACCCTTTTTACGGCCATCGGGTGGATATCGACAGCGAAGATACGTCCGTCAGGGCCGACAATCTCGGAAGCATAGAAGGTATATATACCGGGGCCACAACCGTAGTCGAGGACTTTTGAGCCTTCGGTGATTTTTGTTTCCCCGATAACGGGACGGCGCGATTTGAATCTGTCTCGGAGGAGAAATTCCCAGGTCATTAACCGAAACATCAATTTCGACATCGGTCTATCCATCCGTCCGCCTCCAATAATGTATCAGTTCCGAATAATTAATTTAATATGGCGAATGATTTCAAATTATGCAACCATCTTAATATTCGGCCAGTTTTTGAGCGGTTTCGGTAACTTCGGCGGTAGTCGGAAGACATATGGCATCGCCGTCATAACCGTACGCGACCCGGGCGTCCTCGGCATAAAGAATCATAATCGGGGCATCGAGATGGTCGAAGCAATGCTCGTTGATATATGCGGCGATGGTAGCGCCGACTCCACCGTGGAAGCGGTCCTCGGAGACGACCATCACCTTAGATATTTTCCTGACATGTTCGCTTATGGTATCCCAGTCAATCGGTTTTACGGTCCTGAGGTCGATTACACGGGCCCGAATTTTTTTGTCATCATCGAGAATTTCAGCCGCTTTAAGACACATGCCAACATTAATACCATAGGTGATAATCAGGATATCATCCCGCTCCTCGTTATATACTTTGGCCTTGCCCAGCGGGAGAAGTTCATCTATGGGAGGGAATTCGGTCAAGAGATTGAAGCCTTCCCAGTCGCGGCGATTGTAGAGCGCGACAGCTTCGCAGTGGAGAACAGGATCGCAGGATACAAAGGCGGTGCGAAGAACCCGGGCGGCATCGCGGGCATTGGTCGGGACAGTGACATGGAGGCCGGGAATATTTATGAAAGCCCCAAGATTGGCCTCGGAGTGCCACATAGCTCCGGCACCCTGTTTGTAGCCGCCGTAGGATGTACGTATAATCATGTGCATATGATGATGAGTGTTGGAGCGCTGGTAGGTGGTGGCAATGCGGTCTTTTAACTGCTGATAGCCCGGACTCATATAGTCGATAAATTGAATTTCGGGAATTGGGAAACGTCCCTGATAAGCATTACCGATGGCGCGGCCAAGAATACCGGCTTCATCCAAAGGAGTATTAAAGACGCGATCGGGTCCGAAGGCACGCTGAAGGTTTTGGGTAGTGAGAAATACGCCACCTTTGCCTTTCAGCTTATCGATTACTTCACTTCCTTTTTCAAAAGTCTCGACAGGGAAATCTGCGACATCCTGACCGAACAGAAGGGTGTCGTCGGATAGGATAAAGAGGTCAAACAGGGTGTGATTTATGGCCTTGCGGAGGGTCATCGGGCCCTGTTCTTCGGGCAGTTTATCGGTATCGAGGATGCCGCGGTTGGCCAATTCCTTATATTTTTCGACTCGATGATCTTTGCGTTCTTCGAGGATTTTATTCCATCGTTTAACGGAATCGTCGTGGTTATAGCTGTAGACCTTGCCAATGACATCATAAGGTACCTTCTCATGAATATCTTTGGTTGTTTCCGAGGATATTTTTTTGACTTCGTTATTTACTTCCTCGAATATATCAAGAATGTCTTTGACTTTGAAGAGGCCGTCATCGATAAAAGTTTTGGCCGCTTTGCGAAGAGGGTCGTTTTCGATATGGTGTTTTTGTTGTTCAAGTTCCATGTAATGGGTCTGGTCATCGGATCCTGAGTGCGATTCAAGGCGGACAACATTGATATTCAGAAGCGCGGGGCCTTTTCCATCGCGAACGTACTTAATAATTTTCTGCATATGCTTGATGGAATCTTTAATTTCGGTACCATCGAAGTTATCAATATTGAGACCGAAGCGTTTGTAACCTTCGTATGGTGTGGTTGGATTTCCTTCGGGAAATTGCTCATTGACGGATGTCGCAATGGCCCATCCACAATTGTAGATAGCGAAAATATTGGGGGTCCTGTTGTGCACTGAATAAAAAACTGCACGGTTGAATTCAGGGGAAGAGGTGGAGCCTTCGCCAATAGAGCAATAAACGATCGAGTCGGCGGGGAATCTTCCGCCCGGCTGACCGGTAGTGCCGGTTATCTTCATGGGCATTTTTATGGCTTCGCCGAGACCAGCGGCCTCGAGGGCATGAGAACCTGTAGGGGAGGCCTGAGGCATGATGGCCTTGTCGGGATAATTGGAATGTGACGGCTGAAGCATGCCGCCGGTAGCGGTACCACGGACGTCACCGACAGCTTCGTAGATTTTTTCTTTAATGGAAACACCGCGGTGCATATCGAAGGCTTTGTTTCGGTAGTACCCAACCTGCGGATCGGTTTCTTTTAGCAGTTCGGCCGCGACAACGTCAATCAGTTCTTTTCCGCCGCAGCCGATAACGAATTTGCAAAGTCCTTTACGAAGGAGAAGTTTTTCCTCGAGTTCAAGACGCCTGGCAAGGGCCATCGAACGATACATATTCTTAAGAGCCTTCTTTGACAGGCCGCCATATTCCTTTTTGAGATCTATTTCTTTTTTACCTTTGGGATCTTTCAGCTCACTAATCCAGTCGATAACCTCTTGGTACGCCATCTATCCTCCATGTCCGGGTTTATCCATATTTAACCAGAATTACGATAAGAATTAAAAGTATATTGGTCAGGTTAAATTGTAAAGAAAAAACTACTTATACTCATTGGGACGATGTACCTTCGATCGAAAAGGCATTTCCTTCCGGATCGGATCCATCGCAAACGTATACTCCGGGCGCAGGACAGCGGGTTTCGGTCAGCTTTATGCCGCGGGCTTCGAGTTCTTTGCGGGCCGAATCGAGGTTTTCGACTTCAAAGACGAATTTCGGTCCATTTTTGGCCGTGTTTTTATTACCGCCGCCGTGCAGGGCCAGAGTGCACTGCCCAGTATCAAAGGTGACCCAGTATTGCTTGGAAAAATCTTTGATATCAATAGGATATGTAAGAGAAAGGCCGAGTTTGTCACGGTAGAAGGTGACCTGTTTATTCATGTCTTCCACAAAAATGACCAGTTCTTTCAAACGGGGATTCATAAAGGCTCCTTTTTATTGACAAATTGTTAATACTCATTATCTTATAGAAAACAACAGAATCAATAATTGGTTCCCGGACTGATTATGCGGGAACTGATCTGCAAGCAAAGGCCACATAATGAGAGATTCAATCATCAAGTTTGCATGCGCAGCCCTTTTGACGGCTGTTTTTTTTATGGCGGGGGATATATTGGCATTTGAATTTGAAAGCCAGGAAGAAAGACTGGAATATCAGAAGAGCATACCGGTAACGACCTGGCCCGAAATTTCGGGAACGGAACCAATCAGCTATGAAGAATGGCGGGCACAAAGGGGACCTGAGAAACCGTTTGACGCGGAATATATGGGTCTAAGTAGAAGTGCACAAAAATCAGACTCGGGGCTGATAGTCGTTCTGGTTAATAATAATTTGTACGGCCAGATTGAAAGTTCGCTAAATCAATATATAACAGACCTGAACAATGAAAGTTATGATGTAAAGCTGTATACTATATCCGGGGGCCTGCCGGAGTCGATAAGGACGCTGCTTCAGGATGAATATCAGCAGGGGATGATTGGAGCACTTTTGATCGGGGATTTGCCGGTTCCCTGGTTTGAATATTACTGCTGGGAAGCATGGGCTACATTTCCGATCGATTTGTATTATATGGATCTCAATGGTGTCTGGGAAGATACCGATTCGGACGGGATCATGGATGAACATACAGGAGATTTGTATCCGGAGATATTTGTCGGGCGGCTTACGGCTGGGCCAATGACTATGGGCGGTTCGGAGGCAAATTTGGTCAATAATTATTTTGCCAAGAATCATACATATCGCACCGGCGGCAAGTATATGAAAAACCGGGCGCTGATATATATTGACGATGACTGGAATTACTGGCAGGGCGAATATGATTATGCGATGTCGCTGGCTTACCAGTCCAGGACATGCATCCATGAAGGTGCGGAAACTATTTCTGATGATTACGAAGTAAAATTGAGCGATAATTATGAATTTATTCAAGTTATGTCTCATTCGGGGCCTTCATGTCATTACTTTAAAATCGGCGATGAGTGGTCCGGAGGTACGACCTGCAATAATGAAGTTATAAATATTGATCCGAAGGCATATTTCTATAATCTATTTGCCTGCTCAAATTCGCGTTATGTGGAAAATGACTATATGGGCGGATGGTATATATTCTGCCAGGACCAGGGATTAGCTTCGATCGGCTCGGCCAAAACCGGCTCGATGCTTTATTTTGAGTATTTCTACGGACCTTTCGGGCAGGGGAAAAGTATCGGGCGGGCCTATTTCGAATGGTTTTATACGGTTGCCGGATGGGGTTTTCCGGACAATGATCTTTGCTGGTTTTATGGGATGACACTCTGCGGTGATCCGATGCTCAGGAGCCTATATCCTGAGGATCTTCAGGCGCTTTCAGGGGAACTTCCGGGGGGCTTAGTTGGCGAGACTTACATGGAAAGATTGCAGGCGTCGGGGGGATTGACGCCGTACAGCTGGGAATTTGTATCGGGCGAATTGCCACCGGGATTGAGCCTTGCCGATAATGGACTTGTAAGCGGGACGCCGAGTTTGGAAGGAATATATAGTTTTCAAGCATCATTGACCGATGACAATACCCCGCCGCAGACGGATACCGGTATGTTCTCGATTCAGGTTGATGTGATCTGCGGTGATGTCAATGGTGACAGTTTGGTGAATCTTCTGGATGTGATTTTCCTGATAAATTTTCTCTATAAGGAAGGGCCGGCGCCGGTCAATCCTGATCTTGCGGATGTTGATGCAAGCGGAGGCGTCAATCTTCTGGATGTGACATATTTGATTGACTATATCTATAATTTCGGTCCGCCGCCGCAATGTAATTAAGTTATAAAATAATACAGGATGACAAAAGAGATTGAAATCAGCCTTATGACCGAGGAAGATTTTGATTTCTGTCTGGAGTTGACTCACTTAGAAAAGTGGGGGTATATCCGGGCGGATTTCTTTCGGTTGAAGGGTTTTGAGCCGGACGGGTGTTTTATTGCCAGAGATGGGGCAAGACGACTGGGGATGGTTACTACAACGAGTTATGGCAATTTTGCTTTTATCGGGATGCTTATTGTGCCGGAGCGGGAGCGCGGGAGGGGAATAGGAGAGAAATTGTTGAGACACGGGCTGGATTATCTTAAAAGGAAAGGTGTCGAGACGATTGAACTGGATGGTGTATTTAGAGCGGTTTCGCTATACAGAAAATGCGGCTTCAGGGATAAATATTTGTCGCTGAGGTTTTATCGTCCGGGTGAGAGAAAAAATATTGAAATAAAAGGCGGGGATAAGTTTTCTGCTGAAGATATATTGCTGATTGATAAAAGCAGTACCGGCCTTGACCGGACCCGCATGTTGAATAAATACTTTAAAGATATCCCAAAACATATTTATAATAATAGGGCTAAAAATGGCTACGCCATTGTAAGGCCGCGTGATCGCTTTTATACCATCGGTCCATTTGTCGCTTCGGGCGATGCTGCATTTGAAGAATTATTAGACAGTATAATCGCGGATTATAAGGATATACGCTTAACTATGGGAGTACCTGAATTTCGGGCAGGTGGGGTTTCGATTTTGAAGGAGCGGGGCTTTCTATATGGGCAGCCATGCTTAAGGATGTATCTTGGTAAGAGGCGGGATTATGAAAACGGTATTTACGGCTTTTTCTCCGGGGAGAAGGGGTAGCATGATAAAAATGGTCAATTATTTACATACATATGCATAATTATGCAGACATTGTGGGCTATTATTATCTAAAATTAAAATATTTGTATTTATCTCTGACTTAAATCCTCATGTATAATGGGATATCATATTTTACTCACATCGATCAAAAAAAGGCATAATTTGTGCTGTAAAATCCTCTGGCGGGGAACTTTAAAAGGAATATAGTGGTTTAAGGGAATTGTACGAATTCGAAAATTAATTTGGATTTAAGGTCAAACTAGTTAATTTTAACCCCCTATTTTATTAAGGAGTAGCGATGAATCTATTCAGAAGCTCTTTTCTGGTAATGGTTCTGGCTGTTGTTTTTATCGCAGGATGTTCATCCGATCAGACCAACCCGACCAACTCTTCGCAGACCAATCTTCCGCTTTCAATGCAGCTCATACCGGCTGATGCGGTGATCGAATCGGCGACGATAAATCTGTATGTCAAGCAGGCGCCGGGATATGAAGTTAATGTCCACCGGGTTACATCCGAGTGGATGGAAACCGAGGTTACCTGGGGTAATTTCGGCGGCAGCTTCGATCCGACGGTTGTGAACAGTTTTACACCTGCGGAAGGCTGGATCGCGGTTGATATTATGAGCCTGTTTAATGCCTGGATGGACGGTACTTATGAAAATTTCGGTATTCTTCTTGACCAGGTTGAAATGCAGTGGCCGCGGACTATCTATTACAGCAAAGACGCGCCGGGTAGTCATCCGTATTTTGAGGTTTGCTATACTGTCGGTGATGAAACCATGTGCGAACAGTTCATGGTAATGGCTGACACATATATTTATGAAAATTTCCCGGACAGGAATTTTGGCACCGATTCTCTGCTTAACACCGGTTGGCGCTGGAGCGGTGATTTGGAAAAGCAGACGCTGATTTATTTTGAACTTCCGGATATGGAAGAAGAATTGGCGGCAATCGGCGATTATGTATGGGAAGATCTGAATATGGACGGCATTCAGGATGAAGGCGAGCCGGGTGTTGAAGGTGTTGTGGTTCACCTGCTGGATTGTGAAGGAACGATCCTCGCCGAGACCATGACCGATGCCAACGGTTTTTATATGTTTGGTGATCTTATGCCGGGTGATTACAATATTCACTTTGTTCTTCCGGACGGCTATGTCTTTACAATGATGGATGCCGGTATGGATGATGCTTTAGACAGCGATGCCGACATGAACGGATATACTGTCTGCACGAATCTTGAAGCAGGTGAGTATGACCCGACCTGGGATGCCGGTATTTATATGCCGCCGATGGAAGGCTGCAGCCATACTATCGGTTACTGGAAGACGCATGCCGGTTTCGGACCTCAGGATGATGTTGTCACGCCGCTGCTGCCGATCTGGCTCGGTAATGATGACGGCGATAAGAGTTTGGCGGTAACAGATGCCTTTACGGCTGTTCAGGTATTAAATATGAATGCCTACGGTCATCCGTCGAATGGTATAACCAAGCTCTACGCCCAGTTGCTCGGTACCAAGCTGAGTATTGCCGACGGTGCTGATGCTTCTGCCGTGGCTGATTTTATAACCACCGCGGATAATTTCCTGGCCATGTATGACTGGACCGACTGGGGTGATCTCAGTGGTGAAGACCAGATGATGGTCAACGGCTGGGCCGAAACATTTGATGATTATAACAATGGTATTATCGGACCGGGACATTGCGACGATTTCGAAGATGATTATGATGACGACGAAGACGATGATGACGACGAAGATGAAGAAGAAGAAGATGATGAAGAAGAAGACGATTAAATCATAATATTTATTCTGGTTATTATAAGCCCGCAGTAAATATGCTGCGGGCTTTTTTGCGTACAATTTAAAAAAGCCACCGAGCGGATTCGAACCGCTGACCTATTGATTACGAATCAATTGCTCTACCAACTGAGCTACGGTGGCTTTCAGGTTAGTCAATTTATTAATATCTAAAAAAGATGCAACTGAAATATTGATCGGCAGATTAAAAAGGATGCGTTATAGGGATTTTTTTGAGTATTTCGTTTCCAAAGTATTGGCGAGTGTCCGGGAAAGCTGAGCGGGGGTATACGGTTTAACAATGCGGGCACTAAAGCCATATTTATCATACTCTGCCATGACCGGATCATTGGAATATCCGCTGGAGACGATGGCAGTTATGTCTGGATCGTATTCTTTTAACTCATTTAGGGTTTCCCTGCCGCCGAGACCGCCCGGTATGGTCAGGTCGAGAATGACGGCTGTGTACGGCAGTCCCTTAATAGAGGCATTTTTATATAGCTTGATAGCGCTTTGGCCGTCTTCGGCCCAGTCGACTTCATAGCCGAGTTTTCTGAGTATAGTCGAACCGACCATCCTGACAGCGTTGTCATCATCCATTATGAGTATTTTGCCGGAGCCTTTAACGGCCTTCTCTGAATCATCTTTAATACCCGATTTGGCCGGTTTTACGCAGGCGGGAAGATATATTGTGAAGGTTGTACCTATACCTGATTTGGACGATACATCGATAGTCCCTCCGTGATTTTTTATGATAGAATAGACACTGGAAAGACCAAGACCGCTGCCTTCCTTCTTGGTCGTAAAGAAAGGGTCGAATATTTTGTTGATATGCCTTTTGGGTATTCCGTTGCCGGCATCTTCAATTGATATTTTAATATAATCGCCGGGGGAAAGATTTAAATCGACTATGTCTTCGAGACTTCGATTTTCGGCAACTATTGTAATTGTGCCACCTTCGGGCATAGCCTGCTTGGCATTAATTACGAGGTTGTTTACAGCCTGGACTACCTGACCTTCATCGATTTCCGCATAATGCAAATCACTATCAATTTCAAACCGGCATTTTACATTTGATCCGTGAAGTGCAAACTGAGCTGATTCGGTCAGGATTTCGCCCAAGTTTGATATTTTTTTAATCGGCTTTCCGCCGCGTGCGAATGTCAGGAGCTGCTGAGTCAGTTCCCGGGCTCGGAGTGTGGCACGTTCAGCTTCAAGAAGTCTTTTATAACTGTCATCTTTTTCATGAGTATCCATTCTGACAAGAGAAATATTGCCAAGGATTGCGGTAAGGAGATTATTGAAATCGTGAGCAATTCCTCCGGCAAGAACGCCTATTGATTCGAGTTTTTCTGATTTTATAATTAGTTGTTCAGCTTCTTTGCGTTTTGTTACATCGCGCAAAATGGACAAGTGGATTCCCGGTAAGACATTGGCGACAGCCTGATATTCGGCAATAATGGATTTACCGGTTTTACTTTTCAGGATAATCTCACCGCCCTGAATACCATTTTTTAGAAAATCTTCCCATAAAGATTCAAAATCGGCGGTATTTTCAGGTGAAGCGATATCAGCCGGAGTCATTTCAAGAAATTCTTTTCTGGAATATTCAAGGAGTTTGCAAGCAGCGGGATTGGCGTTGACATAGTTACCGTCACTATCGGTAAGGAGAATAGAATCCATGGCATTCTGGAATACTGCTTCGAAATGCTGCCTGCTTTTTTGAATTTCTGTTTCGGTTTCTTTTTGCACCGTGATATTCTGTCCAAATTCCACGACACCGTCCATCTGACCTTTGTCATCATAATAAGGGACAGCTCGAAGCAGCCACCACCTCCCATCCGGAGACTGTCTTTCCAATGAGTGCGACTTACCGGATTTCATTGCTTTAAGGACGGGGCAATCGGGGCAGGGGGTATCGGAATTTTCCCAGAGCGTGTGGCATTTAAGTCCGATCAGGTCTGCCGGTTCTCTGTTTAAAGATTCAGCCGCGGATTTGTTTATCCATTTGATTTGGAGGGTGTCTTTATAGTACGCTACCATCTCGGCCATGCTGCCTAGTATCGCGGCCTTGTCACTTTCGCTTTGTGCCAGTGCCTGCTGGGCATTTTTCATGGCTGTTATATCATTGAAAACGACAATAATTTCCTGAGTTTCGGGACTTTGGGACCCGGTAATTTTTTCGGTGTTTATCAGGAGCCATTTCATCTTTTCGCGGATTCCGGAAAAAATACCATAGACCGAATTCTTTGCACGCCTGAATTGATTCATCATATCGTTTAATGCGGATTGATCCAATGATAAAGGGCTGCCATCTTCCCGAACCAATTGCCAGACAGGGTCGGAAGTATTTTTACCGATTATCTCCGAGGGCTCCATTTCGAAGATATCACCGGCGGCTTTATTGGCATAGATGATGGTTCCTTCAGATGAAAGAATAATAATGCCGGCATGGACAGCGTCAAAAATTGTCGATAACCTGCCGTTTAGGAAGAGCCCCTTTTGATACTTTTTTATGGCAGAATACAGGCTACCTTCCTGATTATCGGATGTCATCCGATTGCCCCCAAGAATTTGCATATGAGCGTTGCTTTATAATTCGGCAAAATATAATAAATAGTTAAATCAAAGGTGTCTATAAATAGAGAAAGAAAATAAAGAAATTATAGCAATATAAAAAAGATAATATTATCTTGGTTTTGGCATAAAAAAATGGCGCCCCCCAGAATCGAACTGGGGACACACGGATTTTCAGTCCGTTGCTCTACCAACTGAGCTAGGGCGCCAGAAACTTCAAAAGTGTTTGCTAATTAATCCAATTTTCGGCTAAAGTCAACTTATTTTTAGATTGATATATCATAATGTTTTCGAACCGATGGAAGCAGGGAACCAATAAAAGCAATAACCATAGCCGCAATCAAAATTATGCCATAAATATCGGTATATTTGAAAATCAGCCAGATAATTGAAAAGAGGAAGATGCCTGTCAGGGCGAACCATCCCCAGCGCTGCATATTTTTGTATGCAATAGCCGCTAAAAGGATAGGAATTCCGATGAGGATAAAAATTATATTTTGCCCCATATCTGTATAGGTACGATCGAGGATTGACAGGATAATATGTACCGATCCCCAGAGAAGATAAGTCAGGGCGAAGCCTATCCCGAACCAGCCAATTATTCTAACCGGAATTGGAGATTTTTCAATTTCTTCAGTCACTTTGATACACCTTAATTCAAACTATTTATATTCACCCAGGATACCGGCACCAATAAAGCCGGCATCGTTGCCGAGTTCAGCTTTCAGAATTCTAAGGTTTTCGGTCGCCGAATCGAATGCTCTTTGACGAATTTCTTCGGCGACGATTTCCATGAATCCGGCGCCTCCTTCTATTATACCGCCTCCGATGATCAATGCTTCAGGATTAATTAGATTTATGACTCCGGAAAGTCCGGCGCCGAGAATTCGGGCTGTTTTTTCGATAACACCGAGGGAGATTTCATCGCCTTTTTTGGCAGCGGCAAACATTTTTTTGATGGTGAGATTTTCGGGGTCACCGTTTAAGGCTTCGCTTAGTTCGTCGGTCAGACCGTCTTTCATACGGGCTTTCATACGTTCCAGTATCGCGTGCGACGAGCAAAGAGCTTCGAGACATCCATAATTCCCGCAATTGCATTTCGGGCCGTTTATATCAACGACGATATGTCCGATTTCGGCTGCGGCTGAATCGGCTCCCCGCCAGATATTACGATTGAATATCAGCCCACCGCCAATACCGGTTCCGACAGTGACACAAACGGCCGATTCGAATCGTCTGGCGGCACCGAAGCGCGCTTCGGCAAGGGCCATAGTATTGGCGTCATTGTCGACAAAGACGGGCATGTTAAGGTGTTCATTGAGATGCTCGCCCAGTTCGGTTCCTTCCCAGTCGGGTATATTGGGACTCTTGCCCTTTATTTTTCCAGTGTTGAAATCAACGACGCCGGCCGATCCGACACCGAGCCAGTTGATGGCATAATCCTCCTCAGCCGCGCGAAGGAGAAGATTTTCGGCAACATTGGTGACGAGATGAAGAAGCGGTTTAGCGCCTTTCTCGGCATTGGCCGGTTTCTGGTCACGGTACAGGATTTCTCCGTTGGAATCAAAAAGTCCGAATTTTATACTTGTGCCGCCGATATCGATACCGGCGTAATGTTCAATATTACTCATAAGACAATCCGGGTGTAGCTTACCTCAAGTGTCAAGTTATGGTTTACAGTTACTTGCGTCCTGGATACACTTTTAACGATTCTTCAATGCATTTAAGCGAGTTTTTTAATGCTTCGACATTGAGAACGTATCCGATACGCACTTCGTCCTGACCCAATCCCGGGGTTGAATAAAACCCGGTCATCGGCGCCAGCATCACAGTCTGGTTTTCGTGCTCGAATTCTTCGAGCAGCCACTGGCAGTAACGGTCGGCGTTATCGACCGGGAGCCTGACTGCGGCATAAAAGGCGCCTTTAGGGTTGGGACATATGATGCCGTCGATTTTGTTTAAGGATTCGACGACAAGGTTGCGCCGTGCAACATATTCTTTCATTACAGTCCCGAAATAATCATCGGGAGTGTCAACAGCGGCTTCGGCGGCAATCTGTCCGTAGCCCGGGGGAGAGAGTCGGGCCTGGGCGAATTTGAGGGCGGTCATGATGATATCCTTGTTTTTTGAAGCCATGGCGCCGATCCTGACGCCGCAGGCGGAATATCTTTTCGATACGGAATCAATCATGACGACGTTATCTTCTATACCTTCGAGGTGCATGGTGGAGACAAATTCAAGGCCGTCATAAACAAATTCTTTATAGACTTCATCAGAAAAGAGGTACAAGTCATGTTTTTTGATGATGTCACGTAGAGCGTGGAGTTCATCTCGGGAATAGAGGTATCCGGTGGGATTATTTGGGTTGTTTATCAGTATCCCTCTCGTCTTGGGACCGATCAGGTTTTCCAATTCGGAGATTGGTGGCAGGGCGAACCCGTCTTCGATTGATGATGTAACCGGTTTGATGTCGACTCCGGCGGTGACGGCGAAACCGTTGTAATTGGCGTAGAATGGTTCAGGGATGATGATTTCATCGCCGGGATTAAGGCAACTCAAGAATGAAAAAATAATTGCCTCGGAGCCCCCGGTGGTCACAAGGATTTCATCAATGTCTATATTAATATCAAATTTTTTGTAGTATTCGCACAGTTTTCTGCGGTATGATTCATTGCCTGCGGAATGGGAATAAGCGATGACTTTGGTTTCATCGTTTCTAATGGCGTCGCGAGCGCATTGAGGGGTTTCAATGTCGGGCTGACCGATATTGAGATGATAAATAATCCGCCCTTTCCTTTTAGCTGCCTCGGCGAATGAGACCAGTTTTCTAATGGGCGATTCGGGTGTTTTCAGGCCTCTTTTTGATATTTCCGGCATAATATTTATCTCTCTTAATTCGTTAGTTTACTACACCTTGGGTCAATTTTCAGAATAAATAGTGACCCCGCCAACCTTGTGAATAAAATAACAAATGCATCAACTAAAGTCAAATTTTAAATGCTCATAGTTGATTGACCGGATGTGCTCTTAGTTATCATAATTTAGCTTCTAATTTGTTTTAGCCTAATCAAGTAATTTTTTAATATGTGAAACCATCTGATCTCTGTTTACAGTTTCCTGGACTTCTTCGGCTTTTAACCATTCTTTACGGTCTTCTACTTCTTTTGATTTTTCTTCGCCGGCCCTCAGATCTTTAATGGTGACCGTGTTGTTGTCGAATTCATTCGAACCGGCTATTACGGCTACGGGGATTCCGATTCGATCGGCATATTTGAGCTGTTTTTGGATATTTTTGGTTTTACCCATAAAGAGCTCAGTATTTATTCCGGAATTGCGCAGTTCATCGGCCAATAGTATGTAGTCACCGATGCGTTCGGGGTCCATTGTTGTGACGATGACGTCGGCAGTGGCTTTTTTCGTTTCTATGGCATTAAGAGCCAAAAGAGCAGCCAGCATTCTATCAACGCCAAAGGAAGATCCGGCGGCAGGGATGTTTCTACCGGAGAAACGACTGACCAGGTTGTCGTATCTTCCGCCAGAAAAAACCGAGCCATATTCAGGCAGATCATTAAAGGTAGTTTCGTAAACAGGGCCGGTGTAATAGCCGAGGCCGCGAACGATGGTTATATCGATTTCGTATTTGTCGGCTGCGACTTTCATCTGTTCGAGATTTTTCAGGATTTCGCGAAGTTCGGAGATGCCCTCGTTGGAAATTTCAATGTGACCCAGCAGTTTTTCCGCCTGCTCCAGGATATCTTTGCCGCCTTTTACAGCGAGATCGAGGAAGCGGGTTATCATGTCGATTTGCGGGCCTTCGAGATTAAGACCGGGGATTTTGTCGCCGGACTGATCGGTTCTTCCGGGCCCAAGTTCAGCGATAACGGCATCTTTGCCCTGTTTTTCGAGTTTGTCGATGACACGGAAAACGTCGGGAGCTTTTTCTTCTGGAATCTGAGCGAATTTTGACAGACCGTTAATCAGTTTGCGATTTGAGAAACGGACGGTGAAATTTTTTATGCCGAGGGTATCGAGGGTATCGATCATGACGGCGATTATTTCGGCATCGGCCAGCATGGAGTCGGTCCCGACGATATCCAAATCGCACTGCATGAATTCACGGAAACGTCCGGGGCCCGGTTTATCGACGCGCCAGACATTGCCGTACTGGTAGCGGCGGAAAGGGAGAGGCATCTGGGGATCGGCGGCGACATATCGTGCCAGGGAAAGTGTGAATTCATAGCGGAGAGCCATGTCGACATCTTCAGGGCCGGTAAAGCCGAAAAGCTCTTTTAAATTATCCGCGGTGTAATGAGTACCTAACAGCGATTCGGCAAATTCGAGAGAAGCAGTCTGCAGAGGAAGATAGCCGTATTTTTCGTAAACAGCACGGGTTTTGTCAATGAGCCGCTGACGCGCGATTTCTTCTTCGGGCGGGTAATCCCGAAAACCTTTTAAAACTCTTGGGACGACTTTCTTTTCTTTATTTTTCTTAGCCATAATTTCCCAAATTTATATTTTTTTGATTAATATGAAAGATATTTTTTTATTTTGATAGTTTATCTGATTATCCGGGTCTTTTAATTTATCAATTGACAAAATATGGACTAATTCGTTTATTATAGGTGTAAGTGTTCCAACTGCTGAGCCCGACAGCAAAATCAATAATTCAGTGGGAGAGGTAGCCAGATGAAATTATTTAAGCTATTACTGATCGGGGGGCTATTGTTTTTTGTCGTGCTCGGATTTTCACAAATGTATACAAGATCGGCATTTGCCGAAGGCGGCCGCTCTGATATTTGCGGCGATGCCAATGATGATGAACTGGTCAATGTTCTGGATGTCTCATTTTTGATTAATTATTTATACAAGGGCGGTCAGCAACCATTTAATATGGCCAATTGCGATGTTGATAATTCCGGCAGGATTAACCTTCTTGATATTACTGCTTTGGTAAATTTTCTATACAAGAGCGGTCCGGATTTGAATTGCGGTGCAAGTATGTCCGGCAATGTATTGGGGAATACGACCTGCAAGAGTTTTCCGGCAAAAGCTGATTATCCGAGCAATGTCGATTGTCTGGAATGGAATTATAGCGGGGATTGGCAGCTTGATTTAAAGCATATAAACAGCGCCTTTAATTGCTGTCCTATTGTACACGCAGACTTCTATTTATGGAATGATACGATAATAATCGAAGAATATGAAACATTCGATACCCTGGGACCATGTTATTGTCTTTGTCTGTTTGATGTTGATTATACTATTTCGGGGGTGACGCCGGGTGAGTATTTTGTCAAGATAATAGGGATGAATCTGTATCCCGGTGACGATACTCTTATGCTTTCTATCGATTTGACTCAGGAATCGCAGGGATCTTATTGTGTAACGAGAGAACATTATCCCTGGGGGATGACAGATCCGCAGATTCATGGGGAGTTGATTGACAGAACCGGCTGCCTTTCATTCGACACCAAGGATTCGACGCTCGAAGAAGATTGTATAACATACGATTATGGGGCTGATTCGACGCTTTTGCTCAGTCATCTCAATGATGTTTTCAACTGCTGTCCTGAGAGTCTTTATGCTACCATAAATATCGAGGCTAATATAATAGAAATAACGGAATATGAGACTGACGGGCTTTGTGATTGTCTTTGTCTTTTCAACCTCGACTATGCGATTTACAATTTGCCCCCGGGAACATGGACTATCCGGGTAGACAATCCTTATTATTATGAATTACATCAGGTTGAACCAATTGAATTCGAGGTGGAATTGACTCCGGGGACAAGCGGCTATTTTTGTGTGGACAGATTTTATCTCCCTGGATATTATTGATACAGATAAAGTGACTGCTTCAATGAATTGACCTCCTTTCCGGGCGAAGCCGATTAACGGCGGCTTCGCCTTTTATAATCGTATAATAATTTCGCTAAAATAAATATATATACGGACTTAAACAGAATCATATATATTGCGTAATATTTTGATAATATAAAATGCTTGTAAAGTGACTGATGCTATTTTAAATTAAGGACTTAACGGCGAATGAATAATATTAAACCTAAGAAAGAGGGAAAAGGAAATGGCGAATATTGAACAGTTGCTCGGCGACGAAGCTAAAGGCCTTCTGGAATATAAAACAACGGCGATACCCAAGGAGAATATACATCAGCCCGGTCCGGATTTCGTGGACAGGATATTTATTAATTCAGATCGAAATAACCGTGTTCTCGGCAACCTGGAATGGCTTTATACGCATGGTCGTCTGGCCAAAACCGGTTATCTTTCACTTCTTCCGGTCGACCAGGGAATCGAACATACAGCGGGAGCTTCATTTGCACCGAACCCGGAATATTTTGATCCGGAAAATATTATTAAGCTGGCTATTGAGGGTGGCTGCAACGGAGTAGCCTCGACTCTTGGAGTTCTTGGGTTGATGTCCCGTAAATATGCACATAAAATTCCATTCATCGTAAAGATAAATCACAACGAACTTCTGACCTATCCCAACCGCTACGACCAGCGGCTTTTTGCCTCGGTTGAAGAGGCCTGGAATATGGGTGCTGCCGGTATCGGTGCGACTATTTACTTCGGCTCGGAAAATTCGGATCGTCAGATTGAGGAGATTTCGGCCGCGTTTGAAAGGGCCCATGAACTGGGATTAATTACAGTACTGTGGTGTTATTTAAGGAATTCGGCATTTAAGAAAGACGGCAAAGATTATCATACGTCGGCGGATATGACCAGTCAGGCCAATCACCTGGGGGTAACGATCGAAGCTGATCTTATCAAGCAGAAGCAGGCGGTCGGCAACGGCGGATTCAAGGCAATCGGCTTTGCCAAGACGAGCGACCTGGTTTATGACAAGCTGACGACCGAACATCCGATCGACCTGGTGCGTTACCAGGTGGCGGGATGCTATATGGGTCGGATAGGCATGATCAACTCCGGCGGGGCATCGACCGGTAAGAACGACCTTGCCCAGGCGGTTCGAACAGCCGTGATCAATAAGAGAGCCGGCGGTCAGGGGCTTATTTCGGGCCGGAAGGCATTCCAGAAGCCGATGAAGGACGGTGTCGAACTCTTGAATGCGATACAGGATGTTTATCTCGATGACAAGATAGACCTGGCCTGATAAATATCGATTGCTTAATTAAATATTTTATCAACTTAGTCGTACAATTCGTTTGAGGGATGTACGACTAAGATATATTATTGGGTGCAATATTGATATTGCAGGTTCGGGAATAATGGAGCGGTATGGCTAAAGAAGAAAAAAACTCGCATAAGCTGGACCAGATAAAGGAACTTTTGAAAGATAAAAAGTACCTTTTGATAGTCATGCAGGATTATCCTGATCCGGATGCACTAGCCTCAGCGGCGGCTCTTCGTGAACTGGTTCGACATTACAGCGATATTCAGTGCACAATCACAAGCGGGGGGATAATCGGGCGTGCCGAGAACAAGGCGCTGGCAAAATATCTCAGGCTGCCGTACCATATTATGCAGGAAATCGATGTCAGCAAGTATGATCTTATAGCGCTGGTAGATACCCAGACCGGGACCGGCAATAATTCACTTCCTCCGGATTACGAGCCGCATATAATAATCGACCATCATCGAATAATAAAGGCCACCCGGAGTGCCCGGTTCACCGATATCCGGAACAAATATGGAGCGGCCTCGACGATTTTATATGAGTATCTCAAAGAGGCTGGTGTCGAGATAGATGCGCCTCTGGCGACAGCCCTGATTTATGGCATAAGATCCGACACGCAGGATATGGGGATTGATTCAAGCAAGGCTGATAACGATGCGTATCTTGCCTTGTATCCGCTGGCCAATAAGCGCATGCTTTCGGAAATTCAAAGAAGCCGGACGCCGAGATCTTATTTCGCGATACTTGCGACCGCTCTCAATAATGCGAAAGTCTATGAAAAGGCTGTGTTATCATGTATGGGCAATATTGACATCCCTGATATTGTCGGCGAAATTGCGGATATGACATTGCGGGATGAAAAAACTTCGTGGACACTCTGCTACGGTTTTTATGAGGATCAAATACTGCTTTCTATCCGGACTACCGAGTCGGACGCGGATGCCGGTGAGGTGATGCAGAAGATAGTATCTCGCAAAGGCACGGGTGGGGGGCATCATGCAATGGCGGGCGGGCAGCTTCCGCTCAAAAAGGGCACCAAGACGGAGAGGGAAGAGATGGAGCGGATGATACGTTCTCGCTTCTTGAAGGCGTTGAAAATTACCGGGACCTATGGAACACCGCTCATAGATGATATGGATTCCTGTTCAATTTTATCGAGTGATTAGATAATAGCGGAGATAACCTTTTCGAGTTATCTCCGCATTTATAAGGCGGGGTGGCATTAGAAATCAGAGAGATCGCTTTCTTCGAGTGCAGATACCGTCTGGCTATCATCTGATTTTGACGGGACCGCTCTTTCTTCCTTTTTTGCAGTATGCTTTTTCAGTTTTGAGAGATCGAGGTTTTTGTTCTTTTTATCCGCCGATTTTTTCTTTGCAGTCTGAATATTCATTTCAGAAATATGTCCCGAACCTTTTCCGAATACAGTTTCCGTGAGTAAGACAACAGCATGACGCATGCTTTGGGACTGTGCGGCCAGTTCTTCGCTGGCGGATGATGACTCCTCGGCATTTGAAGCATTCTGCTGGACGACTTCATCCATCTGTGAAACGGCAGTATTCAACTGGTCGATACCCTGACGCTGCTCATCGCTGGCGGAAGAGACCTCGCGAATGATGTCATTTAATTTATCGCTTCCATTGGCTACCTTTTCAAGAATATCTTTCAATTCCGCACTTACCCGAACACCATTCTCGGCATTTTTCTGTGCGCCTTCGATCAATTCATTGGTGTTTTTGGCGGCTTCTGCCGATCTCTGGGCCAGATTGCGGACCTCTTCGGCTACAACGGCAAAGCCTTTGCCGGCCTCACCGGCACGAGCGGCCTCGACAGCGGCATTGAGTGCAAGCAAGTTGGTTTGGAAGGCGATTTCGTCAATGACTTTGATGATCTTAGCCGTTTCGTTCGAAGATTTTTTAATACCATTCATGGCTTCAGACATCTGGTTCATAACCTTGGAACCGTCTTTGGCTGAGGAATTGGCTTCCTCGGCGATACTGCTGGCCTGTTTGGCATTATCCGAGTTCTGGCGAGTCATACTGGCCATTTCCTCAATAGAGGACGATGTTTCTTCTATGGACGAGGCCTGTTCGGAGGCGCCTTCGGCTATCTGCTGGCCGGAGGCGGCGACTTGCTCGGAGGCGGCACTGACCTGTTCACTTCCGCTGTCAAGCTGTTCAACAACGCCTTTTAAGGTTCTATTGACATTGGTCAGAGTAAAGATTCCGATTAGAATACCGGCCAGAATACCAATTATACTGACAAGTAAGATTGTATATTTGGCGGTAGCGTAACTGGCGTCGCTGATTTTAACATCATTTTGCATGTCTTCCAAACTCCTGGCAGCGATTTCTTCCATCATTACCTGGGCCCGGTCGGAAAGTTCGCGAGCGGTTGAACCGGAAAGAGTGAAAGCCCGGTTGTTACCATTTTCACGTGTGTAGTCTTCGACCTGCTTATTATATTTCAGGAAATTTTTGAAGGAATCGCGAGCGGCATTCAAGTCTTTCCTGCCGTTTTCATCAACGATGGCTTCGAGCTCTGTGAAACGGACGTTCATATCGTCAATTACCGCTTTCATGGCTGCGGAGAACTCTTCCATTTCTTCCTGAGTATTGGCAAGAATCAGATTCTTTTCGGCTCGTTGGAGTTCCACGGCATTGCGAAGAAGCCGAGCGGATATTTTTACTCTTTCTCCTGCAACGGCGAGTGATGAGGCATCATTGATTCTTTTGGCGCGGGCAAAGTCCTCTTCGTTCCTTTTTCCTATGTTCTGCAGGGCTCTTTGCATTTTTTCGAATTCTTCGCGGGATTGTCCCATGGAAAGGGCTTTGGCTTTTTCATTGGAATTCAGCCGGGCCAGGCGACGAACTTCCTGGTTGATTTCGATGTATTTATCCCATGTTTCGGCGAATTTATCAAGCTGCCTATCGCCCTCATCATCAACCAATTCTCTCAGTTGTTCTCGTTTTTCTTTCATTTTATCACGGGTGGCGGCGATAAAATCGGCGTATTCATCCATTTCTTCCTGGGTTTTGGACAGGATAATGTTCTTTTCCGCTCGAGATATGGCCACCAGATGGTGATTTAGTTCGGTCGCCAGACGGACTTTTTCGGCGGAGATATTAACAATCCCACCGAGGCGTTGGTTCATACCCCCAAGCTTGGTAATGCCAAGAATGGCAATGGCACCGGAGACAAGCACGAGCAATCCGAAAATGGCGGCCATTTTCATGCTGAGACTCATGTTTTTCATTGGTGTTCCCCCTAATTAATATATTTAAAGAAGAATAGTGCTCTTCTTCCGGCAGGCTGAACTGGTATTTAAAACAGCTGCGCTAAAAATTACATTATATATTTCGAGCCAAATTAGAATTCATTGAGGGGTATATTTGGTGGATAAAAAGAGGTTGGGCGATAGTCTATTATGGACAAACATGCTCCATTAATAGCATATTCTAAGACTTGCGGCATTTACATTTAAAACGTTAAATGCGAAATTATTATTTCGATGTAATGTAATTGGCATGAGACTGGAGAAATGTGGTCAGGTTTATTTTTTTATTTGATAGACCTAATTTTCTGCGGATACTGCGTCGCTGATCTACGACGGTATTCGATGAAGTTTTCAGGATGCGGGCAATTTCTCTCGAAGGCAGGCCTTTTTTGATGAGGGCGCAAATTTCTTTTTCGCGCGGAGAGAGCCTTTTATATAGCGATTCAAATCTGCTTGCGTAATGTTCGGTCAAGTTATCGAGGGTTTCTTCGAGCAATTCCAGTTCAATCCGAAGATCAGGATCGGCATAGGATTTACATTTTTTCAAGATTGGTTTTATATTTTTGTCGATCTTGTTTTTCAGACTTTTTATGGCAGTTGTTTTTTTATCCTCGGTAATATTGATTATCTCATGAAGAGCATAATCCTTGTTACGCAAGGCCAACTGTTCCTCAATGAACCGCGCGCGAGCATTTCGTAATTGCCTTTCTTCCCATTTTTGTTTGTCAATATTATACAGGTAGACAACTTTTATCATAGTGCTGGCAATGTATAACTCACGCATCTGAATTTGGAAGATCGCTTTTTGTGATTGATTGAAGAATATTTTATTTTCGCTATATCCCTCATTCTTCTGCAATGCTTCAAGAGTATTATCTATGAAGGTATGGGGGTTACAGGTAATTAATCTTCTGGCGAAGGCGTTAGCATATCGCATATTGCAGTTTTTATCGAACAGCATTACGCCTTCAGGTAATGTTTCGAGGATGTTGAAAAAGAGATCGAATTCTAATTTTTTGCTTTTATTATTAAATGCAGTTGGCATTAAATTCTCCCTAAATAAAACAATCGGCCAATAGTAGAAATTATAAATCTAATGATTAAATATTTTTCTATGTAAAAAGGCAGGATTTTGGGTCCTGCCTTTTTTAATTTTATACTGGGGGAGAGACTCGAACTCTCGGCCCTCAGATCCACAATCTGATGCTCTAACCAACTGAGCTACCCCAGCATTTTAGTGAGGATATTTTATTTAAATTTCGGCCCTATGTCAAGTTAATTGAATATTTTACAGTTTCCCTATTCTAATTGCGGGCTTCTTTTTCTATCATCTCAAGAAGTTTTACACCGCCGGGGTAGTTAGGGTTCGCCTGGAGACCTTTTTTGACATAGATGAGGGCAGAATCATATTTGCCAAGCAGGCGGTACATATTGGCGATTTCATAATTGGCGACTGAATAATCGGGACGAATCTCCAATGACCTTTTGAAAGCCTCTATGGCTTGAGAATACTGCAGTAAACGATAATGTATAACCCCTTTCGTGTGCCAAATTTCCATCCGTCCGGGATCCATTTGAGTAGCGTTATTTATATAGGGAAGAGCTTCCTTAAGGCGGTTGAGACCGGTCAGGGCGACAGCGCCAAGATAATGCAGTTCGGCGTAACCGGAGTCAACTTTAAGGCCCTGCTGGACCGCTTTCCAGGCTTCGGCAAATTTATTTTTATCGAGATGAGTTTTGACAAGTTTGGCGTATACTCGGGCGTTTTTCTCAACTCCCTCATCTCCACTTAACAGCTCGGCAGCTTTATCGGGATCATCAAGAACATTGCGATAGTAATGAGCAAGGAGTTCGGTGCCGTAGCCGCGTCCTTTATCGCTAAGCTTAAGGAGATCTTCGGCCCGCTCAAGCTGACGTTCATCAGCAGCATTCATGATAGCCCAGGATGAAAAGAAAAGGACCGATGTAAATGAAATTACTGTGATTGAATATTTGTTAATGTCATATCGGCTGAAAAGGTAGAGAGCGGTAACGGCTCCGATTGATGCCGTGGCAGTGGCGAATAGATCCCAATCGCGGGCATAACCGAGCTTGGGATCGATAAGGAGCATGAAAATAAAAGCGCAGACCGTGACGATTATGGCAAAGATGCGACCGTCTGTTCTTTTGGTCTTTGGTTTTATTAAGAAGGAATAGATGAAAAGTATTAACACAGCCGGGAAGATGAGCAGAATTTCATTTAATATGTCCCATAGATGTTGAGGCGAGAGGATAGAGTATTTTTCGGATGAATAGAGCGGGAGAATTCCGCCGGAGACCGAGGGCATGACTTCTGCGATGAAGGTGCGGAGATAGATTTCCTGTATAATAATTCCCAGAAAAGGAATGACCGCTATCAGGAACGGAACCAGCAAATTGCGGTTGCTTTTTTCGGAGTCGAAATTATTCCAGAGCAGCCAGAGGAATGAGGGAAGGAATATTATGCCGGTCATGTGGGAAGCCTGAGCAAGGGCAAGGAAAATCGACGCGGCGAGGAGACCGGTCTTTTCACGAATAAATTTAAAGGCAAAAATTATATAGAGCAAGGCGAAAGGATAGTACAGGCTGTAAGATTCGACATATCCGAAAAACAGAAGGGAGCTGCCGAGGGATAGAATTAGTATTTTTGCCGCGGAAGAATGGCCAAATATTTTTTCAGGGATTTTTGTCAGGATTACAATTAAAACGAATATTATTCCGGTCATGATACTCGTGACAGTGTATGCCAGTTCTCCGGAATCTATGCCGAACAGCTTAAAAAATCTATAGATTACACCGTGGGTGAAGAAATCGAGAACCTCTACATTATAATATAAATATCCCTGCTCGATCTGGTAGATGCGCTGGTAACCGTCCCCTAAAGAATGAACGTGGACACGCAGAAGATACAAAACGGCCCCGGAAACGATTATAATGATAACAGCCTGAACAGGCCGGGGGTATGCACTGAAATTTCGTTTAATATCGGCTGAGACATTATAGACCAGTTTGTTTCCGTGGGGGATTAGAATTATAAGAAAAAGAACAGAATAAATGACGGCAATCATGGGGCTGAAATATTTCAGATGGTTGAAGCCCCACATCGAATCTATTGGGAGCAGGCCGGCAATTATAAACAGTGCAAATAATATTATGACGGGTATTGCCGTTTTTAAATCGAAGTTGAATTTATTTTCAGTCATATTTAATCTAATCGTATTATTGTCTATATAAATTATCCTGCCACTTTACAAGCAGTGGCTAAATTTATATAATTGTTATCTATAAGTCAAAAGAAGAGGTGGCCAAAATGATAGATCGTCCGACGGCACTAAAGCTGATGGAATCGAAAATCAAGAATAAAAATCTTCGGAAACATATTCTGGCGGTAGAGGCAGGAATGGTCAGGCTGGCAGAACATTTCGGTGAGGATAAGAATATCTGGGGCCTGACGGGACTTCTGCACGATCTCGACTATGCGGTCACGGTCGACAAACCGGAGAAGCATACGTTTGTAACCGAGGAATGGCTCAAGGAATATGATCTGACCGATGAGATGATCTACGCTATTAGATGCCATCCGGGCCACTCCGAATGTAAGAGTAAAATGGATTGGGCGCTTTATACGACGGATCCGGCAACCGGATTTATCGTGGCGTGCGCTTTGATGCATCCGGATAAAAACCTTGACGCGATCGATGCCGATTTTATGATGCGCCGTTTCAAGGAAAAGAGATTCGCGGCCGGGGCATCGAGAGAAGCGATGGCGGCCTGCGAAAACCTCGGATTGGAACTTCCGGAATTTTTGATGCTGATTCGCGACGGGATGCTAAACATTCGGGATAAACTCGAACTTTGAATCAGAAAAAATCTATATTTCGGCGCGATGTATTAAGCTGGTCGCTGTACGATTTCGCCAATACGATATTCTCCATGAATATCTTGTCGCTTTATTTCAAGCGCTGGGTAGTGGAGGATTTGGGGCGAGACGGATTGTATTATGATGTAGCCTATTCGCTTTCGATGCTGACGGTCGGATTGATTATGCCGGCCCTGGGGGCTCTTTCGGATTACTCGACCAAGAAAAAATTATTCCTGTTTTTGTTTACGATATTTTGCTGTGTTTCTATCGGAATTTTTGCGGTTACGCCGGTCAGTTTTTTCCTGCTGATTATAATATTTTTTGCGATTGCCAATTTCTTCTATGAAGGGGGAATGGTTTTCTATAATGCGCTGTTGTATTCGGTATCGGACGGGAAAGAAGCACGACTGGTATCGGGACTGGGAGTGGCACTGGGATATACCGGTTCGATTGTCGGTATGATACTGGTGCTTCCGTGGGTAGAAGGGGCGATTTTCGGCCTGGATATTCCCTGGCTTGGGGCAGGAGGAAAAACTGCGGCCTTTTTGCCGACGGCAGTTATGTTTCTGGTGTTTTCTATACCTCTTTTTCTCTGGGTAAAGGAGAGTCACCTTCCAATCAAAGAAGGTCGGGTAAATATAAGAGGGGCTTACCGGGATGTATGGGAGGGGGTCAGGGCGACCAAGAAGTATCCGGGTGTGTTGAGATTTTTGATTGCCGATTATTTTTTCGAGGATGCGGTCGCGACGGTTATTCTAAATATGGGGATATTTTCGTCATTTGTGCTCGGTTTCGGCGATTCCGAGATCACTGTATTTTTAATTATTTCCACATTTTCCGCGATGGTCGGATCATTCGTGATCGGGAAGATATCTCAATATATCAGCTTGAAGAGGATGATGGCCGGTATAATCTGGGGATGGATCGCGGCTTTGCTACTGTTTATTTTAATAGACAGGAGGATAATAATTTATTTTCTTGGTTCGATTATGGGTGTTTTTCTGGGCGGATTGTGGACCGTATCACGGCCATTGCTTGCTGAAATGGTCCCGAAGAAGGAATTGGGGAGGTTTTTCGGGCTTTATTCATTGTCGGGAAAAGCGGCGGCGGTGGTCGGGCCGATTATCTGGGGGATAATTGTATTTTCGTTCAGTTCGGCATATTATCTTGGCACAGAGCGGAATTTTGAAGAGGTGGTTGCTGCTATTGCGGCAGGAGAAACAGCATCTATTGAAATCCAGTTAAAAAATCAGACAGAGAATAATGATATAGAGTTTGAATTGGTAGAATATGATGAGGATATATTTAATGTAGTTCCGGACACCGGGACAATTCCGTATAAAGAGAGTCTTGACTTGACATTGTCGATTAATCCATCTAACATAACAGATACTTTGTCCGTAAGTGATACGCTGTATATTAATTGGGGCAGGGCAGGGTCAGATAAAGACTCCAGCGCGGCGATACCGATAGAGATAATGTTCGGACAAATGGCGTCGGCACCGGAAATACCTGTTATTGAATTTAAGAATATTGTTACTGAGATGAACTCGCTGGCAGGTCTGTTTGGATTGACCGAGGAAGGCGCCATAAAGCTGCCGTATAAGCTGGCAGTGTTATCGCTGATTTTAATGATGATTACAGGGTTGATTATATTCAGGAAGGTACCGGATAAGGAAAGGGAAAGAGCTGATTAGATGAAGAAATACGGTGATTATTACGAGTATACCGGAACGATTCATATTCATACGACGGATTCCGACGGAACCGAGCCGCTCGAAAAAGTCGCCGATATCGCCAATTCGGTTGGTTTGGATTATATCCTTGTAACCGACCATATGACGCTCAAAGCTCGGCATGAAAACAGGGAAGGGTTCTACGGAGACACTTTGGTTTTAATAGGGTATGAGCATAATGATGCCAATGACTGTAATCATTATCTCCTTTTTGAGACCGAGGATGTACTGGACGCGGGACTGTCACCGAAAGAATATGTGGCTGAAGGAGCCAGGCAGGGGGCGCTGGGGATTCTGGCGCATCCCGATGAGGTTCGTCCGCGTGACGGTAAATACCCATCTTATCCATGGACCGACTGGGATGTGGAGGGCTTTACAGGTATAGAGATCTGGAACCAGATGTCTGAGTGGATGGAGAAGCTGAAACCATATAATCAACTCAAGATGCTTTTTTCCCCCCGCAAATTTATGAGAAAGCCGACGGACCGGATTTTGCGGAAATGGGATGAGTTCAATATGGAGAAAAAGACAGTCGGTCTGGCGGCAATTGACGTTCATGCGTTCCCGTATAAACTGGGGCCATTCAAGATAAGTATATTCCCATATAAGGTTCAATTTCGATCGCTTCGGGCTCATTTGCTTCTTCAGGACAAATTATCGAGCGATCTCGACACCGCTCGAAGGCAGATATATGCGGCAATACGGGACTGCCGGGTTTTCAGCTCTAATCATCGCTGGGGGAATGCCTCAGGTTTTCAATTTATCGCTCAGAAGGGCACCGACAAGGTTATAAGCGGCGGCTATTTGCCCACCTATCAGGATTCAAAGATAGAGATAATTAGTCCAAAGAAGGCTAATATCAGATTGATCTGCAACGGGGATATGGTGCTTGAAACGCATGGGGACAGTGTGGAGTACAGGCCGGATAAAAACGGACTCTACCGGGTTGAGGCTTACCGGAGAAGGCGGGGATGGGTCTATTCAAATCATATCAGAATCGGTATATAATCTTAAAAACCTGTCCGTATATATATCAAAAAGTTTCTCAGAAGATATAGCTGAGTAATCGTTTAGTGATAATTATTTGCATTATTGATTGTTAAAAAATTCACAAATAATTGTTGACTTGGACGGCAGGATTATCTTATAATTGGCAATTATTAATTTTGCGGGGTTTTGAGGTTGATGTTTGAGACCTTATTTCCAATTTTCCTACTGGTTGCGGTGACAACGCTGATTGCCCTCGGGATGTACGCAGCCTCTTTCATTTTTGGGCGCAGAACAATCGAGGGGGCAAAAGCCGAGCCGTATGAAAGCGGTATCGTTCCAAAAGGAGATACGCGTGAACGGTTCCCGGTCAAATTTTACATGATCGCCGTTCTGTTTATTCTATTTGATATTGAAGTTGTTTTTCTTTATCCGTGGGCGGTCATATACCAAAAGCTGGGATTATTCGGTTTTATTGAGATCCTGGTTTTTATAGCTATCCTGCTGGTTGGTTATTTTTACATCCTTGGTAAGGGAGCATTGAAGTGGGATTAGAAGAAAAAATACCGGATGGAATAATCCTGACAACACTGGATAAGATGGTTAACTGGGGACGGAAGCGTTCGATGTGGCCGTTTGGTTTCGGTTTGGCCTGTTGTGCTATTGAGATGATGTCGACATTTGCTTCGCATTATGACCTGGCCCGGTTCGGCATGGAAGTTATGCGGCCGTCGCCCCGTCAGGCGGATTTGATGATCGTAGCGGGGAGAGTTTCCAGGAAGATGGCCCCGATTGTCAAGCGCTTGTATGAGCAGATGCCGAATCCGAAATGGGTTATTTCTATGGGCGCTTGTGCATCGACCGGCGGGGTTTTCAATAATTACGCTATTTTGCAGGGGGTAGACAGGATAATCCCGGTGGATATTTATGTTCCCGGGTGCCCGCCCAGGCCGGAACAGCTCATAAACGGCATTATGAAGCTGTATGAGAAAGTTGATAAAGAGTCGGTCAAAAAGAAAAAAGAAGACAAGAAATAGTATTTATTTCAGATTGTTATGGAAGATAAGTTAAGGGAATTTTTCAAATCGGGTTTTCCGGAAGCTGTGGTCAGGGAGGATAATTTCCGGGAACAACAGTCTTTTTTTGTCAAGCCTGAATTTTTATTCGATATTATGCAGGGGCTTTATGAAGATATCGATCTCAATGTAAAGTTTCTGCTCGATATTTGTGCCCTTGACTGGCTGGATGATCCGGTCGAAGAAAAGGACGGTCGATTTGAAGTAATTTATAATATGTACTCCCTTAAGTATAAGCACCGCTTCTTCATAAAAGTCCGTCTCCCTGAAGATAAGCCGGAAGTCGATTCGGTGACATCGATCTGGCAGACGGCCAACTGGCTGGAACGGGAAGTTTATGATTTGATGGGGATTCACTTCATCGGACATCCAAATCTGACCAAAATAATGACGCCAGATGAACTGGAGGGGCATCCGCATCGAAAAGATTTCCCGCTTACCTATGAAGTCCCGCAGTTTTCCCATAATAAGGATGAGCCTCCCGAGGTGATTCTATGACCACCGAGAATAACACAGCGCGGAAAACAATGAATATAAACATGGGGCCGCAGCATCCGGCGACCCATGGCGTTCTTCGTGTGGAATTGGAGCTTGACGGCGAAACGGTGGTCAAGGCAACGCCAATAATAGGCTACCTTCATACCGGGATTGAAAAAGAAGCTGAATCCAAGCTCTATTATAAAGTAATTCCGACGACAGACAGGATGGATTATCTGGCGCCAATGTCGAATAATCTCGGTTACTGCCTGGCGATTGAGAAACTTCTGGAAATAGAAGTCCCGGAAAAAGTCAAATATGCCCGGGTATGTCTTACCGAGTTGACAAGAGTAATGTCGCATCTGGTCTGGCTGGGAACGCACGCGATTGATATTGGCGCGATGTCGATGCTTCTGTATGCCTTCCGTGAGCGGGAACTTATTATTGATCTATATGAAGCATGTGCCGGTCAAAGAATGATGACAACATTTTTCAGGATAGGCGGCCTGGCATATGACCTTCCAAAAGATTTCGACAAACGTGTAAACAAGATACTGAAGCGTCTTCCTGAAGCAATGGTAGATTATGAGAGGCTTTTGACCGATAACAAAATTTTCCGGAACAGGACGATAGGCGTGGGCAAAATATCGGCCGAGGATGCCATAAATTGCGGTTTGACCGGACCGTGTTTGCGCGGGTCGGGAGTCAATTATGATGTCCGTAAGGCTAACCCATACAGCGGATATGAAAAATTCGATTTTGAAGTTCCTCTTGGCAAGACCGGTGATGTTTATGACAGGTATCTTATTCGGCTGGAAGAGATGAGGCAGTCGCTTGGGATTGCAAAACAGGCTTTAGATGGGATGCCGGATGGGCCATATCGGGCGCACGTTCCGGGTGTGGTACTTCCGCCCAAGGAAGATGTTCTCTCCAAGATGGAATCGTTGATATTCCACTTCAAGATTATTACTGAAGGATTCAAGCCGCCGCGAGGGGCAGTATATCAGGCAATTGAATCTCCAAAAGGTGAATTGGGATATTATATATCTTCGGACGGAACGACCAGGCCGCACCGGATGAGGGTAAGGCCGCCATCATTCGTGAATCTTTCGGCACTTCCGAAGATGGTCGAGGGACAGATGATTGCCGATGTTATTGCTGCGATAGGTTCAATTGATATCGTACTGGGTGAGGTAGACCGATGATTTTAACGGAAGAATCGGTAAAGAAAATAAAAGACAAGATGGTGCGGTATCCGCAGAGAAAATCCGCGATACTTCCGGCTTTAACAGTGGCCTACTACCAGGTGGGACATCTCAATGATGATATATATAGAGAGATCTCTGAGATAATAGAGATACCTTATGTTGAGATTGCCGAGGCGGCGACATTTTATACGATGTTCCCCAAGGAGCCGGTCGGCAAATATTTAATACAGGTTTGTCATAATATAAGCTGTGCCTTACTCGGTGCAGACAGTTTAATAGAATATCTGGAAGAGAAATTGGGCATAAAAAAAGGAGAAACGACCCCGGATAAGATGTTTACACTTATTTCCGTGGAGTGCCTTGGAAGCTGTTCCAGTGCGCCAATGATGCAGATTAATGACAAGTATTATGAGAATCTTACCCGGGAAAAGATCGACGAAATATTGGAAGATTTAAAGAGCAAAGCCTGATATGGAAAAGAAGGTACTTTTTAAATATATCGATGACCCGGAGCAGATCAATATCGACCGGGCGGTTTCAAACGGCGCTTATAAAGCATGGGAGAAGGCGCTTAAGGAAATGGAACCACAGGCAGTTATTGACGAAGTCAAAAACTCAGGCATCAGGGGCCGCGGAGGCGCCGGATTCCCGACCGGAGTTAAGTGGGGATTCGTGCCCAAGGACAGTCCCAAACCGAAGTATCTTATCTGCAATGCCGACGAATCGGAGCCGGGCACCTGCAAGGACCGTGTTCTAATGGAGCAGGATCCGCATTCGGTTGTAGAGGGAATGGCGATCGGGGCATACGCTATAGGGTGCCATAAGGCATTTATATACATCCGCGGGGAATTTGCGACACCTGCCAGAATTATGCAAAAAGCGATTGATGAGGCATATAAGAAAGGCTATCTGGGCAAGAATATATTCGGCACCGGGTACGATCTGGACATTGTGGTTCATACCGGCGGGGGAGCCTATATTTGCGGAGAGGAGACATCCCTACTTAATTCTCTGGAGGGAGAAAGAGGCATGTCCCGGATACGCCCGCCATTTCCGGCCATTGAGGGTCTTTACGGCTGTCCGACGATCGTCAATAATGTCGAGTCGCTGGCCTGCGTACCGCAGGTAATAAATAATGGCGCAGAATGGTACAAGTCGATGGGGACGGAAAAATCCCCGGGGACCAAAATATTTTCTCTTTCGGGACATGTAAAAAAACCGGGCAATTATGAAGTCGAGATGGGAACGCCTCTTTCATATTTAATAAATGAGCTGGGCGGCGGGATGCTCGACGATATTCCGCTTAAGGCTATAATCCCCGGTGGTTCATCGACACCGTTCTTACTTCCGGATAAAATAGATACGCCTCTGGATTATGAATCTCTCATGGAAGCGGGTTCGATGCTCGGTTCGGGGGCGGTCATAGTGATAAACGACCAGACCTGTATTGTCTGGGTTATTGAAAGATTGATACATTTTTACCGTCATGAATCATGCGGAAAGTGTACTCCCTGCCGGGAGGGAACAGGATGGCTGGAAAGGATTATATCCCGCATTGAAAAGGGCGAAGGAAAACCGGGTGATATTGAAAAGATTGAGTCGATTTGCGAGAATATTCTAGGGCGGACGGTTTGTCCGCTGGGAGATGCTGCAGTGATGCCGATTCAATCGGCTATCAAGTTGTTCCGTGATGAATGGCAGCATCATATCGATAGTCATCAATGCCTGGTAAAGACGGAGTTTGCATTTAAATAATGGCTGACAACGACGACAAAATTACTCTGACTATTGACGGGCAGGAGGTATCGGTTCCGAAGGGGACGACGGTTCTCGAGGCGGCGAAATCGATCGGGATCGAGATACCGACTTTTTGCTGGCATCCGAAATTGAAATCGGTCGGGGCCTGCCGGATGTGTTATGTTGAGGTCGAGAAAAGACCAAAGCTGGAAGTATCCTGCGCAACGGAGGCGCTTCCGGGAATGGTTGTCCACACCCAGTCGGAGAAAGTGCTGCAGGGACGTAAGGCTGTTTTGGAATTCATATTGATGAACCATCCGCTGGACTGCCCAACCTGTGATAAGGGCGGAGAATGCGACCTTCAGGATTTGACATTCGCGCATGGAATCGATAATTCCCGGTTTGATTTTGATAAATACAGATTTATAAGAGATAAGAAATCGACTTTTGACGATTGGCGGCTTGGACCCGAAATAGTTCGTAACCAGAACAGGTGTATTCTTTGTTATAGGTGCGTCCGTTCCAACAAGGAGATTTTCGGCCAATTTGATCTGGGCGCATTTCAGCGCGGTAATATGACCGAGATAGATGCTGCACCGGGACGAAAGGTCGAATCGATTTATTCGGGCAATCTGGTTGAAATTTGTCCGGTCGGGGCTTTGACAAATACCGACTGGCGATACAAAATCAGGGTTTGGAAGACAGATACTGTTGACTCTATTTGTCAGTATTGTGCTGATGGATGCAATATTAAATTCTGGAAGGGTAGAGGTCAGATATTCCGGACGACATCACGTCGAAATGACGCTATAGACGAGGGTTGGCTGTGCGATGTGGGCCGGTACGGTTATCAGGTGGCGAATAATGAGAGTCGTCTGAAGAATCCCCTGATCAAAAAGGGTGATTCACAGGTTCCGGCGACATGGGAAGAGGCGGTACAATTAATCGCGCAAAGATTCAAAGAGATTAAAGACCAGAAAGGCGGAGTTTGTATCGGCGGAATGGTTTCACCAAACCTGGATACTAGTTCGCTTTATGCGGTCTCTAAATTCTTTAGAACGGTGTTAAATACAAATAATGTCGATTTCAGAAGTGATTATAAGATGCTTCCGGAAGAACCGGGAGATATGTACAGCCGGATGACATCGTTACCGTTTAGAATCGCGGATATTGAAAAATCTGATGTAATTCTGGTAGTCGGGTCAAATCTGATCAAAGAACACCCGATCACCAATCTCAGGGTTCGAAAGGCGGTTACCAAACTCGGAGCAAAATTATATGCGATAAATCCATTTGCGACCAAATCGGCTGATATTTCCACTGACGAGATTATATATAATTCAGGGACACTCGATGCATTGCTTAACGGTATATGTTTAAGCGTCGTGGAACAAGGATTGTCGTCGGGCGATATAAATGCGGATAAACTGAAGGGTCTAATCAGCCCTGATTCTCTGGAAGAAATATCAAAGTTAACCGGAATTTCCAAGGATAGGATAAATTCTATTGCAAAAGCAATTGCCAATGCAAAGCATATTACAATTATTTCCGGTGAGTTAACAGCCTTGACATCGACGAGAGAGACGGTCTCGGCGGCGATTTCCAACCTGGCCAATCTGACGGGGCTTTTGCAACGCGGTCAGATAGGTTTTCTGGCAAAGGCAGCCAACAGCAAGGGCGCTGAACTGGTCGGTGCAATACCGTATCCGTCGGAAACCCAGATCGAGAAAATGAAAGAAATGTGGGGCAGTTATCCGGATAATGTTGGCGTGGCTTGTGACAAGATGATATTGAATGCTTCAAAAGAGGAGATAGATTCATTTTTGGTGATGGGTGCCAATCCGGTTACGACATATCCTGATGGAGAATTTATCAAGAAGGGTTTGGAAAAACTTGATTTTCTGGTTGTCGCCGATCTGTATGAAACAGAAACGACAGCTATGGCCGATGTAGTACTGCCGCTGGCGAGTTGGGCGGAGATGGACGGCAGTTTTGTCAATCTCGAGGGACGCGTTCAGGAATTCAAACAGGCGCTAAAAAGATTCGGATCGGCTCGACCGGGTTACGAAATAATCAAGGCCATTGCGCAAGAATTGAAAGCTGATATTTATGAAACGGTTGAGCAGCTTGATAATGAAGGCTTGCAACTGTTGAAGCTTCATCAACCGCAAGAATTGCCAAAAGAGCTATTGGAAGTTAAATATATTCCGCCTGATACCAGAGAGGATTATCCATACACCCTGTTTGTGGTTGATGAGACGCACCATTTTGGGCACTTGACGGAAAAATCAAAGTCACTTACGGCTTTTTGTAATGAAGCGCAAATAGAGATAGCACCCTCGATCGCCGGAGAGCTTCATGTCGAAAACGGCGATATGCTTCGAATTGAATCGGAGATCGGCAAGGTGGTGCTTCCGGTACGGATATCGGAACATATTGATAACAATGTAATACTGGCGACAAGAAACTTCTCGGCAACGCCAGTGAATATATTGCAGATGCGCAAGAGACGAGTCGATCGGGTTAAACTGAGCAGAGTGGAAGAAAAATAATGGACTGGGTTTATTTTCTTGAGGTGACCATAAAGATCATCGTGGTATTGATGGCGGTCTTAACCGGCTGTGCCTATGCAACATGGCTGGAGCGAAAGCTGGTGGCGCGGATACAGCACCGGATCGGGCCGAATGTGGCCGGACCCTTTGGGCTTTTGCAGCCGATTGCTGACGCTATCAAGCTTGCCTTCAAGGAAGATATAGTACCGGCCAAAGCCGAAAGGGTAACTTATGCCCTGGCTCCGCTGGTATCATTTATCCCGGCCTTTTTAACATTTGCGGTCGTACCGTTCGGGAATACGGCCGTGATAGCCGGACGAGAAGTCAGCCTGGTTATTTCCGATTTGAATATTGCGGTTCTTTATTTCTTTGCAGTAACGTCGCTGGCCGTTTACGGTATTGTCCTGGCCGGATGGTCGTCCGGATCGAAGTATTCCTTGTTGGGCAGTATTAGATCTTCGGCACAGATGATTTCATACGAGATAGCGTACGGTTTATCTCTGGTCGGCGTTTTGATGATTGCTCAAACATTTTCATTGACAGAAATCGTTCATCAGCAGGACTCATTTTTCGACTGGTATATATTCCGTCAACCGCTTGCTTTCATAATATTTGTTATATGCGGTTTTGCTGAGGTTAACCGAAATCCATTCGATCTGCCTGAGGCGGAATCGGAACTTGTGGCCGGCTACCATACCGAATATTCTTCGATGCGGTTTGCGATGTTCTTTATCGGGGAGTATGGGGCTATGATAGCGGTAGCATCGATTGTATCGACGGTATTCCTGGGCGGGTGGCAGGGACCGTGGCTTCCGGGCTGGATCTGGTTTTTGGTAAAAGTAGCCGTATTTATGGCTTTCTTTGTCTGGGTAAGAGGCACACTGCCCAGATTCAGATATGACCAACTCATGAATTTCGGCTGGAAGGTATTGTTCCCTCTGGCATTGCTAAACGTTATATTAACCGCCCTGTTTTTCAGGCTGTAGTATGCAGGGATAATTATGGCATTCGATTGGATAAAAACAGTAATACTGGCACTCCCGAAGGGCTTTTATACATCGATTAAGCATGTCTTTAAAAGACCTGTAACACGCCAGTATCCATATAAAAAGCATGAGATGTTTCCGCGGTATCGGGGCAAGCATTATCTGGAAATCTATGATGACGGAACCGAGCGGTGCGTATGCTGCGGTTTATGTGCCGCGGCATGTCCGGCTGACTGCATATATATGGAACCGGCGGAAAATGAAAAAGGTGAGCGTTACGCTAAAATTTACGAAATAAATTTACTACGTTGTATTTATTGCGGTTATTGCGAAGAGGCGTGTCCGGAGGAGGCGATATTTCTTGGACATGAATATGAGTTTTCTGATGACAACAGAAATTCCTTTATATATACTAAGCAGGAAATGCTGGCAAACAGGCCAAAAGAAAAGCCTTTCAAAAAGATAATAAGGAAGGTACGGAGGATTTTTTAGTCAATGGTTCTTGAAACAGTCATATTCTATTTTGCGGCGATAGTTGCAGTCGGGGCGGTTGTGATGATGATCATGCAGCGGAACCCGGTAGCATCGGTATTGTATATGGTTGTTTCACTGGTAGCCCAGGCGCTTTTATTCGTGCAACTTTCCGCACTCTTTATAGGCGCAATATTGATAATTGTCTATGCCGGCGCGATTCTTGTTTTATTTTTATTTGTCATAATGCTGTTGAATTTAAGAGGCGAGAAATTTGCCGGCAAAGTCAGCAATCTGGGGCGGGCGACAAAAATTGGCCTGTCGGTTGTTTTTTTCCTTGAAATTATCGCGATTCTTCGCCAAATTACAATCCCAACCAGGATTGAACAACAGGTGGTTCAGACAGCCGAGGAATTCGGCTCGGTCGAAGTTGTCGCCACTGAGCTTTTTAATAAATATTTATTCCCGTTTGAGCTGACATCTATATTGCTTCTGGCGGCTATAGTCGGAGCGGTAGTTCTGGCAAGACGGGGAAAAGAAGAAACCGGGGATATTTGATGGTTCCGGTAGCCCATTTTTTGGTTGTAGCGGCGGTTCTTTTCGTTTTAGGCACGGCCGGCGTGATATTGTCTCGTAATCTGATAATAATGTTTATGTCAATCGAGATAATGCTCAATGCGGCAAATCTGGCGCTTATTGCTTTTGCAAAAGTGCAAAACGTTATTGGGATGATTCAGGCAAAGAACGGACTTATTGCCATTGAGGATGCTATTCGGATGGGCGCAGACGGTCATGTTTTCGTATTTTTGATTTTGACCGTAGCGGCCGCTGAAGCGGCTGTCGGGCTGGCCATTATAATAATGATTTTCCGAAATAAACAGTCTATAAATGCAGATAGTTTTAACCTGTTGAAATGGTAGGGATGGTTATAGATGGATAATGCGCCGCTATATTTGATACCGTTGTTTCCGTTGATCGGTTTTCTCATTAACGGATTATTACTGGGCAGACTGAGTAAGGGGATTGTTTCCTTTGTCGCCTGTTCCACGGTTGGTATATCATTCTTGATAGGCGTTAAATTTTTCTTCGACCTTCTGTCTCTGCCCGTAACTGAACGGGTGATCACCAATACCTTTTTTACATGGATAACTTCCGGACTGTTTAAGGTCGATATTGCGTTTCTGTTCGATCCTTTGTCGGCAGTGATGGTTTTGGTCGTGAGTGGTGTCGGCTTATTGATTCATATATATTCGATCGGCTACATGCATGATGATCCCGGATACGGGCGATATTTCACATATTTAAATTTATTCGTATTCTCGATGTTGTTGCTCGTTTTGGCGGATAATTATCTTCTGATGTTTGTCGGCTGGGAAGGCGTTGGTCTTTGCTCATATCTATTGATCGGATTCTGGTTCGAGAAAAAGTCGGCAGCCGATGCCGGCAAAAAAGCATTTATCGTAAACCGTATTGGCGATTTCGGGTTTTTGCTGGGGCTGTTTATAATTTTCTGGCATGTCGGTTCGCTGAATTACCATACAGTCTTTGTCAGAGCGCCGGAGGTATTCACTGCCGGCGGAGGGATGGTGCTGGCGGCCACATTACTGTTGTTCGTAGGTGCGACAGGAAAATCGGCGCAGATACCACTGTATGTATGGCTGCCTGATGCAATGGAAGGCCCTACACCGGTTTCGGCTTTGATACACGCGGCAACAATGGTAACGGCCGGTGTATATATGATTGCGCGATCCAATGTGCTATATATGATGGCCCCTGATACTCTTTTGATCGTGGCCATTATCGGTATAGCGACAGCTTTTTATGCCGGCACAATAGCGCTGGCTCAGAATGATATCAAGAGAGTTCTGGCCTATTCGACAGTCAGCCAGTTGGGTTATATGTTCGCCGCCTGCGGGGTAGCGGCCTTTGCGGCGGGAATTTTCCACCTTATGACGCATGCTTTCTTTAAAGCATTGCTATTCCTTGGTTCCGGTTCGGTCATACACGCTATGGCGGGGCAGCAGGATATGAGATATATGGGCGGATTAAGAAAATACATGCCCGCCACTTTCTGGACATTTTTAATCGCCACACTGGCGATATGCGGGATACCGGGATTTTCAGGATTTTTCTCCAAAGATGAAATATTATGGAAGGCATTTTCTTCCGATTTCGGCTCGATGTGGATCTGGCTGGTCGGATTTCTTGGGGCAGGTTTGACGGCGTTTTATATGTTCCGATTGATTTATCTTACATTTTACGGTGAGAACAGGGCCGACAGTCATACAAAAGAACATCTGCATGAATCGCCGAAAATAATGACGGTGCCGCTTATTGTACTCGCGGTTCTTTCGTTAATCGGGGGTTATGTCGGTATTCCGCACGTGCTTGGAGGGGGTAACCACTTTGAGAAATTCCTCGAACCCGTTATGAAGGGGGTCCATGGTGCTGGAGGTCACGGTGAACATGCTTTGGCGGCAACAGGAGGACACAGTACGACGACAGAATTTATTCTTATGGGCGGTTCCGTTTTACTGGTTTTGATAGCCATTTATCTGGCATTCTATTTTTACAGGAAAAATACCGCCCTGACAGGTAAACTCCGTGATAGTTTTTCAGGGCTGCACAAGATTTTATACGGTAAATATTTCGTCGATGAAATATATGATACAATAATCGTTCGGCCGATTATAGGCGGATCACTATTTTTGTGGAAAGTTTTCGATGTGGTAATTATCGACGGTCTATTAAACGGGCTGGCGATAGTTATAGGGGACATTTCACGAGGATTACGTCCGGCACAATCGGGACTTGTACGAACTTATGCCACGGTGTTCCTTGTCGGGGTAATCGCGGTGGTGGGATATTTAATATTGAGATAAAATATGGATAAACAGTCAATACTGTCGATCGTTACATTTTTACCGCTTCTCGGCGCCGCACTGCTTCTATTCGTACCGAAAAAGCAACATGATTCCATACGAGGAATTGCACTGGTTGTAACGCTGGTTACATTCGTTTTTTCAATATTTATGTACACCATGTTCGATCCCTCGGCCAGCGGCATGCAATTGGAAATCAACAAATCATGGATACCGGCATTCGGGATAAGTTATCATCTGGGCATTGATGGTATCTCGCTATTATTGATAATGCTGACCACGATATTGATGTGTATCGCTGTTTTATCATCATGGACATACATCAAGAAAGCGGTTAAGGGGTATTTTATTGCTCTGCTTCTGCTGGAAACAGGAATAATAGGTGTCTTTGTCTCACTGGACCTGTTTTTATTCTATGTCTTCTGGGAGGCGATGCTGATACCGATGTATTTCATTATCGGTATCTGGGGCGGCGATAGAAAAATTTATGCATCGATAAAGTTTGTATTGTTTACCATGTTCGGTTCGCTGCTGATGCTGGCGGCGTTGATTTATCTATATTTCAATCAGCCAGGCGGAATGCAGACATTCGATATGCTCAAACTATACGAAATGAGTGCGCTGCCAATGCCGGCTCAGAGTGTAATATTTTTGGCATTTGCGCTTGCATTTGCAATCAAGGTGCCCGTCTGGCCGTTCCATACATGGCTTCCGGATGCTCACGTTCAAGCTCCGACAGCCGGATCGGTTATCCTCGCCGGAGTGCTCCTGAAATTGGGGACATACGGCTTTATCCGTATCTGCCTGCCGATATTCCCGGATGCCACATTGCAGTTTGTGCCGCTCATTTCAATACTGGCATTGATAGGGATCATCTATGGGGCACTGGTGGCAATGGTCCAGCGGGATGTAAAATCACTTGTGGCATTTTCGTCGGTATCGCATCTCGGCTTTGTTATGCTGGGCATGATGGCGCTCAATATCCAGGGAATGAACGGCTCGGTCATACAAATGATCAACCACGGTATATCCACCGGGGCGCTGTTCTTGATAGTGGGTATGATATATGAAAGGCGTCACACCCGAATGATAGCTGATCTGGGCGGTCTATCCAAATCAATGCCGGTATTTTCGACATTTTTTATGATAGCGGCGCTTTCATCGATAGGTTTGCCATTTACAAATGGATTTGTGGGTGAATTTTTAATTCTTCTCGGGACCTTCGGGGTAAATCAGACATATGCTATAATAGGTGCAACTGGAGTGATACTGGCAGCCTGCTATATGTTGTGGATGCTTCAGAGGGTTATTTTCGGAAAGCTTGATAAACCGGAAAATGAAAAGCTCATCGATCTCAATGCCCGTGAAAGAGTGGTTCTTATTCCCCTTGTTATTTTGATATTCTGGATCGGCATTTACCCGAAACCGTTTTTAAATCGAATCGAACCGGCGGTGACGGATATAATGGAGATAATGGACAGGAAACTTCCCGGCGGCCTTGAGACGATGCATAAGAAGGTCGAATTCCATACCCTCAAGGGAATGTTCGATTCAGATGATGAGACTGCGTCCAAACATGATGAGGATAAATAATAGTGACAGATGTTACAATATATACAAAACCGGGATGCCCGTACTGCACCAAGGCCAAAGAGCATTACTCCAGCCAGGGCATAGATTTTAAAGAAATCGATGTTTATTCGGTGCCGGGCGCTAAAGAAAAGGCAATCGAACTGGCCGGGAAATCAATTGTGCCGGTGATAGTCGACGGTGATAAGGTCCAGGCCGGGTTCGGCGGTGGATGAGGAATATAATAACACGTTTAGTATAAACGTCAAAAAAAATTATGGATAGTCTGATAGAAACTGCAGCAGTTGGCCTTGATATACTGACACCGCAGATATTTCTTTTAGCGGTCGGTATGTTAATTCTCCTTCTTGGAGTAATCATAAAAAGCAAAGATTTCATGTATTTCCTGTCGCTGGTCGGTATGGTCGTAGCGATGGTGCTGTCGATCGGGCAGTGGAATAATCCTCAAACCGGCTTTTTCGACATGATCATGGTCGATAATTTCACCGTCGCCTGCTATATAATATTTTTGACGGCAGGCCTTATCGGGCTTTTGATGGGGCGTGATTATATGATATCCCGCAATATCGATCGCTTCGAGTTTTATGCTTTGATGATATTTTCGACGGTCGGAATGATGGTGATGGCTTCAAGCCCCAATTTAATTGTAATTTTTCTCGGTTTAGAAATAATGTCGATTCCATTGTATGTTATGGCAGGTTTTGCCCGGAATGATACAGCATCAAATGAATCATCGATAAAATATTTCATGATGGGTGCATTTGCGTCCGGTTTTCTGCTCTTCGGAATAGCCCTGATTTATGGGGCGGCGGGAACGACTGATATTACATTAATATCATTTGACAATCTTAATTATTTCATGGGCGGCATGGGACCCTATATTTTCGCCGCCGGTGCCATTTTAATATTGATCGGATTCGGATTCAAAGTGGCGGCGGTACCATTCCATATGTGGGTTCCGGATGTCTATACAGGTGCTCCAACACCGGTAACGGCATATTTTTCGGCAGCACCCAAAGCGGCAGGATTCGCAGCTTTGATAAGGATTTTTATCTACGGATTGCCGATGGCCGGGGGCTATGAAGCGATGAGTGATTTATTACCGATATTCTGGTGGTTGTCGGTATTGACAATGACAGTCGGTAATCTGCTGGCCATATTCCAGGAAAATATCAAGCGGATGCTGGCCTACTCATCGATTGCTCATGCCGGATACCTCTTCGTGGCATTGACGGCCGGGGGAGAGGGAGCAGCTTCGGCGGCCATATTTTATCTTCTGGCCTATACCTTTTTCAATTTTGGGGCATTCACGGTCATTACACTTATCGACAGCAGGACAGGCAGCAATGCTCTTGTTGATGAAATGCGGGGACTGGGCAAGACTCATCCATACCTCGCGGCTCTACTGGCATTGTTTATGTTCTCGCTGGCGGGATTTCCGCCGACGGCTGGATTTGTGGGCAAGTTCTATATCTTTTCGCAGGCAATCGATAATGGATTTGTCTGGCTGGTCATTATTGCGGTATTAAACAGTTTCGTATCGGTATATTATTACCTGCGGGTCGTGGTTGTCTCATTCTTCCGTAAGCCTGAAACTGAATTCCAGCCGGTTTCATTGAAGATCGGCTCGGCAGTTGTACTTGCGATAACAGCGGCAGGGACATTGTTGCTGGGCTTTTTCCCGCAGTACTGGATGTATCTTTCCCAACTGCAATTATTTCCTTTCAAATAAAGATTTAAAAATCTACAAAAAAGGCCGCCACAATAAAGGCGGCCTTTTTTTATTTATTATTTCACATTAGTAATAGCAGGGATCGGAACCGTCTTTGTAGAGGAAATTGATCAGATAAGTAATATCCAGTATATTGACGGCCTCATCACAGTTTATATCACCTGATTCAAATGGATTTGGAGGCGGGCCGCTCTTATACAAATAGTTGATCAAATATGTTAAATCCAGAAGGTTGATTGATCCATCGCTATTGGCGTCTCCTGCCATTACAGGTTCCGCCAGACCGGAATCGAATTCAACAGCCATACCGTCGGTGATGACTGACTCTTCGGGATAACCATTTTCGACGTACGGTTCGGCATCACATCCGGTGGCGTTAACGCCGATCAAGGCCGATTGTTCAAGGCCGGTAATACCATCGTTTAGATATTGCATTTTAATATCGCCCCACGAGGTCAGAATAACCTGGAAGGTAGTCATGGTATCAGCGGAGGAGTTGAAATTTCCGACATGGTACCACTCAATAACGGCACTGTCGCCTGATGGTGATATATACCTGTAAATTGCGCCCTGCTCGCTGTAATCGTCGCCGATAATCAGATCATTCCAGAAAACCGCAATAAAGGTGGTCATGGGATTGCCCGGAATTGAGAAATTACTGAAATAACCATTGCTGTTGACGTCCTGTTCGGTAAATGAAATGCCGCCATTAACGCCAACGTATAAGTTGTTATAAGTATTACCATAAAATGGAAAATCGAAGGGCAATGCAAAAGGACCGGCCGTTCCATCATCGAGCGGATTTTCGGCCAAACCGTTATAAAATTCGTAGCTGTTTATTTTCATTCCAATATCTTTGATTTCAAACCAATCAAATGTCGGGCCACCGCCCTGATCACTGTTTGCAACGGTAAATGCAGTATCATCGATGCACGGGACATAGAGGAATATGGGAAGCTGAGTCAGGGAATCCAGAGTTCCTCCGGTAACTCCCCAATCAATATTAACAATGGCCTTGTAGACATCGAAACGGTCCTCGAGAATCGAGGCATCCAAAGTTACTGTTAGTTCGACAGAATCGGAAGGAGCAACGGTGCCGCCGGTCGGGGAAACCGATACCCAGTTAACGTTCTTAGCAAGAGTATCATCGGATAATGCGAAATCGAGCCCATAACTGTTGGAGCGGTTTTTAAGCCATATTTTTTTATCTGCAATATCGCCCTGAGCCATGGTGGTATCAATAAAGATCGGATCGGCATACATCGAAGGCGGCGGCTGCAGGGCAGGGATGGCTGCTGCCAGATTCGGCAAGGGGCCAATATGGACACCGGTCGGTGCCGCCTGCGGAGTCCCGGTTGCTACCAGGACATCGCGGGCATAGTCGGCATCCAGTGGCACACCGAAATTGGCTTTATAATATCCTTGAAGGCAGGCAACGGAAGCAGTAACTATTGGAGATGCCGACGATGTGCCCGAAAAAGTAGCAGTATAATATTGATTGGCGTCACCGTCGCCGTCCCAAAATCCGCCATAGCCGGTAGTAAAAACTTCACGACCATATCCGTGCAAATTGACCCGCTCGCCGAAATTCGTAAAATCGAGAGGCGAACGAGGGGTTCCGTAGTTACCGCTAATGGGAGCGCCGGCTCCGCAAATAATAGCATGTGAGTTGCGGAAGGTTGTATCGAAGCGATTTTCATAAATTGGATCATCGAGCCATTCAGAACCATTACCGGCTGCTTCACATACAATTATACCCTTGGCCCAGGCATATTGCATGGCATCGAAATTGGCCTGCCAGTATTCCATGCAAACATAGCCCAATTGATCCGGCCGGGGGTCGAAATTATACCTCGGCCCCGGTGCGTGCAGTTCAATCAGGATTACATCGCCCGGTTCGAGGCTGTCGACAGCCGTTATGATTGCTTCTGCGGTACCATAATACCAGGCTGCGGCCATCCGGGCATCAGCTCCGGGTGAAATACCGGTAACGCCATAGCCGTTATCACCGCCGATCATTTCACCGAGAACGGCAGTGCCGTGATTTCCCCCGACTGAATTACCGGCCCCATTTAATGTACCCCCAATTGCCGCGTCCAAATCTTCGTGGCCCTCATTCCAGTAATTTTCGATGTCGCAAATGGTAACTCCTGAGCCGTCTCCGCCCGGCAAGGCATTGGCATAACCGGCATCAACGCCATCGGGAGCAGGGTCAAGATAAAACTGATAGCCGGTATAATCGGGTGTGGGGGGATCGATATCGCCGGCAGGTTCCGGCCGTGGCTCAACATAAGCTATTTCAATGATATCGAGTTTATTCAATTCATTAACAAGATCGCGAGCTTCGGTGGGACCGGTAACTTCTATTTCATAGTATAGATTGAAATCGGCCAGTTCGACTCGCGATTTTGCCTCGAGGGCAGTTTTCATGGTGGTAAGTTCTTTTTCCGGTTTTTCGAACATGCGGGATAATTTCCCCGGCATATATCGCGACAGGATCGAATTTGCTTCGGCAACCGACTGTCCTTTTAGGGAGATCAAATTATTTCCGCGCAGACGGACATCGCTTTTCTCTTTAAATTTTGCGACAACACGGATAATATCGGCGGAGGCGGATATTTCGGCAGCGGTCGGTTTTATAATCTCGTGCCGCTGTTTCATTAATTTAAGATTGGATGAAGTCTCTTTTGAATGACGCGCATTGACACTGAGGGAGAGAAAAAATGCCAGTGCGATGAACACAACAAGGTGTCGGATTTTCATGAAAATTATCCTCCGATGCTTTAAAACCGCAATATTATATGTATCGGCTTTGGAAAGGTATATTTATGGTTCTTATATAAATATACGTTTAAGGTCAATTCTGTCAATGAGACTTTTTTATGTTATCGGAATTACAATTGATAAAGCCAGTTTACAGTTTTTCGAGTCGAAGTTTGTCATGGCTTTTTTCGATTTTGAGCGGATATTTCCCCGAAAAACAGCTGGTACAGAAATTGTCGTGCGGCAGCGACGGCATCGACAACATGCCATCGATTGACAGGTATCCAAGAGAATCGATTTCAAGATAGTCTCGGATTTCTTCTACCGTTATAGAGGAAGCAATCAGCTCTCTTTTGGTGGGCATATCAATTCCGAAGAAACAGGGTGCAACAATGGGTGGAGCAGATATTCGGACATGTATTTCTTTGGCCCCGGCGGATTTAATGAGCGAAACGAGCTTTTTTGAGGTTGTTCCGCGGACGATAGAATCGTCGACAACAACGACTCTTTTATCTTTCAGAACGCCTTTTACCGGGTTGAATTTTATTTTGACATCGAGGTCACGAATTTTTTGTTCAGGATCAATAAAAGTACGCCCGACATAGTGGTTTCTTATAAGCCCAATTTCGAATTTTATTCCTGACTGCTCGGAAAAGCCGAGAGCGGCGGTGTTGGCCGAGTCGGGCACGGCGATGACGATATCGGCTTCGGCCGGATGTTCTATGGCCAACTGACGTCCGAGGCGGCGGCGGATTTTGTCGACATTTTCTCCGAAGACTATTGAATCGGGACGGGAGAAATAGATGTATTCAAATATACAAAAATGCCTGTGCCTCTTTTTTAAGGGATATGCGGAACGGAGACCATTTTCAGAGATTTCCAGGACTTCGCCAGGCTCGACATCACGGATATATTTGGCACCGATAATATCGAAAGCACATGTTTCGGAAGCGACGACGTAACTTCCGTTATATTCACCAAGAGCCAGCGGTCTGAAACCATGAGGGTCCCTTGCGGCGATAATGGAATTTTCGGTCAGGAACAGTAATGTATAGGCGCCTTCAACCTGAGTCAGGGCTTCACAGATTCTATTGAAACGGGTTCTTTTTTTGGATAAGGCCACCAGGTGAAGAAATATTTCAGTATCGGATGTGGTCTGGAAAATGGAACCGCTGCGGTCCAGTTTTTTTCTAAGATAGACCGAATTGGTCAAATTGCCATTGTGAGCGACCGCCAACTTTTTGCTTCGATTGGTTATAAGGAGCGGCTGAATATTGGTCAGGGAAGAGGCACCGGTAGTCGAATAGCGGGTGTGTCCTATGGCGATATTGCCCTTCAGCCTTTCGATATGCCTTTTCTGGGCGAATACTTCGCTGACCTCGCCCATACCTTTATAGACTCTTACACCGCCGTTTCCAGCAGTAACAATACCGGCTGATTCCTGGCCGCGGTGCTGCAGGGAGTAAAGACCGAAATATGTCAGCTCAGCGGCGCGCTTATTTCCGTAGATTCCAAAGACGCCGCATTTATCATTAATGATGCTTTCTTCAATCATTTCACTTGCCGAAAAGGATGAATTTAATATTGAAGCCCCCTAAAGTCAAGATAATATGCTATATCTGTGACATATTATGAAACTGTTTGCAGAGGGTCATTAAATTTATTTATCAAATGTGTTTCCAAATTATCAAAATTTGCTTAATATTACTTCCAGCAGTAAGTTATACTTGCCTTAAAGATATTTGTTTCCATTAGCCAAAGTCTCGGGACAAGGCATGGATTTTGCGTTTTTGCCTGTCTGAGGTTTCATATCCATGAGTGACGACAAATTACAGCGCCAGTTTGATATTCTTCGAGAGGTTGCCTTGTCTTCTTCGGGAGGAGAGGATGCCAGAGAAATCATACAAGCAGCCCTTGAGAAGACTTCTGATTTAGTAGGGCTTTCGGCCGGGTCGCTCATAGTCTGGGATGAAAATAGAAATATAGTTCTAACGGTCAGCCACGCCAGTAATAATTCCGAAAGACAACTCTTGACCGAGTTGGAGGAAGATCTGTTTTCCGATCTTCGAAATAAGAAACATCTGGTATCGGCTTATTTTTCCTTTGGAGGCGAGGAACCGATATCGGCTTTTACCCTCCCGGTAAAAAAGGGAAAAGAAATTCTGGGAGCGGTTATAGGAATTCAGCCGGGAAGCGGGTCTCTGGTAAGAGAGGATGTTTTTCTGGAGGCTTTGTCGGCGTCATTGTCGCTGGCGGTTTTAATAAGCAGATTCGATTCTATAGCCGAGAAAGAAAAATTCAACGGCGCTATGGCGGCCGCTACGACAGTCAATCATAAAATCAATAATCAGCTCCAGGCAATCGTGGGAACGACACAGCTGCTTCTCAGGAATCGAGATGATTTGGATGATGACCTGGTGCGTAAACTGGAGACAATTTTAACATCGGCCCAAAGAATTACGGATATCACTCACAAGCTTCGTGAAATAAAGAAAGTGGAGTTGACGGAATATATTGACGGAACACAAATGTTGAAACTTCCTGACGAAGAAGAAAATCCCTAGATCCCACATCCCTGCCTCACAGCCCAGGGCGGTCTTTATAGAAGGCCGCCTTTTTAATGTTGTCATAAAAAAAGATGCCGCCCGCTAGGCAGGCGACATCTTTCTGGGAGGGATATTCAGGAAACTTAAAATAAGACATATTGGAATATTTTCCAAATAAAAAATGACGATTTTTATAAATTTCTGATCCATTTTGGCGCGGGTACCGATTGACCAATTTTATACGAGGCTGTGAAAGTCACCCGGCAAATTGTCCTTGACTTTTGAACGTATAATTAATTTGTTAGCAGGCAAGTATATATAACGAATATGGCTCTATATTCTCTTATTGAAAGGTCCCCATGAACGGCATAGAATATATTTTCAAACCTAAATCGGTGGCAGTTATTGGCGCTTCGGGTCGAAAAGGTACAATCGGTCGAGAAATTTTGCATAATATTCTTGTAAATGAATTCAACGGAAAAGTTTTTCCGGTTAATCCCAAGCATGACGTTATTCATTCGATAAAAAGTTATTCAACAATACTCGATGTTCCCGATGCTGTAGATCTGGCTATAATAGTCGTTCCACGAGACGGTGTTCCAAAAGTAGCCGAACAGTGCGGACAGAAAGGCGTTCGGGGGTTAGTAGTAATATCCGCCGGATTCAAAGAAGTCGGTGGAAAGGGTATCGAACTCGAAAAGCAGCTGGTTGAAATATGCAGAGAATATCGGATGCGTTTGATCGGTCCGAACTGTTTTGGCGTTGTCAACAGCGATCCGGAAGTCAGTCTGAATTGTACTTTTGGAAAAACCGCGGCGCTTCCGGGGCGGGTCGGTTTCATTTCGCAGTCGGGCGCGCTTGGTGAAGCGATTATGAATCATGCACACGAACTGGGGCTTGGATTCTCGATGGTTGCATCAATCGGCAACAAGGCGGACATTTCGGCCAATGAACTTCTGGAATTCTGGGAGAATGATCCCAATACTGATATAATACTATTGTACCTGGAGAATTTCGGCAATCCGAGACATTTTACACGAATTGCCAGAAAGATATCAAGGAAAAAGCCGATTGTAGCGGTTAAATCGGGACGTACGACGCAGGGCGCCAAGGCAGCATCCTCGCACACGGGAGCTCTGGCTGAGCTCGATGTCGGTGTGGATGCATTGTTTGATCAGTGCGGTGTAATGCGGGTATCCTCGATTGAAGAGCTCTTCGATGTGGCCTCGGCGCTGGCCAATCAACCGATTCCCAAGGGAAATCGGGCGGTGATTGTCTCCAATGCAGGAGGACCGGGCTTATTGGCAACAGACGCCCTGGTTAGTCTGGGTATGGATGTCGCCCCGTTTTCGTCGGAAACTAAAAAGAAATTGAAAAAAGTATTATCGGGACAGGGGACTATCAGCAATCCTCTCGACCTGGTTGCCGGGGCAGGGGGAGAACATTTTAGATCGGCGCTTGAAGTTGTAAAAAAGGATCCGGATTTCGATACGATAATTCCAATTTTTGTACCGCCGGTTACAATAGATCAACTCGAGGTGGCCCGGTCTATCATGGATGGAATACAGGGGACGGACAAAACGGTTTTAACCTGTTTTATGGGTGCGGGTGAGGGTTCGATTGGAGTTGATTATTTAAAGAAAAACAAGATGCCGGTATACCTGTTTCCGGAGGCGATTGCCAAGTCACTATCGGTGATTGAAGGTTACCGCAAGTGGTTGCAGCGGCCCCAGGGTAAACCGAAAACTTTCAGGGTTGATAAAAACAAAGCCCGCAAACTGCTCGATGAAGCGCAGGAGGCGGGGCAGGATGCGCTGGTAGGCGAACAGGCCCTGGAGATGCTTAGCTTTTATGGAATACCGGTTACGAAAAATATAATCGCATATACTGAAAAGGAAGCGGTGACGGCGGCGGAGAAGATCGGCTATCCGATCGTTCTCAAAATAAACACCCCGACAATCCTGCATAAGACCGAAATCGGGGCGGTGCATGTTGACCTGAGGACTTCCAAAGAAGTCCGGGCAGCATTTGCCGACTTAAAAAAGAAGGTCGCCGGCCAGAAGAAAAAGGGAAGGCAGAAATTCTCGGTTTTCGTTCAGGAAATGGTCCAATGCGGAATAGAAACGGTAATCGGTATGACGACCGATCCATCGTTCGGCCCCCTGATGATGTTCGGGCTGGGCGGAATATATGTTGAGGTTTTAAAGGATGTTTCATTCCGGATTCATCCGCTCAATCCCAACAATGTTGAAGAGATGATTGCCAATTTGAAATCGTATCCGCTTCTGACCGGATTCAGGGGATCGGAACCGATTGATATGAACATGCTAAAAGAGACTCTGCTGCGCTTATCGCAACTGGTATCGGATTTTGATGAAATCGCCGAAATTGACATAAATCCTTTTATGGCTTGTCCAAAGAAAGATGCTTCGCGCGCAGTGGACGCCCGTTTTATAATTAAAAAGGACAAAGAGTAAGCCGCCGGGGATTTCGGTTGAGAGTTAACCTGCTTTGGTATATATTAAGGCCTGTTATCATGGATGGTAATATTAGATTCGGGAGGACGATATGAAACTGGAATTGAAAAAAATCGGCTACTGGTCGGTTATAAAGATATCATTTATCTTGAATCTCGTTCTGGGATTGATTGTCGGATTTTTCTATGGCGTAATGATGGCATTAATATTTTCGATGGCGGGCAGTTTCGGCAGCGAGTTGTATGGGCCTTACGGGGATATATTTCAATCCGGGCCGCCATCAGGGATGTTTTTTATATTTATAATGCCAATTTTCTTTTCACTTATTATGGCCGTTTTCAACACTATCCTGGCGGTAATCGCTGTATTTATTTATAACATATCCGCAAAAGGCGTGGGAGGATTGGAATTTAATTTTGCGGAAATTCAGGAAGGGCCGGTTATGTACTATCAGAAAACCGGGCCATCGGGGGAATCTCAGCCGAAATATCAGGGGTATCCTCCGCCTCCGCAGCCTTCGCAACCACCGACACAGGGACAGCCGGGGTACCAGGGAGAGAAATATCAAAAGCCGCCACAGGAGCAACCGCCAGGTCAGGGCGAGAGTAAGGAATCATCGCTGACAGAACCGGAACTCCCTGAAAAGCCGGAGGATAAAGATATAACGGGGCCGGAATATCCGACGCCTCCGCCGGGAGGCCAGCAGCCGCGACAGCCGAGGCCGGAAGAGATCGAACCGCCACCACCGATAGAGCCGCTTCCGCCGGACATGAAACCGCAGGACGACGAAGAAGATGAAAAGAATGACAAGGATAAACAATAGCTTTATAATAATGCCGTAAGATATTGATATGACAAATAATAATGACACCGCAATTAGAGTTAGAATAGCGCCATCGCCGACCGGGTATCTTCATGTGGGAACCGGTCGGACAGCCATATTCAACTGGCTTTTTGCCCGCCGGTATGGGGGTAAATTTCTGGTCAGGATCGAGGATACCGACGCAGCCCGCTCCAAAAAGGAATTGATTCAGCCGATTTTCGATGCCATGAAATGGCTGGGGCTGGAATGGGACGAGGAGCCGGTATACCAGTCGCAAAGGATGGATCAGTATAATCCATATATAGACAAACTGGTTGATGCGGGAGCGGCCTATAGATGTTTCTATTCGGATGAGGAAGTTGAAGAAGAGCGAAAAATCGCGATGAAGGAAAAGCGGGCTCCGCGCTTCAGACGGGATATCGATAAACCCGAAGATGAGATAAAAAGATGGATTGATGAGGGCAAAAGCTATTCTATTCGAATGAAGGTTCCCGAAGGCGAAACCAGTTTTGATGATATAGTCGGGGGAACGATTTCCAAACAGAATCATGAGATAGAAGATTTTGTCGTCTGCCGGAGTGACGGCCGGGCGGTATATAATATGGCTGTTGTCGTTGATGATCATGAAATGAATATAAGTCATGTTATCCGGGGAAATGATCATATTGCCAATACATTCAAACAGGTTATGATTTATCGGGCGCTGGATTTGCCGCTTCCGCAATTCGCGCATGTCCCGCTGATTTTGAGACCGGATAAGAAAAAAGTGTCCAAAAGACTTGGCGATAAAGATGTCGCTGAATACGGCAATGAGGGGATTCTTCCGGAAGCGCTATTCAATTTTTTGTGCCTTCTGGGATGGTCGCCAAAGGATGACAGGGAATACCTTCCGCCGGAGGAGTTGAAAAGAATTTTCAATCTCGAAAATATTAATCGCGCCAATCCGGTATTCGACGAAGATAAACTTCTGGCTTTAAACGGCGAGTATATCCGAAAGATGGAGGATTACAAGCTTGCTGAAAGAGTGGCACCGCTTTATGTTCAGGCTGGATTTACATCGAAATACTGGCTGGAAACGCGCTGGGAATTATTGCTTAAAATTGTCGGGATGTTAAAAGAACGGTGCCGTCGGCTGACTGATTTCGTAGAACTTGGGGAGTACTTTTTTCATTCCGATTTTAGTTATGACGAAAAAGGTGCCCGGAAGAATTTCAATGAGGATGGGAAAAAATATTTGCAGAGCCTGACAGAAAAATTCGAGCAGCTGGATCAATTCGATAAAGACACACTTGAAAAGGCGCTTAACGAGGTTAGCGAGGAGCTTGAAGTGAAACGGGGCAAGTTGATTCATCCGACCCGGCTGGCAGTATCGGGACTTTCGGGCGGACCGGGGCTGTTTGACATTCTTGAAACGATCGGAAAAGATGAAGTTATAAAAAGAATGAAAAGAGCGATTGCGTATATTGATAGAAAGAGTGGATGAAGATGGACCGAATTGAAAAACTCGAAAAGGATATTGGCCGTCTGGAAGACAAATTATCACGGGACCATTTCGGGGGACTGATTGACAAGGCTTCAAGAAGGCGCGATGAAAACAAGCTCCGCAAATTAAAAAAGGAGCTCGAGGAGCTCACCGCAAAAAATAAGAAAAAGAAATAAAAATATATATCAATAAGATAATACTTCAATTGGGAGTTAAAAATGAGTAGTGAAGATTTCAAGGATAAAGGGACTCTTCTGAAAAAGGCAATAAAAAGTGAAATAGACGGATACACTTTTTATGATTTGATGTCCAAGCAGGTCCAGAATGAAGATGCCAAAAAGCGGCTGGAAACACTGCGCAATGACGAAGCCCGCCACCGTAAGACTTTGATCGATCTGTATCATAAGTTTGTCGGAAAAGAAATCGGAGCTCTTCCGAAGGAAGGTGTTTCTCCGTTGGAAGAGGCATTTGATGCCGATAAATTGAAAAAATTCAATACTGAAGTGGAGTATATAAATTTGGCTATCGATGCCGAGTTAGAGGCGACCAAATTCTATAAAGAGGGTGCCGATAATGTCGATGACCCCGAATTCAAGAAAGTGTTAAGGGAGTTATCCGAGGAGGAAAGCGGGCATTATGAGATCCTGATGGCCGAACGGCAGGCATTAGGCGGGAATTATTTCTGGTTCTCGTCAGATGATACCTCTCCGCAGGAATATTAATCGAACAGGAGATAATCATGTGGGTTTGTACTATATGTGGTTACGTGCATGAGGGGGAAGAACCTCCACCGGTATGTCCGGTTTGTGAAGCCCCGGCTGAAAAATTTAAAAAAGAAGAAAAGTAGTCTTCGGATTGACAAGGATGATTTTTAAAAAGAAGCTGAAAGTTGGCGATAAGGCCCCGGATTTTAAGCTGCCCTCACATCTGGGTGGTAAGATAACCTTATCGGATTACCGTGATAAGAAAAATGTCGTGGTGGCCTTTTACCCGATGGACTGGACGCCTGTTTGTACGAACCAGATACCATCATATGAAAATGAGTTGGAGCGGTTTGAACGAATGGATACCCAGGTACTGGCGGTTTCGGTGGATTCGGTGCCGTGCCACCAGGCGTGGCAAAAGACTTTGGGCGGCATCATGTATCCTTTGCTTTCCGATAATGCTCCCCATGGTGAAGTCAGCCGTAAGTATGGAGTCTTGACTGAATCGGATATGGCGGATCGGGTTGTTTTTGTGATTGATAAGAAGGGAATTATACGGCATATCGATTACATTGGGGCGCCAAATTTACCTAATAATGAAGGTTTATTCAAAGAACTCGAAAAACTCCAATAGTCAGTATCTTCTCAAAATATAATTAATTAAAAATATAAAAGCCGGGAAATTGCCCGGCTTTTAATACGTATCTTACCGCGTTACTATTTCTTTTTTTGCACTTTGGCCCAGGTATCGCGGAGGCCGACAGTTCGGTTGAAAACCAGTTTATCCGGCGTGGAATCTTCCGAATCAACCACGAAATATCCCTTACGGAGGAACTGGTAGTATTCGCCCGGTTTGGCATCCAACAGTGACGGCTCGACCATACAGTTATTTAGTACTTCGAGCGAATCGGGATTGACATAGTCGAAGAACTGTTTGCCTTCCTCGACATCCATCGGATTTTCCCTTGTAAACAGATGATTATACCAGCGAACTTCGGCTGATGCGGCATGTTTGACCGAAACCCAGTGCAAAGTTCCCCGTACCTTTCTTCCATCGGGTGACTGCCCGCCGCGTGATTCGGGGTCATAGGTACAGATGAGCTCAATAACTTCGCCTTTGTCGTCTTTAATGACATCCTTGCAGGTGATAAAATAGGCATGCTTGAGACGGACTTCGTTTCCCGGAGAAAGGCGGAAGAATTTCCTGGGCGGATCCTCCATAAAATCGTCGCGTTCGATGTAGATTTCTTTTGCGAAGGGGACCTGGCGGGTTCCACCGGAGGGATCTTCGGGATTATTTTCAGCCTCAAGATTTTCAATCTTGTCATCGGGGTAGTTTTCGATGGTAACTTTCAACGGCTTCAATACGGCCATTACTCTGGTGGCCCGTTTGTTTAAATCCTCCCGCAGCGTATGTTCCAGGAGGGCAAAATCAACCATACTTTCCCGCTTGGCGACGCCTATACGATCGCAGAAGACTTTAATGGATTCCGGGGTGTATCCGCGGCGTCTCAGTCCGGAGAGTGTGGGCATGCGGGGATCATCCCACCCGGAAACATAGCCTTTATCAACGAGCTGGATAAGGCGTCTTTTACTAAGAACGGTGTATGAAATATTCAATCGGGCGAATTCAATCTGTCGGGGATGGTGGATTTCGAGCTGTTCGACAAACCAGTTGTAGAGCGGGCGATGGTCCTCGAAATCGAGATCGCAGAATGAATGCGTTATGCCCTCAATGGAATCTGACTGACCATGAGCCCAGTCATACATCGGGTAAATGCACCATTTATCGCCTGTCCGGGGATGTTTGGCGTGAAGAATACGATACATCACCGGATCGCGCATATTTATATTGCCCGATGACATATCTATTTTGGCCCGCAGAGTTTTTGAACCATCGGGGAATTCGCCATTTTTCATTTTTTCGAAAAGCTCGAGATTTTCCTCGATTGAACGGCCGCGGTAAGGGCTTTCCTTGCCCGGTTCGGTCAGTGTTCCCCGGTATTCGCGAATCTGATCGGGAGTGAGATCGTCGACATAGGCTTTGCCGTCGTTGATGAGCTTGACAGCGTATTCGTAAAGAGTTTCGAAATAATCGGAGGCGTAGAAAAGTCGGTCCTCCCAGTCGAATCCGAGCCATTGTATATCGCGCTGAATGGCGTCAGCGTACTTGGCTTCTTCCTTCATCGGATTGGTGTCATCGAAACGGAGATTGCACTTGCCGTCGAATTCACTGGCTACGCCGAAATCGACGCAGATAGCTTTGGCGTGACCTATGTGGAGATATCCATTCGGTTCCGGGGGGAAACGGGTATGCACATGGTTGTACCGTCCCTCTTTAAGATCTTTGATGACCTGTTCGCGGATGAAGTCGCGTGCTTTTTCTTTGATTTCGTTATTTTCTGGCGCCATATTTTTCCCTGTTTTTGGCTTAATATTCCATGATTATAGTTCGCTAATATATGCTATTGAAATATCGGACGCAATTTTTTTAATTGGATGTCTAAAATCGAGATTCATATTTTTCGGGCCTAAAATATTAGTAATTTGTAATCGCTTTGCGTATATTGAGACAAAGCCGGAGAACTAACTATGTATTTTTCATTGCCAAAAGAATATAGAGAAGCTAAAACTGACGAATTAAAGGATAGAATAAGAAAGGCCAAAGAGAAACTTGGCGCCAAAGCAATAATTTTGACTCATCACTATCAACGAGTTGAAGTTGTCGAATTTGGTGATGCGGTCGGAGATTCCTACGGTCTATCCAAAATTGCGGCTGAGAATGCCAATGTCGAGTATATTTTCTTCTGCGGAGTCCATTTTATGGCCGAGGCGGCTTATGTTTTATCGAAGCCGCATCAGACGGTTTATCTGCCTAATCCGCTGGCCGGGTGTCCGATGGCTGATATGGCCGAAATGGCCGATGTTATGGAAGCCTGGGAACTTTTGGAGGAATTCGGTGGAGATAAGAGAATTATGCCGATTTCCTATATGAATTCAGCGGCCGGATTAAAAGCATTCTGCGGCGAGCATGGAGGATTGATTTGTACTTCTTCGAATGCCGACGCTGCTTTTAAATGGGGTTTTGACCGAAGAGAGAAGCTGTTTTTCTTCCCGGATCAGCATCTGGGTTATAATACCGGAATTAAATACGGCCTTAAGCCGGAAGAAATGATTGTCTGGGATTTCTCCAAGGATAAAGGCGGCTTGACCGAAGAGCAAATAGACAAGGCAAAGGTGATTTTGTGGAAAGGTCACTGCCATGTGCATACCAATTTCACTCCGGAGCAGGTGGAAGAAACGAGAAAGAATTATCCTGACGCCAAGATAGTCGTTCATCCGGAATGCCCGCACGAAGTGGTTAAAGGGTCGGATGCCAATGGTTCTACCAGCTTTATCGTGAAATATGTCGATGAACAGCCGCCGGGATCGACAATAGCAATTGGGACTGAGATAAATCTTATAAACAGATTAAATCTGCAATATCCTGATAAAAAGATATTCGAGCTTTCGGGGCAGAGGTGTCCGGTCTGCGCCAACATGTACAGGACTACTTTAAATGACCTGGCTTATTGTCTTGAGAATTATGCGGATATGAAACCGATTACGGTTCCGGATGATATCAGGGACAAGGCTTTATTGGCTCTAAACCGTATGCTGGAAGTGCATTAGGGATAAAATATTTTGTTTTTTAAGGCGGGCAGTTGTCCGCCTTTTTTATTATATAGAAAAGCAATAATAAGAGGTATTCATGAAAGGGTATGTTCAGGTTTATACAGGCGATGGTAAGGGCAAAACTACAGCCGCACTCGGTCTGGCCCTGAGGGCAACAGGAGCGGGGATAAAGGTCTTTATTGCTCAGTTTGTCAAGGGGATGCATTATTGCGAGCTCGATACGATTAAGAAGTTATCTGATCTGGTCACTTGTAAGCAGTTTGGGCGCGACTGCTTTATTTATAAGGAACCTGAGCAGGCGGATATCGAAATCGCCCGGCGCGGATTAGAGGAGTCAAAAGAGGCAATTAATTCGGGAAAATACGGGCTGGTTATTCTCGATGAAGCCAATATTGCTACATATTACAACCTGTTTACAGTTGAAGAGCTTTTGGATGTGATCGATAAGCGCCCCGAGCATGTCGAGATTGTCGTAACCGGCCGTAAGGCTGATCCCAGGATTATTGAAAGAGCCGATCTGGTTACCGAAATGAAGGAAATAAAACATTACTATTCATCGGGGGTAAACGCAAGACGCGGCTTTGAGATGTAGACCGCTTTAAAGGGTTCTTTCTTTGATTCGAATTTCGGAGAGTTTGATTGCTCCGACCCCACCGATAATCAACCCGCCGCCGATCCATTCGATCGGAGTGGGGAGGGTTCCAAGCATAATAAGCGCAAACAGGGCTGTCATCAATGGAGTCGCCTGTGTAATCAGGGCGGCGCGAGAGACATTGATTCGTTTTAGAGCTTCCAGATAAGTGGCACGTCCGGCGACAGGAAGAAGCATGGCGGCGATGAAAATCTGAATCATTGTTTCCCTGGGAGGTAGAATCAGTTTTTGTCCCTGATACAGCATCAGGACGTACATTATTCCGACCATGAATAAGTTGCGGTAGAAAAGAAACGGAATGGTTTTGAGATCAACGATATATTTTTTCACGATTATCTCGGCCAGGCCAAAGAAAAAGGCAGATACAAGCATCATGGTAGAAGCGCGGGAGATTTCGATATTAGTATTATATTTTAAAAGTAGAACGCCGCCGATTGCCACCAAACCTCCGATGATTTCGGCGGGGACAAGCCGTTCTTTCAGGAATATGTAGGCAAGAACGATGACGACTATAACCTCTATTCGGGATAAAAATGAGACGGTGGCCGGTTCGATCATTTTGAGCGATTTCATCATGAAGTAAAGTCCGAATGTGAAAAAGACGGCCAGTATTGCAATCAGGCCGATTGCTTTTTTAGTAATCTGAAGAATTTCCCGGCGCTCTTTTGGGCGAATCGAGCCTGAAATACCAGCTATAATTACTGCCGAAGCAAAAAAGTAAAAATTGAAAATTTCGGTTGTAATATCGGCCAGTCCGGATTTGGCGAAAATTGTCCCGAGTCCGCAGACAACGGCGCAGGAGAGGGCATAGAGGTCGCCTTTGGTCTCAACTTTCATGGGCAAATCCTGCGGACGATTTCAGATATTTTTTATATTGCGTGACATAAATAGCAAAGCCCGCCGCAAATAGAGTTACGGATATAATATGATTATAGGTCGGGTGAAGGCCGAACAGGTTGATATACATCTCAGGCTCATAGAAACGGACATATTCGACGGCATGCCGGAACAGAGCCTCGATCATGAACATAAGACCAAGCACCTGACCGGTGAAAACTCTGTTTTTAAGCCGCCAGTGCAGGAAAAAGAAAAGTCCCAGACCGTACAATGAGCTATATATCTGGGCCGGGTGGAGATCCTGTGCGCCGAATATATACCACGGTATCGAACCGGCGGGGAAGGATACACCCCAGGGGAGATCGGTCGGGGTACCGAAGCAACATCCGTTCAGGAAACATCCGATACGGGTAAAAAAAAGACCGATACCGATTGTCGGGGCAAAGATATCGAATGTATCCAGTACGGAATAACCGCGCCATTTTAGATAGACGATTGAAAAAACGACCGCTCCAATGATACCTCCGTATAGGCTTAAGCCGGTGATTCCAAATTGAGCACCCTGATAAGGATTGATTACGGCAAACCAGTTTCCCGTGAATTCTTCCAGATGAAATAGTACATAGGCAACACGGGCGCCAAGAATCCCGGCAAAGACCATGATATATGCAGTGGCCAGAAATGGCGAAAGAGTGAGATTGTGTTTTTTAGCATACAGGTACACATAATAAACGCCTGCAAAGAAGGACAGGGCCAGCATGACGCCATAGCTGGAAATCGAAAGCGGCCCGAATTCGAATAATTTTGGGTGCACTTACCTTTTTCCCTTTACTTTCGGTTTGCCGGCAATCAGTAAGACAATTTCGCCTTTTAGTTTTCTTTTTGATAAGATTTCTTTTATTTCACCCAGGTTGCCGCGGATGAATTCCTCATGAATTTTGCTTAATTCACGGGCAATGCAGGCAGGTCGATCGCCGAAAACTTCGAAGGCATCATTAACAGTCTTTTCAATGCGGTGCGGCGATTCATAGAAGATTAAAGTGTGTTCAAAATCTTTGAGTTTTTCCATGCGGTTTTTTCTGGCGCCGGATTTATTGGAAAGGAAGCCTTCGAAGAAAAACCGATCGAGCGGCAGACCGGAACCGGTCAGGGCCGGAATGAGCGCATTGGGACCGGGGAGAGGCGTGACACGAATATTATTATCAATGGCGGCGCGAATTATCCGGTAAGCTGGATCGGAAAGGCCGGGCGAACCGGCATCGGTAACGACGGCAATATCCTTGCCGATGGAAAGAACCTCAAGCAATTCCGGCAGGCGTTTTTGCTCATTGAAATCATGATAGCTGATCATTCTTTTTTTGATTCCGAAATGGGCCAATAGTTTTCTGGTAACCCGGGTATCTTCGGCGGCGATCAGCTCAACGTTTTCGAGAATTTCAACAGCCCGATGGGTTATATCGCCCATATTGCCGATAGGGGTCGGCACAAGGTAAAGCTGGCCTTTATTTTCGGGCTGATTCATGCGATATTTATTTTATCGGGTATCGGTTTCAGTCCAAGCTCGGCGATTTCTGGCAGATGTCTTTTAAAGTAGAATCTATTTAAAAGATAAACCGCTCTATCAATGAGTGCATTGTCAAAGCCGGAATTATTTAGTTTCATTCTATCGGTTATGGCCTCTTCAATCATCATATAGAGCAGTTTGTCAACTTCGGCGTATTCAAGCCCGAGTTCTTCTTCGTCGGTCTGCCCGGGCCATAAATCGGCGGTAGGGACTTTATTTACTATTTTATCGGGAAGTTCATAATATGCGGCCATTCGGCGGACCTGGGTTTTGTATAGTTCTGCATTAGGATTTACAGAGCAGGCAACATCGCCATACCAGGTTCCATAGCCAAGGCAGATCTCGGTTCTATTGGAAGTCCCGAGAACAAGACGGCCTAATTTGAAAGCCTTATCGAACAGGATAGACATCCGTTCACGGGCCATTTTGTTACCGGCACGGACTTTGTCGACTTTTTCTATATCTTTAAAATATGTATCTATCATTGGGCTTATATCTATCAATTCGCTTTCGATTTTTAGATGTTGGGCGACAAGTTGAGCGTCGGATTTTGCAGCTTCGGAAGACATCCGGTAGGGCATTAATATTCCCAGGACTTTATCAGGGCCGACAGCACTAACTGCAGCGGCCGCGGAAAGTGAGGAATCGATACCACCGGAAAGACCGATAACATACCCGGATAGCCCTGAGCGCTCCAGTTTTTCTTTAAGGAATGATTCGAGTATTTGGGCGGTTTTCTTTTCATCCAGTTTAAGTTTGTCCATAGTTTACCTCTTGAAATAAGATGATAATAATACGATTGGAATTATGTCACAAGTAAAATCCCATTATCAAGGGAATTGTTGACACAAGCGGTCGGCTCGGTTATATTCGAGGATTAATATTCATTTTTCAAGGAGTGGATTTTATGGCAGGAATAAACAAGGCTATCTTGATCGGCAATCTTGGAAAAGATCCGGAATTGAGATATACTCCGGGAGGCCAGGCAGTTGCATCATTTCCGGTAGCCACAAGCGAGAAATGGCGGGATCGGGACGGAGTTCTTCAGGATAAAACCGAATGGCACAATATCGTTGTCTGGGGACGTCAGGCGGAAACGGCCAAGGAGTATCTATCAAAAGGGCGTCAGGTATATATAGAGGGACGCATTCAGACAAGATCATGGGAGGACAAGGACGGGAATAAAAGATACACAACTGAAATTGTTGCCCAGAGAGTAAATTTTCTTGGTGGGCGAGACCAGGCGTCAGGAGGCGGACCTTCTCAGGATGAAGGCGGAGCTCCACAAGCGCCACCACCGGACAATCTTTCCGAAGAAGACGAAGATCTTCCGTTTTAAGATGTTAGAAGCGGGGTAGAGATACTCCGCTTTTTTGACATTTTTCTTAAATTTTCTTATCAGAATTATTTTTTCTCAAGAGCTTTGATGCGTTTGAAGAGGTCGGGGAGTTTACGGATAAGGGCTTCGATGCGCTTGGCTTCCATGATTTCCCGAGCCGGATAACCGAAGTATGTCTTTCCGGGTGGAATGTTGTTTTTAACTCCCGATTGCGCACCGACCTGAACACCGTCGCCGAGTTCGATGTGACCGACCAGTCCGACCTGACCGGCAAGGATGACACCTTTACCGAGCTTGGTGGAACCGGAGATGCCTACCTGTGAGACTATTATCGAATAATCCCCGATTTCGACATTGTGGGCGATCTGTACCAGATTATCTATTTTGACATGGTTGCCGATTTTTGTCGGACCAAGGGCACCCCGGTCAATCGCAACATTAGCGCCAATTTCGACATCACTGCCGATTTCGACCCATCCAACCTGTTTGACTTTCTTTATGCCTTTTTCGTGACGGGCGAAACCGAAACCATCAGAACCGACAACCGTACCACTATGAATTATAGTATCATCGCCTATTTTTGTATCATTGAGTATAGACACATTGGGATAAATTTTGCAGTTTTTGCCCAGCCTGACATTGTCGCCGATGAATACCCTTGGGTGGATGGTGCAATTATCTCCGAATTCGCTATTTTCTCCTACGTATGACAGGGCCTCGATAATACAATTGATCGGAATATTTGCTGATTTTGCTACTACAGCCGAGCTGTGTATGCCGGGGGTAGATATTTCCGGTTCCGGATAAAGCTCATCCAGTATTAATGCAAAAGCGTAGTAAGGATCTTTATGCCTTATGGAAGGAAGACGGTCGAACTCTATATCCGGAGACAAAACAACCGCCTCGGCGGCGGTTGTTTCAAGAAATTTTAGATATTTGTTGTTGGCGACAAATGTTATTTGCCCTGATGAAGCTGAACCAATCGGAGCTGCCGACTCGATCTTGACGCTGCCATCACCGATTAATTCTCCATCAACCAGGACCGCCAGTTCTTTAAGTTTTATGGTCACGATTTAGAAAGTTTTTATTGTTCTGTAAGAACTTCCAGAACTCTATCGGTAATGTCGTATTCTTTCTTCGCATAAGCGAGACCATCGGAATTAAATACGAAATCGTAGTTACCTTCGGTCGCAACCGTCTCAATAGCAGTATTTATTTTTTCCAGAAGCGGCTTTACCAGCAATTCATTTTTGCGTTCGGCGGTTCCGCCGGGTCCGAAAATTTCCTTGGTGTAGGCATCAAGCGCCTGCCGCTTGGCTTCTATCGCTGCTTCGCGTTCTCTTTTCTTTTCTTCTGACAGAATAAGTTTCTGCTTTTCATATTCAGTGATCATCTCTTCGAGGTTTTCCTGCATCTGACGAGCTTCTTCGTCCCAGGCGCGATATTCAGTTTCAAAATCTTCCTGCGCCCGTGTCCATTCCTCAAAGTTGTTGAAGATTTTTTGCGAATTAACGAATCCTACTTTTCCGACCTGTGCATTTGCCGGAGCAATCATAAAAGCCAGCATTAAGATTGCGGAAAAAACGATGCCAAAAACAGTCTTACCCATTGACTCTCACTCCTTATAATATTTGTAATTTTCTTATCTAAACGTTGTACCTATCTGGAAATGTATTTTCCAATCCTGTATAGCCTTTCTGTCTTTTCCTATTCCTTCGTATCTCTTATCGAGAGGATATCCGAAGTCAAAACCAATCGTACCGACCCCCGGCACCATCAGCCGGAAACCGATTCCGACCCCCTTATACAAATCATTAATCTTGACGTTTTCACGATTTAACCATGAATTTCCGATATCGAAAAATCCGAGGGCGTAAAGCTGATTTTCTATCAACGGCAGCTGAAGCTCGAAATTACCAACCAGCATATGCTTACCTCGGACTCTCGTCTGATACTGAAGGGTATCGACCGTCATCGAGTCGGGATCGGATGCTTCATCGGGCGCGACGCTGTAATAAAAGGTCGTATCGGCGATGGTAACAATAGAATCGGGTGTCAGAGAGCCGTCCTCGTATCCTCTGACAATTCCGTCATAGCCTGTGCCGCCGACAGAAAACCTCTCGAAATCGAGTATATAATCATCACCTCTGGTAGATGTAACGAGCCCGTAAGATACTTTTGCGGCAAGAGCCATCTTACCGATGATGGGGATAAATTTAGTGTAGGCCAGACGATGGGTTTGATACTCCCAATAGCCGCCAAGCAGGCCGCCGGTGGTTTCGAATGTATATGAAAAAATCGATCCCTTGGTTGCAAATTCCGGCAGGTTGCGGCTGTCACGAATCAGCGATAACTGCAGACTCGATGAACTGAACCATTCACCGCCAAATCTTTCGAGCGAATTGGGAAGCGGTTGTTTAATATTATTCGAAATCTGGACAACGGTATCAACGAGACCGGTGTCATTGACTGTTTCGTACCGATAATAATCAGTTGTCTGATATGAATGTCTCAGGCGATAGTTTTCGCTGAAATCATAGAACCTGTCATCCTCGATACGATACCGGGCATAAATTCTGAAATAATTATCCGGCCAGCGGAGACGTCTTCCGAGACGAACCGATCCGCCTCGGCGCCCCTCGGTATAGTCGGCTTCCCATTCCCTGTTTGTATAATACAAATCGCCTCCGACGGATGTCGGCGTGCTGAAAGCCCACGGTTCGGTGAAAGATAATGAATACGAGTTATATTTGCTCCCGATATCCACATTTACCGACAGATTCTGCCCCATACCGCGGAAATTGGGTATACCGACACCAAAGGTACCGACAAATTTATCACGCCCGGAGTATCCGGCACCGGCTGAGATTTGCGCGGTCGGTTTTTCTTCGACTTCAACAAGAACGTCAACATCACCGGAAGGTAGATTTATAATATCCGGGGTGACATTGGCAAAATAATTGAGGGCCATGATATCTCGAATGGAACGAATCAGAAGTGAGCGGTGGAACACCTGCCCGGGGCGAACATCCATCTCGCGGCGAATTACACGTTCCCGAGTTTTGGTATTGCCCACGATTTTAACAAGGTTGATTTCAGACGGCAGGCCTTCGATAATATCAAAGGTTAGATTTATAACTGAATCCTGAGTATTACGATCGTCAATTATGCGGACATGCAAATGGCCTTTTTCCTGATAGACGAAATAAAGTTCATAAAGAGATTCTTCGAACTCTTCAATATCGTATACATCGCCTATATCGTATTTCAGGGCATGGCTCAAAACTCTGTCGGGAATCACCTCGTTGCCGGTAAAATCGGTTTCGCCAAAATAGTAGCGCGGTCCTTCGTAAACATCGAGATATATGGTCATTCGGTTGGTGGAAGTATCTATGGCTAATGAATCTGATTTCAGATAGGCATCGATATGACCGTTCTGATGCATATATTCAATAATTTTCTCTTTGTCTTCGGGGTATTTGTCTTTATCGAAACTGGATGACAAGAAAAGTCCGCGTTTACGGTTACGCATTTGCTTGATAATTTTTTCAGGATTCATCTGCGTAACCCCGGTTAGAATGACATTTTCGACCTTGAGTCTGGGACCTTCTTTAATTTTGAAGACCAAATCTGCGGAAGTGGAATCGGGGGTATAATTTAGATCGTGCTCCACCTCGACATAGAAATATCCCTTTTCTCCATATAGCTCTTTTATAGTGGTCTTTTTTTCAAAAATGAGATTGGGGGAGAGGTAGTTGCTCTGAGACATGTTAAGCTCTTCGGTGAGTTTCTCATCACTCAAAGTCTCATTGCCCCGAAATTTGAGCTGTTCAAGCCGAGGGAGTTCTTTGACCTTAATGGTCAATATCAATCCGCCCTGAGCCTCATCAGCCAGAAGCTGGACATCTTTAAAGAAACCAAGCTGATATAGCCTGGTAACCGCTTCCTGAGTTTTGCTGGCGGTCAGAAAATCGCCTTTATTTATTGCCGCAACTGACAATATAAGGCTTTCCTTGGCAATATGGTTTCCTTCGACTTTTACATCGACAACATTAAAACCCTGCTGGGCGCTGGTACCTGCTGCGATGAACAAGACAAACAGAATAACAAATATAGAGGGCCGGAGAATTTTATTGCCCGGCCTTATTGATTTAAGATGTTTAGTCAAAGCGATCAACCCTATGGAACTGTAATACTTTTAATTTTAATTTCCGTAAACTGCTGGCGATGCCCGCGCAGTTTGCGATATTTGGTGCGTCTTTTAAACTTATAGACATCGACTTTGTCCGACTTACCTTCCCCAACGACTTCCGCCTCAATTTTGGCCGCGTCCAGATATGGCGTTCCGACAAAAGAATCATCACCACTTTTAATCATCAAGACTTTGTCAATCGAGATCGTATCACCCGGGTTGGCTTCCATATGCGGGACTTTAATCGTAGCGCCTTCTTCCGCTCTAAACTGCAATCCGCCTGACTCGAATACCGCGTACATCAATTTGCCTCCATTTCAACATTCAAAAACGTGATTATCAAAGCCTTAACTTACTTTTTTCGCTTTCCGTGTCAAGATAATTTTTAACGATCTCCCCGCCTGAATTGAATATTAATATCCGCATTTTGCTCTGCTAAATGATTAAACGTTCGAATATTGCGGCGGTTCCAAAACTAATTATGAACGAAACGGCCTCAGACGGCGTTTAATATTGTGATTGCTATATTCTGACAGGGTAGTATATTAGGTCTTTTTATCAGCATTATGAGTGGCAAGATTGACATACGCGAGGCGGTCGGTTACTCCGGGGAGGGAAAAGCCGAATTTAAGCTTTTTTCCAAGTATACACCGCGGGGAGATCAGCCGCAGGCCATTGACCAGATAGTTGACGGTCTCAACCGGGGCGATAAACACCAGACATTACTGGGTGTAACCGGTTCAGGCAAAACTTTTACTATGGCCAATGTCATCGCCAAATACGGCCAGCCGACTCTGGTTATTTCTCATAATAAGACACTTGCGGCTCAATTATATGGTGAACTAAAGGCATTTTTCCCCAATAATGCCGTTGAATTTTTCATTAGTTATTATGATTACTACCAGCCGGAAGCTTATATCCCGACCACTGATACATATATCGAAAAAGATACGTCAATGAACGAAGATATCGACCGGCTCAGGCTGCGGGCAACAGCCTCGCTTTTGGAGCGGGACGATGTAATTATTGTGGCTTCAGTATCATGCATATATGGGTTGGGCTCACCGGAAACATATAAGCAATTGTTATTATTTATTGAAAGGGGAGGGAATGCGGATCGGGATGAAATAATCCGGTCGCTGGTTGATATTCATTATAATCGAAATGATATTGATTTCAGTCGGGGCAATTTTCGGGTCCGGGGTGATGTTTTGGAGCTTATTCCGGCTTACCAGGAAACGGCTATCAGAATAGAATTTTTCGGAGACGAAATAGACAAGATATCTGAAATCGATCCGCTTACAGGAGAGATTATTTTGGAACGTGACAAAGTCGCCATTTATCCGGCGAGGCATTTTGTTACGACCAATCCAAGACTCGAAGTAGCGGTCAAGAAAATCGAGGAAGAGCTTGGAGAAAGATTGGAATTTCTCCGTAAGAACAGTCAGCTTTTAGAAGCGCAGCGGCTGGAATCGCGAACCAAGTATGATCTCGAGATGCTCAAAGAAATCGGTTATTGCAGCGGAGTAGAGAACTATTCGCGGTATCTGACAGGACGCAAGGAAGGCGAAAGACCGGCAACGCTGATTGACTTCTTTCCGAAAGATTATTTGACCATTATAGACGAATCTCACCAGACCATTCCGCAGATTCGAGGCATGTTTGCCGGGGATAGATCACGAAAGCAGATGCTGGTCGATCATGGATTCAGGCTTCCGAGTGCACTGGATAATCGTCCGTTGTATTTCGAGGAATTCGAATCGGTGGTGAATAAGACTGTCTATGTATCGGCAACACCGGCAGAATATGAGCTTGAAAAATCGGGCGGGGTTATCGTTGAACAGGTTATCCGTCCAACCGGGCTTGTGGACCCAAAAATAACGGTACGTCCTCTGACAAATCAGGTCGACGACTTAATTGATGAAATCCGCAAGAGAACCAAAAACAAAGAAAGGGTTCTGGTAACGACTTTGACAAAACGGATGGCCGAGGACCTGACGGATTATTTAAATAAGCTTAATATCCGGGTGAGATATCTGCACAGCGAAATCGACGCCATAGACAGGACCGAGATTATTCGGGATTTAAGGCTGGCCGAGTTTGATGTGCTGGTTGGGATCAATCTTTTGAGAGAAGGTCTCGATTTACCGGAGGTTTCCCTGGTGGCAATAATGGATGCCGATAAAGAGGGATTTCTCAGGTCAGAACGGTCTCTGATTCAAACCGCCGGCAGAGCGGCCCGTAATAAAAACGGCGAAGTTATTTTTTACGCCGATAAAATTACCGATTCGATGCGGAAGGCAATGGACGAAACAAACAGGCGCCGTCAGAAACAATTGGAATATAATAAAGAACATAATATAGACCCTCAGACAATATTCAAAACCAGGGAAGAGATATTATCCGCAACGAAGTTCGCCGACTCGAAAACCATAGAGTCTGAACCTCTTGTTGAGAAGCCTGATTATTTCAACGAGATGACAGCCGAGGACAAGATCGGCTTTTTGATGAAGGCGATGAAAAAATCAGCGGATAATCTGGAATTCGAAACAGCAGCAGCTATCCGCGACGAGATTAAATCAATCAAGGCGGATTTGAAAAATAAAAGGCAAAGAAAAAAGAAATGAGACAAATATTATTTTTAGTAATTTCAGCGGTGACGTTATTGATCACAATCGGCTGTGATGATAAGGCAACACCACCCTATACACTTTATTCCGAAGAAATCGAATATTTTATTAAGGATTCAGAAGACGGAAAGGAGCTTTTTACGCAGAATTTATATCCGGATGAATCCTTCACTGTCGGCGATACAATGGAAATCTTTTATACTTTTGATTCGGTTATAAGGGAGAGAATAGTCCTGAATATATATGATCCCCAGGATCTGTACGGGCTTTCAGATAAGTATAGTGCAACAGCAGATATAACCGATATTTATTATGGAAGACTTAATAGAATAGAAATTGATGACACAGCATCATACGATCTGACAATAAATCTCAATCGAAGTGCGTTTTTTATAAAACTCTATAACGACAATTATCCGGCGCACGGATGGATTTTCTGGCGGTATGACATGATGTCGAAAGTGCCCGATGCTACAATCGATGGTGAAAACGGGCTCCCATTTTCGACGAACGACACCGGAGATTTTGCATGGATCGGTCCTTCCAATAATTACTATTATTTGCTCGAAGATTTTATACCGCGGTATAATAGAAACGACGATATGACACTTGAAATCGACAGGCCGGAAGTGATTTTCACCCGGAATGCCGGTAATACGCTGGTACCGCTCGAGACCTCATTGTCGGGCGGAGATAATATTGTAAGCTGGCGCGCTCCATCAGCAACAAGCGATTTTTTCCATCTGATAACGATCAATGGAGCTATGATAATGGATGTCGATACGACTTTTGATGAATCAGGCCTGATAATAAGATCGGTTGATACTTCATTTATAAAGAACGAGGATTTCGTCTTACCTTTTAAATTAATTTAGATCTTCTTTCATTTTATTATTGAAATCTGTTCTTTCCCGATATTTAATAAGGCAAAATTGCTAATTATCGTTTTAATAATCAAACAAGGAGGTTTCATGCCCAAAAAGAATTCGCGACTGCTAAGATTTCTACCGCTTCTATTGCTGGCGGTAATTATTACGGGAACGTATGGTTGCGGCACCCAGGTGCCATCGGGTCACCGCGGAATATTCTATTCAAAATTCGGCGCCGGGACAAAAATGGGACAAATTTACGGGGAAGGCTTCAAATGGCATCTGCCGTGGAACAGTATTTTTGTCTACAAGACCCAGCTGGATGAAAGAAGGGAAGACTTGCATGTGCTGTCTTCTGATGGTGCTTCGATTGGGCTGGAGGTCACGGTATGGTTCCGCCCGCAGATAAACAAGCTCGATTCGCTTCAGATAACGGTGGGGCCAAATTATTATGCGGTGGCAGTGGCACCGGCGCTCCGGGGGGTGGCGCGAAGTGTTGTCGGCAAGTACAAACCTGAAGAGGTTTATTCAAGCCAGCGGGAAGAAATTGCTACGGGGATTTTAGCAGAAATGCAAAATCTGATGTCTGAAAAATTTGTAGAGATTCAGAATATTATTATCAGGAATGTACAACTGCCCAACGAGATCACGCAGGCGATTAATGCCAAACTTTCTGCTGATCAGGAAGCGCAGAAGATGGAATATGTCCTTTTAAAAGAATCTCAGGAGGCTGAACGTAAACGGATTGAAGCGCAAGGTATAGCAGATTTCCAGAAAATTGTGGCGTCAGGCGTAACGCCTTCACTTCTTACTTGGAAGGGAATCGAAGCGACCCAGAAGCTGGCCGAATCCCAAAATACGAAGATTATTATCATTGGTGCCGGCGAGGGAGGTCTCCCGGTAATCCTTGGTGGACAGTAACATATAGATTTTCTAATTTGCAGCCGTCGACGCTGGTCGGCGGCTTTTTTTTTGTTACCATATGACTGATATATTCCAAAATATGCAACAAAATGCGCAAAAGTAATTCTGGATATACTCGCGCAAATTAAAATTTGGTTTTCCCAATCAGAATTAAATGGCTCAGTTCATTGTTTAATTTCTTGACAACAGATATATTTATTTGTCCGGCTACGGCTTATCTAAACGCAGTGTGATTTTTTCATGTGCTGATTTTCATATTTTAACGGCCTACTAAAAGATGACAATAATATAGCCGGTATTAGTTTTTGCGGCAAAGCACTTGCAGGTATTGGCAGCGGCATCATATCGCATAATATTAATGTGCGAAAGTGCCTTGATCTTTTGGGCTTTTACAGGCTGACAGGATTTGTCAAAAATGGATGCTAACAAAATGTTAACAAACAACTTCGCAAAGCCAAAAGGGCTTTAGAAATCGCTTGACTAATCGACATTTGGAGATATATTAATGGTGGCTTTTGCAGATTTACTCGCCGAGCGTAACGGAGATAAAAGTATAGGTCATATCGCTAATTATTTAAATCGAATTACTTGTTGTTTGCACTTAGCAAAGGGTAAATCTGATCTCATGAACCTCACCGCCATTATATTAAATATACCAGGAATTTTCTTTGGGGAAATATCGGAGGTAAGATGATAAAACCGAAGCTGTTTTCAAGACCGACGGTTTATTTGTTTTTTTTAATAGCCGCATTAGTCTCTTTTACGACGGCCTTAGCGAGTCCTGAGTGTGAAAATTGTCCACCGGATTCGCCTCCTTATTTTATTGACTTTGATATCGCGGACACATTGCATCTGTGTCCTGACGAGACTATCTATGATACAATTATGGCCGCCGACTCAAACACAAGTCAGACAGTCAACCTTTCAAAACTTTCCGGCCCGGGCGATTTTACCCAGCAGCCGGGAAATCCGGCCGAAGGTTATTTTCAATTTACCCCGCCTGGTATTGGTGAATATGAAATAATCTTTATGGCCAAAGATGATAACGGTGATTCGACAATTGTCAGCAAGACATATATTGTTTCGGTCAATGAGCCGCCTCAGATAATAACTGGCGATACCTCCTACTTCCAGTGTGAGGGCGGCGATTATTTTTATGTCGATGTCGATGCTATCGATCCCGACAGTGAACAGCTTCGTTACAGATTACATTCTTATCAAGCCGGTATCGATTCTGTTACCGGTATGTTAAAATTCTGGGCCGATGAACCGGGCGTATACTGCCATACTGTTGCAGTTTATGATGAATGCAGCGCGGATACGGTAGAAATTTGTGTAACGATTGAATATAACACTTACCCTGAAATGGCAAATCCGGATCTTACCTTCACGGCGTGTGCGATCGATACGATTTGTTTCGATATAAGCGTGATTGATCCTGATATTGGTGATTCAATTGATCTTGTTCAGGTTTCCGGCCCCGGTGTATTTACCAGTATAGACGACCGGACCGGGCAGACTTGTTTCCTACCGGCGGATGTTGATTCGGCGCAGTATATTTTCATCTACGAAGCGACCGATGAATGTTTGCGGGGAGAGGTTAAAAGCGGCTGGCCGCAGCAGCCAATCGCCGACACGGTCGTAGTAACAGTCTTGAAGGGTCAGGATTTTACTCTCGAATGTCCGGGAGATACATCGCTGTTTATATGCGAGCCGGATACGATCTGCTTTGATATCGGCGATATACCGTCTTCGGCTCAAGTAACGGTCAATCCCCCATCGGCCTGGTATGATGCTCAGGCAGGGACGGTCTGTTTTTACACTAATTGTACAGTTAGAAAAGATATTGAAGTGATCGTCGATACCGAATGCGGAATCGATACCTGCATGTTCAGTGTCGATGTCACCTATAATTCATCGCCGGTAGTTATGCTGACGGAAGATACTTCATTCGCATTTTGCGAACCGCAGGAGATATGTCTTCCGGTAGGAATTTCAGATGTAGACAATAATCTTGCCGAAATCACAATTTCCCCCATGGGTTATTATAATGAACAGAACGGCAGAGTCTGTTTCACCCCACAGGAATCGGGCGATTATGTGATCGTTGTCACGGCAACCGACTCTTGCGGGATATCGGATAAAGATTCAGTAATGGTCACAGTTGATCTTAATATTGGTCCAACTGTCGAAGCATCAATTGACAGCAGCATGTTCATGTGCCAGCCCGAAGAGGTTTGTTTCCCGGTTAATATAATCGATCCGGATGACACTGAGTTGAATATTGACGTCATTGGCGGGACATACCAGAATGGATATGTCTGCTTCACCCCAGGTCTTGATATGCCGATTGATGATTTTGGTATCAGAACCTATGAAATAATAATAAGTGCGATAGATCAGTGTGGGTTAACCGATAGCGATACGGCAATTTTCAGGATTGACCTTAACGACAGGCCGATGGTGACGCTTCCGGAAACGATGGATGTATTCCAGTGCGTTTTTGAAGATATTTGTATTTACCCGGAAATCACCGATCCTGATGGAAATCTGATGAATGTGTCATCGAATTTCGGATCATACAATCCCGCTGACGGCTCGGTTTGTTTCTTCCCGGATACAGTTGGTACTTATACGCTAATAGTAACCGCCGGCGATTCCTGTAATGTCGGCCATGCGGATACGATTGACGTAATCGTATCGAGCGGGGAAACTGCCGTAATTGACTGCCCGGACGGGCCTATCAATAAAAATTTATGCGGAACCAATCTTATTTGTTACCCACTTGGAATTACGCCCGCTAATGCCGAAATTAGTACTTCGATGGGAACCTATGAAAACGGAGAAATCTGTTTTACAGCGGATACATCAGGGACATATATAATTGATGTTATAGCATCAGCCGAGTGCGGAAGTGACAGCTGTCAGCTCGTGTTCAATGTGTCTCTGGACGAAATGCCGAGCATTGCCTGTCCGAATGATACCTCGGTAGAGCTCTGCGAATTCTCAACGGTATGTATGCCGGTCAATATTTATCCGGCCACTGCCGATTTGACTATAACCCCCCAAGGGGCCTATTACGAAAACGGCAATATTTGCCTGACAATAGATGAAAGCGGCAGCTATGAAGTGACTGTCATTGCGGCGACCGATTGCGGCGCGGACACTTGTTCATTTACAGTTGATGCTAATTTCAATATTCCACCATACATTACACCTTCCGATACTTCATTCGCGTCATGCGATCCTGTGGAACAGCTTAGTTACCAGGTAACAGCTGAAGATATCGAAGGGGATCAGATTTACTATTCACTTTTAAGTGGATTTGGATCAATTGACGCAATGACCGGATTGATCACCTATGCACCGGATACTTCCGGGTTGTATTGCTTCACCGTTAAAGTGACCGACAGCATTTGCGGATCCGATACGGCCGTTATCTGCATCGGCACTGATATAAATGAACCGCCGTCGGTGACCATGCAGGATGATTTCGCTGTTGAATTCTGTGAACCGGAAGAGATTTGCATACAGACTATAATCGGTGATGATGCGCCAAATTCTCTGATTATCGATGTCGTGGGAGGAGAATACAGAAACGGTTATGTCTGTTTCACCCCGACCGAGTCAGGGACTTACGAATTGATTACAACCGTAACCGATACCTGCGGCTATTCCGACTCGGATACGACTAATGTTACGGTTGAAATCAACAGCGCTCCCGAAATTGTTTCGGCCGAGGACTTCAGCGCGATTCTATGCGAAACAGAACCGGTTTGTTTCCCGGTTTCAATAAATGACTATGAGGGTAATATAAGCTCGATTACGACCAATATTGGACAATATAACAGTGAGAGTGGGGAAGTTTGTTTCACACCGGACGGTGCCGGGACATATATGATCATTACAACCGTATCGGATAGCTGTTTTGCCTTCGATTCCGATACAACAACGGTTACAATTGAGTTCGGTGAAACTGCCGTAATCGACTGTCCTGAACCGATCGAAGAATTCCTGTGCGGTCCGACTGAATATTGTCTGCCGATCAACATTAATCCCATAGACGCCAATGTATGGACATCGTTTGGTTATTATTCTAATGGGGAATTATGCTTCAATGTCGACACCGCCGGAACATATATAATTGATATAATCGCGGATTCCGAGTGCGGCAGTGATACCTGCACCGTAAGTATTAACTTCACATTTGACGATCAGGAACCGATTGTATGTCCGAATGATACGTCGGTATTCATCTGTCAGCCGGATACGATTTGCGTACCTGTCGAAGGTGTGCCGGCCGACGCCAACCTTACCGTATGGCCAATATCGGCATGGTATGACGAACAGAGTCAGTCGATTTGCTTCTACACCAATTGTTCTGTCGAAAAGACTCTTAAAATTTACAATGAAACCGCATGCGGAACTGACAGCTGTGTGTTTACTGTTGATGTTACCATGAACAGTGAACCGCTGGTATTCATGTTTGATCGTATGAACTTCGATCTCTGCGAACCGAGCCCTGTCTGTATGGTCGCGGCTGTCGGTGACCAGGATGATAATATTATTGAAATCACTACTTCGGAAAATACGACATATAATCCAATTACAGGCTATGCCTGCTTTACTCCTCCGGGTGCAGGGACCTTTGTGGTAAAGGTTCGGGCACTCGATGAATGCGGCGCCTGGAGTATGGATTCTACAATTGTTAATATAACCATAAATAAACCCCCCGTAGTTAATCTTCCTGATTACCAGGAATTCTTCCTGTGTGGTCCTGCGGAGGTATGCATCCCAACGGAATCATATATCTATGATCCGGATGGAGATATACTCGATATTTCGATATTGCCATACGGATCATATGATCCGCAAACCGGTGAAATTTGCATAACCCCCGAAATTTTTCCGGATACGGTTGATTTTACCATCCAGGCCATTGACGAATGCGGCAATACCGCGGTTGATACAATGACCATTGCCTTCCACGGCAACCGGGCTCCGTCCGTAAGTATCCCTGATACGAGCTTGGCTCTTTGCGAGTATACTCAGATTTGTCTGCCCATTACTGTCAGCGACCCGGACGGCAATATGGCTGCAATCGAATCTTTAAGTGATGCAGAGATTATCGATGGCCAACTTTGCTTTACGCCATCATCGGAAGGCATACTGGAGTATATAGTTCGCGTTACGGATAGTTGCGGTGCCGTCGGCTACGATACTGCTTTAGTGACGATCGATATTAATGAGGCTCCGGTAGTGGATGCCGCAGCAGATTTTACGGAATTAATCTGCGGTGAGACTGAGATCTGTTTTGATGTCTCGATAACTGATCCGGATGACAATATCAGCAACATTAATATCAATTCCGGGATTTACAACGAACAGTCAGACGCAGTATGTTTCTTCGCGGATTCATCAGGAGTCTATTCTCTGATTATAACCGCTGAGGATTCATGCGGGGAAATAGCGGCCGACACGATTAATGTTACAGTTGATATTGGTTTAGAAGCCAGTATAGCTTGTCCGGACGGGCCTATAACTTATGATATTTGTGATGCCCAGACACTCTGTTATCCGCTTGAGATATTGCCGCAAAATGCGGTCGTTTCGACATCATACGGCAGTTATGAAAACGGTCAGCTCTGTTTTATGGCTGACACAAGCGGGATATATATAATTGATGTTTACGCTGAAGCTGAATGTGGAGCGGACACTTGTCAGATCGAGTTCGCTGTCAATATTGGGCAGGGTGCGGAAATTACCTGTCCGAACGATACGACAGTATTTCTCTGCAGCGCCGGTTCGATCTGTATACCGGTCAGCTATACACCTGAAACCGCAGAAATAATGATCAGTCCAGTCGGTGAATATGTCGACGGCAATATTTGTTTCAATGCGGATACTTCGGGAATATACGGACTCCAGATGATCGCATCGAGTGATTGCGGAACCGACACCTGCGAATTCAATGTAACGGTCGAATTCAATATTCCACCGGTTGTTGATGCCGGTAATGATACGACAATATTCATGTGCGAGTTCGAACAGGTTTGCCTGCCGGTCAATATAACCGATAGTGATAACCTGATAGCCAGGGTAGAGGTATCGAACGATGGATTCTATAATGGCGAGGCCGATAGAATCTGTTTCACCCCGCCAGGTGTTGGAACATATTGCTTAATTGTAACCGCGTATGACGAATGCCATGCCACCGATTCCGACACAGTCTGCGTGACCATAACGACCGGTGAGGTTGCGGAAATCCAGTGCCCGGCTGAACCTCTGACTGCCGAGCTTTGCGATCCTGAGCAGTTGTGCTACAATATTCCGATTACGCCAGCTTCCGCGGAGGTGTCAGTATCCCACGGGACTTATTCCAACGGACAGCTTTGTTTCTTTGCTGATACGGCCGGTACTTACAATATAAGGATAATCGCTGAAGAATCATGCGGCAGTGATACATGTGATATAACTGTAAATGTGAACTTCAATGAATATGTTGAAATAACCTGCCCGGATCTTCCGACTTCCGCTTCGCTCTGCGAACCGGATACAATTTCGATCCTCCTGCCGATTTCAACGCCGACCGCCGATGTAACAATATCGCCTTTTGGTTCATACGATTTCAATACACAAACACTTAAATTCTTCGCTGACACAAGCGGCCAGTATATAATAACAATCGTTGCAGAAACTCCATGCAACGCTGACACCTGTAATATTACGGCCAATATTACAATAAGTAATCCTCCGGAGATAGTTTGTCCACCGGATATAGATACTCTTGTGTGCCTGGCTGAAATAGATGAAATTTGCTTTGATCTCGAAGTTACCGGAACCGATGTCAACGTTACAGTTGAGCCCGAAGGTACATATAGCGGCGGTATGGTTTGTGTCCCTGTAACAGAAGTCGGCAGCTTTATTACAACAATAATCGCTACTTCGCTTTGCGGCGCCGACACCTGCGAGATGAATATCAATATCGATGCCAATTTACCGCCGGAACTGGTCGTGCCAGAGGATCGCGTTATCCCCTGGTGTGAAGATGATACCGGCCAGATTTGTATCGAAGGTATTTTTGCTACCGATTTTGAAAATGATGATATTACTTTGACTCAAACCTGCGGATTGGGCGAATTCAGTCTGATTAATCCCGATAGCGGTGTACTTTGTTTCTCACCGCCGAGTACCGACACGACTTATGAATTCTGTTTTCAGGCCGATGACGGCTGCTCAATCAGCATGGAAACTCTTTTGGTTACCGTGTATCCTTCGGCAAGCTGTTCGGTATGCGTGGACATAGCCATCAATACCGATTCATGCGTGGTTGTCGGTTCGGTCGTTCCGGTCTATCTCGATGTTGAAACCAATGATCCGATCGGGGGTTTTGATCTTCTAATTGGATATGATCAATCAGCCCTGAATTTCTACAGAGTTGACCAGGGCAGTGCAATTGATGAATGGGAATATTTCGAATATCGTATTGTCGGACCGGGAAGCTGTTATGGAAGCTGTCCTTCGGGCATGATCCGGATTGTGGGAATCGCCGATGAAAACGACGGCAGCAGCCATCCGCCTCAGGAACAACTGTCACCACAGGGACGATTGGCCAGATTGACTATGCATGTAACCAATGATCAGAATCTGGGAGGTCAATTCCTTCCGATTCGATTCTTCTGGAATGACTGCGGTGATAATACATTTACCAGCCCGGGCGGCTTTACATACTTCGACTCCAGAATATATGATGCTTTTGAAGGTATAATCTGGGATGAGATGGACGATGTCCGGTTCCCGGAAAGCGAGCGCATTCATGGTATTGGCGCTCCCGATTCCTGCCTGGTAGGGGATAAGGTTGATCCGGAACGATGTATATATTTCCATAACGGGGGCATTTGTGTCAAGCATCCGGACGAAATCGATGATCGTGGTGATGTCAATTTGAACGCGGTAGCATACGAAATCGGTGATGCAGTGGTCCTTACCAACTACTTTATATATGGCCTTGCCGCCTTTACGGTCAATATTGACGGCCAGGTTGCGGCCAGTGACGTTAATGCAGACGGATTTTCTTTGACCGTCGCTGACCTGGTATACCTGATTCGTGTGATCACCGGTGACGCACTTCCGGTGCCAAAGGTAATCCCTAATGAACATGATGTATCTCTGGCTATAAGCCAAAGCGGGGATATGTTAAGCGTCAAGACGGCGGCTGAATGCGAAATGGGTGCTGGCCTGCTGGTATTCGAATATGACGGTGTTACTCCAGAAATTCCGACCCTTGGATCCAATGCCCAGGGTATGGAAATGGTATATAGAATTGATGAAGATGAAATCCGAGTCTTGATATACAGTCTTGAAGAAGGCCGATCAATCAGTCGTTACGACGGTGAACTTTTAAATATCGGGTTTGACGGTTATGGCGAAATTAGATTGATTGAAACCGAATTTGCCGGATATAACGGCGAGCCGATGAAATCGGACCTGACTCAGAGCCTGATTCCGACTGAATTCGAGGTATCCCAGAATTACCCGAATCCTTTCAACCCGACGACCACTATTGACCTGGCTATACCGAATGCATGCCACTGGCAGATGGCCATCTACAATATTAACGGCCAGATGGTCAGACAGTACGAAGGTGATTGTGAAGCCGGATATGTCAAAGTTACCTGGGACGGCACCGATGAACATGGATACCAGGTTGCCTCAGGAATTTACTTCTACAAAGTTTCAGCCGGTCAGTTTACAGAAACCAGGAAGATGACACTGCTGAAATAGTTGATTTTGGATATAAAACTTTGGATGATAAAGGTCGGCTTTTAAAAAGGCCGGCCTTTTTATTTATGGTATTTTCCACCAGATAGAATATCAAAAGCCCGGAAAAGCTGTTCGAGCAGGACGGGACGGATAAGTTGATGCGACATTGTCATGGGGGAGAGGGATAGCCGATCATTGCATTCAGCCAGAATTGATTTATCAAGACCGTAAGCCCCGCCGACAATCATTTCAACGGCGCCGCCGGAATTATTCATCAAATTTTTCAAATATTCGGAAAATTCAATTGTGTCGTAGCTCTTTCCGCTATCATGCAAAGCTATTTTATAATTAGATCTGGACGCTTTTTGTATTTTTTCGGCTTCTTTTTTCTTTATTTCATGAGGCGCCAGATTTTTGCTGTTTTTTATATCGGCGACGCAATCAAAAGAAATATCAGCATGTTTTTTTAGAAGCTTCAGATAATGCGATACCGCCAGATCGACCCATGTGTCTTTATTTTTACCGACAGCAATAATCCTGATACGGAGCATTATCCTGAAAAGGCCTTCAAATAAACTTTACGCGTCCTGGGACCATCGAATTCACAGAAGTATATTCCCTGCCAGGTACCAAGCACCAAATTACCGGAATTGACCAGAACTTGCAGGCTGGGACCGACCAGCGATGATTTTATATGCGCGTCGGAGTTGCCCTCGGCGTGTGCGTAACCTTCATTCTGCGGAATTTCCTTATTGAGTTTGGAGATTATATCGCGGGCGACATCGGGGTCGGCGTTTTCATTGATTGTAACTCCGGCGGTTGTATGAGGGATAAAGACAGTAACAAAACCGTCTTTTATATCTTTATCTTTGATGTAGCTCTGTACTTTGGATGTAATATCGATTAGTTCTTCGCGCTTATTCGTCTTGACCTGAATCTGTTCCATTTTCGAATAGAGCCTCCACATATTCTTCGGCACTAAAAGGCTGAATATCTTCCAGTTTTTCGCCGATGCCTATAAAATCCACCGGCACCGACAGTTGATCGGCAATCGCCACCATAATACCACCTTTGGCGGTACCGTCGAGCTTAGTTACAATTAATCCGTCACAACCTACGGCTTCAGTAAATATTTTCACCTGGGCCAATGCATTCTGTCCGGTAGTGCCATCAATTATTAACTTGGATTTTATCTGTTCTTCGGGTACGACCTTCTCTGTCACACGGCGAATCTTTTTTAATTCTTCCATGAGATTGGTTTTGGTATGAAGCCGGCCGGCCGTATCGATAATAAGTAAATTTACGCCACGAGATTTGGCAGCGGTTACGGCATCGAATGCTACTGAAGCCGGATCAGCACCGGTATGGGCCTTGATGAAATGCACTCCTGAGCGTTCGGCCCAGATTTCGAGTTGTTCCACCGCCGCAGCCCGGAAAGTATCGCAGGCGGCAATCATGACATTATGCCCGGCGCTTTTAAAATAGTTACCCAATTTGCCGACGGTGGTCGTTTTGCCGGAACCGTTAACGCCGGTAATCATCCAAACCAGCAACTTCTCGCCATTGATGCTAACAGCTTCTTTACGCCCGCGCTCCAGAATCTCGGCCATTTCTCTTTTGAGGAGCTCGTAAACATCCTCGGCTGATGATATCTTTTCCTGGCGGGCCTGTTCACGGAGATTATCAATAATTTTCTCGGATGCACCGATGCCGATATCAGCCTTCAACAGAACTTCTTCAATGTCATCAAGAAGGTCGTCATCTATTTTTCTTCCGCTTAAAACCTGGCCTATTTTGCCAAATAGATTATCGCGGGTTTTGGTAAGCGAATCTCTAAGTTTTTTCAGTTTCGTTAGCATAATCGGTTATTCTTCTTCTGCATTATCATGGTCTCTAATATGAACGGGAGGGTTAAGGCGCTCTTTTATTGAGTCGGGCAATTCCATTTCGACGTTTTCTCGTTCTTCCATACTGGTATCGATAACTTTATCGGTATCGTCACTGAACCGCACCGAAACGACTCTCGAAACACCCGGTTGCTCCATGGTTATGCCGTAAAGATTATCCGCCGCCTCCATTGTTATCTTATTATGAGTAATGATAATAAACTGTGTTTGTTCAGAAAATGTTCGGATTATCTTCAAAAAGCGGTGAATATTGGCATCATCCAAGGGGGCGTCGATTTCATCGAGGATACAGAACGGCGACGGCTTGACCAGATATATCGAAAACAGCAAAGAAATCGCAGTAAGAGCTCTCTCGCCGCCGGACATCTGTGCTATTGAAATCAATTTTTTGCCGCGAGGGCGGGCAATAATTTCAATCGGCGATTCGAGGGGATCATCAGGATTGACCAGTCTGAGATCAGCCTCGCCGCCGGTAAACAGCTCCTCAAAGACCTGCCGGAAATTGTCGCGGACCTTTTCAATCGTATCCAAAAAGAGCTTGCGTGCTGTCAGGTTAATCTTGGATATAGTCGACTGGAGAGTGGCCTTGGCGTTAATAAGATCTTCCATCTGGGTATTCAGGAAAGACTGCCGCTCCTGAGATGTTTCATATTCCTCCAACGCCAACAGGTTGACCGCCCCAAAATCTTTGAGCCGCTCCTTTATCTCGCGCATTCTTTCATGTCTTTGTTGAGGATCAATCTCGCGGTCGGGTATGGCTGCTTCTATTTCATCCAAATCAACGTCATATTCATCGGCAATATTTTGTTTTATGTTTTTAATCTCCGACTCTGTCTCCGCCATTCTAATTTCAGCCTGGTGTAGTTGTGTCGATGCCTCTTCACGCGCACGGCGCAGTGTTTTTATCTCTTGCTCATTTTCATCTATTTTTGTCTGAAGCTCGCCATGTTCTTCAGATATGCCGGTTTTGCGGCTGCTTATTTCGGAGCGTTCATCGAATGTCTCTTTTAATTCCTTTTCAAGCTGAATAATCCGTTCACCCGATTCTGTGGTTTCCAAATCGGCTCGTTCGATTTCCTCGGTCTTTATCGTGATATTGGATTCTATCTCCTTTATTAGTTCACGTGTATGCTGAATCTGGCTCTCCAATTGCTGTATACGGCTTTTGTTTTCAACCAGATTTATCTGTAAGGAAGAGAACTGCTGCTCTTTGTCAGAAGATTCCTTTTCGAGCTCTTCGATCTCATTGTCCTTAATTTCAAAAATTTCAAGTATGTTTTCTTTTTCTTTTTCCAGTTGATCATGGCTCAAATTGAGAGTGTACTGACGATTATGAAGCACTTCGAGTTTGCTCTGAAGTTCCTTGCGTTCCCGCTCTTTGCGAGCCATATCATTTTCGACAGTCTGGACATTGTATCTTATTTGAGAAAGCTCTTTCTCATTGACGGACTTATCTTCCTGGAGCGATTCGATAGTGTCTTTCAATTCGGCAAGTTCCGCCTGTCTGGTCCCGAATTCTGAGGTTTTGCGATTTCGGTCGTTTTTTAGTTTCTCGATTTCACTTCTTAATTCTTCGATTACTTTTTCCTGCTCGGCAATTTTTTCCTTACGGCCGAGAAGGGACAATCCCTCTTTTGAGCCGCCGGTCATAACAGACTTGCCATGATACACCCGACCATCCATCGTAACGGCGGAATAAGGGCGAGGAAGTTCGCTTATTATATCAGCGGCATAATCGCCTCTTATCACCGCTGTGTAAGATAGAAGTAATCTGGCAAGGGGCCTGATTTCATCGTCAGTATCGATCAAATCGTCGGCCCAGCCGATAAACCCGCCACTTTCAATATTCGGCCGGGAAGATGTATCAACCTCGGGTACATTTTCCAGAATTAAAAATCCCGCTTTGCCTTTCTTTTCGGCTTTAAGATAATCTATTATCTGGTCAGCGGTTCGCCTTTCCCTGCAAACCATGTACCCGGCAGCTTCGCCAAATGCGGCCTCGAGCGCTTCTTCATATCCGGAATGGGCCTCAATGCGCTCGGCCAGGGTTCCGATCAATCCCGGCCACTGCTCGCGATTCTCCATCGTTTCAACAACACCGGAGCTGTACCCTTCATACTGGGCGACCATATCTGTCAAGACCTGCCTGCGGGCTTCGGCAGCTTCTATAGATGCATTCAATTCCGAAATCCGGTCGGCAAGGCGGTCAATTTCATCATCGAGATTAGACAGATCATTTTCAAGTGCATTTTTCCTGCCGGTTGTCTCGTTTAGTCGATTGCGAAGGACAAGAAACTCATTCTCCATGCCGGTGCGTTTTTCCATTAATGATGTACGCTCGGCACTAAATTCACTTATCCGGCGCGCGACTGTAGCCAGGGAAGATGTAAATTCGTTTTCCTGTTCCTTGAGGTTGGAATCATCCGACTTTCCGGCTGAAAGCCTGCTTTCGATATCTATCAGTTTTTTATTAAGTTCTTCGCGGGATTTTCGGGCGGAGAGGACTTTATCATCGGCGGCACTCAACTCAGACTCAGCTTCGGTTATGACCGATTCCATCTGAGAAAGTTCTTCGCGCAGTTTGCTGAGTTCGGCTTCGGTTTTTTCTATTTCCTGTCCGAGAAGTTCTTTGCGCTTATGATAAGCTTCGATATCAAGGCGATTTTTCTGTTTTAAATTGGCGGCGTTTTCGCGTCTTTCACGAAGGACCGTTATTTCTTTTTCCAAAGAATGTGCCGCCTCGGTCTTATCGTAAATCTCGGCTGAAATTTCGGTAAGTTTTCGATCAAGATCGGCCAGTTTTTTCCGGTCTGCTTCCTGATCAGCCGAGAAATTATCTATCTCAGAATCATGCCTGGTCTTTGTATCCTGAAGGGAATCTTTGCGGCTGGCCAACTCGCGTTTTTCCTGGCTGAGTTTATTTACCGAATCTTTGCTTAAGTATAATTCCCAGTCCTTCAGTTCATCGGAGAGTTCCTTATATCGCCGGGCTTTGTTCATCTGGCGCTTTAGTGAATTAACCTGTGTGTTGACTTCAGAGACTATATCTTTTAGACGCAGCAAATCGGCTTCCGTCGCTTCAAGCTTACGCAGAGCGGCTTTCTTACGATTTTTATATTTGGAAATACCGGCCGCCTCTTCGAAGAGAAAGCGTCTATCATCGGCACGGTCGGATAAAATAGCTTCGATCATGTCCTGCTGAATAACAGAATAGACATGAGCACCAACGCCGGTATCCATAAAGAGATCGGTTATATCTTTCAGGCGGCAAGGGACGCGGTTCAATAGGTATTCAGATTCGCCGGAACGGAATAACCGCCTGGTCACCTGGACCTCACCGTATTCAGTGGGCAATTTGCCTTTATTGTTCTGGACAACGAGAGTGACCTCGGCCATCCCCAGCGGTTTGACATCATGGGTGCCGTTGAATATGACTTCCTCCATTTTACTTCCGCGCAGGAGGGAGACTTTTTGTTCGCCGAGAACCCATCTAATAGAGTCGAGTATATTGGTTTTGCCGCATCCATTCGGCCCTACAACCGATGTAACGCCAGGTGTCAGTTTAATAATAGTCTTTTCGGGAAAAGATTTAAAACCCAGAAGTTCCAATCTCTTGAGATACACTTTTCCTCCGGTATAGTTAGTTTAGAGTCCTGTCGTTTTTGCGCGATTCAGGATTCCTTAATTTTCCTATGGTTTCTATAATGGACTTGTAAATATTCCGCTCGTCGCGGATGAATTTCGTCTTTACTTCCAAGTTGTAATACGGCGGACCGAGCCAGTTACCTTTTCCGACTTTGATAGCATCGGGAAATGATAAAAGTAACGACTGCATAAAATAATTCGTATGTAAATTGAAATCCATTATCAAATCAAAATTGTTTTCTTTGAGCCTGTCTACATATTTCTTCTTTGCCAGACCGCTCCATGAAACCTGTTCACGCGAGGGACACATAATACGATAGCCCTTACGCGGAAAGATATCATAGATATTTCTGCCCGGCGATGCCAGCAGGTATATCTCTGCATCAGCGAAGACAGTTGAGAGATCGGGAAGAAATTGTTTTATCATGGTCAATTCTTTTTGATCCGGCGGGAGGCAGACCATTACCGATCGAATCATCTTAAAACCGTCGGGCAGGGAAATCTGTCCGCCTTTATAGCGTTTTTTTCTAAAGGTAAGGATTAAACGTGCGATTAAGTTCTTAAGTGCCTTCACCGGTTGTATCCTCGGGCAGTTTAAAATAATTGCGATAGTTATTCCGGTTAATTTCAAGATCGGTGACAACCCCGCTCCCGGGGGAGAGACGGCGAAGAAGGGTGTCATTTATTTCAATTTCACAACTGTAGGAATTGCCAATCGATATATTAAAATATTGATCGGCTCGAAGCTGCCGGGTTTCCCCGGAATCCAGAACACGGTGCAAAACTGTGTCTCCATCCGATGTAATAACAATCCAGCATGAATCGAGCACATCGAGATTCATCCTCAGCGGCGGACGTTCCGGACCCGGAGATTCTTCGGGAGGCGGAGTCGCGGCAGCCCGCTGCGATTCATTCTGGGCGGGAGTTTCCTCCTGATCGGTATCGGTCTCTTCCTGCTGCACAGCCGGCTGCGGAAGTGTGTCGGATTCCTGTATAGTCTCTTCTATGGCCGCCACACCTTCAGTCGGTGCCTCGGATTCTTTGTCGTATGAAAGAACGACCACCAGAACAATTATAAAGGCAGCAAGAACAAGGATGGTAATCCACAGGCCGAGGTTGCCTCCGCGCGCTTTTTGCGCCGCTTCGGGTTCTTTATAATCGGCTTTCGTGCCCGATGGTGCATCGGGTTTCTGGGTTTTATCCGATTGCTGTGTATTTATTTCACCATTCTCTTCGCGAGGTTGATCTCTTCGGGTCGCACCCTCTAAAAGAAGTTCTGCATCTATTCCCAGTTCCCTGGCATATGACCTGACAAACAACCCGTAATATATTTCCGAAGGGAGGTTTTCGATTTGTCCTTCTTCAATGGCAATCAAATAAGTCTCGGAAATTTTTATCTGATCGATGATTTCATCGATCTCCATACCCAGTTCGAGTCTTCTTTCTTTTAATTGCTCGCCGATCTTTTTATAATCATACTTCATATAAGCCCTTTTTCTCAGCCAACTTACGGCAGAGGTTATCAACCAGTGTAAGGGGTAAACCGATTACATTATCAATATTTCCAACCACCCTGTCAACCAAAAAAACTCCCCTGTCCTGTATTCCGTAGGCTCCCGCTTTATCCATTGGTTCCCCGGTATCGATATATTTCCGAATCGCCTCGGCAGGAGTATTTTTAAAATAAACATCGGTCAATTCATATCCACTTTCACAATTTTTTTTGTTATCGCATAGAGCAACCGAAGTACAAACAGTGTGTTTATTTCCCGATAGCGCTGTAAGCATCCGGAAAGCGTCATTTTTATTTTCGGGTTTGCCTAATATGCGCCCCTGAAGTATTACAATCGTGTCGCCGGATAAGATTATTTCTTTTTCAGTTATTTTCTCCGCGACTGCCTGTGCCTTATCACGGGCCAGTTTTTCGGCTAATTGATGCGGCTGCAAATCAGTGCTATTGGTTTCATCTATATCGGGGATAAACTGGCGGAACTCAAGCCCGGCCTTTTGCAGGAGGTCAACACGGCGGGGTGAACCTGAAGCCAATACGAGATTAAAATCCCGGAATAGTCTATGCAGATTTTTATAATTCTTTGTCATCGAGCATTATAGTGACAGGACCATCGTTGACAAGTTCAATATTCATTTTGGCACCAAAAACTCCGGTTTCAATTCGCAATCCAGACTTTTTAAATGTCTCAACAAGTATATTATAAAGCCTTTCCGCTTCATCGGGGGGCATACTGTAATCAAAAGAAGGACGACGTCCCTTTTTGCAGTTGGCGTATAGTGTAAATTGCGAGACGACAAGCACCCCCCCTTTAATATCCAGAAGGGATAGATTCATTTTGCCGTCTTTGTCTTCAAATACGCGAAGATTCAGGCATTTATCGGCCAACTTCTGTATTTTGTCGCCCGAATCATCTTTATTGAAGCCGGCCAGAACGAGGAAACCGTTATCGATTTGCCCGACGGTCTTGTTTTCGACTTCCACCAAAGCTCTGGCAACTCTTTGTATTAGCAGTCTCATAATTCAATTGAAGGCAAATATAAAGAAAAGGTCAATTAGGTCAACCATTAAAAAACGTATAAATTTGTAATTGCACTTAAGATAAAAATGGCTTATCAATACTAATCAATCAAGGATGATAAATTCTATGGTTAATAAAAATTTGGCAATAGGTATTGATATCGGATCGGTATCGGTCAAGGCAGCTTTAATCGATGAAAATAAAAGTATTTTAAAAACTGTCTACCGCCGTTTCAGAGGTCGACCTTATCAGACATTAAAGAAAGTTCTGGAAGAAGAATTTTCCGATTATACAAATCAGCCGATCCGCATCGGATTTACCGGAATTGGCAGTAAAACCGGTGCCAATATCATCAGCGGTAAGGCTTATGGAGAAATTGCCGCCATAAGTAGTGCCAATCTGTTTTTGCTTCCCGATGTAAGAACTGTCATTGAAATGGGAGGCGAGGATTCCAAATACATCGAACTGGATGCGGAAAGAAAAGTTGTCCTTGATTTTGCCATGAATAATCTCTGTGCAGCGGGAACCGGCTCATTCCTTGATCAGCAGGCGGCAAGGCTGAAAATATCAATCGAGGGCGAATTCGGGGAAATGGCTCTAAAATCGAAGCACCCGCCGCGAATAGCCGGAAGGTGTTCAGTATTCGCCAAATCGGATATGATCCACCTGCAGCAAATAGCAACACCTGACTATGATATTGTGGCCGGTCTCTGCTTTGCGGTGGCCCGTAATTTCAAGAGTGCCATTGCCAAAGGGAAAAAATTCCCGACACCGGTCGCCTTTGAAGGCGGTGTGGCGGCCAATCCCGGAATGGTAAGGGCTTTTGCTGAAATACTGGAAATTGACAAAGAGGATCTTATAATACCGGAGAATTATAATGTTATCGGAGCGATTGGCGCAGCATTAATGGCTATTGATGACAAGGCTCCGGCCATAGGGGTTTTAGAGACTGAAAGGATAAGTGCCTATTTAAAATATCGTCAGGTATCGAAAAACGGACGGGAAAGGCTGATATTTGAGTATCCGAAAACAAAATATTATGACATAACAAGCGGAATATATAGAAATAATATCAATAATCTGGATGTCTATCTTGGTATTGATATCGGTTCCCTTTCCACAAATTTGGTCTTAATCGATAAAGACAAAAAGGTCGTTGCCCGCCGTTACCTCATGACTGAGGGGCGTCCGATTGAAGCTGTTCGCCGGGGACTTGAAGAAATAGGCGAGGAAGTTGCTGGCCGGGTGAGGGTTATCGGTACCGGAACAACCGGCTCGGGGCGCTATTTGATTGGCGATTTTGTCGGCGCGGATATTATCAAAAATGAAATTACAGCCCAGGCGACAGCCGCCATTGAAATTGATCCAAAAGTCGATACAATATTTGAAATCGGTGGGCAGGATTCGAAATATGTATCATTGCATAATAAAACTGTAATCGATTTTGAGATGAACAAAGCCTGCGCCGCCGGGACCGGTTCATTTTTACAGGAACAGGCCGAAAAACTTCAGATCAATATCGAACAGGAGTTCGGAGACAGGGCACTGAGCGCTGAATGCCCGGTTGGATGTGGGGAGCGATGTACTGTTTTTATGGAATCGGACCTGGTTGGCCACCAGAGAGCCGGAGCGGGGACTGATGATCTTGTTGCCGGGTTGGCTTATTCTATTGCATCCAACTACCTGACAAAAGTCGTCGGAGACAGAAAAATCGGCGATAATATATTCTTCCAGGGCGGGGTCGCCTGGAACCGGGGAGTTGTTGCGGCTTTTGAGAAATTGACCGGAAAACAGGTAACGGTTCCACCTCACCATGATATAACCGGTGCCATAGGCGCAGCAATACTGGCGATGGAATCGGATGATGGGACCGGTTCCAATTTTAAGGGATTTGATCTGTCAAAAAGAAAATATACTCTATCAACTTTCACTTGCGACGAATGCTCCAATATGTGTGAAATTCGTCAGGTTGATATAGAAAACGAAGCACCTCTCTATTATGGAAGCCGTTGTGAAAAGTATGAAGTCAGCAGGGGAGAGGAAAGCGAAGACAAGATACCCAACTATGCCGCTTTCAGGCAAAGTCGATTGATGCGGAAATATATCGAAAAGCCGTCAGGCAAATCCAAAGGCAAAATCGGTATACCCAGAGCACTACATTTCTTCGAATATTATCCGTTCTGGAAGGCATTTTTCGAAACACTTGGATTTGAGGTTGTTAATTCCAGCATATCGAATCATGAGATTGTCGAGGAATCCCTCGAACTTTGTGCTGCGGAAACCTGCTTCCCGGTAAAGATGGCCTACGGTCACGTGGATAATCTGATAAAAAAGAAGGTCGATCATCTATTTTTTCCTGGAATGATCGAGTTCAGTGATTCAAAAAGTTCCATCGGCGATAATTATATTTGTCCTTATGTCCAATCTATTTCAAGTACCATAAAAGCCAAATTTGATTTTGAATCTGAAGGAATAAACTTCATCGGTTATCCGATTAGAATACACCGGGATATCTCACGGATGATCAAGATATTACGGCCGCTACTTAAAGATCTGGGTGAACCCGACAGGAAGGCAGGCAAGGCGGTCAAAAACGGCTTGAAGGCATATGATGCATACAAATCATCATTGCAGGAGAGAGGGCGCAAGGTCATCGAAAGTTTAAAGGGTGATGAAAAGGCATTGGTCCTGATAAGCCGGCCATATAACGGCTATGACAGGCGGTTATCGCTTGAAATACCGGCAAAAATCAGGCGGATGGGTTTTAAAACAATCCCGCTCGATTTTCTTCCGCTCGATTCGAACGGCGATGATTTATCCTCGATGTATTGGATGTACGGCCGAAAATTCTTAAAAGCGGCAACCTATATTAGAAATCATCCCAATCTATTCGCCGTTTATTTGACTTCATTCGGGTGTGGACCTGATTCGTTCATTACTCACTTCTTTAAGAGAAATATGACCGGAAAGCCCTTTTTGCAGCTTGAATTGGACGAACACTCGGCTGATGCCGGCATGATTACGCGAATTGAAGCATTTCTGGATTCCCTGCGTTTCTATAATTTCAAACCATCGGTGAGAGAATATAAGCCTCGCGCAAAGGATGAAGTCGGCAATGGAAGAACGATTTACATGCCTTATATGTGTGACCATGCTTTTGCCGTAAAGGCGGCCTTTGAACGATGCGGTATTCGGGCCAAGATATTAGAAGAGCCCGATCAGTTGAGTCTAGACTACGGAAAACAGTTTACATCCGGGAAAGAGTGTTTTCCATGCGTTGTAACGACCGGCGATATTATCAAAAAGCTAAATTCAAAGGATTTTGATCCCGACAAAACGGCATTCTTCATGCCCGGTGCAGGCGGACCGTGCCGATTCGGTCAATACAGCCAGTTTCACAGGGTAATCCTTGATGAGCTGGGATATACGACTATTCCGATATTTTCTCCCAGCGGCGATGATTCATATTCCGGATTCGGTGATAATGCATCACTTTTCAGACGTCTTGGCTGGAAAGGGATTGTGCTGGTCGATGCATTGATCAAAGCATTACATAAAACACGGCCATACGAATTGAATAAGGACGAAACAGAAAGAGTATATCTTAGTTTTTTAAAAAAGGTCGAAGATTGCATCGTAAATGACGGCGATATAAAAGAACTCGCCATGAGCGCCGGGAAGGCTTTCGCAGAAATTCCTGTTAAGGATGAGAAAAAACCGGTGGTAGCTATAGTCGGCGAGATATATCTTCGCAATAACCGCTTCTCGAATAATCATCTGATTACTAAACTGGAATCTATGGGAGCCGAGGTCAAACTGGCGACATTCTCAGAATGGATTAATTATACATCGATGGCATACAAGCTCGATTCTATATATAAAAGAGATATAAGAAAAATTATTAAAGCGTTTTTGCAAGAATATGTTCAGCATAAAGACGAGCATAAGATCGAAGAATCCATGCGGGAGTATATTGAAATAGATCCGGAAATATCGGTTGCCGAAGTGGTTCGCCTGGCCGAGCCTTATTTTTCGGTCGATATCAGAGGAGAAGCGGTACTTTCTATCGGCAAGGCCATCGATTATATAGATAAGGGCGCGTTGGGGATTATCAACTGCATGCCTTTTAACTGCATGCCGGGTACGATAGTGTCCTCGCTATCCAGGAAAATTTCCCGCGATTTTGGTGATATACCTTGGCTGAATATGAGTTATGAGGGTCTCCAGGATGCCGGGGAAGAAACCAGATTGGAAGCATTCGTCGATCAGGTCAAAAGTAATTATAGGCACCACACAACTGAGCAGAAGGCAAATAAATAGTACTCATTGGGGGCATATCATTGTATAGCATGAAAATATGGCATTCTCAGCGATGCATATTCCCGAGGGAACAAAATAGAATGAAGTTTGTTAATTTATTCGAAGACATATTATTAGCGAAAAGGAAAGGAGTGTCATGAGCAAACCGGTAGAAATATCCGACAGCAGTTTTGACGAGCAGGTTATTAAATCAGATATTCCCGTAATGGTTGATTTTTGGGCTCCCTGGTGCGGTCCGTGCCGCATGGTCGCCCCAATACTGGAAGAAATAGCGCAGGAATACGACGGCAAGATTAAGGTTGCGAAAATGGATGTTGACCAGAATCCGAAAGTCGCCAGTCAATACAAGATTATGTCAATTCCTTCGCTGTTAATTTTTAAAGAAGGTAAATTAGTTGACCAGGTCGTGGGTGCTTTGCCCAAACAGCAGCTATTGTCCCACGTTACCAAGGTGGTTGAATAGACATGCCGACATACGGGTCGAGCGGATGGAAGAATCCGCCATCCGAAGACATAAAGAATCTTCTGCAGAGCTATAAAACAATTGCGGTGGTGGGATTATCCTCCAAGCCGAACAGACCCAGCAATAGTGTTGCTGAATATCTTCAGTCTAAGGGTTACAAAATAATTCCGGTAAATCCGAAGGAGACTGAAATTTTAGGTGAAAAATGCTACCCGGACCTGACGGCAATTCCGGTCCGGGTTGATATTGTCGATATATTCAGAAAACCGGCCAAGGCTCTTAAAATCGTCGATCAGGCGATTATGATTGGAGCCAAGGCGGTATGGATGCAGGAAGGGATCATATCGCTGGATGCTTTCAAGCGCGGGGAGGAAGCAGGGTTATTGACGGTGATGGACAGATGCATGTTAAAAGAGCATCGTCGTCTAATTTTGTAGGTGGTGATTTGTTAGATGGACTTCATTGATATTATTTTTCTTGCCGTTTTTCTCGGCATTTGGTTTTTGCTTGTTCGAATAATTCTCCCCAAAATGGGCGTACCTACTTGAGTCAGCCCGACATGTGACACTCAGTTGAGTGTCGATGATGAAGAAAAAGAAAATTCGGAAAAGGTTGAAAAAAAATCGGGTCAAGAGTCAAACTAAATTGGTAAAAAGTATAGTTGACTTTAAATTGAACTGTCTTTAAATATACAATTTAAGCAGACATCCGCTGATGCCGATAGGAAGATAAATGAGACCAAGTAATCATTATGGCGGGGGTATGGGAGGTATGAGAATCGGGCCCGGTTCGATCAGCCCGGTTATCAAGTACCTCGTTATCGCTAACGCGGCGATATTTTTAATTCAGCGCCTATTTTCTCTGGACCTTGCATTCGGTCCGGTGGATGCCAGGACGATAGCAACCCCATTTAGTAACTTATCCGGATGGGGATTAGGCTTGACACCGGCCCTGTTTTTCAAAGATTTTCCGAATTATCTTTACCAGCCGCTGACATATATGTTTCTGCACAGCGGCTTTTTCCATATCTTCTTTAATATGTTTGCTCTCTGGATGTTTGGAACCGAAATCGAATATGCCTTCGGTTCGAAGAATTTTCTAAAATTCTATATTTATTGCGGCCTCGGTGGCGCATTTTTGTCGCTTGCATTTATGTCAAATATGAATGCTCCGATTGTCGGCGCTTCGGGCGCTATTTTCGGAGTCCTGGCGGCATACTGGTTGATGTTCCCCAATCGCTATCTTCTTATATTTTTCCTCTTTCCCATGAAAGTCAAATATGCTATTCCTCTTTTTGGAGTGTTAAACCTGATAGCCGCTTTTAGCGCTCCGGCGGCGCCCAAAATTGCCCATCTGGCACATCTTGGCGGGGCGCTGGTCGGTCTGGTATATATGAAATTCGACTGGGGCTTGAAATCACCATTTAAGTGGTTGAGATCCTTCAAATTAAAAAGAAAAGAAACTAAGCTTGAGAAAAAGCGCCAGAAAGCCGAAGAAATAATGAAGAGGGTAGATAACATATTGGACAAAATAAACGAAGTGGGAATCGATAATATTTCCCGCGAGGACAAGAAATTTTTGGAGGATGCCAGCAAGCTTTTGTCCAATGATGATAAACGAGCAAATTAAGGCAGGTTGACAATGAGGAAAAAAATCCTGGTCGCGGAACAATCGGATGCAATAAGAAATATAGCTGAGACCCTGCTTCACCAGAATGGATATGATGTAGTGTCTGCATCGGATGGAGTAAAAGCCAAAGAGCTGATTATTACATCCGAGCCGAATATGCTTATCATCGGGGCCGATATCCAGGATGCATCGGGCCAATACCTGTATGATACGCTCGAAGATAATCCCAACCTGGCATCAATTCCTCTTTTATTGATCGACGATCCGTCGAAAAGACAATTGCCCTATCCCGAAGAAGTCGTTTTACCGCGTCCGTTCGATCCTCGAGATTTTATAGAGCGGGTTAAACTATTCATAGGCGGGGGGCTCGATAGCACTGAAGAAGAAGAGGAAGTTAAAACAGCGGACGCTTTTTCATCCGATTCGGTAAACGATGAATTTCTGGATGCGGCGCTCGGGATTGATCGAATTGAGGTCGAAGATTCATCGGTTATGGATGAAACCCAGACGGCAATTAGATTGAAGCCCGGTAAGGAGAAGAAAAAACGCGACGCCTATGACTTGCATGATGATAATTCCGATGAAAGTAATGATAAAACCGATGAAAACGGACAGAAGGTCGAATCCTTGATGATTCGTGACGAAGCGGCACCTCCCAAACAGGACTCCGGCACGACCAGTACCAAAATAGAAATTTCCAATGACCAATATGGATTATCCGAGGACGAAAAACCAGCTTCGGAGCAGGAACAACAGCCCCAAAAGGGCGATCACGATTATGACTGGTTTATAAAGGAAATGCAAAAAGAATCGGTAACTCCAAAGGAGAAGCTGGCAGAACCTCAAAAGGACGAAAAGCTGAAAAAGACCGATACCAGTGATGCAATAGAGCCTGTAAATCCGCCAAAAGAAAAGACCGAGCCTGAACAGGATTCAGAAGAAAAGCCGAAAAGACAGAATTTTCAGCCCGGTACTGGAGCTGCGATGGAGCCGGAAATAAAGCCGGGTGGAGTTGATCAATTCATTTCCGACTTTAAGAAGGAAATCGAGCAGTTAAACCTCCCCGAGGATGAAAAATTCACGGCGCCTGAGCAGCCGCAAACTGAGCCCGGCGAAATGCCGGAGGCCGATCAATCAGCCTGGGTAGAATCACACCTGAAGTCGAATCAGCCGAGTCCGGAAGAATCACCTATCGATCCGGCCGAGATTCATCATATAGTGAATCACCTTGTTGAAATGCTTGCAGAAAAGCTGGCCAAAAAAATAATTGATAAAATCGATAAAGATGAGATATATCGAATATTAAAAGATGAACTCGCCGGGCTAATGACAGCTCCGAAAAAATAGATCAAATTTGATTTGAAAGATTGAAAGGCGGAACTAACAGACCGCCTTTTTTATTGTACCTTTTGCATCTCTTCGATCATCTCTTCAGGTCCGATCACACCCTGGATAATTTTCGCGACCTGGCCGTCGGAATTTAATAGAAGAACGGTCGGGAGAGAGTAATGACTCATATTGAAGCGTTTCATGAATGCGATTGTCTCCGGGGAATTGGCGGTTTCGAGCTGGATTTTTAAAGGCACGAATCTTTCGGCCTCAGCGGCCACATTCGGCTTGCTGAAAGTCTTTCTATCAAGGACTCGGCAATTTACGCACCATGTCGCCCAGGTATCAATCAGAACCGGTTTACTTTGTGATTCGGCGAGAGCAAGCCCGGATTTGAGATCGGTCCGCCAGTCGATTAAATCTTCTTTTTCAGCCTGTACTCCGGTCGTACCGGCGGGTATCCATTTGGACGCCCCCGGAAGAATAAACCCCTGCTGCATCATGGTGCCGACAAGGAGATACAAGCCAATAATAAAGGCGAGGATACCCAGCAGTTTTTTGATCCTTGCGAAAAATTTGCTTTCCTCTGTGAGACGATCGAAAGCTCCGCCGAAAACTGCAAAGATTATCAGTATGAGCCCGGTTATGATGGCTATCAGTGAAGCAGGAATAATAGTACGAAGGAAATAGAGTGCCATCAAAATAAGAACGAAACCGAAAAACTTTTTAACCGATTCCATCCACATTCCGGCATTAGGAAGTTTGTTGATGGCCGACGAGAATGTCCCGATTATGATATACAATGTTCCCAGTCCCATTGCGAAGATAAATAGCGTAATAAATCCAAAGACGGGAGATCCATAGGTCGCTACATACAGCAATATACTTGCGACAAAAGGTCCAACACAGGGCGATACGACCAGTGCCGCAATTATCCCGAGCACGATGGATCCCGGCACACCGCCACCGGTCTGGGCTGATCCGAGTTTATTTCTTAAAGAGGCCGGCACCTGAAGTTCGAATAGGCCGAACATGGATAAAGCAAATATGACAAAGACGACAGCGATACCGATTACAACTCCGGGAGAAGCCAGCCAGGCTCCGAACACGCCGCCCACCAGTGAAACAATAAGACCCATTATACCGTACATTACCGCCATCGAGGCAACGTAGAACAGCGACAAAACGAATCCTCGCCCGACCGTTCTATCCTGCCCGGCAAAGACAGAGACCGTTATCGGAATCATGGGATAAGTGCACGGCGAGAATGATAGCAAAAGACCGGTTATAAAGGAGATCCCGAGAATCATAAAATATCCCCAGAATCCGTATTTTGTTATTATCTCCTCTAAATCAGACTGCGGCGCCGGCTCGGTTTCGTCGGCCAATTCCTCGGAAGGCATCTCACTTATTTCGGCAAAAAAGGTCTCGTTAATGGGATGACCTTCTTCGCCGATTTCGATATCTAAAAATGCTGTATCGGTAACCGGTGCGCGGCACTCTCGGTCATTACATGGTTGATACTCGAAAGTAAGCGGGATTTCCCGGACTTCTTCCTTTGCGCCGGCATCGATAATGACATCAAAGATTATAACAACACGCCCGTCATATACGGACATCTGTTCGCCCATTAACTCAATCATCAGAGGACGGGGGTATATCGGATTGACCGGCGTTAATTCTTCGGTTGTATCGATATCAAGTTTGGCAGGGATTAAAAAATCCTGCAGAGGCTCGGCAGAATTGATATGCCACCCTTCGGCAATATCGACAATCAAGGCTGCCTGATAAGTTTTACCGGGAGCGGCTTTCGAGTAAGAAAAGACAGGTCGGATTTCGACCAGTTTTTCACTCATCTGTGCTTCTTCGGATCCAAAAGAAAAATCCTGGGCATTAGCGGATAAAATCGCCGCCACCAGGATAAACGGCAATAGAGAATAGACTAAATATTTTCTGAAATTATAATAATTATCTTTCACGTCCGGACCTCCAGTTAACCGAGATGCCTTAAACTATAGGTTTACCGGTATCCAAAGTCAAGCTCATAAATGTCTGTTATATAAATAACTATTTGATCCGGGCAAAGTTCCTGCAGCTGGAATAATTATTTATATTGGTTTGTCGACGGGCCGAAAAGTTTCGTCGGTGTTTATATTTTTTATCGGCATCCCTTGACGACCTGTAAAGCCTTATTTATATTGGCTCAAAATGAATTGTGAATCGGAAGTACTCAATTGAATATGCCCAAAGAAAAGAATAAAAAAGATACTGTTTTGGTTCTCTGTATTCAGGAAATCAAAGAGGATGGGTCTGAAATAAATATCGAAGATTTGTTTCGTCCTGAAGATATTGAATTCCTTCATCATGCATTTATCACCGATACTATAGAAAATATATTCAATATTTCAAATGTCGATCACCGATTGTTTTTTGCCGGGGAGAAGAGAACTGAAAAGTCGGTCAAGACGATTTTAAAATATCTCAAGAGTAAGCTAAAAGGCAAAAAGGCGCAGGCACTGGAGCAGATGGAGATTTTTTCTATCGAGCCGGCACGCTGGGGACTTAAGATGGAAAATGTCTTCCAGAAATGTTTTGATGACGGCTACAAGCACGTTCTGTTCATCGGCAGCCGGACACCGACTTTGAAGCCGGACATGATAAAAACCGCCCTTAAGCTGCTCAAAAGATCGGATGCCGTATTCGGACCGACTGTCGAGGGAAGATATTATCTGCTTGGCATGTCATATAAATACCATGTTCAACTTTCGTCTTTCGACTGGCGTTCACCGTCGATATATTCCGAGGTAGCCGGACATTTCAGGGAAAAGGGATTGAGCTGGACTGAGATGGATATTTGGTATGCTGTCGAGCATCGTGAAGACCTCGAATATCTTGTGCGGGATATTAATCAATATCGTCTCGAGGGTGATGAAAGTTCGGCCAAAGAAACCGAACTGGTCCTTGAGAGAATTCTAAACCGATAAACATCCAAAAAACGGAATAAAGTCATGCAAAGAGAACTCCAGAAATTGACCTGGAAAAATATAAAAGAGCTTGTATCGGAAAAAATCGACACCGTTTTATTTCCGGTTGGGACAATTGAAGCACACGGGGCGGCGGCCCTGGGGACAGATAATATAATCCCGCAGTCAATGGCTGAACATCTTGCCGATAAAATAAATGCCCTGATTGCGCCGATATTGAATTACGGAATTACGAAATCATTGTACGGTTACCCGGGATCGATGACAACAAAGCCTGAAAATTTCCGTAATTTTGTTTTTGATATTTTGAAGTCTTTAAATGATGTTGGATTCAAAAGGATAATCGTTCTCAACGGGCATGGAGGCAACAATTCTGAATTGAAGGCTGCCGCGCAGAAATTTTATTATAAGTACCGAAGGAACATAGCAGTTATTCACTGGTGGGATCTCTGCCGCGACCTGGTTCCCGAGGTTTACGGTGAGGCCGGAGGTCATGCCGGATTAGATGAAACGGCGATGGTGCAGGCGGTCGATGAATCGTATGTGGACAAATCACTATTCGACGACAATATGCCGTATCATTATCGACCGGGAGGCGATATATATCCTATACCCGGATCGATTCTTCTCTATAAAGAGAATGAGGGGATTCCGGACTTCGATGCCGGCAAGGCAAAGGATTTTCAGAAAAAAGTATTTAAGGAAGTCGAAGATTTTATTAAGATGATTCTGAAGCGCTGGGATCATATATAAAATTAAAGGCGGCCAAACGGCCGCCTTTTATATAAACAATCACAGAAGATAGTTAAAATCTGTAAGCCAGTGTTGCATAAACACGGCTAAAAACATTTTCCTGTTCAAAATCGAATTCATCGGTAAACGGCGTGCCGGCGCCGGCAGCAACAAGTCGGGTCTGATTGGTATATGAGCCGCGCATGAAAGCAACATCGAGCATCATTACCTGGTCAATCAACAAACCAAATCCTGTTGAAAATCCATAACGGTCATTTTCGATGTAGTCATCGATATAGGGAAGAGGGTCATTGAAATATCCTGCCCTGAGGGTTAAACCCCATGTTGGGATGACATACTCGCCGCCCAGCCTGAATCGTACCACTTCCCGGTAAAATTCATCGAATTCATTATTGTAATCCAGTTCCATAAGAAAATTATCGCTGTATTTCAATTGGGTCCAGTCAACATAATCAGCATCGGCCATGAATGTAAAAGCACCAAACCTTCCGATCAGGCCGGCTGATAAAATAAATGGTCGATCAAGGTCATATTCGGTAAAACTGTAGTCTTCATTATCTCCAATATATGTCGTGGCATTTTGCTCAATACCGAAATCTACCGGAAGTTCGGCGGTAATGCCCATTCCGATAAATCTCGAAATCTGGTATGACAGTCCGGCCTTGGCGCCAAAACCGAGATATTTATACTCAAGATACTGCTGCCAGGGATCATATAGTGAATTATTGCGGAAAAGATTGGATTCCAGGGTCAGATCATGGGTTCCGGTATACATCAGTAGAGTCCCTCCAAAAGAGAGACGGGGGGAAAGGTCAATACCGGCCCCGATACCCCACTGGTACAACCCGCCCGTTTCATATATTTCTTCGGGATTGGAATAAGTTGCACCATCGACCATTTCGGCATAGTATTGATTGGATATGCGATCGAAGTTGGCTGTCCGGGCAACCCCAAGTCCGATCACGAATGAACCGCGATATGTCGGGTAGGGAATAGTTATAAAAACGGAATTCAGCCTGGTATCATTCTTTGTGCCTTCGGTTTCATATACGATATCCCTTGTTACCGGATCGGTTTTGGTATCATTTTGCCATTTCTGGTAAGAAAAACCGGCCATTACTTCGATCCTGGGAACACGGGTCAGGTTGGCAGGATTGTAGAAAAGCGAAGTACCATCAATGGACATAATTCCGGCGCCGCCCATGCCCATCTGGCGGGCGCCATAACCGGCGAAATTACCTGCCAGTATTTCGTCAATATCCGAAAAGTACCGTGCTTGCGCCGGGTTAGTCATCAATATCAGCAGGGAAACAAACGCAATAAAAATTAACCGCCTCATTTATTTTTATACCTCCCCCGCCGCGTTGGTTTGCGGTCTTTTTTGTCCTCTTCCTTTTTAGTTTTAACCTCGGTTTTTGACTTTTCGGATTTATCTTTTGGTTTGGCTGCTGAACCCGAAGAACCGCCCGATGAGCCACCGCTTGTCGTACCTCTAGAAATACTCGGAACATACCCGGAATTACTATCGGAATTGTCATAACGACCGCTGGGCCGTACCGGCCTGGCAGCTCCTTCCGGTCGAACACCGGAATCACCATCATGGTAATACGGTTCATTATAATAATCATAATAATCCCACCACCAGGGGGTTGCATAATAATAGCCCCAATTTGGCGACGATATCCAATAATCAGGATAATAATAATGGCTGTAGCCAAATTGATCATCATGGTGGGGATGATCTTCAACGGCCTCTTCCTGTCCTCCTCCGGTATACAAGATGGTATAGCAGCCGGAGTTAAACAGGAATAATGCAGATATAATTAATAACAGGGTAAAATGCTTTTTCATAACATGTCAGCTCCAATCTAGAAAAACTCTATATATGTAAAACGCAATTCTCTCCCAAATGTTGTCGTGCCCCATTGCCTGTTCTGGAGCAGGTTTTTAAATATCAACTCAATTTTTAGATTTTCTGAATACATCCATTTAATGGAAGTATTTAGATAGCCGCGACCCTTGGCATATCCGATACTGGATCGATCATCATTCAGGGCCATATCATATTCAGCCGCAAATCCTATATTGTATGCGAAGCGGATATCAGAGCCGAAAAAGAAAGTCGGTTCATCTTCATTATCGAACTCATTTTCAAGGGAATAATTGACTCCCGCATGAAGACCGACGATCATATTATCGACCGCGAAAGACCTGCTTACGACACCATAAAATCCTTTGGATTTGTAGGTATATCGATCCATATGATCGATATAGGCTCCGTATCCCTGGGAGTTATACCCGACAGCTATAGCAGGCATAATGGTTGTTTCGTCGACAAGTCTCAATTTAATGATAAATTCAATGCTGGGATTGGCATTGGCAGTATGATCGGATATCAATCCCTCGGCACCGTAAGACATACCCAGCATCAAACGGCTTGAAAGCCCGATAGCGGTAGAACCGAGAACGCCGCCATTTCCATAAATTCTCGATTTAAAATGGAAACATCCTCTGGGAAGAGTTCCCGCCGTTGGGCAGTCAATCAAGGTTCGAGGCGGCAAATCGTACAGCGAGCTCCCTGCTACCTGTCCGGAATAGACTCTCTCCTGTGCATTCGCCGGTGTCATCAAAATAGCCAATAGTCCGGCAAACAGTAAAGATGTTATGAAATGCTTAAGCATTTTACCTCCATGCGGATCTGTTTATTATACCCTGTTTGCCGAAAATGATACATTTCACATTCTTAGCGGTCAATATAAAACTAATATCTCATAAATATGAAAGCAATTCCCGTTCCGAAATAATGCAATCATAAGTCGCGTAATTGTAACAATTTACAATGTCATTAAATGTGCCTGCACAATTATTGGGCCGGGTATGGCATTTGATGCACTCAAACTAATCAAAATAGTCAATATATATGGCGAGTAATTAATTCTGGTTTAATATATTATCCCATAAGATTTTTTTCAGCCGTTTTGTCGTCGGACCGATTTTAAATTTATACTTTTTTTCAGCATCTACTATAGAAACTACGGGGATAATCAGCTTAATCGATGATGTCACGAAAATTTCTTCGGCCTTCAATAGATTCTTGAGCTTAACATTGCATACTTCGGATTTTATGCCATTATGGCGGGCTATTTCGAGAAGATGTTTGCGGACCATACCTTCGAGACATCCGGCTCCCAGTGGCGTTGTACATAAGACTTTATTCTTCACCCAGAAGATATTGGCCGAAGTAGTCTCGGCGACATTTCCGGCACGATTCAGGAGAATATTGTCGTCGTATTTAAAGGCGTGGGCATGTTTACGTGAGGTCATCTCTATTATGAAGGAGAGGGTTTTGACATTTCGGAAGGGGTTATCATGGTCGACCCGAAACGGAGCCACGCCAAGCTTGAAGGTGGTATCGGGTATTTTATAATCGGTGACTATTATTATTACCCTCGGTTGAGAATCCTTGCCGGCCCAGAAAGCAGTATCTCCGGCTGTTACAGTTATTCGAAGCTTGTTTATCCTGGTTGGATTCGCCTTGACGGCTCGATTTATCCAGCGAATCAATTGCTTTCTTGTACAGGGCAGTTTGATTCCAATCATATAAGCGCCTTTTTCGAGGCGCTCCAGATGGTCTTCCAAATATACCGGCTTGTTGTCAACTGCGAGAAGGGTCTCAAAAAGACCTTCGGCATAAAAAAGGCTATTATCGAAGACTGATATTTTAGCCTGGTTTCGCGGAACAGCTCGGCCGTTTATAGAGACATTTACATTCATAATTCAGTCAATATATAGTTTTCGAGTCTTTTAGACAACTCTCTTATTTATCAATATTGACAGTTAGGGCAGTTTCGATATATTGCAGTTCTTATGGCCGACTTTGTTAAGTTGATAATTATATTTGTGGCAATCGTCATAGGCATCCGCAAGAAAGTATTTGTCGGCTTGATACTTCTGGGCGCAGGTATTTTAACGGCGGCACTTTTTCAGGTCAATTTTGGGGCATCAATTGATGCATTCCTGAATCTCCTTATATCCAAAAATTTCCTGTATCTCTACGGAATCATAATACTGATCACATTTCTAGGGCGTATACTTCGCGAAATCGGCTACCTTGATAGACTTGTAAATGCTACCGATAATCTCCGCGGCGGAGCTCGGACAGCATCCGCGGTACTACCTGCCTTAATCGGCTTGATGCCTATGCCGGGTGGGGCTTTATTATCGGCTCCATTAGTGGGGCGGGTTCTTTCCAAACCCAAATACAGCCCGGAGTTTAAGACAGCCGTTAATTATTGGTCGCGGCACGTACTGGAGTTTTTCTGGCCGGTTTATCCCGGTCTTGTCCTTTCCGCCACCCTGACAGGTGTTACTATAGGGAAAATTTCTCTTCTGCAGCTGCCTATGACTTTAATTATGATCCCGATCGGGATTATATTCATGATTAGAAAAATAGATAAAAAAGAAGAGGGAGGCGGACAGTTAGCCAATCCGATTTTGAAGATTCTCGGCCTTATGTGGCCGATTCTACTGGCGATTTCGATATCGATTGTATTCCATATTCCACTAATATGGGCGGTTGCGGCAGCTCTCGGGCTTTTGATGCTCAAAGAACGGCCAAAATGGCAGAGTGTTCGGCCTGTATTAAAAGAAGCGCTTGCACCACGATTGCTGGTCCTTGTAATTGGTGTTTTATACTTTCAGGAGATACTCGAGTTGTCCGGGGCGGTTGAGTCGATTCCAAAACTATCGACCGAACTGGGTCTTCCCGCTGAACTGGTCATAATATCGGTTTCATTCATATCCGGCTTGTTGACAGGTATCTTGTTCGCACTCATAGGATTAAGCTACCCGCTTTTGGCCGGGTACCTCTACCAGCCCGATATCAATATGGCCAATATCTTTCTGGCTTTCGTTTCGGGGTATATCGGGATGATATTCTCGCCCACCCATTTTTGTCTGATATTAACTAATGAATATTTTAAGTCCAATCTCGGCTTGGTATATAAATTGCTTACTATACCATTGCTTGTTTTATTTGCGGCAGGTTTGGCCCTGTACCTGGCGGGATGGCCATGGGGCTTATTTGCGGTAAATTAGACGGCAGGGAACAAAATAAAAAAACTTGTTTTCTAAAGAAGAGGGAACCTTTTTATAAGGTAAAAAGTAAAATTAGAAAAGGATGGGGTTCAATTGAAAGCGAAAGAAACCGAAAAGAGTATCGATCATAATCTGATGAAACGAGTTCAGAAGGGTGACATGGTTGCTTTTAATGATATCGTTGACAGATATAAAGATCGGCTAAAAAACGTTATCTTTCGAATGCTTAAAAGTGATGAAGAGGCGGAGGATATCGTGCAGGAAACATTTGTAAGAGTCTTTCAGCATCGCGACTCTTTCGATTTCCGGCATTGCTTTTCAACATGGATATATACAATCGCGTTAAACCTTGCCAGAAACGAACTGCGTAAGCGCAAACGGTTCAAATTTTACGACATATTTGATATGCAGGGCAAGGAAAACGAGATTTCAACTGAGATGGATGTCCCTTCGAACCTTCCGAAAGCAATCGAAAAGGCGATGGAAACATTGCCAGAAAAGTATAAGACCGCTTTTGTCCTCCGGGATATTGAAGAGCTTCCTTATGACGAGGTTGCCAAAATCATGAATATTCCGCTGGGGACAGTCAAATCTCGGGTAAACAGAGCCCGAGCAATGCTTCGAGATAAATTAAGACCCAGAATGGAGGAATACAATGCGTTGTCGAAAGGCACGCTCCTACCTGTCAGCCTATTGCAATAATGAGCTTTCTGATAAGCAGCGGCAGGCTGTAGCAATGCATTTGAAGGATTGTCCTGAATGCCGTCGTGAAGAGGCCTTGAGTAGGGAAATAAAATTATCGGCCTCTCGTCTGACGGTGGGACAATCTGTATCTTCCGATTTCAATGAAAAGTTACTCAACCGGATTGCCGGTGAAAGGTTCAAGGAAACCAGAACCAAAGCCTACATGCCCAAAAATGCGCCGATTTTCGGCTGGGGCCGATTGGCTCCGGCGATGGCAACTGCTGCACTACTGGTTGTCTTTGCATTTTCCGGCGGCATAGGTTTGATTGCGCCGCAACAGGGACCGGCGGTAATAGCTGATAATAGCACTGTCGGTGATCAGCTCGATGACCGCTATATCAATGCCCAGCCGGTTGAAGGTGATGTCAGGAATCGAAAGATCAATAACAATGCATACGCGCAGCATGTATCGGCGGATTGGACTTTCCGCCGCGAATTGGCTCGGGCGACAAGGATTAGAAATGTCATGAGTCAGCTGGCGAGTGGGAGTAATTTCGGTTCGGCTACCAATCAAATGAATTATAATAATTTCATTCCCGGTGGTCGGACACTGGTGATGCGCCTGCCAATTGGCCAGAGCCCGGTTAACAGCAACCTCATTAAAAGCACCAGCAATTCTCAGGAGGCTATCAGGTAAGATATCTAACGAGTGATTGGTTTTAAACCGTCGGGGATCATCGAAAACCCCGACGGTTTTTTTATATAAGCTCCGGCATAATTATTGCACCAATATTATTAAGGTTGTAGCGTTTTGCGTTAATTTATCATATAATAGAAAGTCATGGTGGATACAGAAAAGCTGACAGGGTATATGGATGGAATTACCCGGGAGGATAAATATTGCCGAGTAAGGCTTCTTTCGATCTTTTCCGGCGTAATTACGCTTGGGAAAATTGACCTGATGAAAAATGTTTTGAGTTATTTTAAATCCAGACAAATCGATCAAACCGCCATTTACGAAACAATTCTACAAAGTTATCTTTTTCTGGGCTTCCCCCGAATGATTGAAGCCGGATTGGCTTTTAATGCAGTCTATGGGGATATCGATTCACATAGGGATTTGGAGCCGATCAGTTCAAGTGAATCAGTTGATTGGTTCAATAATGGCATCGAATTATGCCAAAAAGTTTACGGCAAAAATTATAATGTATTAAAAGATCGATTTATGTCCATGTCACCAGAGATATTCAGATGGATGGTAATAGAGGGATACGGCAAGGTTCTTACAAGACCGGGGCTGAGTCAGATTGAAAGAGAACTGGCCGAGGTCGCGGCACTAATTGTCGATAAGAGGCAAAGGCAGTTGGTATCCCATCTAATTGGATCATTAAATGTCGGTGCACCGATTGAATTAATTAGACTAATTAATAAAGATATTCGTATAATTGCCGGAGATGATTCCTTCCATGAAACACACTCCCTGATAGATCGTCTCAATGATAAATATGAAGCGAAGAAATAAAATAATCCTCTGGATACTGGGTATTTTTCTTTTTATTCTTGTCGCCGGTTATACGTGGTTATTTCATATCGGCGGCATTGAATATATTGCCAATCGCCAGATTCACGGACTGCTCGGCAAAGATCTTCCATTGAAAATTCATATTGGTGAAATAGGAGGCGATTTTTTCGCAAATGTTCTCATCAAGGATATTTCGGTAGTATACGAAGGCAAAGATTATGAATATGAAATGGCATATGTGCCCGAATTGCTTATTGAGTTTTCATTAAAGCTGCTCTGGAAAGGTCAGTTAATATTCAAACATATATTAATCGATTCCGGACGGTTTACTATCAAGCAATCGGAAGAGGGTGAATGGCTGATTCCAAAAGGAGATGGTGGAAAGGAGGGATCTGATGATGGTCTTCTTGAGTTTGAAATTCAGCAAATAGATCTAAATGATCTTAAAATAACAATAGTCAAAAATTCCGATTCATTGATATTCAGAGAATTATTCTTTTCGGCGGCAATTCAAGCTCAAGAGGAAACATACTCGGCCAATATAAAAGGTTTTAGAGTTAAATCATCGGATGATCGTTTTAATATGGTCTCACCTCATGGTAAAATTACATTCTCACAGCAAATTCTAATGTTTCATGACCTTGCCATTAAAACCGATTCGTCAAATTTAGATCTTCAGGGGAATATTAATTTTGGAGAGAATTTTTCGGCAAGAGTCGAGATTGATGCTGAAAACATAAATGTGGCTGAGTTGTCTGATTTTATTGACGTTGGCCTTGCCGGCAATCTCAAAGTTGACGGAAGTGTTAGCTATCAGCAAAACCGGTTAAATGTTGATGCACTTTTTATGGGCAAATTCCTCGGTAAACCATTTGACTCACTATATACGCAGTTTGCCTTAATTGGCGACACTATCAGATTCGATACAATCAAAGGGGTGCTACTTCGGGGAACCGATATTGACGGAAAAGGCTTTATTAATTTCGCGACGACTCCACCTTCGTATCATATCGATGGTAAAATAAATAATTTCAATCTGAACAATCTCGTTGAAAACACACTTCAAACTGATATAAACGGAATCGTTGATATTGACGGCGAGAGTTTTGATCCTGAAGAGTTGAATTTTGAAATATTGGCCAGGCTTGGTGAATCCAAAATAGAGGATTATCGGGCCGATTCGGTCATTGGAAACATAATGGTGACGATCGACAGCGTTTTATTTAGAGATAGTTTTCTTGTAAAATACGCTGATAATAAATTCACTTTAAATGGGAAGCTCGAGTATGATGGTCCGTTATACGTTAATGGAACGGCCGAGTTCAATGATCTTTCAGCATTCAATGATCAGATTTTTATCGAAACTATGGGGGGAAGAGGAACGGCGAGAGTAATTGCTCAGGGTGATTATACCGATCCGGATATCTCCGGATGGTTCCGGTCAGACTCGGTTTGGATATACGAGGTTTTCTCGGATTCTGCTGAGGCAATATTCGATATTGACCAATTTCTTTATAACCGCCAGGGAACAATGAATATCAGCATGAAGGAATTGTCCGTATATGGAAAGCCGGTAGATTCAATATATAGTGATCTTTCGATTGATACTCAGTTTGTCACAATCGATTCATTTCGAGCCGATATGGAACACGGCTGGGCAGTCGGTTCGGGGGATTTAAATTATGCCGGTTATCCCCAGACCCTGAAACTTGATACATTAACGGCTGATATTTTAAGCCTTGATATTAACAGCCTTCAGGAGATGGTTTTATATATAGATACCACCGGCTACGAATTCGAAAGAATTCGCATTAGTCATGGAAGAGGTAATTTGTCAGCCAACGGGCGCATAAACTCTGATAATTCTTTCTCTATAAGGGTCCTTGCCGATAGCTTGGATATCATGCCGTTAACAGCGTTATATAATGATGAATACGAACTCGGCGGATACATGTCAGCTGAAACATATGTTTGGGGAAACTACGAAAACCCTCTAATAGACTTTCAGGGCCTGATTGATTCGATGCATTTCGAAGGTTTACACCTCGGTGATTTGGTTGCCGATCTTGATTACAAGAATAAACTGCTGACAATTGACTCTGCCTACCTTTCGAGCGAACATGGGCATTATAGTGCAACCGGGACATTTCCCGTTGATTTGGCATTTACACAGGTAGAAAACAGACTGCCCGATCAGCCTATGGATATTTCCATAGCTATAGAGGATAAACGTCTCGACCTGGTTTCATTGATGATGACCACTGTTGAAGATTTTGCAGGGGATTTTAAAGGTAATATCGATATTACCGGCACTCCTGACAATCCGAATTTAAATGGTCGGGCTCAGATCAGGAACGGCTATCTGAAAATATTCGAACTCGAAAATCCGCTCGAAAATCTGTACATTGACCTGGGTATGACAGATAATGTCCTTAATCTGGATAGCGTCTATGCCATTTCCGGCAAAAATGGAGGGAAATTATACAGCCACGGGCGGGTAAAAATTCTCGCCCTCGATACTATAGACTATGATCTTGATCTGACTCTCAATGCATTCCCGGTACGGTATACTTTGGGCGATATAAGTGCAACAGCCGATGCAACATTGAGTATCGAAGGGCATACTCCGCCATTAATTTCAGGCGATATAAATGTCATCAAAGCTCGCTACCGCGAAAATTTTGCCGGAGCAGGTACCGCGGGAATGATGTCGGGAATGGGCGAAGATATTGCCTGGATTATGAACCTCGATATCAGGGCCAAAAATAATTTCTGGATTGAAAACGATGACATCGATGCTGAATTTTCTGCTGATATCAATTTTATACGAGAGGTCGATGAGTTTAGAGTTATCGGTCAGATGGAAATACTAAGAGGGAAAGCTTTCCTGCCGGGTATGACATTCAGACTGGAGCCGGGCAGCCGCATTATTTTTGACAATGTGGGCGAATTCAATCCGCGGCTGGACATAATCGCAAGTACCAAAGCCAGGCAGTTTGAATCAGACCCGGCCGATCCCAACAAGGGCCAATGGGTCACAAAAACAGTAAAAATACATGTGACCGGGACACTCGACGAACCGAACATCAATCCTGTAGAGGGCTCGGAATATACTCGCCAGGAATTGATTACAATGCTGTTCCCATATTTCCAGGGAGGCGGAACGGGTGAATTCACGGCGGGAAGCACCCTTTCAACCGGTCTTACCGGTCTGGCGGGAATAATAAGTTCTCAACTCTCTCAATTTGGGGCCAGAACTCTTGGAGTTGAGACCTTTGAAATCGATCCCGGCTACGGACAGGAATTTGATCCGCTCGAAACACGCGTAACTCTTGGATTTTATACTCATCCGGATCTATATGTTTACGGTCGTTCGTCATTATCGATGGAATCCGGGCGTGAAGTTGGATTCGAATATCGGCTCGAAGAATTCCTGATTATGGAAGGCGAGATTAACGAAAACAATCTCTATCAGTTATTTTTCAATTTCCACTGGGAGTATTAATGAAGGCTGTTTTGAAAATATTCGTTCTATTTGCAGCGCTATTTTTATGTGCCGGCACTCAGGCTCAGGAATTAAGCGATAGGGAATACCGCCGCTGGATATATAATGAACCACGTATAACCGAAATCACGATTAATGGAAATGATTATACTGTTGAAGGGGATACACTGTATACCGATAGTGAAATTCGTAAGCTTCTTTTTTCAAGGGAGGTTAACAAGGGTTTCTTCAGCAACTTCGTAAATATTATCACATTCAGGTTCATAAAGGGTGACCGCCGCAAAAGGATCCAGCGGGAAACGATGGCGAAAGATACGACCTCGGTTATCCAGCATTATTTGACAAACGGCTTCCTGGGAGTCAAGGTTAATGAGGAGTTTGAGCCGGTGTTCCCTGAAAACGGTAACGGAGATACATCTGCCCATATTATTGTCAATATAGATGAAGGGCGAAGATTTTACTACGATTCCATAAATGTCACTGGCAATTTTGAGGATAAATTCCATAAAGACATTAACAGCCATATTAGAGAAATCGAATCGGGTGAACCGGTCAATCCTCTCGACCTGAGACGGACATCTTTTGAATTAAAGACCCTGTTTGCCAATAATGGTTATCCTTATGCATCTGCAAAATATCGAATTGATACAACCACGGATACTAACCTTGCCGATATTACATTTAAAATTGAAAGTGACTCTCTCGTACATTTTGGCAAGCTGAAAATATACGGATCAAATTATTGGCCGGAAAGATCTGCACGGCGTGAAGTCACTTTTAAAGATGGTGATATTTACGAGAGAGAGGAGATTATTGAATCGCAGCAGAATCTTCTTGAAACAGGATATTATGAAACATTAAGGCTTGATTCAAAAGACCCGGATACGGCCGAAATATACAACAGACTAAATCCGAATTTCATATTACATCTAAAAGAAAAGAAACCTCATTTTGTTTCTTTAAAGACGGGAGCCGCGCAGGACTCGATCAAAGATCTAATCTGGTCTTTCAATGGATCCTGGGGAAAGAGGAATTTCTTAAAAAATTTCGGTGGACCGTACTATCTGGAACTCAGCGCCGCGGTTTCATACGTAATATTTACTGAATGGCGTCTTCGCGATCATCACTATCGAGCAAGAATTACTGATCCCTGGTTTTTGGGGATAAAACTCCCCGTCACTCTTACCGGACAGTGGGAACCGGGTGTGCGATCACTTGTACAGCCGTATCGCAAGGAAACATGGTTGGCTTCTGTGGCCACAACATTTAGAGTGACTCGTGACCTGACATTCTCAGGAGGATTTCAATATGAAAATATTACTATTTACGGAGTCGGCGAAGAGGCCGAAGAACAGATAAAAATAGAGCAGGGTATTTCGGCGAGAAGAAGGATCTATGCTCACGTCGAGCGTGATACCCGGAATAACATCTTTAATCCTTCGCTTGGTTCTCACACAACATTTCGTGCCGAATATACCGGTGGATTTTTGGGAGGCGGTGAATCCTATTACCTTTTGGAAAGCGGCTGGTCAAAATACCAGAAAACATGGCCCGGCTGGACAATGGCATTCCGTATAAAGAGCGGGTACGTTAAGGAATTCGATTTTGGCGAGGATGTCCCGGCGGATGAGCGTTTTTATATTGGCGGTGCGAATACAGTTCGCGGTTTTTCAGAACGTGACCTGGGGCCCAAATCGGAGCAGGGCAACCCGATAGGAGCCAATTTTTACATTTTAAGTAACCTCGAATTTAGATATCAATTGGTCGGTAATTTCTGGAGTTCCTTGTTTATTGATGTCGGCAACGGTTTTCGTCGTTTCGAGGATGTCCGTGCTGATGCCATGGCGGTTTCCTATGGCATCGGAATACAATACATGTCTCCGGCAGGCCCGATTCGACTGGATTATGCTCGCCATTTCCCCACCAAAGAGTTCGGCAAGGGTGATAAGTTCCACTTTACGATCCTTTACGCTTTTTAGAAATCCCGGCGTATAAATCTATTGAAATTGAAATATTGACAAAAAAGTAATGATGACTATATTAAATGGCTCAATTAAGTCTATTTTTAGGAGATGATTGTTGAAGCAGATATATCTTGATTATAACGCCACGACGCCCGTAGATGAACGCGTTCTGGAAGCCATGCTTCCTTATTATAAAGCCAAATACGGCAATGCTTCATCGGTACACAATTTTGGCCGCGAAGCAAAGGCGGCCATTGAAAATGCCCGCGAAAAAGTCGCCGAGTTGATAAATGCGCAACCTTCGGAGATATACTTTACATCGGGCGGAACCGAATCCGATAATCTCGGTCTAAAAGGGGCGGCCTACGCGCGAAAAGACAAACGAAACCATGTTATAACCTCGGCTATCGAGCATCATGCCGTGCTCGAATCGGCACATCAATTGGAAAAAGAAGGTTTTGATGTTGATTATCTCGGAACCGATGATATTGGAATTGTATCACTGGATGAACTTTCCGAGAAGATATCGGACAAAACATCGGTAGTTTCCATAATGCACGCCAATAATGAAATCGGTACGATTCAGGAAATCAAACCAATTGTCGAGACTATCAAAGAACATGGAGCAATGTTCCATACCGACGCCGTCCAATCGGCAGGCAAAATCAAGATCGATGTTAAAGAACTCGGTGTTGATATGCTATCGTTATCGGGGCACAAGTTGTACGGCCCAAAAGGAATCGGAGTTTTGTATCTTCTAGCAGGCAAAAAGATATCGCCGCTTTTTCACGGGGGACATCACGAAAAGAAACGCCGTCCGGGAACCGAAAATGTCCCCGGTATTGTCGGATTTGCAAAGGCGTTCGAAATTGCCGAGGAAATACGAGAAGAAGAATATGCCAGGTGGACCAAATTGGCCGACATGTTTATCGGCGGAATTGAAGAGAAAGTTCCTGATGCTTATTTGAATGGTCCAAGAGATGAAAGACGGATCCCGTCGACAGTTAATATTTCCTTCAAGTATGTGGAAGGGGAGGGAATAATCCTGTCACTCGACATGAAGGGTATTGCGGTCGCCTCCGGCTCGGCGTGTACTTCGGGTGCTCTGGCAGCTTCTCATGTTCTGACCGCCATTGGCGTCCCGGTTGAATTGGCGCAGGGATCGATTCGATTCTCGCTCGGAAGGTACACCGCCGAAGAGGATATTCAATACACAGTTGATGCTCTTCCGGAAATTATCGAGCGGCTAAGGTCGATGTCACCTCTTTATGAGAAGAAGTAACGGATAATTATGAATTATTGCGGGGTCGGTTAACCGACCCTTTTTTATTAAGATTATGTCAGAAAAAGTACTGGTTGCTGTTTCGGGTGGAGTTGATTCTTCTACCGCCATGATGCTCTTAAAAGAGCAGGGGTACGATGTCGCGGCAGCCCACATGAAATTATGGGATTACGGTAAAGTCGGCGGAGACAAATATCGTGACGGCCGATGCTGTTCGCTGGAGTCAATTGATCGTATCCGGTCGGTTTGTGTTGAAAACGATATTCCTTTTTACGTTCTAGATTTTACACAGCAATTTAAAGATATAGTAATTGAGAATTTTGTATCCGAATACCGGGCCGGCAGGACGCCAAATCCATGTATCCTATGTAATACGCACCTGAAATGGACGGCTCTTTTGGAAAAGGCGATGCAGATCGGCTGCGATTACATTGCAACCGGCCATTATGCTCGAATTACGAAGGATATGGATTATCAAAATCGTTACGTAATAAAAAAGGGGATCGATCCTAAAAGAGATCAATCATATGCTCTATACGGATTATCCCAGGAAGCGCTTTCGACGACATTACTTCCGCTGGGGGAGTATACTAAACGGCAAATACGAGAAACCGCTTCCAGACTGGGACTCAAGACCGCCAACACTCCGGAATCGATGGAGATTTGTTTTATTCCCGACGATGATTATCGACGTTTCCTGACAGAATGGGAATCCAGGCGCCAAAGAAGCTTCGAACCCGGCAAAATTGTTAACCTCGAAGGGGAAGTGATCGGGAAGCATAAAGGAATCGCTTTCTATACAATTGGTCAGAGACGCGGCCTGGGAATAGCTCATCCTACGCCATTGTATGTCCGTCGAATTGATGTTGAAAATAACACGGTTATTGTAGGTGAATCCGAAGATATGTTTACCGACTCAATGATAGTTAAAAATATAAACTGGGTCGCCCTGGATAATCCCGATGAGTCTTTTTTGGCTAAAATAAAGATCCGATACCTTCATAAAGAAGCAGAAGGCGATATTATTCCAGGTGGTGACGGATCTGCCATTATCAACTTTAAAGAACCGCAGCGCGCAATTACTCCCGGACAGTCGGCTGTTTTTTACGAAAACGATACTGTATTGGGCGGCGGGATCATTGAAAAATCAAAAAAATAGTTGAACATCAGCCCCCTCCTGACAATTTTATAATATATACGGAATTCTAACAGAAAACCTGTAAGGAGGACTCATGCTGAAAGCGACATTTCATGGACACAGTTGTGTAATGGTCACCGATGGAAACACTAACCTGATAATCGATCCTTTTTTAGATGATAACCCCCAGTCCGATATAAAATCTGATGATGTCAAAGTTGATTTTGTTCTGGTGAGTCACGGGCACGGCGATCACCTTGGTGAAGCAGTAAAAATCGCGCAGAACAACAAGGCGACGGTCATCGCTCCCTATGAACTGGCCAATTATATCGGCAGCCAGGGGGTAGAGAATATTCACCCGATGCATATCGGCGGGGCCCATGATTTTCCATTCGGACGAGTCAAGCTGACAATTGCTCATCATGGTTCGGCGGCCGGGGAAGATATGAAGTACACCGGCAATCCATGCGGATTTATTATTACAATGGGCGGCAAAACAATGTATCATCCGGGAGATACCGGCCTGTTTCTCGATATGCAGTTGATAGGCGACATGAACGATCTTGATCTTGCCTTCCTGCCAATCGGCGATAATTTCACCATGGGTATCGAAGATGCTGTTAAGGCGGTTGAATTTTTGCATCCCGGGAAAGTCGTGCCTATGCACTATGGGACATGGGAGTTAATCGATAAAAAGCCAAAGGAATTTGCCGATAAAGTAAAAGGCAATGACACTGAAATTGTTATAATAAAGCCGGGCGAATCTGTCGAAGCATAGAGCATATCAACATTAATATAAACAATTTAATCAGGGGATAATTATGAAACGGCTGGGCAAAATACTGCTGTGGCTGATTGGAATAATAATATTGCTGATGATTATTTTTATCGGCGCAATTTATATCTTTTTCCCAAAGGAAAAAGTGAAAGAAATGGCCATTGAAAGGATGTCTGAGACCCTCGACCGGGATGTATCGATTGAGGGAATATCAATTTCACTCTGGGGAGGGGTTGGCGCCAATCTGGAGGGAATCACAATCTCAAATCCTGAGGGTATGGAAGAGCCTTATTTTTTACAGGCGAAAGCGCTTGATGTCAAGCTAAGGTTTTGGCCCTTATTAAGCAGAGATGTTGTAGTTGACCGCCTGATTCTGGTTGAGCCGGAAATCACACTCCGGAAACTCCAAGATGGAACAATTAATTATTCTTTTGCTGCAATCGATACTGCAGCGCCTCCAGCCGCTCGAGAAAAATTGCCTGAAGAATCAAAGCTCGCGGCAACAGCTGTTTCTTTTGACAATCTTACGATCAAGAATGGGCTTTTGATATATGCTAATGATTCAGCCAATATGTTTATCACAGCGGCGGGTATCGCATCATCGTCGGAGATAAATACTCCGGAAAAGGCTGTTTTCAGGTCGACGGGGAAAATAAATATCGATTCACTCCATGTCATGATGGATACGGTTACGCTGCCGATAATGGAAATAGCCGCTGATTACAATATTACTTTTAATCAGCCTAAAAACCTGCTGACCCTGGATCGCGCGGATATGAATATAAATGGCTTTGAACTGGAGATACAGGGCAGAATGCCGGATTTCATGGAATTTTCAAAAGCCGAATTGGTAATAAGTGCAAGGAATTCCGAAATATCCAACTTTCTGACATTTATACCACAGGAAAATAAAGCAATGCTCGGTGGAATTGATTTATCGGGGATGATCACTCTTAAGGCAACATTGAATTATGATGAGACGGCAACTGATACGATAACATACAGCGCCGAAGCCGCGATTAAGGATTTTAACGCTGCATATGCCGAGTATAATGCAGAGATTAGTATACCTGAAACAGATATTGCCATTTCTGAAAATAGGGCGAGACTTGAAATACCAGAAGGTTTACTGTTAGGCAACAATTTCCGGGCCGGGGCAGAAATTACCAATTTCGATGAGCTATCAATTGATGGTAATATTTCCGGCAACTTGAATCTGACCAGTCTGAAATCAATTCTGCCTGAGAATATGGTGGAGAGGTTATCAGGCAATATGACATACGATTTAAAGGTAAGCGGGCGTGTGGAAGAATTTCCTCTTCTTACAGCCAATGGAACAGTAAAGATCGACAGCGGATCTTATAATGCCCAAATGCTGCCGGAACCGATTGACTATTTCAGTGCCGATATGAAAGTCGAATCCCGTGATATTTTTATAAATAAAATGTCCCTTAAGACAGCATCGTCGGATATAAATATATATGGTAAATTAAGTGATGCTTTTCCGCACTTTATCCCCGGTTTTGAAGGGAACGCTCAAAAGCCGTATCTGACATTTACCATCCAATCAAATGTTTTGAATGTCGATAAACTTGTTCCGACCGCCGTTCCGGGGGAATCGGGTGATCCGGCAGCAACTACAGCATCAGCCCCGGAGCCGGCCAAAACCGGCGTACCGCTTCCCGATATTGAGGGGAGGGGGCAGGCGACTGTCGATAGTCTGATATATTATGATGTTTCGTTTTCCAATATCAATGCCGACATCGTTATTGAAAACCAGAAGATTGCCGTACAAAATATGAATGGTGATGTTTACAGCGGCGGAGTAAATGGCGAGATGGCAATTGATTTTGCAAATGCAGATAAGCCGCAGTACACCGGACAGTTCGAAGCGGTCAATATCGAAACCAATGATTTCTTGACAAGATTCACCAAATTCGGTGGACATTTATACGGAAAAGTAAATTTGAATACATCTGTAAATACATCAGGCTGGAATAGCGATTCTATAATCAATTCGTTGACAATGGATGGAGATGCAATACTGGAACAAGCGAAAGTTGTTAATTTTGATCTGATTCAGAAACTTGCTGAACCTTTGGGATATAAAACTTTTGAAGAAGAAGAACTAAAAAATCTTGATGCAGATTTTATGGTAGAAGACGGGCGGGTCAAATTCAGCAATTTGACTTTCGACAATAATCTTGGAGACTGGACCATAAATGGATCGGTTGGATTTGACGGTAGTCTTGATTATTCCGGTGAAGTATTATTGACGGAAAAGGCGGTCAATGACTATTTATCCGGTTCTAATCAGCTCTTAAAGGGACTGGCAGGTCTTTTGAAAGACGAAGAAAGTGGTAGGGTGGCCGTGCCCTTTGAAATCGGGGGGAGCTATTCAAAGCCGAAATTAAATATCAAGATGGATATTTTACAGCAGAAAATCCAAAACAAACTGCAGGATAATGCTAAGAATCAGGTAAAAGACGAATTAGAAAAAGGTCTAAAAAAATTATTCGGCAATTAGAATTAACCAATTAACGTATCTTACCGATACGTAATAATATAGTCATGATATTTAAGACCATTTTAGAAGATATTCGGGCAATTTTCAGAAATGACCCGGCAGCCAAAAATATTGAATTTTTGCTTTACCCGGGTCTTCATGCCATTCTTATTCACCGCTTTATTCATCCGCTGTACAAGATTGGCCTGCCCTTTTTTCCGCGTTTAATCTCCCAGATCTCAAGATTTCTAACGGGAATCGAAATTCATCCGGGCGCAAGAATAGGCCAGGGATTTTTTATTGATCACGGCTCCGGAATCGTGATAGGTGAAACGGCTGAAATCGGGAATAACTGCGTCATGTTCCACCACGTAACCCTTGGCGGAACGGGGCACCATACCGGCAAAAGGCACCCTACTATCGGGGACAATGTCCTGATGGGCACCGGGGCGACAATTCTGGGCCCGGTGAATGTCGGAAATAACGTGATGATCGGCGCCGGGACATTCCTTTACATGGTTGATATTCCTGATAACAGCACTGTTGTCGGTACTCCCGGAGTAATCGTCCGCCTGGAAGACAAACCGGTCAGTATTCATCCAAAGCGGACATCATTCGTAGAAGAAACTCATAATTAGCTAAATATTAAATTTATCGACGATATATGCTTAGTCAATCTTTTTTAGATTGACAAAGGAAATATATCCGGTATTATTCCTGATTAACTTTTTTCGCCAAAAGAATTTAGATGAGGTATCAATGCGCTGGAGCCAAACCTATATTCCGACTTTAAGAGAGGTCCCGACGGAGGCCGAACTGATTTCGCATCAACTACTCCTGAGAGGCGGCTTTATAAGAAAACTGGCCGCCGGAGTATATATCTACCTGCCCCTTATGCAGAGAATAATAGAAAAATTTTCGAAAATAGTCAGGGAAGAAATGAATAAAGCCGGAGCCATCGAGATAACCATGCCGGTGCTGCATCCGGCAGAAGTCTGGCAGGACTCCGGAAGGTACGATACAGTTGGTAAAGAGCAAATGCGTTTAAAGGACCGGCACCAGAATGAAATGTGTCTGGGAGGAACCCATGAAGAAATCGTGACTTTTCTATTAAGGGGAGAGCTCCGCAGTTACAAGCAGATGCCTTTAAATCTTTACCAGATACAGGTCAAATTTCGTGACGAAATCCGTCCCCGCTTCGGACTTATGCGCGGGCGGGAATTTATTATGAAAGACGCCTATTCTTTTGACGCCGATGAGGAATCCTTCGAAAAGTCTTATCAGAAAATGGTTGATGCTTATTTTGCTGTATTCAAGAGGGCGGGACTGGATACTAGAAAAGTGGAATCGGATACCGGGGCGATGGGAGGAAAAGCGGCTCATGAGTTTATGCTGATTGTAGATACAGCCGGTGGGGAAGAGGTTATCCTTTTTTGTAATAAATGCGATTATGCTGCCAATCTCGAAAAGGCCGAATTCCGTGAATTAAATCCGCCCAAGCAGGATAAAGAGCAGAAAGAAATGGAAGAGGTTGTCACGCCGGGAGCGGCGACAATTGAAGAAGTTACCGATTACCTCAAAGTCGAGCCGCATCAGCTTGTTAAAACTTTGATATATCTGGCAGATGACAAACCAGTGGCGGCCTTAGTTAGAGGAGATCGTGAACTAAACCTCATAAAGCTATCAAACCAATTGAGTTGTATTGAACTGGAAGCTGCCCCCGCACCTGTCGTTGAAGATGTTACAAATTCTCCGGTTGGGTTCGCCGGGCCGGTTGGGCTTGTCAATGTCCCGATTATAGTCGACAGGGAAGTTGCGGAAATGACTAATTTAATCGTCGGCGCAAATAAAAATGAAAAGCATATTAAGAATGTCAATATCGGCAGGGATTTCGAAGCGACCAAAGTTGCCGATATTATTAACGCGCCGGAAGGTGAGGGTTGCCCGCGCTGTTCGGAAGGAGGACTATCAGCCCGCAAGGGTATAGAAGTCGGCAATACTTTTATGCTCGGGACCAAATATTCGGAATCAATGGGGGCAAAGTTCCTCGACGCTGATGGTAACGAGAAACCGTATATAATGGGCTCATACGGCATTGGTATTACGAGGACTCCGCAAGCCGCTGTGGAGCGGTATCATGATGAGAAGGGAATTGTCTGGCCGAAGAGTATCGCCCCTTACACGGTGGAGATTATTCCTCTAAATTATGCCAAAGAAGAGCATAAAGAAGCTTCGGAACAAATCTACGACAAATTAGTTAAAAGTAATGTCGACTGTCTGATTGATGACCGTAACGAAAGAGCGGGAGTCAAGTTTAACGATGCCGACCTGATTGGGATCCCCCTTCAAATTGTTATCGGTGACCGCGGCCTCAAGGAAGGCAAGGTCGAACTAAAACGCCGTGACGGCGGGGAAACGGTTATGGTCGAATTGGAAAAGGTGGTTGAAAAAACGATCGAAATTTTGGACCAAATTAACTGATTAAAAAGGTTTGATTTGGAAGTTAAGATATATTATAATAGTTAGTTATATCTGCGGCTTCTGGCCGCAGTTTTTGGAGATATAGACCGGGATGTCGATAAAACAGCAAATAGAGGAACTGATAACAGGGCCTTTGGAAAAAGAAGGATTTGAACTGATAGAATTAAAGCTGGCGAGATACAAGAAAAACAGCCGGGTTCAGTTATTTGTCGATTCTGATCATGGTGTCAGTATCGATGATTGTGTACGGTTGTCGCGCATTGTAGAGCCGATTCTGGAACAGAACGAGGTTTTTACTTACGGGTACACAGTTGAGGTTTCTTCTCCCGGCCTTGATCGCCCGCTTGAAACGGCACGTGATTTTAAAAGGAGAATAGGGGAAAAGATTCAGCTTTATTTTCATGATAGTTCAATTCCGCCCAAAGAGGGTGAACTGGTTGGCGCGGACGAGCAATTTATTGAACTAGAAAATGACCTGGGCAGGAATAAATATGACCTGGTTGGTATCAAAATGGGGAAGATAATTTTTTAATGGAGAAAAGATAGATGGCTTTTCAGATAGTGGAAGCGTTGGCGTTAATTGCCCGTGAAAAAAATATAGATCTCGATACCGTTGTATCGAAGGTTGAAGAATCGCTGGTGGCGGCTGTCAAAAAGCGATATCCCGAAGCCGAAAATTTATCTTTCAAGCTGAATCGCTCCTCCGGAGAGATCACCATGATTGCGGTCAAGAAGGTTGTCGAGGAAGTTACGGACAAATTGACCGAAATCTCGCTGGAAGAGGCTCTGGAACTCGATGATACCGCCGAGCTCGGTGATGAGATGGAAATATACCTGGAGGTGGATGAGGAATTCGGACGTAATGCCATCGCGACAGCCAAGCAGGTCCTGATTCAGAAAGTCCGCGAGGCAGAGAGAGATAAAATTTACGACCAGTATATATCCCAGGTAGGCAGCCTCGTATCAGGAAGCGTCCAGCAAATAGACAAAGGAAATCTAATTATAAATCTTGGCAAGGCCGAAGCGGTACTTCCGGTTAAAGAACAAATCCCGCGCGAAAAATATCGCCAGGGAGACAGGGTCCGCGCTTACATACTCGACGTACAGAAATCCATTTCCGGTCCGCAGATTATATTATCACGAGTCAGTAATGATCTGCTTCGGTGTTTATTCGAACTTGAGGTCCCGGAAATATTCGAGCGTGTCATTGAGATTAAATCGATTGCGCGCGAACCGGGTGAACGTTCCAAAATTGCTGTCTATTCAGCGGACGAAAGAATCGACCCGGTTGGTGCCTGTGTAGGAATCAAGGGTGTCAGGGTACAGTCGGTTGTTCGGGAATTGAATAATGAAAGAATAGATATTATACCTTACAGCTCTAATCCGGAAGTATTTGTAACCCGCGCGCTGGCCCCGGCCAAAGTCGTTCAAATCGACATATTCGAGGATGAACAGGCCATGACTGTAGCGGTTGAAGACGACAAACTTTCCCTGGCAATCGGAAAGGCCGGACAGAATGCTCGTCTGGCGTCAAAATTGACCGGATGGAAGATTAATATTATGTCGGAAACCGACTATAATGACATGAAGCGCCGCGAGGTGGAAGAACTGGTTCCGATTACATCGCTTGAGGGAATTGGATCGAAGATTGAAGAAAAATTAGTAGATGCGGATATAACATCAGTCCAAAAGCTGGCAAAAACAAATATTGAAACGCTAACAAGCATTGACGGCATAGGCCAGAAAACGGCCGAAACATTGATTGAAAAAGCAGAGGCATTTATTAATGCTCTGGAAGCCAGACGCGCCGAGGAAGAAAAAGAACGCATGGAAGCTGAAACAGCAGAGGCGGAAGAAGAGGAAACGGCGGAAGAGGAAGAAGAAATTGAAAGTGAAACGCCGGAAGCCGAAGAGGAAGAAAAGAAAACCGCCTCCATTGAAACCGATACAGGCAAAGATAGCGGCGAAGAAAGTGCTGTCACTGAAGAAACAGGGGATAAATAATATTACCCCAAAGGGGATAGCCGATGCCAAAGAAGAAAAGACTATACGAAGTAGCCAAACAATATAAAATATCATCGAATGCCCTTCTGAAGATTCTTCGGGAATTGAATTTTCAGCCAAAATCCCATATGTCGGTTGCCACCGACGAAATGCTGGGTGCCCTGAAAGTCAAATTCGACGCTGAAAAAGAGGCTGCCAAAAAAGATATAGAACGAAAGAAAAAACCTCCAAGACCGACCGGCCAAAAAAAGGAGGAAAAAGGCGAAAAGGGCAAAAAACAAGAATTCGATAAAAGATTGGCAAAGTTATCCAGTGCCCTGAAAAAGCGGGACAAAGGTAAAAAGAAACGGAGCGACCGTAAGAAGAAAGGAAAAGACAGGAAAGTGGATCAGAAAGCTGTTGTTAAGAGCTTTAAGGCAACAATGGCGACTATGGGTACGGGTAAAAAGGGCAAAAAATATAAAAAACGGACCAGGGAAGAAGGTCCGGTCGAAACAGGTGAAGAAAAGACAATCGAAGTCAATGAATTCATGACAGTTGCTGAACTCGCTCGCGCTATGGAGATGAAACCTGCTGAGCTTATTGCTATCTGTTTCAAGATGGGGATGATGGCTTCGATTAATCAGCGGCTTGATATGGACACGATTGAAACGCTGGCGCTCGAATGCGGCTTTAAAATAAAAGAGAAAGAAGAGATTGGCGTCGAAACGATGGAGGCTGAGAAGGAAGAAGATCTTCAGCCTCGCGCCCCGGTAGTAACGGTTATGGGGCATGTCGACCACGGTAAGACTTCACTCCTTGATTATATCAGGAAGACCGATGTCGCTTCCGGCGAAGCAGGTGCTATCACTCAGCACATAGGAGCCTATGAAGTCGAAAGTGAAGGCGGCAAAATCGTTTTTATTGATACGCCGGGTCATGAAGCATTCACGGCCATGAGAGCCCGCGGTGCACAAATTACCGATATTGTTATTCTTGTCGTGGCCGCCGATGATGGCGTCATGCCTCAGACAATAGAGGCAATTGACCATGCCAGGGCAGCCGGTGTTCCGATCCTTGTTGCGATCAACAAGATTGACAAACCGACGGCAAACTCTGATCGCATTCGTCAGGAATTATCCAAGCATAATCTGGTGCCGGAAGACTGGGGCGGTAAGACCATTATGGTTGAAGTTTCGGCAAAATCCGGCCAGGGGATTGAAAATCTTCTCGAGATGGTTCATCTTCAGGCGGAAATTCTGGATCTCAAGGCAGATCCTGATATTAGAGGCCAGGGCGTGGTCGTTGAGGCCAAGCTCGAAAAAGGGCGCGGTCCGATATGTACTGTTATAATACAAAAAGGTACCGTCGAAGTCGGTAATCCGATAGTCGCCGGTTCATATTCCGGTCATGTTCGGGTAATGCTGTCCGACCGTGATAAACCGCTGGATAAAATTGGACCTTCGACACCGGTAATTCTTACCGGGCTTAATGGTGTCCCGCAGGCTGGCGAGAATATCATGGTGGCGCGCGATGACCAGGAGGCACGGGAAATTTCGCAAAGACGAAGTCAGGTCAAGAGAGAACAGGAAATCCGCCGCGGATACGGCCGGGCGACACTGGAAAATATCTACGAGCAAATCAAGGAAGGTCAAATCAAGGAACTTCGCCTGGTTATTAAAGCTGACGTTGATGGATCAGCGGAAGTACTTTCCGAGACTCTCGGTAAAATAGCGACCGAAGAGGTACGGACATCGATAATCCATAAGGGCGTCGGTGCCATAAGCGAATCTGACGTATTGCTTGCTGCCGCATCGAATGCTATTATAATCGGTTTCAATGTCAGTCCTGACGGCAGAGCCCGGGAAACCGCCGCTCGTGAGAAGGTTGATATCAAGCAGTACAGCATTATCTACGAAGTCGAAGGTGATATACGCAAGGCCCTCGAAGGTATGTTATCTCCTGAGATTTCAGAAGAGTTCGCGGGGCTAGCCGAGGTGCGTCAGGTATTCAAGGTTCCCAAAATCGGATCCATTGCCGGTTGCTTCGTCAAGGAAGGTGCTGTTAATCGAAATGATAAAGTGCATATTGTCAGGGACGGCAGGATTATCCATACCGGCAGTCTGAGCTCATTGAAACGCTTCAAGGATGACGTACGGGAAGTTTCGGAAGGATACGAATGCGGAATAGGTATCGAAGATTACAATGATATTAAGGTCGGAGACACAATTGAGGTATTCAAACTGGTAGAAACGGCGAAAAAGATTGAAAGTTAAGGTAGCAGGTTGATTGTCGGTACAGTTGTTGTCGATCTACATCTTCCCGGAATTAACTCATTAAAAGAGAAACGGAGGAGGCTTAAATCGCTTCAGGCGAGATTGCGCAATAAATTTAATATATCGGTTTCCGAAGTGGGCTTAAACGATATAAAACGTTCGGCCCAGATAGGACTGGCCATGGTCAGTAATGACCGAGTTTTAATTGAGCAAGTTTTTGAAAAGGCCGTAGCAATTATAAACTCCGAACCGGAAATGTATATGGCCGATTATCGAGTGGAAATTTTATAGTAATATGAAAAGTTTTAAGAGAAAAGACAGGGTTAGAAATCAATTGCTCCGTGACATGCAGTCGGTTATGGAATCGGAGATTAACCAGAACTTGAATGTAATGGTTACCTTTACCGATGTGGAAATGAGCGACGATCTGCGTTATGCCAAAGTATATTACTCGGTTCTGGGTGACGAGGACGTCAAAAAGAGAGTTGCCTCGTATATGAAAAATAATCGTCTGAGGATACAATCGCAGATGGGGCGGCTTCTGGCCATCAAACATACCCCGGAAATTACCTTTAAATTCGATCCGTCGATCGAGCAGGGTATTAAAATCGAAAAACTCTTAAACGAAATCAAGAAAGATAGCGATTCATCTGATGAATGATATATATCGGCAAATAAAATCATTGGTCGAAGATTCCGATAAGATCTTGGTTGTTTCTCATCGTGACCCGGATGGTGATTCATTGGGGTCATCGCTGGCGTTCGCCCGTTACCTTGATTCACTGAAAAAAGATATAAAAGTTTTCAGCACCGGGGGAATACCGGAAAAATATATGACGCTTCCCGATATCGACAGAATCAGCGGAATGGACGATTTCAAGCCCGGTGAAGAATTTGATCTGGTTGTCGTACTCGAATGCCCGCGACCGGACCGAATAGGCGGTGCTGAAAAATTTATAGGTGATAAAACAAAAGTTATAAATATCGACCATCATCCCGATAATGAAAACTTCGGCGATATAAAGATGATCGACGACAAAGCCTCATCGGTTGGTGAGATGCTGACAGAAATGTTTTTAGAGATAGGATTCGATATAGATACAACCACGGCGACATTATTGTATGCGGCAATATTGACTGATACCGGCAGATTCAGGTATAATTCCACTACTCGTAAGACTATGGAAACCGCGGGCAAGCTTATTGACCTGGGCGTTAAACCTCGTCAGATATGCGATAGCATTTATTTCTCTTTGTCGGTTCCAACCATGAAATTGACGGGAAAGGTATTTTCAGAGGCAGAATTGTACGAAGATAATCGTATCTGTTTGATTACACTTGATTATGAGACTATTAAGAGTAATGGATTCAGACTTGCCGATACCGAGGGGATGGCTGAATTTACCCTATTTTGCCGTGATGTTAAAATCGGTGCTTTTTTGAGAGAAATTGAAGACGGAACAACTAAGGTCTCGCTTCGTTCAAGAGAGCTTATAAATGTATCCCGGATTGCCCACAAGTTTGGCGGGGGGGGACATCATAATGCAGCCGGATGTGTTATAGATCTCCCTCTCGATAAGGCCCGAGAGGCAATATTGGAAAATTTAAGGGAGATAGTTGATGCTCCTATTTGACGGGATATTGCTTTGTGACAAGCCCTCGGGAATGACGAGCCACGATGTCGTGGATAAAATCCGGAGGATAACAGGGCAGAAGAAGGCAGGTCATACAGGGACGCTCGATCCGCAGGCGACCGGCCTCTTGATGATTTGTCTCGGCCGTGCCACTAAGATATCCAGATTCTTTTCTGATCTCGACAAAACCTATGATGCTGTAATTCGGCTGGGGATAGTGTCAAAAACTTACGACGCTGAGGGTATCACGGCAGATACGGAGTCGTCGCCTGTTCCAGAATTAGCCAATGATGATATTGAGGCAATCCTGAGACAATTTGAGGGCAAAATTAAACAGCGCGTTCCGGCATATTCGGCAGCCCAAAAAGGTGGTAAAAGATTGTATAAAATGGCTCGTCGTGGGGAAGAGGTCGAAACGCCAATCAGGGAAGTTGAGATTCATAATATTGAATTGCTTGATTATAAGAAGCCCGATATTCATTGCAGAGTAACCTGTTCAAAGGGAACATATATTAGAACTCTCGCCCACGATATCGGAGGAGCAATCGGGTGCGGCGGTTATCTGGCCAAATTGAACAGGACAAGGATTGGCTCATTCGAGTTGAATAGTGCTTTGACGATAGATGACATGAAGAACCACATTGAAAATGATACATTAAGTCATATAATTGTTTCGATCGATAAAGCTCTTAATTATCCCTCGGTGAGTGTGGATGAAAAGTTTATCGAACATGTCGTAGATGGCCGTTTGCCGCAGTACAAAGATATCGTCAGTATTGAAGGGAAATTTGCTGCTGAAGATGTTATTCTGCTGCGCAGTCGGGAGGGAAGAGCACTGGCGGTCGGCAAGGCCGAATTGGATTCAGAGAGTATAAAGAAATCAACTGGCGCGAATTTTTTTAGCTACATCAGGGTGTTAAATTGAGTGTTGAAGTTATAAAGGGTATTGAGAATATCTCCGGCACCGATAGTGAGACAGTTGCCACTATCGGGACATTTGACGGCCTTCATCGAGGGCACCAGGCAATCCTCGATAGAGTCGCGAATTCCGCAAAGAAAAGAGATGCGCTGCCATTGGTAATTACATTCGAACCGCATCCGAGGGTCCTGGTAACACCGGACTCGCCGCCCCCACTTCTGACCTGCCTTAATGAAAAGGTAAAACTATTCGACAAATACTTTGACGGCAAGTTGCTTGTAATGGAATTCAATAAAGAGATTATGAATTTAACCGCTGAAGAATTCACACTGCGCTATCTGATCGATCGGGTTAAATTGGGTAAGCTGGTCGTCGGCTATGATCATGCTTTCGGGAAAAACAGATCGGGGACAATAAATGATTTATTGGGTCTTTCAAAGCAACATAATTTTGAGCTGGAAATTGTCAATCCGGTCATTGTCGAAGGCAAACCGATATCATCGACTAGAATACGAAAGCTTCTCATCGACCATAAATTGTCGCAGGCGCTGGAACTTTTGGATCATGGTTATCCAATTGCGGGAAAAGTTAAAAAAGGCATTGGTCTGGGCAAAAAATTGGGGTACCCGACAGCCAATATAGAAGTAAGTGAACGCAAACTGCTGCCTTATGATGGTGTTTATTCCTGTCAAATCGAGGTTGACGGTCATAAGCATGAAGGAATGATGTTTATCGGAAAAAATCATTTCAATCCGGAATTGGTGAAATCTATTGAAGTGAATATATTTGATTTTGAGGATGATATATACGATAAAGAAATATTTTGTTACCCGGAGATTTATATTAGAGAAAACAGAAAGTACGACGACGTTACCAAACTTGTTGAACAGATCAATAAAGACAAAGAAAAAGTATTAAATTTAAAGCAATAGAGGAGTTAAAAGTCGATGGCTCTTACGAAAGAACAAACACAGGAGATCATCAAAAAGTATCAGCTTCATGAAAAGGATACCGGTTCGCCGGAAGTCCAGATTGCTCTTTTGACAGAAGATATTAACGCCCTGACAGGACACCTGAAAGAGCATAAGAAGGATTTTCACAGCCAGAGAGGCTTGTTAAAGAAGGTTGGACAGAGAAGAAGGCTTCTCGATTACCTTATGGATCGTGATATTGAAAGTTACCGTCATCTAATCGCTCAGTTAAATATCAGGCGTTAGGACAGGGAGTATAGGGAATGATTCATCGTGTAGAACTATTACTGGGCGAAAAAACGCTTAGTATCGAAACCGGCAAACTCGCCGGTCAGGCAAATGGTTCAGTCATAGTAAGACTGGCCGACACTATAATTCTTTCAGCGGTATGTGCTGCGGATAGCCCGGTTGAAGGCCAGGACTTTTTTCCGCTCACCGTAGATTACCGCGAAAAAACATACGCCGCCGGGAAAATTCCGGGAGGATTTTTCAAACGAGAAGGGCGGCCGTCGGAAAAAGAAATTCTGTCAATGCGGGTAATTGATCGGCCAATTCGCCCGCTTTTTCCGGAGGGGTTCCGTAATGAGGTACAGTGCCATAATATTGTGTTATCGGCCGATGGTGAAAATGATGCCGATGTCCTCGGAGTAACCGGTACTTCAGCAGCGCTGGTTATCTCTGATATACCATTTACGAATACCATTGCCGGTGTCAGGGTCGGAAGAATCGATGGCGAATTTATTATTTTCCCGACATTTGAGCAGCTGGAAGAATCAGATATTAATGTTACCGTTGCCGGATCCAAAGAATCAATAACGATGGTTGAAGGCGGCGGCCGTGAGGTATCTGAAGAAGATATGCTGGCGGCGCTGGAATTCGCTCATAATAATATTAAACAGATTGTCGAGAAAATCGAAGAGCTTCGCAGCCAGTGCGGCAAGGAAAAATTCGAATACACACCGGTTGAGACTGACGAAGAGTTGAAGAAAAAAGTGGATGAGTTAGTTACTGATCGACTTAAAGAATACAACCGGATCGGTGACAAAGATGAGCGCCGGACCAAAAAACGTGGTCTAAAAGATGAAATTATAGAAAAGCTGGAAGAAGATTATCCTGAATCAGAGCGCGCAATCGGTAATATAATACATGATATCGATGCTGAAATCATGCGGCGGATGATTATCGATGAAAGCAGCCGTATCGATGGTCGCGGTGTCGATGAAGTTCGTCCGATTACGTGCGATGTCAGCGTTCTTCCCAGAACACACGGTTCGGCGATCTTCACTCGCGGTCAGACCCAGGCGCTGGTAACGGTAACCCTGGGGACAAAATTCGATGAGCAGAGAATCGATGACCTCGAGGGGGAATCGACCAAGAGCTTTATGCTGCACTATAATTTCCCGTCATTTTCGGTCGGTGAAGTACGTCCGATAAGAGGTGTCAGCCGTCGAGAAATCGGTCATGGTGCACTCGCCGAACGGGCCCTGCAGCAGATTATTCCAATTGAGGACAGGTTCCCGTATACAATTCGTGTTGTTTCCGATATAATGGAATCGAACGGTTCATCATCGATGGCATCGGTCTGCGGCGGTTCATTGGCGTTAATGGATGGCGGTGTACCGACGAAATCGGCGGTTGCCGGTGTAGCCATGGGTCTTATTAAAGAAGATGATAAGGTGATTGTTTTGACCGACATCCTCGGGGATGAAGATCATTTCGGCGATATGGATTTCAAAGTGGCCGGTTCCAGCGAAGGTATTACTGCGTTTCAGATGGATATAAAAATAACCGGGATCGATTTGCAGACTATGGCTACCGCCATGGAAAAGGCGAAAAACGCCCGACTGCACATCCTCGATAAAATGAACACTGCCATTTCAAAGAGCCGTGAAGAGCTTTCGACCTATGCACCTCGAATTATGACTATCAAGGTCAAGCAGGAGAAGATCGGCGAAATTATTGGTCCCGGCGGCAAGACTATCCGCTCGATTGTTGAAGCTACCGGTGCCAAAGTTGATATTGATGATGATGGTACAGTCCTGATTGCATCGACCAGCGGAGAAGGCGGCGAGAAAGCGCGTCAGATGATTGAAGCAATCATCGAAGAGCCGGAAATCGATAAGGTCTATGAAGGTACCGTTCGTCGAATCACCAATTTTGGCGCATTTGTCGAAATCCTGCCTGGAACCGACGGCCTGATGCATATCTCGGAAATTGATCACAGCCACGTAAATCGGGTTGAAGATTATTTTGAGGTCGGAGACAAGGTAACAGTCAAGGTGATCAATATTGACCCTGAGGGCAAGGTTAAGCTGTCCCGCAAAGTACTCCTTGAAAGGGGAGAGGGTCAAGGCCAAAATGGCGGTGGTGATGGTGGTGGCTCCAGATCGCGCGGTGGCGATAGAGACAGCCGTCAGGGTAGGCCGCAGGGTCGCAGACGATAGAGATAATTTAAGGAGGCTTATGGCTTTGAAAGAAAAGCCACTATACAACAAGACCGTTCTCAGGAACGGTCTTCGTATTGTTACGGAAAAAATCCCGCATGTTCGCTCGATTGCTATTGGAGTATGGGTGGATGTAGGCTCCCGCGATGAAACCCGCTACGAAAACGGGATATCTCATTTTATCGAACATATGGTATTCAAGGGGACCAAGAGTCGCTCACCGTTGGAAATAGCGCATTCTCTCGAATCGCTTGGCGGGTCGTTAAATGCTTTCACATCACGCGAGCAGACCTGCTATCATGCTGTTATTCTCGATGAACATCTGGAGCAGGCGGTTGATATTTTATCCGATATACTGACCAATGCTACCCTGAGTCCGGCGAATATCAAACGTGAAAGACAGGTCGTAATCGAGGAAATACACGAAATCGACGAAACGCCCTCGGACAGGATTCATGAGCTTTTTTCAGACGCCTTCTGGCGCGGTCAACCGCTGGGATGGCCGATTATGGGCACAGAACATACAGTCGGGCTTATCGACCGGAAACGAATCACAGGCTTCATGAAAAATAATTATAAATCGGGGCGCATCGTTGTTGCTGCAACCGGTAATATATCTCATAAAAAACTCGTTTCCCAAATAAAAGAGAAACTCGATTTTCCGGTCGGCGAGGATGGTCAAGGCCCATCCGCTGAATTATCCGATGAATTCATGATGAAGGTTTACACAAACAAATCCAATCAGACGCACTTGTGCATTGGTTTTCCGGGCGTAAATTATCCCGATCCCAGAAAATACGCGGTTCTTGCATTACATTATTATCTGGGCGGCGGAATGTCTTCAGCGCTTTTCCAGAAGATACGCGAAGATAAAGGACTGGCCTATACGGTTTATACTTTCCCCGATTTCTATCGCGATAGAGGCGTTTTTGGAGCATATATGGCAACCGATCGACGAGTATTGAAAACTGCAATTGAAACAATGTTTAAAGAATTCCGGAAACTGAAAATGAGACGGCTATCCAAGGACAAACTCGATAAGATCAAGGATCAATTCAAAGGTCATTTAATTCTAGGTATGGAGTCGACCAATGGACGAATGAATCGATTGGCTCGACAGGAATTAATGCTGAAGGAATATCTTTCACCGGAAGAAACAATAAAGCAACTTAACAGATTGACAGCCGATGATATCTTGGAAGCGGCCCGCCAGATATTTAAATCCGACGGGATGACTGTCACGACACTCGGATCGGCTAACCGCGACGATCTCAAAGAAACCGACTGGTCAATTATATAGAGTGACTATAAGCCATGACTGTCCTGGCTTTCCATACAATATCCCGCAAAATTCAACCGGGGATAAACAATTACAGGCCGGCACGATTTAAAAGACTACTTGAGAAAATAATCGATGACGGATATATCATTTCCTCGGCTGATGATTACTTGAGTGATATTTCTGGTAATGACAGAGTCCTTTTAACCTTCGACGACGCGTTGAGCGATTTCCACGAAAATGCCTTATCTATTCTTCAGGAGTTAAAACTTCCCGCCCTATTGTTTGTCCCGGCCGGTTTTATAGGCCGGAAAGCCGAATGGGATTACGGCTCTGTTTTTGGCAGGCCGATGTATCATATGACAATCGACCAGCTAAAGGATGCAGTTGATTCAAATATAGATATTGGCTCTCATGGTTGGTCGCATTCCGATTTAGCAGGACTTCATGAAAGAGCACTCAGGATAGAACTGGAAAGATCAAAAAAGAAGCTTGAAGAAATTACCAATCGGAAAATTAAATATATAAGTTATCCATTCGGCAGATTTAATACCGTAGTTGAGAGAGAATCTATGGTACTCGGTTATCAATGCGGTTTTTCAATGTCTTACTTTAAAAAAAGCTCCCTTGGTTTTACGATTCCGCGGCTTGGAGTATATGCGGTTGATAACTTATTTGCCGTTCGCAAAAAGTTAAAAGGCGGCATTTTAAACCGGATCGAAAGGATCAAGGGAAGTGTAATCAATTCCTTTTCGGGCGGAACAGTATTATTGAATCGAATGAGATCAGGCAGTCGTTTTTCAATTGATTAATTAATTGTGATAGAATCCGAAAAAACTTGATATATAGGTAGTATTTATATAGATTCGCATTTTATCGAAGACAAACTGCAGAAGGCGGCCAATATGGAAAAGACAAAGTCGGACAGAATAAGATATAGTTTCAAGGAAATTGAATCGCGATGGCAGAAAAAGTGGGATGAATGGAATCTCTATAAAGCTCCCCGGAAGCCCGGGAAAGACAAATTTTACATGCTCGTTATGTTCGCATATCCGTCGGGCGATATCCATATGGGGCATTTTCGCAATTATATCCTTGGCGATGCTGTCGCGCGATATCAGATGATGAATGGCAAAGATGTCCTTCATCCTTTCGGCTGGGACTCTTTTGGTCTCCCGGCGGAACGAGCCGCCATACAGAGGAATCTCCATCCGGCCGAATGGACAAATAAAAATATCGAGGTTTCCCGGAATACATTGAAAAAGGTCGGCATATCGTTTGACTGGTCGCGGGAAGTCGTCTCAAGCTCCCCGGAATATTATAAATGGACCCAGTGGATGTTTATCCAGCTTTTCAAAAAAGGGCTGGCGTATCAGAAAACCGGTTGGGTCAACTGGTGCCCGGAGGATAAGACTGTCCTGGCAAATGAACAGGTGGTCGACGGCCGTTGCGAGCGCTGCGATACCCTGGTGGAAAAGAAAGAGCTTAAACAGTGGTATTTTAAAATAACGGATTATGCCGATAGGCTGATCGACGGTCTCGACAGCCTTCCCAATTGGCCGGAAAATCTAAAGACAATGCAAAAAGAATGGATCGGCAGGTCTTATGGGTTAGAGGTCGATTTCATCATCGAGGAAACAGGGGAGAAGCTTCCGATTTATACGACTCGCCCGGATACCATATACGGTGTGACTTTTATGGCGATAGCTCCGGAATCACCGATAATCGACAGGCTTAATCTTGATGCTGAACATAAAGAAATAGTTGAAGAATATCGCCGTAAAGTTTTGATGAGAGGCGAGATAGAAAGAGCCTCGGCGGTCGGCGAAAAGGACGGTGTCTTTACCGGGAAATATGCTGTAAATCCATTTAATGGTGAAAAAGTCCAGCTCTGGGTGGCCGATTATGTTTTGGCCCATTACGGTACCGGAGCTGTGATGGCGGTTCCAGGGCATGACAGCCGTGATTTCATGTTCGCGAAAAAATATGATATACCAATTAAAATAGTTATTCATCCGGATAAAAATACATCTCTGGATTTAGACGAAATGGATGATGCCTATACTGAATATGGTGTTATGGTCAATTCCGATATTTTCGACGGCAAAGAGGGTAAAGAAGCAATTGAAGCTGTTTCAAATTATGCTGAGGAAAAGGGTATCGGCCGCAAAAAAGTAAATTACAAATTGCGTGACTGGCTGATATCCCGGCAGCGATACTGGGGGGCGCCTATACCGATAATTCATTGTGATAAATGCGGCCCGGTTGCGGTACCGGATGAAAATCTTCCCGTAATGCTGCCTGAAGTCGAGAATTATATCCCGAAAGGGAGGTCGCCGCTGGCCGATGTCCCGGAATATATGAATGTAAAATGCCCGGAATGCGGCGGGAAGGCCGAGCGGGATCCCGATACTATGGATACTTTTGTCTGTTCATCGTGGTACTATCTTAGATATACTGATCCGCAGAATGATAAAGATCCATATAATAAAGAACTTTGCGATGATTGGATGCCGATAGACAAATATATCGGAGGAATTACACACGCAACGGGACATCTTATTTATTTCAGATTTTTCCAGAAATTCCTGAAAGATATCGGCTGGGCCAAAGACGAAGAACCAGCTATTGATATGTTTAATCACGGGATGGTCCTTGATTCAAAGGGCGAAGTCATGTCCAAATCAAAGGGTAATGTGGTTTCACCAATCGGGCTAATGGACGAGCGGGGAATTGATATCTCGAGACTGGGTATGTTTTTTACGGCACCTGGAGAAAAAGAAGTCTTGTGGTCGGATGAGGTCATGGTCGGAATCGAAAAATTTGTAAAAAACAGATTTTTCCCATTAGCGCAAAAATATAGAAATTCATCGCCAGATTTAAAGCAATACTTTAAGTCTGAAAGATTATCAGAATATGAGTATGACCTGTATATTAAACTCAATCAGACAATCAAGCGAGTCGGTGATGATATTGAAAGGCTCCAGATCAATACTTCGATTTCTGCTTTGATGGAATTGGAACATGAATTTAATTCTGATAAAATCTCATCAGATCGATTTAATGACTACGTAGTCCTCAAGGCTATCCAACTTATGGCTCCGCTGGCGCCGCATATGGCTGAGGAAATGTGGGCGTTTTGCGGTAATACTGAATCTGTATTTAGGTCTGAGTGGCCAATGTTCGATCCCGATGCCACGCAATTCAATACTGTCACGATCGCTGTCCAGGTTAACGGAAAACTGCGCTCACAGATTGAAATTCCGCTGGATTCCGAAGAAGAAGTGGCAGTTAATACGGCCATGTCTGATGAGAAGGTCCAGAGTTATATCGAAGGCAAAGATATAATAAAGAAAATATATGTCAAAAACCGCCTTATAAATCTGGTAGCAAAATAAATAATAATTAATATTGTAGATATCTTCGATGTTGGGATATATTTGCTAAACAATAGTAAACATAATATACCTTTTGGGACACATGTTTTGGATATAACCTTCCTTATACATTCCCTTTCCCATAATTATGCCATAGTTTTACTTATTTAGACATATCTATGCTGTGAATCTTTAAAACACACATATTTATTTTTGATTAGAATCATGCTCTAATCTATATATTCAATAAGACATTAGAGCATATTTAAATTAAGTCAGATGTCAACTATCGGTTTATATCAGGCAGTAAATATCTGTTAAAACATCCCTGCCCAATTGGAAAGGCTATCCGATTTGTCTGAAGGCGTAATTAGCCAGACGGCGGGCTTCTCTAAAACGGGTATTCGAACCAGGCGAGCCCAAAACGACGACTGTGATCTCTTCCCCTTTATTATCCTGGAGGACTGTCGTCAGGCAGTAATCAGAGGCGATAATATAGCCGGTTTTGCCGGCAAGCACCTTATATTTGGAGAAAATCATTTTGTTGGTATTGATAAGCTTTTTCTTGCGATTCCGATTGACCAGACGGAACTCATATTTCTTCAGGCCGGTAATCCGTGCAATTTCCGGGTAGGATATTTTGGCGGTGTTGACCATACGGGCGCAATCGGCCGCCGATGCGCAGTTGTTTTCATCCAGACCGGTCGGCTCGCACATGTCGGTATTATCCAGACCGATATCTATCGCCTTTTTATTCATCATTATGGCAAATTTCTCGAGACTTCCGGCAGTAGTTCTTGCCAGAGCCCGAGCGGCACGGTTATCGGACACCATTAAAGCGGCATGAAGCAAATCTCTTGCATGAACCTTATCGCCAACCCTGAAAATCGATCTCGAAGACCTGTAAGCATCTTTTCTGGTAATTTCGATAACTGTATCGGGGTTATAATTATCGAGGACAACCATAGCCGTCAGCAGTTTTGAAATTGAGGCAACAGGTCTGATTTCATCTGCATTATATGCATAAAGCACTTTTTTAGTCTTGTTGTCTATCGCCAAGGCCGCCCGCAGGTTAAGGTATATCGCCCTGCTCAGGTTAGAATCGGGAACATCGAAATCATAAACTATTTCCCGGGTTGGAATCGGTGATGATTGCCCTTCGGTAACAATGGTATTGTTTATAAGAGCGATCATCACGAATAATCCAAGAAGAGAAAATATAATCAGCTTGATTCTTCTTTTGTAGTTCTTTTCCATTATCTATACCTCACCCACTTCATAATCTCCGGCAAAGTCGGCCGTTTGCCGTACATCAAAATTCCTGTTCTAAATATTTTTGCGGTAATCCATATTACGCCGATTGTGGATACCGCCATAATAACTATTCCGAGAGTAGCCTCGAAAATTATCGGGTTCGAGAAAGTAAAGGTCTCCGCCCCGATTACTATCATCCGCATTATCATAAGAGTTGGCGTAAAGATAGGTATCAAAGAAAGGACAGTTGTTATTGTCGAATCAGGTTCCTGCATGAAATACATGGCCAAAATGACCGGCATAATCAACGATAGATTCAGGGGTGTGATAAGTCCCTGCGCTTCTTTGTCACTGTTTACAATGGAACCTATCATCCCGAACATGGTCGAAAAAAGGGCATAACCGAGAATAAAAAATATAACGAAATAAATGACAAATATCGGGTTGAACACAAAAGAACTCAGGTCGGCACTGATCCCGAGATCGCCTTTCATGCTATAGATTCCAAATCCCAACAATATCCATATACCGAGCTGGGTAAAATTGGCCAATCCCAGTCCAACAATTTTCCCCGAAAGGAGCTGGAACGGCGAAACCGAAGAAACCAGCACTTCAATTATTCGTGAATTTTTCTCTTCGATAATTGATTTCATCAATACCATACCATATCCCAGTACCGAGAAAAAGATGATCATTACCATCATAATTCCGCCGAGATACATGGTAAGAAAATCGCGTTCCTTCCCCCCCGGCGCTTGCTGGTAAAGTTCAATATCACGCGTCAGGGATAAAACGGAATCGACATTGACATCTACCTTAGATTTGTTAAGCCGTATGGTAGAGAGTATATTCGATGCTGTATTATCGAAGCGATTGCTGGTCCGGAAACTAAACGACCTTCCTACCAATATAACCGAATCTGATATTTCAGGATCTTTTCCAAAGATGACATAATGCTTCAGCTCTTTGGCCCTTATGAGCGAATCGAGTTCATTCCTCAAGTTTGCCAGAGCATTTGAATCGGTAGCATCGAGTCTATATATATTTGTAATCCGATAGGCCGGACTGCCATCGTCCAATTTATATGTCCTTATCTTTTCGGCAAAAGTCTCCCCTATCGGTCTTTCATCAAGATTTACAATAGCGACACTATCAGTCGTTGCCTGCTTTTTTGTCGCCAGCATGGCGGGAACGGCGGTAACCAGAAAAATAAAAACCGGCGTCAATATCAGGCCGATTAAAAATGATTTTTTCTTGACCACCTGAGCATATTCATTTTTTATGATTATCCACATCTTAGACATGGCCGCCCTCCACCGTCTTTGCCTCTGCCTCGATTTTTTCGAGTTCTTCCGGGTCTACTTTGGCAACCTCGATAAAAATGTTATAAAGGGATGGTTCTATAATTTCGAATCTCCGGATATTGACCTTTTCAGATATGGTCCTTAAAAGCTCCTGAGGATTTGAATCATCGGAAATTTTAATTTCGATATAATTATTGAATTCATTGAATGACTCCGCGCCCGGTAAATTCTTGATAAATGATCCATCGCCTTCCATATCCACCTGAATAGTATTCGAACCAAAATTCCTCTTGACCTCGGCCACTTTCCCGTCGAGAACTTTATGCCCCTTGTTAATAAGGCATATATAATCACACAGCTTCTCGGCCTGCTCCATAACGTGCGTGGAAAATAAAATGGTCTTGCCATTTCTTTTCTGTTCGAGAACAATTTCTTTGATTATTTCAATATTTATCGGATCAAGGCCAGAGAAAAGCTCATCAAGAATAATCAAGTCCGGCTCATGCAGCATGGTTGTAATGAACTGCAATTTTTGAGTCATTCCCTTGGAAAGTTCCTCGACTTTGCTTTTCTTATATTCAAGAAGATTCATCCGCTCCAACCAGGGGTCGACCTTTGCCGAAGCGGCTGAGCGTTTCATCCCTTTGAGTTCGGCAAAGAAATAAATCGCTTCCTCCAATGTCATTTTATTATAAAGGCCGCGTTCCTCGGGAAGATACCCGACACGGTTGAGGAATGTCTTATCCGGTTTTTTACCGTCGATTAAGACTTCGCCCGAATCAGGCGCGATTATATTCATAATCATCCGAATCGTAGTTGTTTTGCCGGCGCCGTTTGGACCGATGATTCCATAAATTGAACCTTTTGGCACGGAAAGAGAAAGATCAGATACTGCAATTTTTCTATTGTATTCTTTGCGGAGCCTGTCGAGCTTTAAATATTCCTGCATTACAACCCCGGTCTCAATCGACTACTATCAGTGCTAGTAATCCCCTCATTTGAAATATTATATTTATAAATTGGATTGCGCTCAGTCAACAAAAAACTTTACAAATCAAGCGCTTGCGACAATTCTCTGGCATTTTTTACTGCCTGACCGAGGTGGCAATTATTGAAGAAAATAAAGAGTTTTTTGGTTTTTCCGTCGAATTTCTCAATTTTATTTTTCCATTCTGTCAATTCCTCTTCAGAATAATCATAATCGTACCTGAGAGGGCCGCCGTCCCACCATTTTTCCGCATTACGGCCGTGGAGCCTGATATAACCAATATCAGTTGTGGCAAAAAGGTCCGGATTGGGAAGGTATTTCAGATTTGGTTCATCGACTGAAACATAACCGATATCATATTCCCTGAAAGTATCGTACATCTTTCGATTAACCCAGCTGTCATGGCGAAATTCGACATAAAGCGGGTGCTCTTTGAGCATTTCCCGGATCGTCTTTATATACTCGAGGTTATTGTGATTGAACTTAAACGAATATGGAAATTGAGCCAGAAGACCTTCGAGCTTGCCGGCTTCGGCCATCGGTTTCAGACATTCTTTGTATTCATCGATCTCCGGCTTTATATCTTTTCTTTTATGCGTGACAGTACCGGGTGTCTTGACTATGAACTCATAGCCGGGCGGTGATTTCTTTTCGATATTCGACATAACTGCAGGATGAGGAATTCGGTAATATGTTGCATTTATTTCAACACATGGAAAGTGTTTAAGATAATGGTCGAACATTTTCCCCTTTTCAATGTCCTCAGGATAGAATGTCCCCCGCCAATCATCGAAACTGTATCCCGATGTCCCAATCATTATTTTGGTTTTTCTATCTGCCATATTATTACACTATGAATTAAATATTCCGGTAACAATCACTTTTTATCCTTTGGTTGCTGGAAACGTATTTTGCCGCATTTAGGACAAATCCATTTGCGCTGCTTATGATAGGAACGCTTTTTCTCGACCATTTCGATTTTACACTTGGGACACTTCATATAAAGATGAAAACGAAACCAAACGACAAATCAATAAAAAAGTTTATCTTGACAACCAATTAAGCCCGTTTTATTGTCAGATCATGAAAAAATTTATATTACTTCCAATACTGGCAATAACCGTCCTGCTTATAACATCATGCGGCGGCGGAGAGACCGGTCCGGTCACCCTTGAATGGTGGCAGTTCTGGACTGATCCGGCCATTAAGCCGACTATAGAGGAAATGGTGGCCGATTTCGAGGAAACTCATCCCAATATTAAGATCAAATTGACCGATATGACGTGGGCTAACGGTCATGAAAAAATCGTTATCGCTTTTTCATCGGGAACGGCCCCGGATATAGTCGAACTTGGTTCCGACTGGGTTCCGGAATTTTCATACTCTGGTAATCTGGCACCGATTACCGAAGCAGTCGTTGCTGATACCGGCCAGTTTTTCGGTTGGAAACCGACATTGTACAACGATGATATTTATGCCTTTCCCTGGATAATGGGTACACGGGTTATCTTTATAAATCGTGAGTTGCTCGGCAAAACCGATTTAGGAGAGAATTTTTATCCGGCAAACTGGGACCAGCTAAAGCAAATTTGCTATAAGATTGATTCGCTCGGCAATGATATCTATGGATTCGGATCGAATGCGGCCGAAAAACACCGCCTGTATAAGAAATGGCTTCCATTTTTCTGGGCCGCGGATGGCAGGATATTCAGCGAAGATGGTAAATATTGTGTTATCTCCAGCGATAAAGCGTACCGCTCCTTAAAACTCTACAAAGAGCTTTCTGACAGCACCGGAATGGTCGATACTCAAAGAAGGCTGGAAGATGCTTTCCTGCAGGGCAAAATCGGCGTAATAATATCTGGCGACTGGTTACTAAAAAGGATTCATAAAGAAGAACGCGATATAAATATACTGACCACCCTTATCCCGGGGCCGGAATATCCGGGACCTTCATTTGCAGGAGGCGAGTATCTTGCAATAAGCGCCGACTCTCCTCATAAAAAAGAAGCGATCGAATTTATAAGATATATTACCAACCAGGATAATCAGCTGCGGTTCTGCAAAGCCAATTATACGGCGACACCATCGAATAAGCAAACAACCGAAGCACCGTTTTTCAATGACGACGTCAATATCCAGACATTCGTCAAACAGCTTAGGATCTCAAAGATGCCTCCGGCCATACCGGAGTGGGTCTATATCGAGGACATTATCGAGAAAATGCTGGAAAACGTTCTTTTTAATGATGCCCCGATTGCGGAATCTCTCTATGAAGCCAAGCTGGAAATAGAAGAACTGGTTTTTAATAAAGAGAATCAATGAATCGCCGACGATTCTCCGGATTGCTTTTTGCCTCACCCTGGATTATTACATTTCTCCTATTCTGGCTAATACCGCTTGTCTATTCGCTCTATTTGGGTTTTACCGATTACAGGTTGTTAAGGGGCGATTACGACTGGATCGGGTTTGCCAATTACCAGGCTCTTTTTTCAGATCCCGATTTTGTTACTTCATTAAAAAATACATTTATCTTTGTTCTGGGGACAATTCCATTTACAACCGCAATTGCCCTATTTTTTGCGCTGCTTCTCAATAAAAACTTTCCGGGTCGTACCATTTTTCGATCCGGTTACTTTATGCCCTCTATCACATCAATGGTGGTCATTGCCCTGATTTTCACCAATCTCTACTCACGGGGGGGCTATATATACCTCTTAGCAGACATGATTGGCCTATCCCCCCCTGATAATGGATTGCTGCTATCGAGCAAGACGGCTCTGTACTCGGTGATGGCTATGGATGTCTGGATGTCTATCGGGTATTATATGCTTCTTTTTCTGGCGGGATTAAAATCTATCCCGGATGAGCTATATGAAGCGGCGGAGGTTACCGGCGCCGGCAAAGTACGGCAGTTCTTCTCAATTACTATTCCCCTGTTGAAACCGGTAGCGCTTTTTATAATTGTTATCAATACGATAAAATCTTTTCAGGTATTCGTTGAGATATTCGTCATGACCAAAGGCAATTATGGAACCATGACAGCTGTCTATTTCATATACGAAACCGGCCTTAACCGCTTCGAATTCGGCTATGCCTCGGCAGCAGCATACATACTTTTTGTAATAATTGCGATATTTTCTATTGTTCAGTTCGGCCTTCTTAGACAAAGGCAGCTCCAATGAAAATAATAAAATACATTGTGCTGGTCGCCATCCTGGCGGTAATGGTCTTCCCCCTTTTGTGGATGTTCCGTATATCGATTTTGCCGGTGGGGATGGACCTGTCATTTGACAGTTTTATCTCGCATAGGCTTACGCTGAATATTTATAGTGATATATTAACTTCCGGCAATATGATGAGATACTTTTTTAATTCTGCAGTGGTTGGTTTATCGGTAACGCTGGGTAATATTCTATTTTGTTTTATGGTCGGGTATGCTCTTTCTCGTGGAAGATTTATAGGGCGAAATTTCTGGTTTTATTCTGTTGTCTTTGTATTAATGATTCCCGCCCACATTCTCATTATACCGCTTTATTTAATTGTTTTCAAAATTGGTCTCTATGATACATATGGGGCGCTCATTTTGCCGTTCCTGGTTAATCCGATAGGGATTTTCCTTGTCAAGCAGTATGTCGACACTCTTCCCTCCTCCATGGAGGAAGCCGCCCGCATCGACGGCGCAGGCGAGTTTCGCATATTATTTCGTATTGTCATGCCGTTATGCCGCCCGGCATTGGCGGTTTTGGCGATCCAGGTCTTTTTGACCAACTGGAATGCTTTCCTTTTTCCTTTTATTTTGACCAGTTCCGAGTCGGTCAGGACTCTTCCGGTTGGACTTGCTCTTTACCAGGGACATCAGGCCATAGATTGGCCACATTTGATGGCCGGATCGACGCTGGCGGTTATTCCTGTTTTGGTCGTTTTTTTGCTTTTTCAACGGCAAATTGTATCGGGAATTACGGCCGGTGCGATAAAGCAGTAATCCATGTAATTTATTTTTTGCCTTGACATTATGGCCTTGAGTACTTATATCTTGGGGCAACAGAATCATTAACCCAAAAAGTCAAGGAAAGGACGGAATTAATGTTGAGGTTATTGTTAATGATGATTGCTATTGGCGCATTAATGTTATCGGGCTGTGGCGCCAGTAAATCTTATGTCGACCAGCAGTTGGCCCAGACGAAATCGGATCTTCAGAGTGAGATTAACAAGACCAAATCCCAAGCAACGATGAACGCCGATGAAATAAAGCAGTTGAAACAGACAACCGCGAAGCTTCAAGAAGATACCGAAATGGCTCTCAATATGGCCAAAGGTTATGAAAATTACCAGGTCATATGGGAAGGAGTCGTAAATTTTGATTTTGACAGCTATCAGCTAACCCAGATTGCAAAGGATAATCTCGAGGCACTGGGACAGAAAATGGTGGACAATCCGAGATCTATTCTCGAAGTTGCCGGCCACACCGACAAAACCGGTCCACAGCGCTATAATTTTATGCTGGGACAAATGCGCTCCGGTGCTGTCAAAAAATATCTTGCAGACCAGTTTGGCGTTGGACTTTACAGAATGTTTGAAGTCAGCCATGGCGAAACAAAACCGGTTGCCATGCCCGATGAAAAGAACGCCAATTCTAAAAATCGCCGCGTCGTGCTGAAACTTTGGGGCGAAATGTAATTTGGTAAAATTTTGATTTAATAAGCGGAATAGCCAGCGCTATTCCGCTTTTTTTATTTAAAAAGAAATTCAATGCCGGCCGTTTCGAATCTTGCGCGAACGCGGACAGTATCGGGGTATGCTACTGATGTTTCGGCGTATCTGAATGGAAACAGAGTCCCGAGATCTTTTTTGCCGTTATCATTTTCATCAAGAAATCCCTCTATCAGGTACTTCCCCGGGGGCAATTGAAAGCTGAAGGTATTACCCATTATCTCGCTGCGAAGAATTTCCTGCCCGATATTATTTAAAAATATCAGGTACGGATCTCCATCCGGCTTTTGCTCCCCCGCGAACAATATCTCGCCGGAAACCTGCCCGATTGAGTCTTCGGGATATACACTGAACTGACATTGGTAGAGAGAATCGACGAGATTGTTGCCTGAGAGATCGACGGCCGAGTCGCCTACAATCATTAGAATATACTCCTCTCCCCACCTTAGTTGATCTATAGCAAGCTGCATCCGGAAAGGATCGGGCCATCCAACAGAGAACATGTTATCGACACTATCCGAATCAATTAACCTTACGGCGTTTTTAAGGCTAATATTTTTCATTGGTTCAGAGAAAGTAATGGTGATAATCGAATCTGATGGAAACAGCGTGCGGTTATTGTGTGAACATCGGACAACTCTCGGAGCTGCACTATCAGCTATTGATTCAATCTGGAATTGAGGACTTGTTTTTAATGAATCTTCTCGGTCGTCATAAATTCCATGTTCAAAAACAACTCTGTTTTGTCCGGCAATTGGCGGCCCGAAATATATATTATATGCGGCCAGTTCACTATCTTCCGGTTCCAAAACGCCCGCCGCCCTCAATGTATCCCCCGTGGACGATATGAGCATTATGTTTTCGAGATTATCTAATAGACTTCCTATACTTATATTTCTTGAGAAACGAATTTTGACCAGTCTGTTTTCAGTGGCGGCAACCGACAGAATCTCTATTGCCGCCGTATCCTTCTTTTGCAGGCTGAAATTTATACTGACCGGCGGCCGGTCAGGCGAAACAATTGCTTTTCGATCCGGGATTCCAAAGGCTTCTCGAGGATAGTTAAATTGATGTTTATACCTTGTATCCTCAAACGCCAATATAAAGTATTCTCCCTCGGGAAGGTACTCCAGCGTATAATTGCCATCTTCTCCTGTTTGCGTCAAATACGGAGGAAAGAGAGAATCGAATATTGTACTGCTGTCAGGCTGAGCGAATTCATAAAGGGCCACCGATGCACCAGCTTTCGGCCTTCCATTCTTCATCACCGATCCGATGATTTTACCCTGGCTTATTTCTTTGCCGGTACTGAAGGCGAAAGTGTAAGATTCGTTCATTTCATTTCGGCGCAAATCCTCTAGTTGGGACCCGACATTAACGATATATGTCGTGTTATCTTTCATTGAATCGGGTAGTTCAACAATGAGATTTTGCCCATCGAGATCATATTCCAGGTCCCCCTCAAAACGCGGCGATATGAAGATAGTACCTTCAAGACTGTTCCTGTCGATTTTTTCCGAAAGTCCTATGATAATTTCATTGACAGGAGCTATCGACACCGCTCCGTTGGCCGGTGTTGTACTTACAATTTCCGGTCCTGTCTCATCGGCGGGGCCGCCGGGAGGAGCAGATATTTTAGCGCAGCCTATAATTAGTACAATGATAAGTAATACGGTCGGCGGAAGAGGCCTGAAAACAGCGCTCATTGGCTGATTTTCTCCCTGATAGCGTCATTATCCGGTTCGAGTTCAAGTGCTCTTTGCCAGTAAATGGCAGCCTTATCCATTTCACCGAGCGATTCATAAACCTCGGCAATATGCTCCAAAATAACAACATCATTCTTCTCGATTTCATAGGCGCGGAGCAAATATTCAAGCGCTTTTTTATTTTTGCCAAGACGGTATAGAACCCATCCGTAACTATCGAGATAGGCTCCATTATCAGGCTGAATTTCAAGCGCCTTTTCTATCAGTTCTTTTGCCTGCTCCAGACGAACATTTTTATCAGCCAGCATATATCCAAGATAATTTAAGGCGCGGCTGTCGTTGGGAGCTATCTCGATTAGTTGTTCAAATCTCTCGACCGATTCATCAAAATCGCCATCCTGTTCGAGGGTCGCGGCCCAGGCAAAAAGAATGCGTGTCGAGTCCTCGAGATCGGTTACTTTTTTTATACCTTTGCGGTAAACGTTGACCTCTTTATTAACCGAATCCTGAAAACTGTAAATCATCCCCAAATTTAGCCATCCATCTACAACCGAATCGGCCAATACGGTCAACTCAATAAAATAGCCCTTGGCCTGTTCGAAATTTTCTTCTTCAATTGCAATTCTGCCTGAATAATAATAATCGAGAATATTCCGTTCACCCTGATTGATCAAATTGCTGAATATCGAATCGGCTTGAGCAGTACTGTCGGCTTCGTAGAGAAGAAGGCCCAAGCGACGGGCATGATCTTTGTTACCGGGCATAATTTGGGAAATATCTCTGGCGACATCGATTGCCTTTAAAGTCTCATTATCTTTTTGGTACAGATTTAAAAGCCTGTTCAATACAACCACGTCATTGGGAGCCAGGTCGACTGCTTTTTCAAGCATTTTTTTGCTCTTATTGAGAAAATTCCAATCTTCATATATCATTGAAAGCCCGATATAGGCTCTTACATTAGCAGCGCTGGAATCAAGCTGAATAGAATTAAGATAGCTTTGCTCGGCGGCTTCGAGATCACCCGAGCGGGCCTGATATCCCCCAAGCTGGGTAAAAATCCGGAAATTGGGCGAAATCCTGGCCATATTTTTATATGCCCAAATGGTCGAATCAATATGATCAAGCTCCTGATAGTAAGATGCCAGCCTGTAATAGGCCTCAATATTATTGCTGTCGATGGCAATTATATTGAGATATGCGCTCACCAGAGAGTCCAATTCCCCAAAGACTTTCCAGCAATCGGCAAGAATCAGCCAGGTATCTAGATTACGATCTTCAACCTTTTTGGCCTGCTTGAGGGCGTCGCGAAACTGTGACATTTCGTAATAAGTACGCGCATATGAATTTAGAATTTCGCGTGAATCGGGATAATATCTCAAGGCCCGCGCGTACTGATTGTTGGCCCGTTCAATCTCACCCATTATTTCAAGGAGATGCCCATTGATAAAATATTCGAACGCCGCCGTATTGACATAATGCCGAGAGGGAAGGTCCTTTTGAATATGTTCTCGTTCGGCTATTCCCGGAATCGGTTTATCTTTGGCGGTGGCTGTCGTAAACAGATAAGTCGCGCAAATAACCAATAATATTGTAAATAAAGTTCTCATACAATTTATAATAATTTCCTGGGAGAATAGTTCCGCCGGTCAGCTTTTTCTCAGGCGAACAAAACGACGTTTCCCTACTTTTAAGATCATATCGTCTTTGAGCTTTAGTTCGAGATTATCGTCGTTAATTTTATCGCCGTCAATACTAACCCCTCCCCCCTTGATAAGCCTCCTGGCCTCGCCATTGGAAGAGGCCATTCCGGTTTCGGTCAGGAGCTTGACAATCCATATCTTGTCTCCAAACTCGTCGGTTTTAAATTCCGGCATATCCTCGGGCAGTTCCTTTTGGGAGAAAACCCTTTCAAATTCTTCACGCGCCTCTGCAGCATCCTTTTCCGAGTGATACATCCGTACAATAGTCTCACCCAGCTCAACTTTCAGGTCGCGCGGGTTGGTCGTATTATCAATCAGCTTTTCTTTTATTTCCAAAAGCCGCTCTCTTTGTACATCGGTAACCGATTCAAAATATGGAAAGATCAGACTATCGGGAATTGACATCGTTTTACCGAACATTTCCTTCGGCGGTTCATCAATACCAATATAATTGCCCAGTGATTTGGACATCCGGTTATGTCCGTCGACACCGACCAAAACCGGCAAAGTCAAAACCAATTGCGGTTCGATACCGTAATCCTGCTGTATTTCGCGACCGGTTAAAAGATTGAATTTTTGCTCGGTCGCCCCTATTTCAATATCGGCTTTGATTGCTACTGAATCATAAGCCTGCATCAGCGGATATAAAAGCTCGTGAATAGATATAGGATTTTGCGCTTCGAACCGTTTTTCGAAATCATCCCGTTCAAGCATTCGGGCAACGGTGAATTTGGCTGTCAGGTGCATTATATCCTTGAAACTCATTTTCTCGAACCATTCGCCGTTGAAATGAATTTCGGTTTTTGACTTATCGAGAATTTTGAAGAATTGTTCCTGATAAGTTTCGGCATTTTTCATAATCTGATCGTGGGATAACATTGGTCTGGTCGCTGAACGCCCCGATGGATCCCCTACCAATGCCGTATAATCGCCAATAATCAATACGATTTTATGACCTAAATCCTGAAATTGCTTTAATTTGCGAATGCCGACGGTATGTCCGAGATGAATATCGGGTGCCGTTGGATCAAAGCCCTGTTTAATTCTTAGAGGTTTGTTATCCTTTATGGATTTTTTAAGTTTTTCCTTAAACTCATCTTCGGGCAGAGCTTCAACTGCTCCCCGGGTAATGATTTCGTATTGTCTTTCAAATTCTTTTTGTATGCTCATGGTTAATTATATTATCGGAATCGCTTTATTTCAGTTAACGTGTTTACGGGCATTGTCTTATTTTCCGAGGATAAATAAATATACCCCAAAAAACAAGTGATAATATTTTGCGGGACAAATGCCGACTCGAAGTGTATAAAGCAGTTGAAAAACGGCTTCGGCTTTGACTATTTTTTGTTGACTCGGCAGGTCGAAAAAATAAAATTAGGTGGTTATGAACTTAGTGTATAAAAAACCAAAAGAAAAATTCTGGACGCCTAAAAAGGCCATCCTGACTTTGCTGATATTGACCGCCGTCTTCATTATCATTATTGGTATCAGGACATATGCGGTCTATCAGGAAGACCTGCCCTCATTCGAAAAACTGCATAATATTGAACCGGCCTTAAAGACGAAAATATATTCTGCAGACGGCACTCTTCTTCAAGAATATTTCAATGAGAACCGGGTCTTAACTCCCTATAAAAGAATCCCGGATCATATGATTGACATGCTTATGGCTGTCGAAGACCGGGAGTTTATGAATCACTGGGGACTTAATCCGAAAAGAATTCTCAAAGCGCTGATGGTCGATATTGCCCATTGGCGTATAGCGCAGGGAGCATCGACAGTTACCCAGCAGCTTGCGCGTATGCTGTTTTTAAATCGCAAGCAAACCCTGGAGCGAAAAATTAAAGAGGCCATGACCGCTATAAAGCTGGAGCGTACCTATTCCAAACAGGAAATTCTCCAGATGTATCTCAACCAATACTATTTCGGTCGGGGTGCTTATGGAATCGCGGCTGCCTCACGAACATATTTTGACAAGAGCGTCGAAGAACTGAATGTCAATGAATGTGCCCTCCTGGTCGGACTATTGAAAGCACCGGGAAGATATTCTGCTCAATTATTCGAGGATCCCGATCTGGCACTGGATATTCGTAATCGTTCATTGTACTCGTATTACGATTGGGGCAAAATTACTCGTGAGGAATTCGATTCCCTGCGGATTTTGCCGTCGGAGATAAATCATCCGGAACCGCAGCCCGGAAAAGCCCCATACTTTACCGAAGTAGTCAGGCAATATCTTTTAGAAAGATATGGTGAAAAAGCACTATATTCAGACGGATTGACAGTCATTACCACCCTTGACTGGCCGTTGCAGCAGGTCGCCGAGGAAGCACTTAAAGAAAGGCTCGATTCCATTCAGGCCAGGATAGAGCGGTCATACCCAATTAATAATCCATATTACACATACGCTCTGCCTGACACCGTTGACAGCCTTGGAGATTCTATACGAGTTTATAAGCAAATTCAGGGCGCGGCGCTGACAATTAATAATGAAAACGGCAATGTTATGGTTATGATTGGCGGCAAATCTTTCGAAGAGACAAAATTTAACCGAGCCGTACAATCGCGTCTACAGCCGGGTTCGGCTTTTAAACCTTTTGTATATACTGCCGCTATGGATAACGGCTATCATCCAAGTGATATTTTTTACGATAATTCCATCAAACTTGAAATTCCCGGAACCAAGGATTGGCGGCCGCATAATTTCGATAATAAATTCATGGGCAAAATGACCCTTCGTACCGGTCTTAAATTATCCCGTAACCTGGTTGCCATTAAGCTGCTTCTAAAAATTAATCCCGAGCAGGCAATCTTTTACGCCAAAAAAATGGGTATCACTACCCCACTCAATCCGGTTGCGTCACTTGCTATAGGTACCGAGGAAGTCAGGCTGATTGATATTGTCTCGGCCTATACTGTCTTTCCGAATGGCGGTATCAAAGTCCCATATCGCTATATCGCCAAGATTCAGGACAGGTACGGCAATGTAATCGAAGATAACAGCCTGATCAAAAAAGAGGAAGTCTTATCGGCACAGACGGCATACATAATGGTAAGTATGATGCAATCGGTAATAGATGAAGGTACCGGCCGAAGTTCGCGGTGGCGCGGATTTACAAGACCGGCCGGCGGCAAGACCGGGACTTCCGATAACTTCTGCGATAACTGGTTTCTTGGTTATTCACCGCAGATTACTTCCGGCGTTTGGGTCGGCTTCGATGAAAAACTTTCAATCGGGAAAAACCATACCGGTGCCACCAATGCCCTTCCGGTCTGGACAAAGATCATGATCGCCGCCCACGATACCATTCCTATCGCGGATTTCGAAATACCGGAGGGAATTAAGTTTGCTGAGATATGTCTTGAATCGGGCAAACTGGCGACAGATCGCTGCGAAGAGATAGTCAAAGAGCCGTTCCGTATAGAAAATTTACCGCAGGAGACCTGCCCGATTCATCCGTCGAAAGGACTCTATATATCCCCTGCTTCGCGGGAAGATAAATTTACCGTTCCCGACGATAGCGATGATGTCGTTCATTTCTAAGAGGAGATTAGCCCGACAGATATAACTTGACATCATACAGGCAATAATTATATCTTTGCTGAGCAATGCCGGAGTGGTGAAACTGGTAGACGCAGGGGACTCAAAATCCCCCGAGGGATAACCTCGTGTCGGTTCGAGTCCGACCTCCGGCATTTTCTATTTTATATTAAACCGGTTCGATATCTTCAGCAGGCTCCGGCCCGGATTTGTCATATTGCTCGGCAACAGAGCGAGTAAACCGAATATTTTTGGCAATATCGACCAGCACAACCAATGATTCCGATAGAAAATAGAACAGGACAAGCATCAAAAACGCAATAATAACGCCAATAACCATAAATAATAAACCGGTCAGAAATCCACCGCCCATCGGCATAAATTCTCTAAATGGCAAATAGCGGAACAACTGATAAAGGGCTTGGCCGGCATATCCCCCGGCAAACCACATCAATATCCCCCCGCCTATGGTAAGTGCCAAAAGGAAAATGGCATAAATTTCCCCAATTAGTTTGAAAAGAATGGAAACGATTGGGATAACGGTAAAATCAGCTCGGGGAAGACCGGATATTGTATTCGCCCGAAGCAATATGGTATGTACCACCATATAGATAGCCACGGCGGATATTGCCTGAAAAATAATCCCGCCAATTATGCCCAGCACAGGCATACGGAAGATTGCTCCCCAGGTTATAATCCAGGCCACAAGCCCCAAAACCAGCTGAAGAACTGCGATGATTCTCAGGACAATTGCAAAGGCTCTCCTGAAAAGCCCACCTTCGGATATGGAGTTAATGACTCCACTCATGAAGAATAATTCGGACATGTTTTACCTCCGAAATAAGTGCTCATTTTCAAGGAAATGGTTTAATGATGCTCCATTATCCAAAATATTTGATGGTAATGTCAATATTAAATTTAATTTTATTTTGTTGTATATGTAACAAATCGATATTTATTACGGTAAAAATGGGTTAATAAATACTTATAGATATATCAGAGACAAAAACATGATAGAAGCGAAAAATCTTGTCAAAGTATTCAAAGACAGCAAAAAAGGCCGTGTTATGGCTGTCGACGATATCTCATTTAAATGTGAGCCGGGTGAGATTTATGGACTCCTCGGTCCCAACGGTGCCGGTAAAACAACCACACTGAGGATGCTTTCCACAGCCCTCAGGCCGACTTCGGGAACCGCCATGGTCGGAGGACATGATATAGTCAGCAATCCTCAGGATGTCCGCAAGCGAATTGGATTTCTATCAGGAAGTACCGGTCTTTATGCACGCCTCTCTTCCAGGGAAACGATGAAATATTTCGGCCGCCTTTACGGTATGAAAAAGAAAGAAATTGAAAGTCGAATCGAAAAGATATTCGACCTTCTCGAAATGCACGAATTCGGTGACGTTAAGACCGCTAAGCTGTCTACCGGAATGAAGCAAAAAGCATCGATTGCCAGGTCGGTCGTTCACGATCCCCCGGTTATGATCTTCGACGAACCAACCACCGGACTCGATGTCATGAGTTCGCGGAGCATAGTCACCTTTATACGACAATGCCGCGAGGAAAACAAAACTGTCATTTTTTCAACCCACATCATGAGTGAAGCGATGCGACTTTGTGATAAAATCGGTATAATTCACAAAGGCAAATTGTACACAGAAGGTTCCGTAGATGAAATTTTGACCTGGACGAGTACCGATAATCTCGAAGATGCATTCATCAAGATAGTCGAGGTATGAAATGAAAATATCCAATATTTCAACTATATTCAAAAAAGAAATGACCGATACCCTGCGCGATCGAAGAACCTTGATTTTCATGATGCTGATACCGATCATTGCAATTCCATTACTTATGATGGTAGTTTCATCTCTTATGGTAAGCCAGATTACGAAAGTGCAGTCAGAGACATCCGATATAATAATCCGGGGAACCGAGTTTTTGCCTGAAGAACTCAAGCAAACCATTATCGATGACTCGCGGCTGCTTCTGGTCGACAGTACAGAAATTGAATCAGAATCCCCTTTTACAGCGCTTTCAGAGGGCGAGATTGATATCCTGATTGAAATACCTCCTGATTTTATAAGCCTGCTTTCCAGCGAACGGACCGCGGCGGCGACTGTTTATTTCGATCAGGCAGAAATGAAATCGGAATTTGCCTGCGACCGCATCGAAAATATAATGGAGGAATACAGTCTATTATTGGTCGAAAGCAGAGTTGAAGATAAGGGGCTCAATCCGGAAATTCTTGCTCCATATGAAATAAATTATGAAAATGTGGCTCCGCCAAAAAAGATAATCGGTAAAGAATTCGGGGCTATTCTGCCTTATATCATTATTATCATGTGTTTTATGGGTGCCATGTATCCTGCAATCGATCTTGCCGCCGGTGAAAAAGAAAGGGGGACTCTTGAAACACTGCTGGTCTCCCCCGCTACAAGATCGGAGTTTGTTATCGGCAAATACATGGTCATTCTGACAACCGGCATTATAGCGGCTATCTTATCACTTATATCGCTTGTGTATTCGATGAATTACATAGTCGAAGATTTTGTTTCAGCCGCAGGAAAAATGCTCCAGATAGAATTTAACTTCCATATGCTGATATTGATCTTTTTAATAATCCTCCCCCTTGCCGGAATTTTCGCCGGAATTCTATTGGCTGTTTCTAGTTTTGCCCGTTCATTTAAAGAAGCGCAGAGTTACGTTACAGCGCTGAATATGTTAATAATTCTCCCGGCCTTCGTTTCGCTCCTACCGGCAGTAGAATTGAATTTTAAGATGGCTCTTATACCGGTCATAAATGCCAGTTTGATAATTAAAGAGGCCATTTCGGGAAATATCGCGTGGGATATGGTTGCGGTCGCATTCCTTGCAAATGCCGTAATCGCGGCAGCGGCCCTGATATTCTGCCGAAAATGGTTTGAAAAAGAAAGCGTGCTGTTCCGGATGTAAAAAAAGGGCGGGGCAGTTTGACCGGTAGAGGGGGCTAGGAAACTACCGAACAAAACTGTGCCCTACCCTGAGAAAAGCATAATATTAATGATTCTATCGTTTCGTCAACCTTTTTTTTGCTAATTGTTAGTTTAATATTAACTTCTAAACATATTGCTTGCTTATCTTGACCTTTTAGACTGGGCGATTATATTATAGACGGTCGGTCTCTTATCCATTCAACAGATGGAGGCTCTAATGTCAACACTAGATCGCGCCATAATGCTGGCAGCCAAGGCGCATCTCGGACAGCTTGATCGATACGGCAAACCTTATATTCTGCATCCATTGAGAATAATGACGAAAATGAATCATGATGACGAGATAATGGTGGCTATACTTCACGATGTCGTAGAAGATACTGAAATAACATTGTCTGACCTTCGGGAAGAAGGTTTTGCTGAACAGATCGTTCACGCCGTTGACTGTATATCCAAGCGCGAAGATGAGGCTTATGCCGATTACATTGAGAGAACAATCAAAAGCCAACTGGCAGTTAAAGTTAAAATAGCTGATCTTGAAGATAATATGGACATAAGGAGAATGCCGGAATTGGGCGAAAAAGATCTTCTTCGTCTAAAAAAATATCATCGGGCCTGGCTTAGACTGAAAAAAATAGAAAATTAATCCTGAATGTCTCTGTTATCAGGATAGCGATTCCGGGCCGCTTTCGATTGACAAACTCGAAATTGATTTTTAAATTGAATAGCTTGAAACGTTGGAAAAGCTTATGAAAATTATCTTTCTGGTTAGACACGCCAAGGCCGTAAAGCGGGATAAGGACATTCCCGATTTTGAAAGGCAATTGGTCGAAAAGGGACGTAAGCGTGCGGCCGACATGGCCGACAGATTAAAAATCCAGGGAATAAAGCCCAGCCTGTTTATTTCCAGTCCGGCCAGCAGGGCTTTAGAAACGAGTCATATATTTGCAAAAATCTTGGAATATCCCGTTCACAAAATACTGATCAAGGATGTCATCTATGACGGCTATACTCCGGGGGCTTTTTTGGATATGATCCAGAAGCTCGAAGAGAAATATGGCAGTGTTATAGTTTTTGGACATAATCCAACCATTACCGATTTCGCCTCTCTCCTTGCTGAAAGTTTCAATCAAAGCATGCCCAAGGCGGCTATAGCGGGTATTGAATATCGGGTCGATTCATGGCGAGATATTCTTCCGGGAGAAGGTTTGCTTAAACTGTACGATTATCCCAAAAATATATTCAGACGCGACAAAAAATATTACACGGCGGATCAAATGTCGCTGGACAAAGGGGAAAGCCGGACCTGAATATCTAAATGGTGGCATCATAATATCAAACGCTTACAAGTTGACCGTTCTTTTCAAATTCTTTGGGCTAACAGAGAAAAACAATTTAAAACCAATTTCTACCAACCTTGTTATACAGGACGGGGGAAATGTCGATTATAAATAAGTGCAGGAATAAATTGCGGTTTTTTCGCTATATGGACTCAATTCGAAGAATTCCCCCTTGTAAATTGCAAAATCTGTATCAAATGCATCGTATGAAAGAAACGGAAATTATATATGGTTAGCGGCAACAGTGACAAGAGGACTTTGTATCGGAATAAGGAAATAAGCTGGTTATCATTTAATTCGCGTGTTTTACAAGAGGCGGCTGATCCTGGAGTCCCTCTTATTGAAAGGCTGAAATACCTGGCCATTTTTTCGTCCAACCTGGATGAATTTTTCAGGGTGCGAGTCGCCACGCTAAGACGCCTGTCTTATCTGGGTAAAAAGTCCCGAAAAATAATAGGACATGATGCTCGCGATGTTTTAAGCGAAATCCAGGATATTGTCCTGGAGCAGCATAAGGAATTTGACAATATTTACCTTGAAATCCTGGCTGAACTGGCCAAGGAGAAAATATTCATCATAAATGAACAGCAGTTAAATGAAGAACAAGGCGAATTTGTCAAAGAATATTTCCATTATAATGTCCGACCAAAGCTGGTACCTATAATGCTCGACCAAATAGACGAAATGCCTGATTTGCATGACCATTATATTTACCTCGCCGTGACTTTATCCAAAATTGCATCTTCGAAAAAACCGAAATTCGCTCTAATCGAACTTCCAACGGCCTCTTTATCAAGATTTTTGATTCTCCCGCAAATTGGTGATCACAGATATATTATTTTGCTTGATGATGTTATACGTTATTGTCTTGAAGATATTTTTTCGATGCTTGGTTATGATCACTTTGAAGCGCATACTATAAAACTCACCAGGGATGCTGAACTGGACATCAAAGATGATTTTTCACAGAGCTTTATAAAGAAAATTTCGAAAAGCCTGAAACAACGCAAAGAAGCCAACCCGGTCCGTTTTATATATGATGCCAACCTTCCCAAACAGCTTTTGAATCTATTCGTCGATAAGCTCGGTATTGGGGACCACGACACTCTAATTGCGGGAACACGCTACCATAATTTTAAGGATTTCATGAGTTTCCCCAATTTTGGTTCGAAACACCTTAGGTATCAGCCTTTAGAACTGCTTCCCCACAATAAAATAACATTGCACGAGCGGATGATTGACATTGTCGACAAAAATGATATACTGATTCATTTCTGCTACCAGCCTTTTGATTATGTAATCGATATGCTCCGCGAAGCCGCTATTGACCCGAAAGTAATTTCAATCAAAGTTACGGTTTATCGTCTCGCAAAAAATTCGGCGGTCATAAATGCGCTCGTAAACGCAGCCAAAAACGGTAAGGATGTAACTGTTATAATGGAACTGCAAGCCCGGTTCGATGAAGAGGCAAACATAAGATGGGCGAATGCACTCCAGGAAGAAGGTGTCAGGGTTATTTCCGGCGTCCCCGGATTGAAAGTGCACTCTAAACTGGTTTTGATAACCCGAATAAAGGGCAGCGGCCGCAGTCGGTATGCTATGCTCGGTACCGGTAACCTTAATGAAGATACTGCTCCCATATACAGCGACCATTTGCTGTGCACCTCTGATAGGAAGATAACCGCTGAAGTTGACAAGGTCTTTGAATTTTTTGAAAACAATTACAAGGTCAACAATTTTAAACATCTAATCGTCTCCCCTTTCAATACCCGCAATAAGATAATGGGACTGATTCATAAAGAGATTAAAAATGCCAAAAGCGGTAAAGAAGCCTGGATATTTATTAAACTCAATAATCTTGTCGATTCCGAAGTTATCGACAAATTATATGAAGCATCACAGGCGGGAGTCAAGGTTAAACTGATTGTAAGGTCTATGTTTTCACTGATCCCCGGTGTTGAAGGTATGAGCGAAAATATAAAGGCAATTAGTATCGTGGACAAATTTCTGGAACACTCCCGGATATTTATATTCTGCAATGATGGCGACGAAAAATACTATATTTCATCGGCCGACCTCATGCCCCGAAATCTCGATCACCGCGTTGAAGTTACCTGCCCGATTTACGATAAAGAAATCCAGGAAGAACTTAGATCATTTATGGAGCTTCAGTGGAATGATAATGTAAAAGCCAGAATTTTAAATGAAACGCTTGATAACAACATAAATGAAAATGATACGGGGCGGCCGATAAGAGCCCAGTTTGATTTCTACGATTACCTCAAATCCAGAACCGAAATAACGGACGGCCACGATACGGTCCCGAGCCCCCAGGTTATCAGTGTCCTCAATCCCGATATCTGATACCCCACGAAAGGATCGAACGAAATGATGAAATTTGCTGCCATAGATATCGGTTCCAATGCCGTCAGACTTTTATTAACTCGTGTTTTCGAAAACGGCAAATCTCCTATTTTCAAAAAGGAATCTCTGGTTAGAATGCCCATTCGTCTTGGAGATGACGTTTTCCCAAATCGGGTTATTACGACCAGGAAAGTCGAAGCCCTTTCCAAAACTATAAAAGCTTTTAAGAATTTGATCGAAGCTTATAATCCTCTCGACTTTCGAGCCTGCGCGACTTCAGCTATGAGAGAAGCGGAAAATAGAGAAGAGATTATAAGGAAAATAAAAGAAGACTCCGGTATTGAGATTAAAATCGTCGACGGAAAAGGCGAAGCTGAAATTATATGTTCCAACCACAACGGTCGATTTTTTGATGTAAACAAATTTTATCTCTATATCGATGTTGGCGGGGGCAGCACCGAAATGTCACTATTCGCCAACGGAGAATGGATTGACTCCGGCTCATTCAATATCGGTACCGTTCGCTCTCTGCAGGGACTCGTAACGAAAAAGCACTGGGAAGAAATGAAAAAATGGCTGAAGGAAAAGGCCGTGAAATATCATCCACTTTACGGAATAGGCTCCGGCGGCAACATAAATAAGATATTCCGTCTGGCACGTAAAAAAGAAGGCAAGCCGATCAAACGTAAAAAGATGAGTGAAATATACGATTACCTGCAATCTTTCACCTACAATGAACGAATAAAGATACTCGGGCTGAGGCCGGACCGCGCCGATGTTATTATTCCGGCGTCACAAATTTATTTGTCCGCCATGAAATGGGGCGGGATTAGAAGAATATATGTACCGCAAATTGGATTATCGGACGGTCTGGTACGTATGATGTACCACAACATAAAAAAAGATAATGAAAAAGATAAGTAACTACTTATTAATATGAATCTCGATTGTATTAAAAAATATTACGACAAGAATTTATCGCGGGTCACTAAGTACTATGGAACATCACTGGATGAATTTACTGTCGATTCCATTCACGATCTAAGGGTATCAATTAAGAGACTGCGGGCACTAAATCGAATGGTTAAGTGGATTGAACCGGAATGGAACCAAAGAAAAAGCTTCAAGCCAATTAGATCACTTTTTAAAAGGGCCGGTAAAGCGCGGGATATTCATGTGCAACAGGAACTGGTCAGGGATTATACGGCCAAACTCGATCTTAACCTGAGCGAGTACTACAATAGTCTGAAACAAAAAGAGCTTAAGGCAAAAAAGAAATATTTAAAATTCGCTGAAAAATTCGATTTAATAGTTCTTGAAAAAAATTGGAATGATTTAGCAGAGACACTAAAAGAATATACACCGGAATCCCTGACAGATAATATAAGAAAATGCCTCGGTGACAATTTGGAACAGCTTATTTCATACAAAAATAAAGCCGGACTGGAACAGGACGATTATCATAAAATCAGGATTCTTTCCAAAGAATCACGATATATTCTGGAAGTCCTCCAGATATGCGTACCCGAAACAGATTTTAAAGAACTTGATATTAAAATACGCGACCTGCATCGCGCCCTCGGTAAATGGCACGATTGTCAGGTCGGTATTGATTTTCTAAAGGATTTCCTGGGAGAATGTAAATCGGCCGATTTTTTCGACCCGGAATCCTACGCCAAACTTGAAGATACATTAAAATCTGAAATGAAATCCCATATGATAGAATTCGAGGAGAAATGGCAAAAATTCGAAAGCCACTCTCTCACTTCAGATTTTATTGAAGGGTAATCTATTCCTAATTTTTTATGGTCTTTCAATATCGATCAACTCGATATCAAAGATCAAAGTCTCGCCTGCCAGCGGATGATTGGCGTCCAGCCTGAGGGAATCCTCCATAACTTCTGTAATCCTGACATTCATCGGCTGCCCGCCCTCAGGGGCTGTCATCTGGAGCGTCATGCCTACCTCCGGATCAACATCGCCGGGAAGATTCTTTTTTGGAACTACGGCTGATAACTGATCCATCCGCGGACCATAGGCTTCTTCGGGAGGTATAGTAAGGGTTTTCTGCTCTCCGACTTTCATACCGACAACGCCCAGCGAAAAGCCGGGTATTATGGCTTCCGAGCCTACTTCAAATTTCATCGGCTCACCACCTTCTGACGAATCAAAAACGGTCCCATCTTCAAGCTTACCGGTGTAGTGAACGCTGACCGTATCACCTTCCTTGACGACCATTTCTTCCGAACAGCCAAGAGCCAGAATAGCCAGTACTGCAATAATCGTAGTCAGAAAGGGATTGAATTTCATTCTCACATGAACTCCTTTAAAATTTGTTAATAAGTTCCCCGCATAATAGCCATACTCAATAAATAGTCAACCAATAATTTTAATTCCAATCGTTCAAAATCAACCTGTAAAATGCATTTTGGCTTTACTTTTCTTGACGGCGTCAATATTTATGATATATTTAGTCTTAATTGACCGCATTTAAGAAAGGAACAGCAAATGCCTCAGGGTAAAACCGCGCTTTTTTGGTCGCTTGTCTTTGCGGCAATTTTTTTGATTACTCCCGCAATTATATTTGCCGAATCAAACTCTATCGCATATGCCGATCTTGACGGAAACGGCATTAATGACAATATTCCAGATTCCGACGGAGATGGAATACCTGATCCGGCCGACCCGGATTATGAGGGTGTAATCGAAGTATCTGCTAATGCAAATGAATCAGGTGACTTTGTAAATTTTGCAGAAGGTATCAGTCTGATTGACACCGCACCGGTATATTTAAACCATTCGCAGCATTTTGGAGTTTTGGATTTTTCGGTAAGAAATCTCTCCGAAAACCGTATTGGATTCGATTGTGATGATTGTTTTGGTTCCGATCTTGGAATCGGAATCGGTTCCGGCGGCGGTGGCGGTGGAGCATGTGCAGGTGGCGTATGTCATTAAGAAGGATAATATCACCGACCATATTAGTCACAATAATCCTGTGCCTGCTCTCGACTGCCGCCTTTGCAGATTTCAGGTACGAGGTCAAATCCTCCGGAGGATACACCGATAACCTCTTTTCGGATTCTACCAGACAAAAAGATTCTTACGCTCAGTCAGGCGCCGTTATTAGCTATTATCCATTTTCAAATTTTAAACTGGAATTAAACGGCGATTATACATATTACAATGAGATAAACGGGCTGAGTAATTTCGGCAGTGGTTTTGATATTACCTGGCTGCCATTAGAAGAGAGCTCTCCCCTCTCGCTATACATAAACTATAACTTGAGCATTTTGCGCTATCGCGATGTCTTTGAGTATCATAACAACGACAACTATAATTTTAGTATCTCCCTGAGCAACAGGAATGGAAATATTTTCAGGTTGCGGGCCGGGTTTCAATATCGCCGCTCAGATTATATTAATGAGCCGGAAGATCCACCCGATACAGGTTTTGTAATATTTGAAACTTTCGATACTCCGCGCGATAATGAGAATCTGGAGTTTTTTATCGGGACTAATTTTTCTCTTCCTGGAAAAAATGTAATTGACCTCGAAATAGGTTATGCGGCCATGAATATAACCTATGCCCCGAGGCCGACCGATTCCACGATAGATTTTTCGGACCCGATGTCCGGCAACAGAATCAGGAGAGATTATCTAAGTCCGGTAAGGGATACTCTCCAGGATGATAAACTTTGGTCACTTTATTTTTCGCCGAGATTTTCAAGGCCGATCGGCAGTAAGACTGGCATCAATATAACCTATATCTATCGGCAATTTCTAAATCCCGATCAGTATGTAATACCGGGAATGCCAGATTCCTCGATATCAGGTATTTCTTCGACCGGATTTCTGTCGCCCTGGATTTCTGTCTATGAGGGACATTCTATATCGACAACTTTTAAAACATATATCATTCCGGGTTTTATTTTAACCGGAGGAGCGGGTTACTGGAAAAAGAATTTTCTTCTAACCGAAGAAGAACGCGGGCTCGAGATGGCTCCTCCAAATATTATTAAAGATCGTATTGACGAGCAAAACAGGTTTTATATCAATATTCAAAAGCCGTTTACCTTCAGAAACGGTCTTTTCCTCGAACCAGCGATTTTGATTGACTACAGCGACAATAATTCTTCCAATGATTTTTACGATTATACTGGCTTAACCTTTTCCGCGGGAATAACTTTTCGGATGTAAACCACTTCCCCGGAAAATTTTTTGTTTCTTGACAAAGAAATAAATTTAGATATATTTAGTCCTAATTGGCTTACGCAACTAAGCCATACTGCAATTCATACAACTTTGGTTGGGAACAATGCACATCAAAGGGGAAATGACTAACCACAATATACATATCATGGGGTATTTCATGAAACAGTTTGGTATTATTTCAATTGCCGTCATGCTGGCGTTGCTTTTGACGGCGGCTATCGTATGGGCATCCGAACAGGCAGCTTTTTCGCCGGTTGAAAGGGAATCGGCAGAACCGGCTGATACACCTGCGATGTCGGATTCAAAGGGCACTCACAATTATACCGGGCGGATTAGAATATATGTCGTGGAGAAAACATCCCGGTGGTACAATGATTATTATAGCGCCTCGCCCTACAAATTCGGATTCCTCGATTTTGCGGCAAATACTCAGCTGGATATCCCCTATCTGGATACTTATTCCGACACGGTTGTCTATAATGGTTCCGGATGGGGACCGCTCGACGGAAACAATATGATGGTAATAGCGGCGGTTTTTAATCCTTCGCCCCATCTCGAATATACAGAATATCTTGGCAATCCCTTCTATGCGTTTTATGTCGACGCCACCGCGGCGGCCGATGTCGATTCTGTCTGGCCGAATAATTCGACCTATCCGAATTTCACGCATACCGTTCTGGTTGAGGAAGCTACCGCTACCTGGTGCCCCAATTGTCCTAACACAATGGCGGCTTTGAGTTACCTTTATGAAAATGAGGACAACCCTTTCTTCTATGTATCGATGGTTGCCGATGTTAACGCTAAGGCCTATTCGCGCCTGGATCAGGATTATAATTTCGACGGCTATCCCCAGTGTTTCTTCGATGGCGGCTATGATAATATCACTGGAGGATATTCGGGGTACAATGCCTATCGTATTCCTATTATGCAGTCGGGTAACAGGGATGTTCATGAAATGGATCTGACTGTTGAAATGAGCTGGCTGGGAAGCGATCAAATTGAAATTATTTATACTATTACAAATAATGAAGTAGTTAATGAATCTCCCAATAATCCCGAAGCACCCACTGCTGATGTTCATGGAGTAATAAATACTCCGCATGAGTTCCAGGCTTCTACCTTTGATCCGGACAGTGATGACCTTTACTATCGCTTTGCCTGGTCCGAGGGTGACACCTCAAGCTGGTACGGTCCTTATGCTTCCAGTGACGACTGTATCACAACCCATGAATTTACTGCCGAAGGTATTTATGATGTCACCGTACAGGCCAAGGATAGCTACGATGCCTTATCGAATTGGTCAGCATCAGGAGTTACAGTTCAGATTCATGCCTTTATGGCAGGAGATGCTAATAACGACCTAAGTGTAAATCTACTCGATATAACATTTTTGATAAATTATTTATACAACAGCGGTCAGGAGCCGACACATCTCGGCGCGGCCAATGCTGATGGAACCGGGGGCATTAATCTCCTTGATATAACATATCTGATTAATTTCCTGTATAAGGACGGTTCTCCACCGGTCTATCCATAAGAATACCTGACAGTATACTTCTTAATAAAAAAAAAGGCCCCCCAGGAGGGGCCTTTTTTCTACATATTTACAAATGCCGGAGGTCGGACTCGAACCGACACCCACCTTGCGGTGGAAGGGATTTTAAGTCCCTGGCGTCTACCAGTTCCGCCACTCCGGCATCGATTTTGAAAGAACAAAAGTACAAAATTGCCTTTAAAGGCGCAAGAGTTCTTTTCACAATTGATCTTTTTTAAATGACAGCCGGTAACCGTCTGGTAAATATATTTGCCTGATTATATACAGCTATACCTCGGTTTCGAGCCACTGCCCTCGCCTATAGTAGAAATAAAAAGCGATAGAGCTTATCGCTATCGCAAAGGCCAGAACCAGCCAGACCGCCATTTGATCAAAACCGAGAACTTTTGTAAGAAGATAAATAGCCGGTATTTGTATTAGCCAGGCATTTCCGGCGTTGATAAGCATCGGGGGAACGTTTAATCCGACTCCAGCATATATTTCTTCCAGCATGATATAAACACCTATGAACGGAAATCCCATGGCCATTATTCTAAGCATCTCAACACCATAGGCAATCGTTTCTTCGCTCTCGAAATAAAATGACATAATCGGGTGCGCCAGTGAAGCGAATGCGATACCCAGAAAGGTCATTATCCCGGCACCCATTAATATTGCCTGGTCGGCAGTAGATTTTGCTCTCTCCTTTTTTCCACTGCCAACGTTATGGCCGATTAACGATGCCAGACCTAATCCGATTCCAATCAATATTGAAACCCCAATAGCATTTACCTGCATACCAATACCATAGGCAGCCACTACCGAATTCCCAAAAATCGCAATCATCGGCATAACAAGCAGACGCGATCCGGAATATGACATCTGCCCTAACCATGATGGGATTCCTATTCTGAGAATTTTTATCATTGTTCTAATCGACATCCCGATTTTACTATGAAAATGAAGCTGAATATTGGGAATGCCGGCGTAGAAAATTATTACACCGATGATGAATGTAATAGTAAACGATACAATTGAAGCCAGGGCCGCGCCTTTTACTCCCATCGCCGGGAATCCCAGATAACCGAGAATAAAAATAGGATCGAGAATAGTATTTAAGAATGTCGACCCCAGCATAATGCCCATCGCCATATTTGGATTGGCCACTCCCCTCATCGCTGTATATACAGAATAGGTCGCAAAGGAGAAACCCATACCCAAAAACATAATCTCGCCATAATCAATACATAACTCCAGCGTCTCGCCTCTTGCTCCGGCAAAATAGGCTATCTTGTCAATAAGGAAATAGCCGACTATCCCGAGTGACATTCCCATAATCCATTTAAGAATAAAGGTCTCTTTAATTGATGTTTCGGTGAGATCGTAGTTTTTTTCTCCATATCGGCGGGATATAATGGCAACCGACCCGGTCCCGACCATGCTATTAAAAGAATAAAAGACCCAGGCAATATTGGCAAAAATGGTTACTGCGGCGACGGCGTTTTCGCTCTGCGGAAGTCTGGCCAACCACCACATATCTACCATGTGGTATATATGATTGGCCAGGAATCCGACCATCGAAGGCAGTCCCATTTTTAGAATCGACTGTATTATCGAACCTTCGGTATAATCGATTCGCTTTTTTTCAGTAACGCCTTTCGGCATCTTGCCCTCTCAAAGCAAAAAAGAAAATCTAATATACTAATTTTGGAAAGAAAAGGTTGCGAATTATTGGAAATGAGGAATGGTCCGGGGACCGTGCGGAAGAACCGCTATGGAAGGCTTATAATCAAGTTCATTTATATATTCATATAGAGCCTCGCCGAGATCATGGACGGGATTGATTTTGCATGATTCGACTTTATCGGCGGGAAGTGATGAATATAGAAAGACTTTCGCAGACTGAAGAACCATTGCCAGCTTTTGCGCCTGCCAGCGATCCATGATATGGTAATCCGGATCCGCTGTAATCTCAAGAATGTCACCTGCAGTTTTGCCCTGCCGCATGATATCGGCAAATTTGCCGTCATCAGGTAAACCGCGCGAGCACTCGGAAGCAACAAATATCGCCCCGCCCGGCTTGACTATTCTCGCCGAAGCTGCCATTCCCTTGACGGTTTGATACAAATTCTGGTCGAGCGGATAGCCGGAATTCGATGTAATTACAATAGGGTACTTTTTAGAGACCTCAATCATGGCTTCCTTTTTGACCTGCCTGGCACCTCGGCGATGCGCCTCGATATAATCTCCACAATAAATGCCGGTGATTTCTTTATTTGTATTCAATGTAACATTGATTAAGAAATCTGGCGGAAAATGCGAGGCAATGTCTCGTACAACAGCTTGCTGCGAATTTGTTTCGAGGTTTCCATAATCCGATCCCGGATGAGCTATAATCTCAAAAGCATGAATTCCGTCAATGGTTTCTTGACCGCAAATTGCCGGACAAATTCCTTTGGCACCTCCGGAAAACCCGGCGAAAAAATGCGGCTCAATAAAACCAAGAACAATTTTTTTATCCGCCTTGAGATAGTGCTTATTGACATAAATAGGAAATCCCTTTTTGCTATCTCCAAGATATTGAAGATTTTTATTATCCGAGGCATCGTGACAGATAACTTTAAATTTTTCTATTATTTCACCGCCCAATAATTCTATCAGGTTTTTGTAATCAAGAGGTCTATGCGAACCGGTGCCGATCAGTATCGTGACTTTTTCCGCCTCCAATTTTAAATAATCGACGATAGCAGAAATTAAAAATTTATTTGGGACAGGTCTGGTATTATCGGAAATAACCAATACGACCTCATCCGCAGGTTTAATTATATCTCTTATTGGTATGGTATTTATGGGCTTAGCAAACGCTGCCATTAAAGTTGATTCGGCGGATTGCAGTTTTTCAACTTGGAGGGGTTTTATTATATTCCAGTCTGCCTTATCGTAGTCAAGTTTGAGGTTATATCCCTGGTGCCCATAATCAAGTACTATGGCCTGATGATCTGACATAATTCATCTGTTTTGAGATTAATAGAGCATAGTAACTACAACCGCCGCCCATATTATAACAACCGATAATATTGCCGATGGTCGCTGTCTTCCGACAACCAGCGAAAATGCTGAATAAACCAGGCCCAGCCCCAATAAAAACGTTAATTTGCGAGTATAAGCAAAGCCAAGAGCATCTGACAGCAACACAATTCCTGCAATCACAAGTGCGGTATAGGTCAACCACCACATAGGCTTCTGCGGCGGTTTGGGTAGTTCATTGTTCAATTTTTCGTTGGTATCCATCCAGAAACCTTTCTATTCCTTTTCTTATAGCGCGTGCAATTTTTTTCTGAAAACTATATTTTTTTAACATCGCTTCCTGCTCCGGTAAAATCATAAATGCGCATTCAACAAGAACAGCGGGATACTGCGTCGGCCTATTTACAGCAAGATTACCATAATACAATCCGTGATTTCCAAGATCAATTTCATCTATAAGTTCCTTCTGAATTGCTTTAGCCAGCTCAATTGAATGATCATGATAATAATAAGTAGAAGATCCGTTATTTTCAAACGGATTTACTCCATCAGGCAAAGCATTATTATGAATCGATACAAATAAATCGGCGTCATATTTTTTTGCGATTTCCGGCCGGTCATAAAGCGGAAGCGGCGACATATCATTTCGGGTCATAATTACTTGAGCGCCTCGCTTTTGTAACTCATCTTTCAATGCCCATGCTATCATCAAATTCGCCTCTGATTCCAGCAGCCTGGTCGGTCCGACAGCACCCGGGTCCGGCGAATGCCCGGCGTCAACAACAATTGTTTTATCCCTAATATTGTCAACATCTTGCGGCGGCTTGTTGATGCGCAACTTTAATACAGTGCCTTCATAATATGTATCAAAGCCCCATACCGGCGATGACAAATCAATGTCCAAACGATAAAAATCAGGTTCAACCTGGCTCCACGATGCCTTCCCTACAAAATCATCTTCGAATTCATAGCGTATCCAATCGGTATCGGAATTAGCTCCAAATACAGAAATACTAATAGTCCTGGCATCGGTTTCTTCGATTTTAAATGGATGCCGCTCCTTTAAGGGCAGCTCGAATATTACTGCATTTTCTTCGCAATCAATCCTTATCGCTCGAATGTGGGACTTTATCGGCGGTCTTTCTATATTGAGGAACTTGACTGAATTCCTATCCACCCAGCCGATTTGAGTTTCGGATAATGCCAGTCTAATCCAGTCCCCTTCTTCGCCCACCGCCATAGCCTTCACCCCGGCCGGTTGAAAAATTGTTAAATAACCCTTTCGAGGTCCCACTCTCATTGTTTGAACCGAATCGGTAAATTCTAGAATTCGCGGAAAATTGTCCGGGTTTATTTGGACATAAAACGAAGAACTATCTACCTTTTCATCCCCAATTATCTTCATCAATTTTAAAGCATCAAAATCGATGGCTTCGATCGGGTTTTCGACTATATAACCGACCATTTCGTTAAAAAGAGGTGCTCTTAAATGATAGACAATCTGTGTCGAATCCCTTGGTTTTCTACTATCTATCTTTAAAAAGCCCATATAATAGCCCCGCATCTTGAGGGAATCCGGCACTGCGCCTACTCCAAAAACCGCCTCCCCCCAATAGGGCTGTACCTGTGGCGGCATTTCAACCATAGGGACGGAATCAACATAACCCGGTATTGAAAAATATGCATGACATCCGGGCGTGCCAAGTATTGACAAGGTTAGAACATCCCCTTCTATAAGGGATAAATTGCCCATCACCTGCGATTTGTCTTCAATCGTCAATGAATCATACGGTGGTGATTTTAGAGGATAAGGGACCAGAACGGTTAAAAATTTTGCAGTGATTTCCCCATCTTTAACCGCGATTAGACGAAATACGAATCTCCCGGGATCAAGGGGCAAATACGCCAGGAAACCCCCGTCCCTGTGTACGTCCACCGGATAGCCGTTTATAGTCAGTTCACTTCCCTCAGTAACATTCCCGAATATAAATGTCGAATCGACTGCCCCGATTATTCCATCCGGTTTTGGATAAACAACATCAATCCCGGGTATTTCGGCAAATGAATTTGCGGCCAGAAATAGTAATATTAAAAAGAAAATTATTGATTTCTTCATACTGACAGCCCCTCTATTAATCGGGGTCCTCCCATTATATCTTCCCCAACCATCAATCGATGGCCGTCATATATCAAACCGGACGCGATATCCTGCTTTATTAGCATCGGGCTGTCGAGATCAAAATAATCTGCCAACGAAGACAGGTATACCGATTGAGAAATTCCTACAGATGATTCTATCATACATCCCAGCATTACTTCACGTTTATCCTTCTTTGCCTGACGGGCTATTTTCACGGCCTCTATAATGCCGCCCGATTTGGGCATCTTTATATTTATACCATCGACAAAATCACAATACTCATAATAATTATCGATTGTATAAAGCCCTTCATCAGCGAATATGCGGCATTTCTTTCTACCCTTCAAATGCGGCCATTCCTTAATGTGCTCTATCATAGTCGGCTGTTCCAGAAGATCATATTCCAAGCGATCCAAAAAGTAAATCATCTTCTCAGCTTTCTCGAGATTCCATCCTCCATTGGCATCGAATCTGAACAACTTGCCGCTAATATTCTCCAGTTCCTTGAGTAATTGCTCATCGCCCTCGAAGCCGAGTTTTATTTTAATTATCGAATACGGAACAGATTTAATTTCATCGAGCATTTTATCTACATCGGTTATACTGACCGTAAACGATGACTCTATCTTTTTTGGTTCGTTAAGACCCAATATCTCCCACGGAAATTTATTGCCTTTGCCCGACAGATAATGCAACAAGGCCGATATCAATCCTGACCGTGATACATTATTTATATCCATTTCAGCTATTTCAGATAAAGTCGCCTGATCGATTTTATCAAGTCGCTGTATAAAATCGCAGCCCTTTTTAATATCAGATAAAATCTCATCAGGTTTCGGGCCGTAGTGTACTGAGCCAGAAGACTCGCCCAGGTATCGGTTGTCGATTGCGATAATAGTATTTTCTTTTGTTACGGCTGCGCCATAAGAAGTGCGGAATTCTCTTTTGAGTTCAAGCCCTTTTTTATAGAATTGAATATCTATTTCAGTACCCTCCGAGTTTCCAGATAAGAATTATACAGATCCTCGCGGCAGCCCTCCGCTCCCGGTTCAAGAGAATTAGTATATACTCCGCCTTCTTTTAGTGAAGCATGGATAATCCTGTACCTATCCAGCGCCACCGCAACATGTCCCGGGAAAAATAACAAATCGCCTGCTGCAATATCGTCTATATCCACCTTGAGACCTTCTTTACGCTGGTCTTTGCTGTCACGCGCCAATTTAATATCGAATCTGCCGTACACAGCCTGCACCAGGCCGGAACAATCGAATCCATAAGGACTCATACCGCCCCAGAGATAAGGAGTCCCTATAAATTTCTTCATATCTTTAATTATATCACGTCCGCTAAATTTTCTTTTTCTAATTGAAGCAATAGCATCGAGATTTTTCATCGATACCCGATATCGATTGCCGTCGGGAGCAATAATGACCGCCTGTCGGCTGCTTACCCGTTCCCCTTTAATTCTTGTTCCAAAGAAAAGGAACGGTACTCTCCTGCCGGTCCTTTTCGATTCAGGCGTAAGACGGCATTCAGGTACTGTCACTATATGTGTCTTACCCTTCCTTACATCATTAAATCCCCTCTTCGAGACTATTTCTACTGCGTTCATATCGACCCATCCGTGGTATTCATCGGCTTGATATGCTTTAACGTACCCGTTTCTTTTAGAGCCGATTTCAATCGTTTCGCCGAATAAAAGCTGGCTTTTGCGTTCGGAGCGGAATTTGGGCTGCGCTCTTAGATCGGTTATATTTCTATTTATCCATGCATATTTCATGGCTGAAATATATAAATTCTCAATTAAAATTCACATAAAAAAAGCCGGGCGGATATCCGCCCGGCTCTATATCCAAGTCTATTTCATTAGAAATGAACTTTTCCTGTGAAATACTGGATGTTATCAAAGAACTCGGTCTCGTTCCATGAGTACTCGAAAGTGACATTGGTGTTACCGAATTTAAACAGCACACCGGCACCGAATGCCAGACCGTAGAGATAGTCAGCCTGGTCCTGATCGAGAGTATAACCCGCTCTCAGGAAGTACTGCTCGTTGTAGGCATACTCAACACCGGCACGATAAAGATCGTTCGAGAAGTTATTGGACTGGAAAGTGCCGTAGAAAGTCCCACGGTTCAAGTCCATATTCAGGAAATCGATCGCGGCATTGAAAGATACCCACGACGGAATTTCGAACGAAGCTGATTCAATATATGTCCCCTTGTCGGGAGACACGTTAGAATTCTGCCCCGGGACATTAACGTCCACGCGGAATCCTTCACCACTAAATGCCATCGACTGCCCGATGTTCTTGACAACAAATCCAAGACGAAGGCCGTTCCACTTGGTATCGTAATTGATACCGAAATCAACCGCAAAACCGTTGGCACTGGCCATATCAATTGACTCATTGATATATTTACCGGTAATGCCGAAGGCGACACGGTCGGTCAGAACGCGTGAATATGTCACGCCGAGAACAGCCATGGTCGGTTCGAAGATTTCACCGGAGCCATCGATACTGGAGGCCGATTCAGTAGTTTTAAGTATTTCTCCTACCGAAAGGACCTTGGCCGAAATACCGATCGAACCAAAATCTTCAATCTTGGTTGTAAGTCCGAAATAGTTCAAATCCATGTCGGCAAAGTATTTCATATGAGTGAACATTGCTTCAGTTCCCTCAATCATACCGACACCGGCCGGATTATAATAAATCGCTTCACAACCGTAAACATCCGCCGCTATCGAATTAGCGAGTGCGGATCCGCGGGCACCAACCGGAATTCTCAATTCCTGAGCACCGGCAGTACCCAATCTAAAATCTGATCCAGCCATACTTACCGAAGCTAGGGCCAGGATCATTATAGCACAAAGGACTACTACTTTCTTATTCATTAGAGCTATCCTCCCCTCCTTAGTAAGTATTGAGCTGTTCAGCTTCAGGGAACACAGCCATTTTACCGAAAGTTGTTCCAACTCCAGGCATTTCCAGATAGAATATATATATACCGCCGGCGACATAAAGCCCCTGGTCGGTCTTGAGATCCCATCTTACCCAGCTGTAATCCGGACTATCCTTATCTTCGTGAGTGATTGTCCGAACCTTATCGCCGGCAAGATTAAATATTCTCATCGTAAACTGTTCCGGAACGCCCAGTATTCGGACCTGACGATCGAACTGATTCGTCTCATAGGCCGAATACCCGTAATAAGGATTGGGAACAACCCGGATACTTGGCAATGCATTCTGAGCCAAATTAGCGTTATCGGTTGTTGCGGCAGTTGTCTGTATGGTATAAATGTCATTAGTATCAGCAGGATTAGCATACAGGAACTGGAAGACATCACCACTATCGATGACGTCACTGGCTGCGCGTCTACCAACCCAGGCACCATAGAGAAAATCAAATGTACTTCCGTCCAAGAAATCTTCAGTCGTGTAATCGATATCGCCGGTACCGGCATCGGCTTCATCATCTCCATCATAAGTAGATCTCAACGGCAGTAAGTATTCACGTCCGCCGAGTTCGGCGGCTACATCCGGATTCCAGGTTGAATCATAAACATTCGAAGCGTTATATTCCACATATGCCACATTAACCTGACGATTATTAGTGGCATCCCAGGCCTCGAAAGGTGTCCTGAAATACCCCTGATAGCCGTAGTTGGGAACGCATCCCCGACAGTAGTTATAAGCACGCTGTCCGCGCGGGGGTTCAGTCAATGGGACGTCTTGGACGAATCTGATTTCGATGGTCGTAAATGAGTCGGTCATTGACGGTTCAATATAACCACCCCAGAAATTATAACCGATATCAACGCCGCCGAAGAAGAATCCGCCTCCCCAGTTAACACCTGTAAGGGCACGGCGGTGAGCGTCATTATTGTTTAAATAGTTGACACTCTGGAAGGCCGGCTTATGGGCGCCAAGGACCTTAAACCTGATACCATCAACAACCTGGTAATTCTCATCACCGGAGCGATTGGTCTGGAACGGGAGGATTTTCTTATTATCGGTCATATCCCACAGTTCCCAGTACTGATATGCCCAGGTTGTATCATTGCTCGGACTGATTTGTGCAATAGCCGAATCGTCGGCCGTCACGATTATCGAGTCAAATGTGGTATCAAAACCGGTTACCGTAGTGTCTATAAATGTATCAGGTTCAATCGCTGTAAACCTGATTTGATATGTATGACCATTTACAGCCGTTGGATCTATAATCTCTGCTACAATCTGGTCGGTTCCAGGAGATAGGGCTTCATTGACACGCGACTGCGAGACAGACGCCTGTGAAGATTCCCAGTCGGTACCCGGCATATCATCCTGCGGTGTTACCCTGATCGCCTGAATTCCGTTTTCCAGGAACCAGAATCCTTTAGGAACATTGAACAGACTGTCTGCTCTATTCCGGTTTTCAAGATAATCCTGATTATCCTGAAAGTCGTATGAGTATGCAGTAACAGCAAAATAATAAGTCTGACCATTATGGAGCTTGCCGCCAAGAATCTTATCCTCGGTAATCTCAATTCCGTAACCTACACCTTCATCAGTGGCGTTGACAACCGGCTGATAAACAACCGCGCCAAGGTCAGGATTAAGGGCGAAATCGTTTAAAGCACCGAATCCGTTTTCGATATCCAGAGTTTTGACAACGGTCCAGGGACCGGCTACTGTCGCACCCTGATAAACGATGTATCCCTCGAAATCGTGGAATTCTTCATCGTAATCGGTTTCGGAACGATTACCCCAGGTAAGCACCACTTTCTCGTCCAGCGCTTCGGATTTAACAACCGGCCGCGGCGGAGGAAGCGGAATATCGAAGTTTACGTCATACGCAAACTGGACCAATTCATCAAAGAACTTCAAGGCATCAATTGACTGCAGACGATCACCGGCCTGTCCAACCAAAACAGCCGCAACGACAATTTGAGTGTCCTCTGGATAGAAAGTAAACGGGCCTGTTGTCTGCATCCAGCGACGGTCAGCCGGGTCGGTGTCAACCCAGCCGGTTCCGGCCACCGGATTCCCGGCACCAAAATACTTGGTCTGCACACCGTCCGGATCCAGAAGAGGGTCCCCGGCCGCTGTCAAACCTTTCATATAATTGTAGCCTTCACCCGGAGTATTCGGGTCGGTACCGTTGATATACTTATTAAAGGATGACATACCCAACATGAAAGCGTTGTCGATTGTATCACCGGTATTCAGAATAACCTGCTTCGCGGTGAAATCGGTATCGCTGAAAATCGGGTCACCTTCATAAATAATCGGTCCCTGAAGGAAGTCGAAACCGACTGCCGGAGGTGTAGCTCCGTAAGTCGCATCGGCATTGGTAGCGTTAAAGCAGTATCCCAGGGATGTTGCTGTATCGCATCCAACAAGGTCATCCGACGCACCGCCAAGGTCGGGATCCGACCAGAGCGAAATATAGCATGAGTCAATGGTATCATCACCTTTATTGATAATAACATATCTCATGAAAACGGCGTTACCAAGAGCGCCTGGAAGATCATATCCCCAGGTATACTGCTGGATTTCGACACCAAGAGAATCGGTGCCGCCGCCGTAACTGTCAAAGTCATGCGGGCCGCCGTCATTATAAACAGCCCACAGGTTTTGGTCGCCGATGACAAGCGGGTTGCCCGAAGTATCCAGCGGGGCACCCATACCCGACGGCCAGTTCTGATAGTCATTGAAATGCTCGATTGAATCGAGCAGTTCATAATCAGACTTGACTGACTTCAGCCAGAGACTGCTGTCTCGGGCTATTTTATACACTTTATATTCAGGGCTGTCCGGTAGACGTGACCCACCCGGACCGTCAGCCGGACCGGGATGATATTCGGTAGTGTGACCACCGATTACCAGACGGATTTCGTCCGTAGCCGGATTAGCATCATTAACCTTGCCCCCAACCCAGACACCCGATGCATAAAGCACGGTCTTGTCGGTTCCGGCCGGGAAGTAAAGACCATCGGTCTTTCCAAAATAACCGCCCAGATCCGATGAGAACGATCCGTGGTTGGTGACAAACATTTCAATGTTATTGACATTAATCAGCGTGGTATTATCAAGCTTCTGCCCGGCTTTCACACCCCCGGCAACCTGATAGATATCATTGGTAGCCGAGAAAGGCGGAAGCCCGAAAACAGCAACCGATAGGAATACCATCGCCAGACATAATGCCGCTGTTCTTCCTATTCTCATTACATTACCTCCCTGGCTTAGAAGCTCAACCTGACGCCGAACCGAATCTGGCGCGGTATGTCATAGTTAGCCGGATCTTCCTGTCTCAGTTCGTATTTTTCCAAACCGGTCAATCCGGAATTATCAGTAGGCTCGGAATTATTTTCAATAAAGTCCTGACCCTGCTGTGTGTTCAGCCAGTTGGTTGACAACGGGTCACCCGAAGTTTCGTAAACAAAAACGACATTCTCACGATTGAGCAGATTGAGAACCCAGACAAAAACGTCGAGGTTGAAATCCCCAATCCGGAAGGTCTTGTTAGCCTTCATATCGATTCTGAAATACCAGGGCATCGACCGCGAGTTAATGGGGCCGTCGGGAGTAAAGGAAACCGAATACAGTGTAACCGGATCGGCATCCAGTCTACTCGGTGAGTAAGGTGAGCCCGACTGCAAGTTCATAATGAAGTTAACGCCGGCGTTCTCGAGAGGATAAATTTCTCCGATCTGCGGGCCTTCATTATTTCCGGCACGAATATCGACAATACCGGTGAACTTATGACGCTGATCAAAAGCCAGCGGAGCGGTCATCAGCGGAGCTTCCGAACGCGTCCAGGCGATATTGTAGTTCGATGTCGCGAATGAACCAGTACCCTTGGCCTGCGAAAGCGTGTAATTAAGGTCTAATGAAACACCCTGCATACGACGCATATTGAAGGCAATATCGAGACCCTTAATGGTACCGAAGTCATTATTGAAATACATCGAATAAGATTCCGGGTTAGCCGAAATCGTCTGAGCCTGAGTCAAACCGGAAACGTCCTTGTAATATGCCGTGATATTGATTGACGTATTTTCGCTGAGCTGGTGAGAAAGACCGAATTCATAAGCGGTCGTTTCTTCCGGCTCGAGATTGGGATTACCGAAGGTATAGAAGAAACCGCCAGTAACCATATATTCGTAAAAATCGTAACCAACATAAAGGTTGTTGAGATCCGGACGCTGGAAGAACTTACCGTAGCTTAAGTGCATGACAGTTCTATCCGATACCGGGAAGCCGATACCCAGCCGGGGCGACCAGCGGGTGAAAGCCTCAGTTTCGGTTACGTCTTCGCGATCCAGGGTGCTGTTGGTAACAGGACCAAACGGAGCGTCAACGTTTTTAATTCGAAGTGCTTTACTGTCATAATAGTCAAAGCGGATACCGGCATTGATGACAAGATCCTGCCATTCGAACTTATCCTGCAGATAAGCCGCGAAGGTGATAGGATTCTTCTTGTCGAAACGCCAGTCGTCACCGTCATACTGATTATATTCTTCATCGTACCCGTAATGGTCAACACCATTAAAGGCGTTGTCCGTTCCGAGAGATGTCGGGAACAGATGACGATAGTAGCGAATCTCATGACGCTGGAAATCGATACCGAATTTAACCAAGTGCTGCTGGGAGATCTGACTGGTTATGTCAAAGTCAGCGCCGATATAGTATGAGTTCCTGTGATAGAAATCATCCCAGACATAGGCTTCATTGCCCCCGAGGACATATTTACGATCGGAAAGAGTATCTACAGTCCAGGTGCTGTCTTCCTCATTGAAAGTGGAATCCATAATGAAATCAAAGATTTCCTCGGTTTCACCGTTCATGTCATCCCAGGCAAAGAACAGCCCGGTTTCGTCGAACAGCGGAACAGTGGTCGGGCGGCCATAAGCATGGAGATCGTCGAAATAGATACCGTCGCCGCGCTTACGCTCAACCTTGAAGTAGTTGATAGCCAAATTGTAAAAAGTACTCGGATCCAGAGTATGAGTCCATCTGGCATACAACGACAGGTTCTCATCAAAATAAAGCGGAGCATGCTGGGGATTGAAAAAGAACGTATGGCGGTATTCCTGCCAGTCGTCGGTGGAATACAATCCGCCAAATCTCAATTTCATATTCTCATTCAAAGCGAAAGACAACTTACCCTGTGCGCTCCATCCATCGAGCCAGTTACTCGGCAGTGAAGCTTCCCTGAGAGCGGAAGGCTGCCTGTCGAGCTGCCAGCGGCGCTCACCGGAGAAGAAGAACGAAGAGTTCTCCAGTCCCGGAAGTGGTCCGCCGACATCGGCTGAATAAACGTTATAATCATAGTTATCGATTCCCGGCATATTGTCGGAGATAGCCTCCACCGAGCCGGAATAATTAGCGCCACCTTCCTTGGTGGTAGCGTTAACGATACCCGATGCAACCCAGCCGTATTCGGCGTTAAAACCACCGGTCTGAACTTCGATCTCGGCCAGTGCATTGTTGTTGATGGTAGCGGTAGTAATACCCGAGAGAGGATCCTGGGTAGAAAAACCGTCAACAAAATACGCGACCTCGGAAGGACGACCACCGCGGATATACAAATGCGGCGTGTTGGCCGTCGGCGGGCCGCCGCGCGGGGCGTTATTCGGATTATCGCGGAAACGAACAACACCGGCCTGCAGACCGACTACATCCTGGTAGCCGCGGGTCGGCATATTCTGAATTTCCTCAGCCTCTACAAGTTTAATCGAGGCGGTTTTATCCCTGATGACCATCGGCCGTTCGGCCTGTACCACGATCGTCTTGCCAAGTTCCAGCGCTTTCTTGGAAAGCGTGAAATCGACATATGTGGTAAGGTCAACTGAAATATTGACATTGGTAACCTCAACCGGGGCAAAACCAATAAGCGAGGCTTTCAAAGAATAATCCCCAACCGGAACATTGAGAATATAAAACTCGCCCTTTTCATTGGTTAATGCGCCCAGTGTGGTACCTTCCAATGAAACCGCCACACCAGGGAGAGGCTCCCCGGTATCCTCGGCGGTTACTTTACCGGAAACTTTACCGGTGGTACCAGCCAGCACAAAGCAAGGTGCAAGGAAAACGATGGCCAGTACCAAAAGTACCGCAATGGAAGTAGGTTTTCTAAACAACTTTCACAACCTCCTTGAATTTAAACTCAAATCAGTTTTTCAAAGGGAGAATGGGACGGAATAATTTCTTAACACTCACCTCCTTGTGTAATAAATCCATTGATTCTTTTGCCTATTTTAAAATACTTATTTTTTGTGGAATGCCCTGTAAATCAAGCTCCTTAAATTCGCCACATTAAAATACCCAAAACCTTCTACCACTAATAAATACGGCAATTTAAAGTTAGAACCGTGCTAAATTATTGTCAACAAAAAAACTTACAGAATTTTTTGCAATAAATCATGCATTTCTTTACGTAGTAACCCACATTAAGAAAATCGGTAATTTTCTAAAAAATTTAAGCGATTTACAACAATTTCACGGCTGCTTCTTTAATTTTGGCCAGCGCCTTTTTTATGTTTTCCACCGAATTAGCGTAAGAAAAACGAAGATAACCTTCGCCATATTGTCCGAAAGATGTCCCGGCCAATCCGGCGACACCATACTCTTCCAATAAAATTTCTTCCATTTGCTTGGATTTCTTTCCGAATGCGCTGATATTAGGAAATACATAAAAGGCACCCAGAGGCTTTTTGCACCTGAAACCCTCGATCTGGTTTAGACCGTCAACAATAACATCACGTCGTTCTTTGAATTGTTCGACCATTTTCCTGGCTTCTTCCTGAGGGCCGGTTAGAGCTTCCTTAATTGCCATTTGCGAAAATGCCGAAACGCATGAATTCGAATTGGTCTGAAGGCGGGCAACATGGGCCGCCATCTGCTTATTCATAACACCGTAACCAAGTCTCCAGCCGGTCATGGCATAAGTTTTCGACATGCCGTCCAGAATTATTGTCCTTTCAGGCATACCGTCAAACTGAGTTATCGATTCGAATTGTGCTTCATACAAAATCCGTGAGTAGATCTCATCGGAAAGGACCCAGAGATCATTGTCATTGGCGATCTTTGCTATTGCTTCCAGATCGTCATGGGTCAAAACGCCTCCGGTAGGGTTTTGAGGGGAATTTATTATAAGGAGTTTTGTTTTTGGAGTAATCAGATTTTCAAGCTCTTTTACATCGAGCCTGAAATCATTTTTCTCGCGCAACGGAATCGGTACCGCTTTTGCCCCGATAAAATTAATCAGTGATTCATAAATCGGGAAGCCCGGATTGGGGTAGATAACTTCATCACCCTCGTCAACAAGGGCAAAGATGGTAAAAAACATCACCGGCTTCCCTCCCGGCGTAATTACAACCTGCTCCGGCGCTACATTGATCCCGCGCGTTTTTGAGATCTCTTCAGAGATAACCTTGCGTACGTCAGGATAACCCGCTGCCGGATTGTAATGGGTATATCCTTCTTTAATTGCCTGAATGGCTGCGTCGGAAATATTTTGGGGAGTATCGAAATCGGGCTCGCCGATTTCTAGATGAACTACTTCTTTTCCCTCTGCCTCCAACTCACGTGCCCGAACCAAAACTTCAAAGGCCGTTTCGGTACCGAGCCGTTTCATTCGCTCAGCATAATTCATAGTTATCTCCAAATTTAATATTTATTTCAGCTTTAGAAGTTTCCTGGCCTTGTCGGCAATATGTTCTCCCGCGACCTCGAATTCCTTGACCAATTGCCATGGAAGTCCCGATTCGCCGAAGCGGTCATTAACACCGACCATATCGAACAATACCGGCTTGTTTATTTCACCGGAATTCTGCATTAAAACGCCGGCTATCTGATTACCCAGACCACCGACCTGATGTTCCTCGGCTGTTACAATCGCCTTGGTTTCTTTGGCCGCTTTGACGATGGCATCTTTATCAAGCGGCTTGACGGTATGCATATTGATAACACGGGTTTCAATATCGTAATCGGTCTTGAGCGTCCAGGCGGCACGCAGTGCTTCCGGAGTTTCTGGACCGCAGGAAATGATAGTCAGGTCTTCATTTTCACTTGTATACTCTTCGGCCAGCTTGACTTCAAATGCATCCTTGAACTGATCCTTCTCTCCCCTGAATCTGAATACATTGGCCTTGCCCCAGACAAAGGGGCTGTTTTCATCGGTAACGATTGGGGTTGCCTCTCGGGCAAATCGGATATATTTCGGCCCGTCAACATCAAAAAGCATTGCTTTTGTCATTCGTTTGGTTTCAATCGAATCGCAAGGAACACCGACATTCATATTCGGCAAGCCACACATCTGGAACAGCGATTCCAGTTCCTGATGGGTTGCACCATCCGGCCCCACTGAAACACCTCCGTGAGCACCGACAATCAAAACATTAAAATCATTATAACAGACCGAAACGCGAAGCTGATCTAAGTTTCTCGCCGACGAAAATACACCGTAAGTTCCGAAAACCGGGATTTTGCCTTCTTTGGCAAGCCCTGCCGCTACCGTAGTACCGCCCTGTTCCGCCACCCCGACTGATACCCAGCGGTCCTTGCGTTCCGGATGATTTTTATAAAATTGTGATATGGTAATTGAATCCGAAATATCGGCACCAATACATACAATCCGTTCATCATCGCCATATTCTTCCAATGCACGGCCAAGCCCTTTTCGGGTCGGGTCCATGTCAACTTTCATATTATCCTGCTTGTTCCACCAGTAATTGCGCGAGAATTTAGGCAGCTTGGAATCAAGCTTCTCCTCTACCATCTTCTGGTGCTCTATACCGACATTGAAGAATTTTTCAAGATCCCATTCTTCGCTCAATCCCAGCTCCTTTAAAGCTTTATCCATTTCCTCGCGATTTGGCGGTTTGCCGTGCCAGCCGGCAACATCTTCCATAAAACTGACGCCCTTGCCTTTGATAGTATTGGCAAGTATCAACGTTGGTTTTTCTTTGGAATTGTATGCCTTTTCGAAAGCTTCTATAAGCGCCGAAATATCATGCCCATCGACTTCGATAACATCCCATTTAAAGGACTTATATTTCTCAATAATCGGCTCCAGGCTTTGTACTTCTTCAGTGTAGCCGTCGATTTGGAGCATATTGCGATCCAGGACAGTTATAAAGTTGTTCAACTTAAAATTGCCAGCCTCCATTATCGCTTCCCACATTGAACCTTCCTGCTGTTCTCCGTCAGATGTAATGGCAATAACGCGGTAATCCTTTTTATCCATCTTGGCCGCCAGGGCATTACCTACCGCTACCGACATACCCTGACCAAGTGAACCGGCGGATATTTCGACACCCTTTAGGTCTTTTCGATGAGGATGTCCCTGGAATGGGGAATACAGCATGCGGAGCTTGGCCAGCTCTTCTTCAGGATAATAACCGCACACCGCCAGCGCCGAGTACAGCGCCGGGGCCTTATGACCAGCAGACCAGATTATTCGGTCGCGATCTTCCCAGTCGGGATTATTAGGATCATGCTTTGCGATTTTAAGATAGAGAACTGAAAGAATATCCATCATTGACAGGGTTCCACCTGAATGGCCGGATTTGGCTGAACAAAGCGATATAAGATTAAGTCCGCGAAGATGATTTGCGCGTTCTTTTAGTTCTTCTATGCTATATTCTTTGATTACTTTACCGGTTTTTGAATCGAGCAGCGGCATAAGACCTCCAAACCGAAAGTTTGTGAATTTTGTAACTATTTAACCGGCAATATATATCAGAAAAAGTGGCTATGTCAACCTTTTTCCCTCAAGCCTTTTAATGATTTTTTCAACTTTAAGTCTAAGCGAGGCAAGAGATTTATTATTGAATATAACAATATTCGATCGTTTTCTCAATATACTGTATTTAATTTGGGATTTTATCCGTTGTCTGGCTTCTTTTTTGGATAGTCCTTTTTTCTCCAACCTTTTGATCTTCACGTCATCGCGGGAATGAACCAGAATAGTTAAATCGACTTTTTTATCCCAATCCCAATCAATCAATAAAGCGGCATCAATTACTACCAAGTCGTATTTCTTCAATGCCTTATTAACTCTTTTGTCTAGTTCATTCAATAAGGGCGGATGAACAATCTTATTTAATCGATTCTTATTCTGATCAGATGAAAAAACGATTTCCCCCAGTCTTCGACGACGCAGGCGTCCCTTTGGTGTCAATATTTCTCGACCAAATGTTTTTACGAGGCGGCGTAAAACGGCGGGATTGTTTTCAACTACTTCTTTGCCAATCAGATCGGCAGATATTACATAAGCACCGTGCTGTCTGAATATTTCAGCAACCTCAGATTTTCCAGAGCCGATTTGACCGGTTATTCCAATCAGCTTTTTACTTGGCATCGAGCCAGTTATCCCCTGTTCCGATATCCGCGACGACAGGTACATCCAATTTTACTGCCTTTTCCATACCATCTCCAACTATATTTTTCAGCTCACTGATTTCATCGTTGTGAACATCAAAGATCAATTCATCATGTACCTGAAGAATCATTTTCGATTTCATATCTTTAATTCTATCATAAATCTTAATCATAGCCACCTTAATCATATCGGCGGCTGTTCCCTGTATGGGAGTATTGATAGCGGTTCTTTCGGCAAATTGTCTTACATTTCGATTTTTAGCATTTATTTCAGGAAGATAACGTATTCTATTGAACATTGTCGTGACATATCCTTTTTCACGCGCTAAGGCTATCGTATCATCCATATATTTTTTTATTCCGGGATAGCGCTCAAAATAGGTATTGATAAATTCTTTTGACTGAGCTACATCCATATCGGTCTGTTGGGATAAGCCATAAGCACTCACCCCATATATAACCGCGAAATTGGCGGTCTTCGCTGAGCGGCGCATTTCCGGAGTAACGTCATTGATACTAATTCCATAAACTTCGGCTGCCGTCCGGGCATGTATATCTTCCCTGTCCTTGAATGCCTCGATAAGTTTTTCATCTCCGGAAATATGTGCCAGGATGCGCAATTCCACCTGAGAATAATCGGCCACCAATAGTTTATGATCATCATCACGCGGAATAAACGCCTTCCGGATTCGCCGACCGATCTCAGTTCTTACAGGTATATTCTGAAGATTCGGATCAGTGGACGACAACCGCCCGGTCGCGGCAATTGTCTGGTTGAATGATGTATGCACACGTCCTGTTTCGTCATTTATCAATTTTGGAATAGCATCGACATAGGTATTCTTCAGTTTCAAAAGCTGCCTGTATTCGAGTATCATCCGGGGAAGATCATGAATCTGCGCGAGTTCTTCCAGAACGCGAACATCGGTTGAATAACCGGTCTTTTTAGCAGTTTTGCCCTTGGTCGGAAGATTGAGTTCTTCGAACAGTACTATGGACAATTGTTGTGTCGAATTTATATTAAATTCGTGACCGGCTTCGGTATAGATATCCCGGGTTGTTTTTTCCAGTTGCAAATCGAGTTCTTTTGAAATTTCCCTGAGATAATCGGAATCGACGCGAACCCCCTCTTCTTCCATGGAAGCCAGTATTTTTATCAAAGGCAGCTCAATATTGTAGTACAAATTAACCAGCTTGAACTCATCGAGCTTGGGCGCGAGAACGCCCCTTAGACGATAAGTATAATCGGCATCTTCGGCCGCATAGAAAACCGCCTTGTCAACATCGACCACCGCGAATGATTTCTGCTTTTTGCCGGTTCCAATAAGTTCGGTAATCGACTGCATGGTATAATTTAGATGTTCCAGGGCCAGCGAATTCAGGCCGTGCTGACGGCCCGACGGCGAAAGGACATATGAAGCCAGCATCGTATCGAACCCGATCGGCTCCAGATCAAAACCTGCCCGATGCAATACTTCCAAATCGTACTTTACATTCTGCCCGAATTTCTGCACCTTTTTATTTTCAAACAGCCTTTTTAACAAGGGACGGGCCTTATCCAGCGGGATATTCCTCTCCACCTGGTCATGCGCAATTGGAATATAGTACGCTTTTCCTGCTTCGGCGCAAAGTGATATTCCTACCAGATTGGCTTTGAGTGAATCGAGTGAATCTGTCTCGGTATCGACCGCGACTTCTTTTTTCTTTAAAAGATCATTAACCAGAATTTCGAGGGCGCCTTCATTGTCGATGCAGGAATACTCAACGACTATTTCATCATTTTTTTTATACGACTCAGCCGCTTCTGCCAGGTTCTCCTGCCCGGTCATTTCGGCCAGTTCTCTCAGAAAGGTCGAAAATTCCATCTCCAGGAAAAATTCCTTGGAAGCTTCAAAATCGATATCTCCCTGCTTGAGATCATCATATGAACATCTGATCGGGACATCGGTATCGATAGTCACCAATTTTTTAGAAAGGCGCGCCTTATCTAAATTGTCCTCGATCTTCTTTCGTGTACCTTTGGCAGAAATTTTACCGGTGTTTTCAAGTATATCTTCAAGCGAGTCGAACTCTTCCAGCAGCTTTACAGCAGTCTTGGGGCCAATCCCGGGTACCCCCGGAATATTATCGGAAGAGTCGCCCATCAGGGCAAGCATGTCAATTATCTTGTTCGGAGGAACGCCCAATTTCTTTTCAACACCGTCAGAGTCGAATTTCTCTGCCTGCGATGAACCTTTGCCGGGATTGTAGATCCTGACATTATCATTGACAAGCTGAAACATATCTTTATCACCCGACACGATCCAGACCTCCAGATTATCACTCTCGGCCTTTTTGGCCAGGGTTCCGATGATATCGTCCGCCTCGTACCCCTCGATTTCGAGTCCCGGAAGTCCCAATGCCTTTGTGGCTTCTTTTATTCGCGGAAGCTGCTCTACGAGATCGTCCGGCATCTTGGCCCGCGTTGACTTGTACTCATCATACATTTTATGACGGAAGGTCGGGGCTTTGGTATCGAAAGCAACGCCCATAAAATCAGGCGATTCCTCACGCATTATTTTCATTATCGAATTGACATAGCCAAAGGCGGCTGATGTATTCTCGCCTTTGGAATTAATAAGCGGATTCCTGATAAAGGCAAAATAAGCCCGATAAAAAATAGCGGGCCCATCGATAAGAAACAATCTTTTCTTTTTCATAAGTACAATTTATTGTTAATTATATAATGACGTATCTTTTCGGGGAGCAAATACCTGATTGATTTGCCTGATTTAATCAACTCTCTTATCCGGGTCGATGATGTCTCCATTAACGGCATTTCGAATTCGCTGATTTTATCCGCCCACTTCGATTTCTCGAACTGCTCCATATGACCCGGCCGAGCTCCGACACAAACTTCTGCAAGCTCTACAATTTCTTCCGGCTTATACCAGCTGTCGAATATCGTTAAATTGTCCGCCCCCATCACCAGGTGCCAGTTAACCTTGGGATGTTTTTTTCGCAATGCTTCTACAACCCGCAACGTATATCCCGGTCCATCGATTTCGGTTTCTATGTCGGATGCAACAAAGGCATTGTTGTCTTCAAGACCAAGTCCCGTCATATAGAATCTTTTTTCGAATGGAGTATTCGGCGGCTCCCGGTGTGGTGGCTTGTCGGTAACGACAAAAAATACACCCGATAACTCAAAAGCTTCAGCGGCCATTTCTGCCAGTCTTAGATGTGCGAAATGAAGCGGATTAAATGCTCCTCCCATGATCCCCCAGTTACTGCCGGGTTCAGGAGTCACTGGCGACATTGGTTGTATCCATCTCCTGATTTATACTGTCAATATATTTATTAACTTCAGTCGTATGCGCTCCCTCCGGATAGAGTGACAGATATTTCGAGAACTTATCCAGCGCTTCATCATATTTTTTCTGACGAAATTTTATCTCGCCAATGCGGTAAAGAGCTTCCGATGCGTACTCTGTATCGGTGTAATCATCGATTACCAGCTGAAAATATATGAGGGACGATTCATAGGCGTAAATATTTTTGTAAAATATGCCGTTTTCGTACTCTTTTCTTGCAAGACGGGTTCTGCCCTCGAGTATTTTTTCTTTGGCATCCTCAATAAGCGGTGAATCAGGATTATCAATAACGAAGTCTTCCAGGGCGGCGATTGCTCGTTTGAGCTCTTCCTGCGTCAGGGCATAATGACCCGGGGCGTTTTCAAAATAAGACATACCGATCATAAACTGGGCTTCGTCGGCATACTCCGACTGGGGATAACTGCGAACAAGACGCATGAACTCAACCGATGCAAGTTCATACTCTTCATTATTATAATATGACATCGCCAGATAATACTGAGCCGTATCGACTACAGTCGCTCCCGGATAATTGAATATTACCCTCTGGAAACTGTTAATGGACTTATAATATTTCCCCTTATCATATTCTTCTTTGGCAGTTTCGAATTGCTCGTGGGCTGTCATTCCAACATAATTACCGGGCCCGCCGCAACTAATTATGACAATAATCAAGATTAATAATACTGCTGTTATATAATTTTGTGTCTTCAAATCCTGTATTTCTCCTTGAGCATTTCGTAATTTTCCATCACTTTATTGAAATAGAATTTAGGCAATGGCTTATTCATCCTCACACGGCTCCTTAGAGCTGTCTCGCCAAGATTGTATGATATAACCGCCTTTCTTACATCCCCGAATTTTAAAATCATTTCGAACAGGTGCAGCGAACCAAGTTGGATATTAACATCCGGTTCAAACAATGTTCGTGATTCCTCCCATGCCACACCCATCTTTCCGGCCAGGCTTTTACCGACAAATGGACGAATCTGCATCAATCCCTCGGCGCCTTTGGATGAAACCTGCCCCCTTTTGAACGATGATTCGGTTATAATCAGCGACATCAAAAAAAGAGGATCATAATCATACTTCTTGCATTCCGAGTGAATTACATTTGCCAGTTGATGAGTCTCCTCCTCGGTAAACCCAATCTGAAAATCTTCAATGACCTGCAAAATCTGCAGTTTCTCTTCCAGTTCCGATATTCTCTGGCGCTGGAAATTTATCTGTTTTTCAAGATCGAAATTTTCCCGAATCAGATAAATTATCAAAATCGTTTGCGTCAAATATATAAGGACGAATATAAATGCCACCGGTTTCGATAAAAAAACTCCCAGGCTGCTGTATTGGTTCGTCATATTCGACTCTCCGGGCGCGCGATAAGGTCGTATCCTTCCGCCATAATAATGCGCGCCTCTATTATATCGCCTACATTATTTATACTACCATCCACAAATACAGTTTGGTCAATTTCGGGGCAGTCACCCTTGGTCCGCCCCAGAGCCCGACCATCCGACCCAACTCCATCAATTATAACTTGTTGAGTTTTATCTATCAAGGCAATATTTTTTTCAAATGCGATTGATTGCTGAAGACTCATCAGGAGGTCCTGGCGTTCGGAAGCTATATCTTCAGGAATTTGATTCTCAAATAGGTAGGCCGCTGTGCCCTCTTCTGGCGAATACTGAAAAACTCCCAGCCGGTCAAATCGAAATTCCTCGATAAAATCATGAAGCTCGTCAAAATCCTTGTCGCTCTCCCCGGGAAATCCGGCTATAAATGTCGTCCTGATTATGTTTTCATCAGATAATCTTCTGATCAATTCAAGCTTATTAATTATTGTCTTTTTGTCAATCGGTCGGTTCATCCTCTTTAATACTCTATCGCTGATATGCTGGAGAGGCATGTCGAAATATCCCAGGACTTTTTCAGAATCGGTCATGAATTTTATCAGATCATTTGATAATGATTCCGGATGTAAATACATCAAGCGTATCCAGTCGACACCTTCGATTCTCTCCAGATCATTAAGCAAATCTATTATATCCCACTCCCCGCCTTTATCTTTTCCGTACCCCGTACCCTCCTGCGAAACAAGGATCAATTCTCTTTTGCCGTTTTCAGCAAGAAAGCGCGCTTCACGGGTTATGTCTCCTTGCGAACGGCTTCGGTACCTACCGCGAATATTTGGAATCGCACAGTAAGAACAATATCTGTCGCATCCCTCGGCGATCTTTAAATATTCATATGGATATTTTTTATTGACATATCTTTTATCGCCGGCCAGAAAGGTCAATTGCCTAGAATCTTCGACATATATAACAGGTGATTGCTCCGTTGGATTATTCAAGGCCCGGATCAATTCGGCCATTTTTCCCAAACCGAAATATCCGTCAACCAATTCTAACTCATTCCGAAGTTCATTAACGAATCTCTGGGTCATACACCCGGTAACATACAATCTGTCGATTTGCCCGGAGTTTTTTAACTCTTCATATTTCAAAATTTCATTTATTGATTCTTCCTGCGCCGGGAGAATAAATCCGCAGGTATTTACTATGACAACTTCGGCTTCAAAATCATTTTCTACGAGATTATGCCTTGCATCGATCAATCCTGCCGCAAGGTAATCGGCATCGACATCGTTTTTGGGACAGCCCAGTTTTTTTATATAGATTCGCATATGCTTACGGAAGGGTGATGACTTCTGCTGATGCGGGAAAGCTCGGGGAGAATATTTCTTCTTTGGGAGATTCAAAATATTCGATTTCTTCGAACTCGATACGATTTAAATCCTGGTTGACATCATAATATTCAATTTTTTCAAGTTCGTCCTTATTTATGAAAACAGTCATTGAATCGGGCAATGCGCCGCGCGCAGAATCTATTCGGGTCAATTGGTACTGATGTCCGGCAATCACTATATCGGTTTGATAGTATTTATCCAGATTTTTTAAAAATGAGAGAGTGCTTTCAAACATCTCTCCCTCCTTTAGACAATCTTTGGTAACCTGATTATGTTCGGGAGTATATTCCCAGATACATTTCCCGTCAAATAAATATATATCATCATTAATTTCGGCTCGATAGCGGCCGTCATCAGCGATTGAAATTTCCCCTTCCGCTTTATCGACATCATCGAAGATCTGAGAATATACGGATATTTCAATCTCCATCTGTACCATACCGACCTTTGAGAATTTTGCCTTGAGCTCTTCGAATTGATCATCTACAACCGCAGCTGTATTAATCCCGACAATTAATCCAAACAGGCATATTATAGCGGCTAATTTGTTCATATATGATTATACTTATTTTGGTTATCAGGAGTTCGAATCTGTCAAGGATCTGGACGCCAGCATTTTTTCTATATATGGCATATCAACCAGAACATCGCGAGCCTTGGAGCCGTCATAGGGGCCGACCACTCCAGCCTTTTCAAGGTCATCAATAAGTCTTGCCGCCCGCTGGTAGCCTATGCCGAGCTTACGCTGAAGTAATGACACCGATCCCTGCTTATGTCTGACAACTGTTCTTGCGGCTTCGATAAGAACCGGGTCGCCGAGATCGATATCTTCAAGCGGGTCATCTTCATCGGAATCACCCTTTTTCTCTTCAGTTTTCTGCAGGTCGGGGAATTGCTCTTTGATGAATTCGGTGATTTTAGCCGTTTCTTCTCCGGAAACGAAGGCTCCATGAAGGCGGATCGGTTCCGGCTGTCCCGGCTGCAAAAAGAGCATATCTCCCTTACCGAGAAGTTTTTCGGCGCCATTACCGTCTATAATTGTCCTGGAATCTATTTTAGTCGCTACCTGAAAGGCTATCCGTGCCGAAAAATTGGCTTTTATCAAACCGGTTATGACATCGACCGAGGGCCTCTGCGTCGCCAATATCAAATGTATCCCGACCGCACGAGCCATCTGCGCCAGACGGGTAATCAGCATTTCGATACGTGAAGATGATGCCGCCATCATCATATCAGCCAATTCGTCAACAATGATGACAATATACGGCATCTTTTCATCGCCGTCTTTTATCTTATTATTGTAATCAACTATATTTCGGACTGATTTACCGGCCAGCTTTTTGTACCTGTTTTCCATCTCGCCCACGGCATCAGAAAGAACCTTCTCAGCCCGTTTGGCATTGGTAACGACTGGTCTGCCCAAATACGGTATACCGGCATAAACCGAAAGTTCGAGCATTTTAGGATCAATAAAGATGAATTTTAGATCATCCGGATGTAATCTGTATATAAGCGAAGTTATTATCGTATTAATGCAAACAGACTTACCGGAACCGGTCGCCCCTGCTACCAGCAGGTGCGGCATTGTCGCCAAATCGGTTACGAACGGCTTACCGGATATTGATTTGCCGAGAGCCAGCGGAAGCCTGATATTACTGTCTGAAAACTGGTCGGAACTGATTATATCTTTTAGATAAACCATCCTCGTCTTGCGATTTGGAATTTCTATACCTACCGCTGCTTTGCCCGGTATAGGTGCTACAATACGAATCCTCTTGGCTTTAAGCGCCAGCGCTAAATCTTCGGCAAGATTGGTAATCTTATTGACTTTAACGCCCGCAGCCGGTTTGAATTCAAAACGAGTAATCACCGGGCCGGGATATTTATCAATATTGCCCTCTATGGAAATTCCAAATGTCTCCAGAGTATCTTTCAGCATCCGGGCAGTAAAAGATAGCTCGTCGGCGCTTACAGCAGGGCCCAGTTCAGGACTGTCATCGAGCAAATCAAGCCCGGGGAATTTATAATCGGTTGTCTCCCGCCCGACAGTCGTTTCTTTGGTCTTTTTAATTTTTAACTGTGTTTTCGGCTTTGGGTCAGACCGCCTCGCTTTTTTCTTTGACTTTTTCTTTTCTCCCCCTTCTTCCCGGCCCGTTGCACCACGGTATTGTTCTATTGGCGAAACATCCTCTTCGTCTTCATCCTCTTCAAAATCTCCATATTCTTCTTCCTGACGCTCGAACATACCGATAAATTTATCCCATAACCCCATAATACCGCGACCCATCGAGGACAAAATATATTTTGGACGAATGCGCTTTGGAATGGGAATACGTTCAGCCACCTCGGGATAAGAATAAATCAATGCCGCGATGCAGGCTGCCAGAGCACCGACAAGGAATATTATCGAGCCGATTTTGCCCAGTAGTTTGACAAATACCAGGGCCATATAATAAAATATAAATCCGCCGTGCGCTCCTTCATAACCAATACTCGCCTCCAGTTCATCTATGCGGTAGATATCGCTGAACATAGTGATGGCAAGAGTCAGGAAAAAGGCGATCCAAAGAGCCGGCGTCAATCTTGACCGCCACTCAACCTCCAGCAGTTTCAGCCCTCTATAGATTAAAAAGACCGGAATAAATATCGAAAGCCATCCAAACAGCCAGAAAAGATAAAAAGAGGACCAGGCACCGATTACGCCGACATAATTCTCATAATTGATAAAGACACCATATTCAGGATTGCCAATCCGAACATCATCATAGCTCGAATGACTAACGAGTGACAATAGGATCAGCACCGAGAGAATAATAAGCCCGATACCGAGATATTTTCTCTTTTTTAAATCGCCGTTTTTCTTTCTTCTTTTCGCCATAGCAATACCCTTAGCGGGGTACCCATATTAAGCGGTCATTTCGCCAAGGTCAACCAAAAATAAAAAAAGGCAGAGAATCCTTTCCCTGCCTTGTAATTGATATTAAACCCGCTCTTATTTCTTGACTGCTTCCTTAAGAGCTTTACCGGCCTTAAACTGCGGTACCTTGGTTGCAGGAATACGAATTTTTTGGCCGGTCTGCGGGTTATGACCCATACGGGCTTTTCTCTTGGCCACATTGAAAGTGCCGAATCCGACAAAGCTAACCTTACGCCCTCTTTTCAAATTGGTCTTCACATTATCAAAGAAGCTGTTGAGCGCGTCGGCCGCCTGGCGTTTGTTGATGCCCGCATCCTTGGCCATTTTGTTGATCATTTCTTCCTTCGTCATAGCATCATCCTTTAATTGAGGTGTTTAAGGTTTATGAGCTTTGTATAAAAAAAATGACCTTGATAAATTTCAATGTCAACAAAAAAAATGTGCAAAAGGCCAAAAAACGCCCTATTTTCGGGGGTTGACACGGTTTTCATGACAATTTTCTTAGAAAAATCCGCTTCTGACGCCCGTTTCCGACTTTTCAAATTTTATATCAGGAATAGTTATTATGTTAATCCTAAAATAAAAACCCCGATTAGATCCGTCTATAACCCAGTAAAAACGGCCCTCCCAGCATTTAAGATCCTTGGTTATCTCTATTGAACGCGAGATTGTTTTATGACGCCCGATATCATAATTCTGACTGTAGCGGACGCGTATTGTTGGTGTCAGGGTAGTATTCAAATTCAAGCTCAACCAATGTGTCTTGTTAAAAAACTCCCCTCGTCCCGATTCTGAATAATGGTGCGTTATGGCCGCGGTCCATTTCTGATCGATTGTCGAGATATCCCGCTTTTTCCCTTCAAAACCCGCTCTGAGGCGCGCTGAACGGTCCCATTCATATTCGCCCAGACTGCCGCCCAGCCGGAGGTTGGTCGAAATGGTCATGCTCTGCAAATAGGGCGACCACCATTCTAATTCATCTGTACTGGGATTATAGAGATCATGGACAAAACTACCGGACAGGGTAATATTTCGTAACAGTGAAGTACTGATGGTCGTATTCAGATTCGAAAACTTTTTCTGCTCCGCTTCGAAATTGTACGATAAGGAACTATTCACCGTAAACAAATCGATCTTCCTGTCCTCTTTACCATTCGATACTTTGGCCTGAAACAGGTGTCTCAAGGACATCGAAACTGAACTCCTTTTCGCACCACCACCTCCGGTTCCGGTGTAATTCCTTACCGCATCGTTCTGCGTGATTTCCGGAGCCCATGAATAGGTAACGCTGGGTGTCACGACATGCCTGAGCCCGGTAAGCCCAAAAAGATTGGGTTCGACGGTCCCATAAAGATCGGTCGATGCTTTTACAGATGCTGAATATGCAAAACGCCTGTAAAACTGTTCGCTGTCGATTCCGGCATCATGGCTTTGATCGGTCGCGAATATTTTATACCATGTTTCCGTAAAGCTGATACCCGGATTCAATTTTAAATATTTAAGGAGTTTGAACGACGAGGAAAGCGATGCGCTGTGCTGGGTCGTCAAAAACTCCCGGCGGCTTCGTACTCCCGCGGTATCGGTAGTCCTGCGGCTGTAGTTATTCAAATTGACCCTGTAATTGTAATATATGCTGTGGTACCACTGCCGCTCGGCTATACCCTCTTCATTTTCTTCGGGACTGCCGAACAATGGCTTGGATGAAAAAGAAAGCGTCGCCGTCGGCAGGCGATCGGTTCTGGATTCTTCATCGAGCGCTTCTTCATGTACAACCTGCGCGGAAAATGAGGCTCCCTTCCAGGTTTTAGATAAAGACGCCTGGCTCTTTAAATTCCTGTTAAGCCTCTGGTCGAGATCGGTCGAATAATCGGTATAGTACCTTTTATCCGATAAGAACGTCCCATCAGCCCTAAGATTCATGGTCTGCGACAGCGTTTGATTATGATCGAAACTAATTCGCCACCGTATATTTCTCTGTTTTTCAAAATTTATCCAGCGTGATTCATTGGCATAGGAACCGGATATGGAGCCGGAAAATTTGTATCGAACATTGTAGCGAAATTTTGCACGATAGGTTAAACCGAATTCTTCGTAATAATCAAACGCCGCTTCCAGATCAAAATATTCCGATGCCGCCCAGTAATATCCGACATTGGCAATAGACCGGTCGCCCCGTTCAAAATTGCCCAGTTTGAATGACAAAAACCCGGAATGGCGGTCTGTTCTCGTCGGAAAGACATAATATGGAATTATGAAAATCGGAAGTTTCTCTATGTAAAAAACGACCGGACGGGCAATGAGCTTATCATCCTGTATCATTTTCATCTTATCCGCCCAGAAGTGATAACCCGCATTTTTGTACTCACAGCTGCAGTATGTTCCGTCTTCAACATAAAATACATTTTTCTCATGACGGTACAATTCCTCACCGGTATATTGCTCCAGGCCCATATCGGTGCGGGACTGCTTTATCATTCCCCGCTCGGTTTCCATTGAATATTCGAGATATGATCCGAATATTTCTTCTTTCTGATCCTTAAGAACAACCGGGATATAGGTCATCGTCGTATCAACCATCGCAGTATCATCATAGGCAAAAACGAGCCTGCTGGCGGTATTGTATTTTATTCGATAAGCCCGCAAGGTTATATCGTCATTGCTGACCCGGGAAAATTGATTTAACGTTATGATTGAATCCTCGAGCGAAAAGTCAATATATCTTGATGAGTACCTGACAGTATCTTCGATAAATTTCGTCGCCGAATCACCGGTCTCATATTTACCGGTCATATACTCACCCTCGGCCCCGCCGATAACTTCTACCCGGTCAAGCTCCTCGTCTTCCATGAACAGCTTAATAGTATCCCCGGAAACAATGTTTTTTACAATTTCGCTGCTGTCGGCTGTGCCGGGGAAATAGTAAGAATAGGCCTGCTCCGCGGCAATTATTCTATCCAGCTCTCCATATTTAAACTGGAAATCAAGGACACTCGCTTCGACTTCCGATATATCATATACCGTGGTATCATTTGCCGAAGGCTCTTTAAAATCCCCTTTGGCATTTCCTGACACATAAATCCTCTCGAGCATGTCATTTTCGGAATAGAATATAAGCGTATCCCCTGATATTTCAGATTCTCTTCGAGATGCTTTTGGATTTTCGGTCTGGAACAATATATTATCATCGAGATACATAATCGCCCGCCCCGATAATGATTTGGTATCATTCTGGTTTATACTGACGTTGCCGTCAGCGTAGGCAATCTTATCATCAGAATTAAGAACGATTCGGTCAGCATCTATTGTCGCCATTTTCGATGTATCCTGAAAATCAATATAGACTGTCGGGTGTCCGAACATCCGGGTAATTGCCGAATCCCGATGATAAAACATCCGGGGACCGACCGCTTTAATGGAATCCTTTTCGGATACCAGAATAACCGAATCACCATATGCTTCAATTAGTTTTGAGGAGATAAAATAATCGGTCCGGTCAGCCAGTAACAGATATAAAGAGTCTTCTACTTTGACATCGCCAAGGAGAATTATTTTTTGGCCCCTTACCCAGATGGCAGTATCGGAATTAATTTGAACAGCACCAAAACGGAACTCAACATCACCTGTCATAAAGACAGTATCATATGCAATACCGCGAATGTATTCATATGTATCTGAATCATAATAAAGCGGCTTTTCATCCTGGGCCGATGACACCGAAAAAACGCACACCAAGACAGCAAATATAAACAAAGTAACCCGCGGCAAATATCACTCCTTGAGAAGGCTTTTTAATATTCCGGATATATTATCCATCTTCTCATCCCGTTTTTCAAGAGGAATTGCTCCCACCTGGGCAAAAATATCCGATCCGCCGCCCTTACCTCCAATTTCTTTCATAATCTCACGAGCAATTTCTGATGCCCTCAATCTCGAATCTTTGCTGGCCGATATAACCATTTTATCATTCGTGCCGAATACCACGACAGCCTTATTTTCACGAGTTATAGTAAGGGCCAAATCCTTTAATTCACCAGGATCCCGGTTATCATATCTACCGGTAACGACTTTGGTGTCTCCGCGAACATCAGCCTGACTTAAAATTGAATCCGCCTCGTACGGCATCAGTCTTTTATTAAGCTCGGATATCTGACCCTTTAGCTCTTTATTCTGGTCACTGAGCTTATCCATCCTATCTCCGATATCTTCGATACCGCATGTGTAGCGGGTCGATAAATCAGTTATAATATCATGCCTTTTCTGGTAATCTTCTACAGATTCCATGCCGGTCAAAAAGGCTACTCGAAGATGACCACGTATTTTTTCAGTCGAGACAATTTTAATTAGCCCTACCTCCCCTGTCCGACTGCAGTGTGTCCCGCCGCAGGCAGTATAATCGAATTCACCGATTTTGATAATCCTAAATTTACCCTCTCTTTCAGGAATCTTTCTAATCGGATATTTTGATAACTCGTCATGCTCGAGATACAATATATCAATCGGCAGATCTTTAAAAACGGTTTCATTGGCGAGCCGCTCGGTTGAATTCAATTGTTCATTATCAAGTGACTCTACCGAAAGCTCGATAGTTGAAAAATCCTGACCCAGATGTGCCGATACCGTTCTCGCCTCGCAGCATCTTTCAAATGATTGGGAGAGAATATGCTGGCCGGTATGTTTGCGCATATTAGCCAGCCTGTTTTTTTCATTAATGATGCCTACAACCGTTCCAGAGATAGAATCATCCCAGCCATTAACCACATGGACAATATCACCATCTTCATCCTGATAGACATTCACGACCTCAAAACCGGCCAGTTCTCCGGTGTCATATAACTGACCGCCGGATTCGGGATAAAATGCCGTCTGGTTGAGCCGGATTTCCCAACCGCTGTCGGTGTTGTTTATCTTCTTTATTTTCGCTGAAAATTTCGTCAGGTAGGAATCATCCTGGTACAATCTTGTAGTCATCAGGTTCTTTCTCTCCGATGTATATCAGGTGTCCGGCACAACGGCAGTCGGATGACCCAAAACCGGGAATTATTTCACCCACTACCCGCTGGCACGTTTCTCGATTAATTATACACTCATCGTATCTTCCGGTATAGGATAAAATACCTATAACTTTGGATTTTTCGAGGAAATAATCAATATGCCAGTGCTTCTTTTTTTCTTTTGACAGGTGTCTTGAAATCCTTTGCTTAAGATTACGACGAGCGCGACCCGTATAAAAATAATATCCTCGTCTGAAATGGATATTTTCCCGAACACCGATACCGATCTTATGATTTCTTTCCAGGTATATTAAAAGCTGATAGCAGCCGCTGTTTTCATTCTCAGACATCGAATTTGAATTCCATCTGTTCCGGTAGGAATCTCCCCATAAATACATTTTTATATCGCCGTCCAAAAATTATCAAATACCATAATTTCTGCCCGGTTCGAGCAAATGATACTATTTGAAATAAAATAAATTCAATCAATACGACCAGGACTCCTGAAACTGTAGACACTATTGAAATTGAAAAGCGGTGTAAAAGAAACCAGATTACAAAAAACGGAATATATGTAATAACGAATATTACAAATAACCGCGGAAGTCTCGGGCGATAGAAATCGGCCGCCTTTTTTATTACGTCGGCGAAGCCCAAATCCGGAAAAGCCGCTGCCGACGCTCGCGCCGAATCGGAAAATATCGAAGCTCCGGTCAATACCGCAAAAAGAATTAATATACGAAACAAACTCAAAAGTACAGCCGGGGTTCCAATCATTTCTCCGGAAAAAACGCCTATTATATTAACCAAGAACATACTTGCCGGGATAAGTATTAAATAAACCGCCAGCATCAAACCGGCTATTTTCAGGTTCATCAAAAACAGATCACCGCATTCACCAAAAAATTCTTTGGCTTTGACCCTGTCCAACTTTCCGGAAACCAGCGTATAAAAAATCCCGCCATTTAAATATTGCTTAAGGATTGCATAAATTAACAAGCCAATCAACAGCCCGACGATAAGAGGCCCGATTGTCTCTATTCGAGCGATAATTATTTCCACAATTATTGAAATATCCCAGTTTTTTAAAAGACTCTTTGAAAACGACGAAGTCGACAAAACCGAATTGGCTGTCAAAAATATCGGTGTTGCCAGAAGAAAGGCCATTATCAGCTTAAAAAGGTACAAATAAAGCCAGAGCTTTTTTGTTTCAATCAACCGGGGCAAATGTCTGAAAATATCAAGCATCACATACCGCCCAGAAAGCTTATCATAGTCTCAATGAAAAAGATCAAACCGTTCGCAATCCTTAGCCCCGGCCAATTATTGGCGCGATATTTCATGCTGTTATTCAACAGATTAGCATCGACCGCGATTAGATTATCCGGGTCAATTGCCGCCTCCATGACCGGCATGGCAGTACTGTGCGTTATCCTCTCGGTGTTATATTGGGGATGCCATAAATAAGTCAACGTATCATCATTGGCCAATATCAATGAATACGCAACGGGGACAGGAAGAGATCCCTTACGATTCATAATAAGGCTGACCTCATATCGGGTTGTATCCAGTCTTTCATTGACCAGTCCGCTGATTGAATAATCAATTATTTCAGCATCATAAAGAAGGCTCTTCAATACATTTAGATTACTTTCTCCAGCCACTTCCGTGACAACGTCAAATAAATCCTGAGGCTCCGGTCTTTTGAAAAGATAACTATTATAATACTGTTTCCACAGTGAATCCGAAAGCTCCGGTCCGATTATGTTGTTGAAAGTTTCAAAGGCCAGCGTTCCACGCGCATAAACCGTTCCGAAATAATCGCTGCCAAAAGCAAATCCTCCGACCGGCTTTGCAATCTTTTCGTTGCGGCCGTAGGTCATTCCAGACAGGCGGTTATAGTCTTTCTGCGCCAACTTTATCCCGGCAAATCCGAATATATTGGCTTCATTCCCCCAGTAATATTTGATAATTTCGCTTTCGAAAAAACTGGTAATCGATTCATCCATCCAGGGATATTCCACCTGGTTGCTCCCGATCATCCCATAGAACCATTGATGCACCATCTCGTGGATAACCAACGCTTCATAAGACCGTGTCGCCATCATACCGCCGCCGGGTGATGTCATTACAATTAAGCCGGGGAATTCAATTCCTCCGGAAAAACCGGTTAATATCGTTGCAGCTGAGATTGTCCGATATTTATATGGCCCGACCTTTTCAGTCATGTATTCAATAGATTTATGAATAGCGCCGCGTATACGATCCAGTACAGGTTTTTCGTAATCCCTGTAATAAATCAAGACATCAATTTCTTTTATAGTAGATGTATCAATTTTATAATCAGGCGAAATCGAGACAACAAAATCATGAGCCGGCCCGAACTGATAGCGGTAATCATGTATTGTATCCGATCTTACTATCTCATCATATTCTGAACTGGCCGCCACTATAAGCTCTGAAGGGACATTGATCGAAATATCAAAATGATAATATTCGCTGACCGGTTCAGCATAGGCGGTGTATTCCGGCATATACCAGGAACCATCGTCTTTAAATATTGCCGGCCTCGGAAACCACATATCCAGAATATATTCATTGCCGATATAGGCCAGGCGGTCACCGCCAAAAGGAATCCTGGTTACGAAGTAAATTTCAACAGTACTGCCCGATAGATCACTATCCGGTACTTGCATGACTGCATGTGCATAATTTATCTCCAGGTATTCATCAGCCGGTTGACCATCTACAAATATCGAATCAACAATCGTCTCTCCCCAGCCCGTATTGGCAGAGAGCCGCTGGCTTATTCCCTCGTTAAATTTTAGATATGGTGAATCTTTGTCGCTGTATAGATTCGCAAAAAGTTGAAAATGAAATTCGGATAACCCGTCGAAATCAGGAAGGTCATAGCGGACTTTTCCCATGATCTCTTTCGCCGTCGTGTCCAGTGAAGCCGTTACCTGGAGCGTGTCATATGCCTCAACCGCAGAGCTAACTGTCAGCGATATCAATATAAATGTAAGAATTCTAAACAACATCATTGACAAGTGAGCCGACACCCTCAATACGAATTTCGATTCTATCGCCGGTCTGCATGGGGCCTACACCGGATGGTGTACCGGTCGAAATCAGATCACCGGGATAGAGCGTCATCACTTTTGAAATAAAGGCTATTAATTGCGTAATCGGAAATATCTGGTCGGAAGTTCGTGCCGATTGACGAAGCTCTCCGTTCAAATAAGATTCCACCAGGACATCCTGATAATTTAACTTTGCCACAATCCATGGCCCAACCGGGCAGAATGTATCAAAACCTTTACCTCGAGTCCACTGTACATCTTTTTTCTGCAGATCCCGCGCGGTTACATCGTTGACACAGGTAAACCCGAAAATATAATCCTCGGCTTCAACCGCAGCGACATTTCGGCATTCCTTGGCGATAATCACGCCCAGTTCCGCTTCATAATCGACACGGTCAGAAAATCCCGGACGGATAATCTTCTCTCCCGGACCTATCAAGGCCGATGGCGGCTTTAAAGCGATAACCGGTTCTTCGGGGACTTCTTTGGCCGACTGAGATTCCTTGACATGCTCCCTGTAATTCAGCCCCACCAATACAATTTTCGATGGTTCAACAGGTGCCAGCAGTTTAATATTGGCATGCTCGAAATAGACATTTTCCGGTTCCCACCCATATGCCGGATTACCGGATATTTTCATGATGCCTTCTTCGGCGAGTTTACCCCAATTAACTCCGTCAGTGGTCTCAAACTTTACGAATCTATCCATTATCTTTCTGTAACTCCTTTAAATGTTCATACAAAGACAATCCATTTGCCTTCGGATCATAACCTCCCTCAAAAAGCGATAATATTCGTCCTTCCCCATATTTTTTACTTATCACCTTAAGAGCCTGCGTCATTTCTCCATATGTTCGCTCGGTCAAATTAAGTCCTCCCAGTGGATCATCTTTATGCCCGTCAAATCCGGCCGATATTATTATAAATTCAGGCTGATATTTATCCAGCGCGGATACTACAAAATCATTGAATTCTGTCATCCATCTATCATGATCGGCTGCACCCGGCATCGGCAAATTCAGAGTAAAACCTTCGCCCTCTTCCTTTCCGGTCTCGGAGGCTCCTCCTGATCCGGGATAGTATGGATACTGATGCAGCGAAATATAAAAGACATCTGAACGGTTATAGAAAATATGCTGGGTACCGTTGCCGTGGTGAAGGTCCCAATCAACTATTGCAACTTTTTTCAATCCATGATTTTTTACCAGATGTTCCGCCGCTACAGCAGCATTGTTAATAAGACAAAAGCCCATTCCTCGATCCTGCTCGGCATGATGTCCCGGCGGCCTGCCGGCAAGAAAAATTGCATTATATCGCTTTTCCATTATGGCATCGGCGGCTCCAATGGCTGCCCGTGCCGTGGTCATCGCCGCTTCATAGCTCCCGCCGGAGATGTATGTATCGGAATCGAGAAAGCCTCCCCCGACATCAGACACCTTTTTTAAGTATTGTATATAGTCAGGAAAGTGAATTTTATGAATAGCACTTTCATCCACTTTGCCGGGTCCAAGGTTTTCTATCTTTTCAGAAATATCAGAGCGTAGGACATATTCCAGCGCACTTTTCATCCTTCCCGGATTCTCCGGATGCGGCGCCGGTGCCTTGTGTTCTTCTTCATGTATGAGCTGTACTAATCCTATATTCATAATAATACTAAGATAATTGCTTAAAATATACTATGTCAAGCGCTTACAATTTTTTCTTTTTCCAGCTGCCTTTCTTAAACCAGATCACAAGGATAACTGCCTTGACAAACGAAGTTATTGTCAATGTCCACCAAACCCCATTAATACCCAAATCGAGCCCGAAACAAAGCCAGTAAGCCAGCGGCAATCGCGCGATCGAGCCGGGAATCGACACTATCATTGGGGGCACCGTATTCCCCGCTCCCGAAAATGCGCCTTGAAGAACAATCTCAATACCCATAAATATCTGGGACAAACCGAGTATAATAAGATAATCAATCGCTATTTCAACCACCACCGGGTCAGAGCTGAATACTTTTGCGATCGGACCGGGGATAAAAACAAAAAATATTGTCGAAAAAAGTGTCCAGATACTGACAATTCCGACAGTAGCCCAGGCACCTCTCTCGGCTCGGCCTGGCTGCTTCGCCCCCAGATTCTGTCCGACCACCGTAGCCGCCGCCGTCGAAATACCAAATGAAACCAGAAATGACAACGACTCCATACGGTTACCTATACCCATCGCCGCACCCGCTTCAGTTCCAAAATGATGCACCACCTGAATAAGAAACCAGTAAACAACAATAAAGACAATATCCTGGGTTGATATGGGCAGACCAATATTGAATATCTTCCCCAGGGCACTGAAATTCGGTTTTTCGCGATACCATTTTTTAAGAGAAATATCCAGCGAGCCGCGCAATACCATAAACAGGAATATCAGAAAAGTTACAGCAATAGAAATGATTGTAGCCGCCGCGGCACCACCGACACCCATTTCCGGAAACGGCCCCCATCCGAATATTAATACCGGATCGAGAATAATATTTAAAATAACCCCCGATGAAAAAGCTATCATTGGAGATCTGGTATCTCCGGTTGCCCTGAATATCGAGGCCATAGCCTCGTTGATCATGAAAAATATCATTCCCGCGAAAAACGTCCTGAGATATATTGTTCCCAGGGCGACAACATTCGGTGCGGCCTCCATAAATTCCAATATGGTCGGAGTGAACAATATACCTGCAACCGAAAGCCCGACACCCAGACCAAGCGCAAGGAATATTCCCTGCTTGGCATAGTACGATGCCATCTCAGGATCATTTGCACCGAACATCCTCGAGACAAGGGCGGTCAGCCCGGTGACTATGATACCGCTGACTGCAAAAATGGTCCATGTAACAACCATCGCCGATGTAAGCGCATCCTGCTCCGGCGTCCCGAGATAACCGACCCAAAAATAATCTGTGATCGAAAGGGCAAATTCGAGAAGCATCGATGCCACTACCGGCCAGGCAAGTTTCAGGACCGTTGAGAATATAGGCCCTTCGGTTATGGTTGTCACTCTTGCCATAATTTTATTTTAGCTCTTTAATTTTAGGGAATAATTTGGTTTTAAATTATGTCCGAGACATATTATAATTTTTTGCGCCCCCCGAAATCAGCACTTCGAAACCGGGATAATTTTCCCCTATCAATTCAAAGTTATCAAAAGTAGAACGCCCCTGCGCCGTCAGCGCTGCAATAAAAAATGCCAGTGCTATTTTGCGATTATCGAATTCTCCAAAATCCGCCCCGCTTAGTTCCTTCGCTCCTTCAATGGCAAGTCCGTCGTCCAAGATCCCGCACCTGGCTCCCATTAGTTCTAAATTCCGGGCGATTTCTTCAAAGGGACTAATTCCCCAATCACGAAATTCTTTAATCCCTCTGATAATGGTCGTCCCCGAACCGACTGCCGCGGCAACCGCCATAAATGGAACTTCGTCAATCAGTGATGCCGCTTGTGTACCCGACGTTTTTCTGGCCTTTATTTCTTTGCCTGCACGCAGCGAAATCGTACCCACCGATTCACCGTCAACAGTCCTTTTATCGGACACCTCAATTTCGGCGCCAAGCGATCGGAAATAATTTATATAGCTTTTACTTATCGAAGCCAGCGAAACATCATTTAATACAATCTCCTTTTTTCGCAACAAAGCAAATGTCAAAAAAGCATTAACAGTGTCAGTATCATAAGGAACTTCGATTTCCTGTCCCCGATGCTTGCTTCCCGCGGTAAGCTTTATTTCGCGGCGGTAATCAACTTCGCGAGCACGTATTTTCTTACGGGGATCATTGGGATCGACTTTTACTACCGGTTTGGGATCATCGATTTCTATCGACGCTTCAAATTTTCTGAGCGCTTTCTGAAGATGGGCGGCTGTCTTGACAATCTCCTGTACGATTACCGAGCGGCCGGAGCTTATCCCGAACATCAACAAGCAGTTTTTAAGGTACGATAATGTCGACGAAATCTTTATTTCTATAGGCAGTTCAGTTCGCGCCCTGAAAATTATATGTTTCTCATCAGCATCATGAAATAAATCAATGCCGTTCTTATTTAGAACTGAGACTATATTATCTATAATATCGGCATTGATTTCAGCGGTGTATTCCAAAGTGGCGCTCTTTCCGATTCCTGCAATTATTCCCATTATCATTGAAAGCGGAAATATCGAACCTTCATATTTTAGCAGTTCATCTTCGGCAATGTTAAGCGATTCGGACGGCCCTATACGGAGCTCTTCATCGGTCTCATTTACCGATACGCCAAACTGCCTCAATAATGATATGGTGGTATCGGTCTCAATACCCTGATTGTATCTTTTTATCACTGTTTCGCCATCAGCGATTGCACCCAGAATCATTGATGTCTGGGTTGAATAGTAATCGCCGTAGAATACAATCTCACGGGGAATTTCTTTAACAGGAAATATCTCTTTATGCATGACTACCGCTACATCGCTTCCGGGGCTTCAATACCAAGCAGGTACAGCCCCTCCTTGAGAACCGTCTTAACTGCCATTACAAGGGCCAGCCGCGCTTCGGTCTGTTTTTCATTTTCAGAAATTATCTTATCGATGCGTCCGGTCTTTTCATCTTTTCTCTGGTATACTCTGTTAAAAGCACCGGCCAGTTCAATTAAATAGGCAACTATGACATGAGGTTCATAATTCTCGGCCGCGTTTTTTATTGCCGATGGGAACTTATATAGAAGTTCCAAGACTCTATATTCTTCCGGTTTATCGATATAAGAATAGTCAATCTCCGGCGAAATATCCATGCCGGATCTTCTCAAAAGTGAAGCCAGCCGCGCATGGGTATACTGAAGATACGGTCCGGTTTCGCCTTCAAAGTTCAGAACTTCATCCCAATCGAAATTGACATCCTTCATCCTTCTGGTTGACATATCCGCGAAAAGTACCGCCCCGACTCCAATCTGTTCGGCTGTCTCATCCATATTTTCCAAATTGGGATTCTTCTCCATTATCTTTTCTTTCGCCAGTTTGACCGCTTTATCGAGAACGTCATCCAAAAATATTATATTTCCCTTACGGGTGGACATCATCTGGTCTTTAAATTTAATCCATCCGAATTCAACATGTACCAACCCATCGGAACATCTTTGTTCGGAGGGCACTCCCTCCGCCTTCTCCAAAAGTTCAATGACTTTAAAAACCTGCTGGAAGTGCACTCTCTGCGATGTCGCCACAACATATAACGCCTGCTCGAAATCGAATTCTTGCTTGCGGTACAAAACTCCTGCAATATCACGAGTTGCGTATAGTGTCGCACCATCGGCCTTCGCCAGAAGACAGGCCGGGAGATCGTATTTTTCAAGTGGAACAATCAAAGCCCCTTCGGAATATTCAGTCAGCCCCGAGTTTTTCAATCTCTCCAGCGTCTCCTGCATTTTTATATTGTAAAATGATTCACCGGTATAATGATCGAATTTTATTCCCAGCCGCTCATAGGTCTTTTTGAAAGCATCGAGAGAATGATCCTTGAACATCTTCCACAGCTCGGCTTCTTCCTGTGAGCCTTTCTCGAGATTCCTAAATGCTTCACGAGCGCGGTCGGTCAGCTCGGGGTCCTTTTCCTCTTCCTTATGAAATTTAACATAGAGATTATACAGCTTTAAAACCGGTTCATCTTTTAAATCCTCGACTCTCCCCCAATTGCGGAAGGCCACTATCAATTTCCCGAACTGGGTTCCCCAGTCACCAAGATGATTGATACCGACCGAATTATATCCCAGCTTCTCAAATATACGATACAGCGAGTGTCCGATTGCGGTGGTTCTTAGATGTCCGATACCGAACGGCTTGGCAATATTCGGCGAAGAAAAATCTATGACAATATTTTTGCCGGCGCCTTCATCCGACGAACCATAATCCCCGCCCTTTTCCAGTATTTTCTTTATTGATGCCCCGGCAAGTTTCGAGGTATCGATCCTGCTGTTATTGAACCCGCCTACCGCTTCAAATGACAGATGTTCATATTTGGAATTTTCTTTAACTAACTGATTTTGTCTCTCGACAAGCTCTTTATTTATATTTGCGGGATTTTGCTTTAAAACCTTTGCAAGTTCAAATAAAGGCAAAGCATAATTACCCATCTCCGGTTTCTTCGGAATCTCCAGCCTTTCACTGACCTGTTCAGGATCAAAGATAAAAGGTTCCGGCTCCCCATCAAATAAATCAGGCTTGAATAAATCAGGAAAAGCCTGTTTGAAGGCTTCAGCGGTAACTTCCGCTATCTCTCTTTTGAACTTATCTTCCGACATATCAAATAAATTAAAGAGTTAAAGGTAATCAACAGCCGATTCGAACGCCATTAAAATTTCCCGAAGAGAACTTAATCCGGCATTTCTATTCGGTAGGTTGAACCTTCCTTCTTCTCCGAATTTCTAAAGTATACAAAATACAGTATTGACGAGGCAATGTAAAGAACAACCGTAATCAGCATAACCGGCGTATAACCGTGATTTTCGATCAATATTCCCCCGACTTTGGTGGAAATCATCCATGACGAAGTCCATCCCAACATCAACAGCGCATTAACGAGCGGTTGTTCCGGCTTGCTGACCATCTCCATACTGAAATTACGGCCAATCGGATTACCGAGGTTCATCAGCGCTCCCCTGATCAAAAATGCGAAAACGGCCAATGGGAGCGAATAAGTAAATGCCAGAATGAGCATAAACGGAATTGATATCAACTGCGTCGAAACCATCGAACGCACCATCCCCAGCTTTTTTGCCAGAACCGGTCCGGCCATAATTCCGATAAACATGGTAGCATGAACCGCGGTATAAAAAATACCGATCTGGTCCGGAGGCGCCCCGAATCTGTCTCGGAAGTAGATATTCAGGAATGGGATAATAAGTCCGGCCCCGGTCCCGACCACAAAATACGGCGCGAACAGCTTAAAATACAACCTAATCCGGCGTCTTATCAAAGAAAGTGAAAACTCGGCTTCCTCTTTATCTTCCTTTGGGTCCTTGGCCTTTATAAGTGAAAAAGGTATGACCGCCAGAAGCCCCAATCCCCCCGCTACCACGAATGTCCAGCGATAGGCCATAATCATACTTCCGGTATACTTACCGATATACGCCACCATCACACCGAATACTGCCGAACCGGCGGTACTCGCCAGCAGCATTACACCGAAGAATAGCGAAAATATATAAGTCCGTTCTCGGGGTGTTGAATTGCGCATGAAAAACGGCGACGATGCCACCCTGTAAAAGGTCAGGGACAATCCGGCAAAAAAGGCAACGAAAACCAAAGAACCGGAAACAGGAAGCCACACCAAAAGCAGTATCATGCAAACATAAACTACGGTTGTTGCGACCAGAAGTAATTTCAATTTTATTTTGCGAATTATTAAAGCTGATGGTATCGCCGATACCGCCATGCCGATTGCTCCGGCCGATAAAATGGTCCCGATAAAAGATTCCGGCTGCTGCTGTTCACGAAGGTATAGATTCAATAGAAGATTGTATGATGCAAAAGTCAGGCCGATTAAAAATGACGCCAGAAGATACAATCTGACATTTTTATTGAATAATTTTAGATTATCCCAATAATCTTTAAACCCGCCCCTGATTTTTGTAATGAAAATTCTGCTGGTGGGAAAAATTGTCTTATTTTGATCGATATAGGGCATCTATTACAATATCACTTTTCGTCGTATTGATATTCTCCCTCACAAACAAAATTAACGGGACCGGTCAAAAGTATATTGTCATCCTCGGTTGACCAGTCAATAAATAACGACCCGGCCGGAAAGACAACTTCGGTATTTCTTTCAAGAAATCCGTTAACCACACCGGCTACAACCGTAGCCGATGCTCCGGTTCCCGACGATCCGGTGTCGCCTGCTCCCCGCTCCCAGTCATTAAGGATTACTCTCTTGCGGTTAACTATCTTGGCGAACTCCACATTGGTCCGGTGAGGAAAATATTTCGAGTGCTCTATTATCCTTCCCAGCTCACGCCAGTCAAAATCGAATTTATCAACAAACATAACCGCATGAGGATTACCCACCGACAAAGCCGTTACAGGGAATTTGGTTCCTTCAATATCGATCGGGCTGTTAATATGGTACTTGCCCTTCGAACGCATCGGGATTTTTTTGGTCTCGAACTCAGGAACACCGAGTGAAACCTGGTTCTGATACTCTCCTTTGCCTGATCTCATCATGATAACGTTCGAAACTTCGTTGTTGATCTCAAACATCATCTTTTTCCGACGCGAATAATGCGAATAATAATAAGCCGCCACACAACGCAGGCCGTTGCCCGATTTTTCCGCCCAGCTTCCATCTGAATTGAATAGATCGATACAGCACATGGCGACTTTACTGCTCGTCAGTACCATAATTCCATCGGCGCCGACACCAAAATGACGGTTACATATTTTGAGTGCCAGGTCATTAAAATCAAATCTGGTCGATCTTTTATTGATCAGGTCGATGATCAAAAAATCATTCCCCAATCCGTGGTACTTATAAAATTTTATCTTTTTCATGTCCCTTAAGATAGATTTTAAAGCCGTTTTGTAAAGAAAAAAGCCCCGCGCATGCGAGGCTTTTCATATATCGATGCAAAGTCACAATTACATGTTCTCTCGGAACATTCTTCCCAATCGCTCAATGCCCTCGGTAATCTGCTCCGGACCGGCATTGGAGAAATTGAGCCGCAGGGTATTGTCACCCGAACCATCCGGGAAGAATGGACGGCCATATACGTAAGTTACTTTGTATTTGACGGCCTGATCAAGAAGTTTCGAAGAAGACATCCCTTCCGGCAGCTCTACCCAGAGGAACATACCGCCTTCAGGCTCGGTCCAGCTGATTCCGTCAGGAAAATGTTTTTTCATTTCCTGTAGCATCAAGTCGCGTTTTGCGCCGTAGTTTTTAATAATCTTCGGAATATGACTATCGAGTCTTCCGCTGTTAATAAATTCATAAAGAATGTACTGCGAAAAAGTGGAGGTGTGTAAATCGGCGCCCTGTTTGATTTTTTCAAATGAACGAATCACATCCGCCGAAACATTCATCCATGCAATTCGAAGTCCCGGGGCGGAAATTTTCGAAAATGTCCCCAGCGATATTACAGCGTCTCCGCCGATCGCCTTTAGAGGCGGTACCGGTTCACCGGCAAATCGAAGTTCGCCATACGGATTATCATCCACTACCGGAATCCCATATTTGACACCAAGATCGACCAGCTTATGCCGTCGTTCTTCCGTCATCGTTACACCGGTAGGATTCTGGAAAGTCGACACCGTATAAATGAATTTCGGGTTGTACTTTTTTATTGTCTCTTCCACCTTGTCGACAACCATACCCTCACGATCCATCTCAACTGTGCAATATTTCGGCTTATAGAAATTAAAGGCCTGCAAAGCACCGACGTAGGTTGGATTTTCGGTTAAGATATAATCGCCGGGCTCGATCAGGGCGCGGGCGATTAACTCGATACCCTGCTGAGAGCCGGAAGTAACAAGAATGTTATCCATCTTGGTTTCCGCGCCGGTTTTCGTCTCGCGTTCAGCAATTGCTTCTCTGAATTGCGGCAATCCCATTGAAAATGAATACTGCAGAGCGCTGGATTTGTACTTATCGAGAACGTTACAGGCGCATTCTTTGAGGTCTTCGAGCGGAAAGGCATCGGGCGAGGGATACCCGCCGGCCATGGAAATGACACCCGGCTGGGAGGATATCTTTAGAATCTCCCTGATAATCGACGTCGAAAGTCCCTTGACATGTTCGGTAAAGGGCCAATTCTTGGCGCCGGTGGCAGATTCTGCCGTGGTTGATACGTTTTGATTCATTTATAAACACCCTATGGTTCGCGTTAAAGTTCCAAAGGGAAGATAATATTTATAGCCGTAATGTCAATAATGGTGGGAAAAATTGATAAGTTTATGGATTACAACGAGGTCCCTGCCAGTTTTATAATGGAGTCTCCGAATTTATCACGGATTGAATCAACCGCACGGGTAGTATTCTCGAGCTTACTTTTTTGGAAATCATCGAGAAGTTCCAGTTGATTATTTTCTTCTTTTTCTTCAAGATGAGACATCCTGACACCCAGCAATCGAACTTTAACACGTGGTCCATATTCTCTCGGAATCAGCTTTTTTGCGGTTTCATATATTATTTTTCTTTGATCGGTAGGTTTATTCAGAGTCTTATCTCTGGTAATCGTTTCGAATTTCGATGACCTGATTTTGACCGAGACTGTCTTCCCGACATAATTATACCTCCGCATTCTCCTTGCTACCTTATCTGAGAGCCAGAGTATAGTCGAATAAATTCTTTCAATATCAGATAAATCTGTCACCAGGGTAGTCTCGTGGGACATCGATTTGTCATCCGGTCTGTCTGCGATTGAATATATTTTCGATGACCCAAGTCCTCTTGAGAGTGACGACAACCACTCCCCGTTTTTACCGAAATAAGCTATCAGTTCTTTAGCTTTTTTGGCGGCAAGGTCGGCCACTGTATATATCCCTATTTTCGCCAGTGACTTTTTAGTCGATTCTCCCACCCCCCAGAGAGCATCAACCGGGCGAGGATAAAAGAGCTTCTTGAAATCTTCTCGGTCGAGAATTGTCATACCATCCGGTTTGTTCTCCCCTGACCCCATTTTTGCTATTAACCTTGTCGGGGCGATTCCAACCGAACATGTCAACTGAAGCTCTTCTCTTATATCATGCTTCATCTTTTCTACAAGATTTTCAACTGTCCCGAAAATTTTATGACATCCGGTTAAATCAAGAAACGCCTCGTCAACCGAAACCGGTTCCACTATCGGCGAATACCTTTCGAATATCTTTTGCAGTAAGGCCGAAGTATATACATACATCCGAAGTGACCCCGATACATAAACTCCGTTCGGACAGAGTCTTTTTGCCTCGGTTATCGGCATTGCCGAATGCACCCCGTATTTTCTTGCTTCATAATTACAGGTCGAAACTACCGAGCGGTACCTCGGATCCCCGCCGACAATAACCGGTTTACCTCTTAGCTGGGGACAATTACGCGTCTCGATCTCTGCAAAGAAGGCATCCATATCGACATGCATGACCACCCGGTCCCATGTCTTGGTCCTGTCTACTCCACCCATATCTTACTTATAATCCAGCTGGTTTGACGTTCATCATAGGTGAGCTGGAAGAAATTGGAAGCGGCGTCGACCACCGCGTAATGGTGCACCTTGTAGGCGCCGATATCACTTTTCCAGTCACCGGTAACCTCGCTCACTTTATAAACGCGACCGTTCCACCGAAATCTCATCGGTTTCATCTTATGCCCTTCGAAAAGGGCGATAACTTCAATCGGTTCATCCATATCCTGATACATCTCTACTCATCACCAACCTTGTTGTCTGCCTGTCGATGTCTTGTGTTTATCTCTCTCCAAATCCCTTAGACATCTATAAAAATAAATGGATATTCTTCAAATCTTTCAGCCAATCCTGCTCTAACCGGATTATTTTTTATATAATTCAACTTTCTATAAAAAATCTTTTCTGTTGTTATTCCAAGTTCATCGAATCTCTGCTCCCAGAATCGATATTTTCCCTTATAGTCAAATAATTCAATGTTGAGAGAATTAGATTCCCCAAGCATTCCCTTGACACGATAAGCAAAATACTTTTTGACATCCCTGACAAAAGATGAAATATCTTTTGCACCTTCTATTTCAAAAAGTAGATGAACGTGATGAGGCATTATTACATAGCCATAAACTCGACAATCATATTTACTGAAATAAAAATTCAAATTGTCCTGGAAGTATTCAGCTATCCTGTAATTCCTGAAAACAGGTATATGGTTATAAACCGAGAAAGATATAAAATGAATTTTCCGATCTGTGGTTACTCTAACTCGCTTAGGCATTTTTACCATACTATCTTGGCAGGTTTTTTCTGGACCTGCTAATCAAGGGTACTTCATCATTAAGTTGTCTTAATAAAATACTTCATTAATTCAACAAATGTCGCTTCTTCAGGGGGCGGCAGGTCTGAGGACCTGCCGATCACGGGATTACGACCTTTAAGTAAAAATATTTAACTTCCTTATTCCCCGTTTCATCTACTTTGATTTCTATTCTTCATCAAATCATGCTTCTTTATGATTAGAAGTATTTCTCCCTGAGACCGTTAATCACAAATTTCACTGTTTCAAGAAGACTTCCGAAACCTTTAGATATACTTCACACATAATTTCCGAAACCACCTGAATATTTGTTCTTCCTTCTGTGGTCGGCAGGTCCTCAGACCTGCCGGAATTAATTACTCTTATCATAATTTGATTTCATCAGATTTTTCATCTTCAAATCTACACTAGCATCGGTCCAGATGGAATGTTTCATATAAGCCAAATTTGAATATCTTAATGGAGGATATTTACATTGTTTATTAATATCAAAGATAAACATCAGATCAATTAAAGGTAATAAATCATACAAGGTTTTATCAAATTGACAGATAATAAAAAGATTAATGATTACACCAAACAGGATAATCTCCAAATACAAATAACCTTCCCTTGAAATCCTAAATATAAAAGAATGTAGATTCGAAAATGAGATATCTTTCAAATCTTTAAATTTATTGAAATGGACTAATGTGTTATCAATAAGAAAATCTTTAACCTGATCGGAAATTAATATTCTATTTTTATTATTACAGCTACTTATAGTAATGAATTTCCTTAATCTCTTTTTAATTTCAGGATAATTCATAAAACCATTCATACAGCAAATTTCATATGCCATCTTAAAAATAAAAAATGGATCAGGTTGGCGTGTCCCCGAAATTTGAATATTAGTCACCTTTTCAGGATAATCTTCTTTCTTTAAATTCATACCCGGGTATAGGAAATCTTTACTATCAGGATCGTCTAAAAAATCTTCCAACGATTTGGTCGAATCTCCGGGAAACCTTCTTCCAAATTCAGCAATCAATTTTGCTTTAGATTTTTCAGGAGTTGCTATAAATCGCCCATCGCTATCTTCTTTTATTTGGGGTAGTGCTTTTCCATTTTTAAAAATCATTTCTACGCCAGATTCAGTATCAATCTTTTCTAAATTTCTATAAGCCTCTTGTTCATTCTTAAGACCAAGTTTAACAAGAGCGGCAGTCAAAATTCCGTTCTCATTTGCCTTTACTTCAATTTTACTTCCCAAAAAACTGTTACACTCAGCACAAGATATAAAAGGTTTAAACCAACCACCAAGGAATTCAGGGACTAAGTGCGATCTTGTTAGTCCCTTTTTTTGGCCACACCAGACACATCTATCGGAAAAAAGCTGGTTATTAACATATTTGATATTGGGTGCTATAAATTCCACTGGCATTTTCTCCTCCCCCCCTCACCAAATCCGCGCCATCAACTCCAAAACCGGATCGAGGCTAATCGGCAAAATCATTATCACCGCCACCCAAAGAATCACTCGCTTCATCCCGTCCTCCTCACTTCATCCGACGCATCAGACCGACAACCTTACCGGCCAGTTGAAACTCAGGTGAATTCCGATCGATTATAATCGGCTCATATGCATCATTCTCCGGCTGCAATCGTATCTTCCCCTGCTCCGGAAAATATCTCTTAACCGTCGCTTCCTCCCCGATTATCGCCACCACAATTTCCCCGGCATTGGCCGTCTTCTGCTTTTTCACCAGCACCAAATCACCGTTAAATATTCCGGCATCTTTCATCGAATCACCTTCCACCCGTAGCGTGAATGTCTCCTCACCCGGAAGGAAACTGGTATCAACCGCGACTTCTCCCTCGATATTCTCGATCGCGTCAATCGGCACACCGGCCGGGACCGAACCGACCAGCGGAACTCGCGATACCACCCCGGAAAGCGTACGAACCAGCTCAATCCCCCGCGAAACCAGACTCTGCCGCCTGATATACCCCTTCTTCATCAACGCTTCCAGATGAGTCCTGACTCCGTTCGTGGAACGAATATTGAATTTCTCGCCTATCTCCCTGATAGTCGGAGATTTACCGAACTCGGTTATCATCCGCTCGATATATTCCAGAATTTCCCTCTGGCGGTTGGTCAATTTATCCCTGACCACTATTTTCCTCCTTGTTTGATATTCTTCATTTATTTCACTCAAAATCTACTGCACATATGTTCAGATGTCAAGAATAAATGTCGGCTAAGAACCTCTCGGTCTTAATATGTGATAAAAAAAATATGATATAGAAATGCTAAATGGATGTAAGCGACGAATTTAAAGAAAAAAGTGTTGAATTATGGAGGAATTTAATTATAATTTCAGTTTATTCAACTTCGAGAGGGGTAAGAGGTTTGAAAAATATGAGAGTTTTAGTCATAGGCTCAGGCGGAAGAGAACATACTCTCGTCTGGAAATTAAAAGGATCCCGGATGGTCAGCAAAGTTTATGCGGCTCCGGGTAATCCGGGTATCAGTCTGATCGCAAATTCGGTCAGTGTCAAAGCCGATGATATCGACGGTCTGATTAATTTTGTTGAAAGACATAATATCGATCTGACCGTAGTCGGTCCCGAACAACCGCTTGCTAATGGTATTGTCGATGAATTCCAGAAGCGTCGTTTGAAAATTTTCGGTCCGACCAAAAAGGCGGCCGACCTCGAAAGCTCAAAAGTCTTCGCTAAGGAGTTCATGCGTAAATATCATATCCCGACCGCTCCTTTCCAGGTCTTCGATGAAGCGGCCGAGGCGATTTCATTCGTTAATTCAGCACCGACACCATTAGTTGTCAAAGCAGATGGTCTCGCCGCCGGTAAAGGTGCTATCGTCTGCAAAAACACCGATCAGGCGATAGATGCTATCAATAAAATTATGGTCGATCGCGCATTCGGTGATGCCGGCGACCGCATCGTGATTGAAAATTTCCTCGAAGGGCAGGAGCTTTCGGTAATGGCTTTCACCGACGGTAAGTCACTCAGCATGATGCTTCCCTCACAGGATCACAAGCAGATCGGCGAAAACGATACCGGTCCGAATACCGGCGGAATGGGCGCATACAGTCCCGTTTCCTTTATCAAAGAATCGGACATGCAGTTTATCAAAGAACACATTATGGAACCGACTATCGCCGGTATGCTTCAGGAAGGCCGCAAATATAAAGGTGTCTTGTATGCCGGGCTGATGATGACATCGGCCGGCCCCAAGGTTGTCGAATTTAACTGTCGATTCGGCGACCCGGAAACTCAGGCGGTCTTATCTCTTTTGAGATCGGATCTGGCCAATATTATGATCGCCTGTATTGAGGGCAACCTCGGTGATATTAAGGATCTTAAATGGAACTCTGGTGCCGCGGCCTGTGTTGTACTGTCATCGAAAGGTTATCCCGGAAAAGCTGAAACCGGAAAGAGAATATACGGTCTTAGAAATTACAGTGACCAGAATAGCTTCCTGTTCCATTCCGGAACCAGGCGCGAAGGACGAAATTGGTTGACGGCCGGCGGCCGTGTTATTGGTGTCACATCGGTCGACAAAGATCTTCGTTCGGCCCTGTCGAAAGCTTACAATGTCGTCGACAATATCAAATTCGAGGGCATGTATTTTCGGGGAGATATAGGTCATCGGGCTAATGAAAAAGTAAACATGAGTAGGGTTTAAGTTATGCCAAAAGTACTTATTATGATCGGCTCCAAATCGGACATGGAGTATGCTGAAAAATGTCAGGCTCAGCTAAATGAAATCGGAATTGAAAATGTAATCGAAGTTTCCTCGGCCCATCGTCAGCCGGATCGTACCGACGAACTGGCCTCCGGAGCAGTCGATAATGGCTTCGAAATAATCATTGCTATGGCCGGGATGGCAGCCGCTCTTCCGGGTGTCGTTGCCGCCAGAAGCAAGTTACCTGTAATAGGCGTTCCTCTCCCCGCCTCTCTGGAAGGGCTCGATTCGCTGCTTTCTATCGCCCAAATGCCCGGCGGAGTGCCGGTTGCAACTATGGGAATAGGCAAAGCCGGAGCCAAGAACGCGGCTATCCTCGCAGCCCGGATTCTGGCCCTGAAATATCCGGAAATTGCGGAAAAATTATAATCCAAAAAATATAATCAAAATTGAGTTAAATACGTTTTTGGATTGTAAAATATATAAGTCGAATATAAGGAAAGGAGAAAATGATGAATTGGAAGGTTCGCAGGAGTAACACCCCTATACTGATTTATTTCCTTGCATCACTATGCCTTCTTGCATTAGCGGTCCCGACAATGGCACAGAATACTGAGAAGGCAAAAGAACATTTCAACGGCGGACTGCAGCTCGAAAAAGAAGGCAACGACAGCCTGGCTATAGTTGAATACAAGCAGGCCATTTCAGAGGATCCGAATTTTGTAGATCCATATATCAATCTCGGTTCGATATATTTCCGTCAGGGAAAATTCGAAGAAGCTGCTGAGACCTTTAATGACGCGACCGAAGCTGACGCGGAAAGCGCAGATGCGTGGGCAAACCTCGGCCGCACATATTTCAAGCAAAAAAATTATGTCCAGGCCGAAGAAGCCTACAACAAAGCTTTGGAAATTGATCCGAATTATAGTGAAGTATTAAAAGAGCTTGGCCAGCTGGCCCTGTTGAAGAATGACTATTCCGCTGCAACGGGTCATTTCGACCAGTATATCCAGAAAGTTACCGATGACTACAAAGCCTATTATATGCTTGGGAAAGCTTACCAGAAACTGAAAAAACACGACCAGGCAATTAGTGCCCTGAAACGAGCCACGACGCTAAATAGCAAATATGAAAGAGCATATAATGCTCTCGGACAAATCTACCAGGCCCAGGAAAAACACAATTCAGCTGTTAATATGTATTCCAAGGCGGTCGACATCGATCCGGATAATTATCTGGCACTTTACAACCTGGCCATTTCATTCGAAACTCTTTATCAGGATGATGCTTCCAAAATCGATCAGGTTATTAATCACTGGCAGAAATTTTTGAAAGTCGCGCAGAATAATCCTCGGGCCAAAAAGCTCATTCCGAGCACTGAGACGCACATCGATGATCTTAAGGATTTAAAGGCTCACCTGGAAGAAGAAGCCGCAAGCGATTATTAAAAATGCGCTTAAAATTAAAGCCGGCCTATTTAAGGCCGGCTTTTTCATATAGTTAAGGGACAATGGTGGAAAGGCCCGAAATTTGTTAAAAAGCCTTCAGACACCCGCTGCCAGCACCAGAATTAGTCTGCTGGTTAATGTTCTCCTTTTCATTGCCAAAATCATTGGCGGTGTTGTCGGACGTTCCCAGGCGCTTGTCGCAGACGCACTGAATTCTCTTCTGGATATTGTGGCAAATATTGTCGTCTGGCTGGGTATCAGAATCGCAAGCAAACCTCCCGATAAAGATCATCCTTACGGGCACGGTAATGCCGACAACCTGGCCGCTGTTTTTGTTGCTCTCGTCCTATTTGTAACCGGCGGCTATATTGGCCGCGAAGCTCTCCATTCAATAATAAACAAGGAATTCACTCAACCAACTTACCTTGCGACTATTGTTGCCGCGGGGACTATTATCATAAAAGAAGCTTTATATCGATACACAATAGCTGTTGGACGTAAATTTAAATCACCGGGCGTAATTGCCAATGCTTATGATCATCGCTCCGATGTTCTTGTTTCACTGGGAACGCTGATAGGGATTGTTGTTGCCCAGACAAAATATCCAATCCTCGATCCTATTGCAGGACTATGGGTCGCTTTCTTTATTATCAAGCAAGCGGTCAGAATAATTCGCGAAAATCTGTCTACTCTGATGGTCTCATCTCCCGGCGGTAAATTTAATGCTGAGATTAAAAAATATATAGAGAAAATTGGTGATGTCTCTTCGGTTAAATGGATCAAAAGCCGAAAAGTCGGTTCCGGCTACTATGTCGATGCTGCGGTAAGGGTTAGAAGCGATATTACCGTCCGTGAGGGACACGACATCGCTACTCAGGTTACTATCGCCGTGCGCGGCCAATTCGAAGATGTCATGGGAATTCTTGTCCATATTGAGCCGGAAGAGGAAAATCACGGCGATTGATATACTTGACAAATCAAGAGATATTAATATATTTTTTTATTGAAGAGAGTTCTTTTCCGGAATCACCGGGTTTCTTTTAGTCCCCTCTAATCCGGCCGGAAAAAACTCTCTTATTTTATCTATAAAAAATCGGCGGAGTTAACTCCGCCGATCCGCTCTATATAAAATATCCGTCAAAAGGGAATCAATCCTGAAATTTTATCATATCAAAATCTTCCCAATCGATAATAATTTCATCATCGCCATTGGTTACGATTATGCCCTTATTATTCGCATCAACATCATTGGAATTACGCAGCCTGAATGTCCTGCCGTCTTTCAGTGTAACCAGTGAGCCTCTGCTTGATGCATGTTCAATCGACTCAATAAAACCGAATTCTATATCAAAATCGATCCTCTTATATTCGCCGTCGAGTATTTCCCAGGTGTATTTTTCATCGTCATCCCATTTAATCTGCCCCTTATATTTTTCACCGTCAACCGTTAAGACTTCTCCCCTGAGCGATTTGCCGCCGTCAAAATCGTCATAAGTCAAAGCCATCGGAGGTTCTTTAAATTCAATCATATCGAATTCATCCCAATCGACAGTAATCGCACCGAGATTCGGATCAGAGATTACAATACCCCTGTTTCCGCTGTCGATATCATTGGAATCTTCAAGCCTGACCCTGCTGCCGTTTTTTAAAACGACCAGAGCGGCCCGCGATGTAATTCTTTCGATTGATTCTATCTGTCCGAATTCAATTTTCCTCTTACGGTGATCCTCGCGGCCATCGAGAATATCTTTCGTAAAAGCCTCATCTTTATCCCAGCATATAAAGCCGCTGAATTCCTCTCCCCGCCTTGTAAATACCGTCCCGTACAGCTTTTTCCCAAAAGTTTGATCCATGCTGGGCGTTTCCTTAAACTCGATTCTATCTATATTATCCCACTCCAGTTCAATCATTCCTTCATCATTATCATCAACGAGAATTTCACGATTATCAGTCCCTATATCTCCTGAACCTCCGGTTAGCTCCACCTCGAGGCCAGACTTTAATTCCAGCAGCACTTCATTATTGCCGACAGGTTTTAATGTCCGTATATGCCCCATCCTGATTCCCGACTGAGCTTCATTGCTGTAATTAATAAAGACATTGTCATCTTCGCTGTAAATTGTCAGACCGAAAATTTCAATCCTTTTCCCCCCCGTTCTTTCTTTCTGCTCCCGATATTCTCGTGATCGGGTCCGCTCCAGATCTTTGTTACCGTCAAGGATATCGCACCAGGATGTTTCATTCTTGTCCCAGCGAATGAATCCTTCCAGAACTTCACCATCGGTTAAATATATTTTCCCATATAGCAAACTGCGGTTGGCATCTTCCGCCGAAAGGGCGGTACCGAATATTAATATTATGGCAGTGAAAGTAATAAATAAGGCTTTCATATATCAGGTCCTCCATGGATGGATTTTTATAACCATGATATATTTGACGATTCCGCTTGAGAATTGTTTCGGATTTAAGAAGATATAAGGGGAAAATATACGAAAAATCGGCTATTTTATCAGTGCCATTTTCTTAACCGAAGAGTAATTTTCTGTTGATAATCGATAGAAATATATTCCACTGGGTGCCGGACGGCCGTCATCCATGACACTATCCCAGCCAAACCTGTAATCACCCCTCATCAGGTGACCGTCAAATATTTCGCAAACCTTCTGACCAAGTATATTATAAACCGCGAGTGTAACTTCTCCCGATCTAGGCATGGAAAGCTCTATTACCGTTTCGATATTAAACGGATTGGGATAATTTTGTCCCAGATAAATCTCGTCGGGAAACACCTGACGGCCCGGATCATCGACCGGGGTCGGAGACCCGATCACAAGATCACCAATAACCAGGTATGGAACAGTTTTATCCAGCGCGGCATCGAGAATATACAAACCGGCAGTATCCGAGGAACAACTGTCGATATAACAGTGCGCATTGGTATCTGCCGCAGTAAAAAATAAGTTCGCGATATTGTATTCACCGGAAGATATCGTACTATCCCCGAAAAGCGAGTCATCCACCCGGAAACCGATTTCGGCCCGTCCATCTAATCCGATTCCGGAAAACAAGCCTACATAATCCGGGAAAACGCCATCATTCCATACAATTGAATCGAGCTCGGCCAGCAGAGTGTCGTAATCGAATGGAATATATCCGCCCGATGAAGATTGATTTAAGTTCAATATAAGCGGCATCATTCCCATACCGCCGGGTGCTGCACTTGCATTGAGAAACTGTAGTGTATCACTAGAAGAAAGATATAAACTGACCGGTATTATAATTTCTACATTGAATGATGCACTGTCATAAATTATTATTGAACTCTGATGGTAACCTGATTCAAGCCCCGATGTATTTATACTGACTCCTATAGTATCATAATCGGTGCCGGTAGTTTTATCCAGACTTACCCAGTCGTCTCCCGCAATCGCATTCCAGCTTAAAGAACCTGCTCCGGGATTGACAATTTCGATAATATCTTCGACCGACTCATCGACCGAAGTATAAAAAGACAAAGAATCGGGACGGGCCTGAATATACGGCATATTACCGACAAGCTCCAGGTAAACCCATCCGGTGTTGGGCGAATTTACAGCCTCAACCGAATTTACCACCAGTTCACCGTAATAATTACCGTACATAAGTCCCGAAATATCGACACTCACTTCAATGTAATCATCCTGATTCCCCGATGTCATATCGATTTCAAACCAATCGCTCGATTCCGAAGCAGTCCAGTTTAGAAATCCTGTGCCGCTGTTTTGTACTCTAAATGACCTTGGATCGGGATTGCCCAATTCAGCCAAAACCTTGAAATGAAGCGTATCCGGTGTCACCGATACCAGCGGTGCCGTTACATTCAAACTGACAGATATTACTTCGGACGAATCATTATTATCCAGATCTATCAATTTCACGGTCCCGTAATACTTGCCATATGAAAGCGTATCTGTATTAACAGAAATACTGAATGTTTCGGGAGTTTGTCCTGAATCCGGGCTGACTGTCAGCCATTCGACCGTCGGTACCGCGCGCCAGTTTAACTCGCCCAATCCGGCATTAGATAATGATATATCTTCGGCCGACGGAAGTGCGCCTCCATCCTCCATCGTGAAATTAATTACATCGCGATCAGGTATCAACGTTGGATCATTATATTCTATAATCGATGCATAAATATCGAAATTATCATCCCGGTAATCAGCCCAGGTACAGAAAAATTTATAACCATTTGTTGCAATATCCGGCTGTATTTGCCGGTTGACTGTCTCATCATGAATCTTAAACGGTACTCCCGTGAAATACCCCTGGTAATCTACTATTCTCGCCATGGCATTCCAGTCGCCTTCTGAAGAATCCGACCAGGCAACACCAATATTTCCCATCCTGTCGGCACAAATCGAAACTTCTCTCTGGGGTCTTCCGGAAACGCCGCCGTTGACTTTTACTGAGGACGATATCGCGGTCCCCGAACTGTCATACCGACGCATATAAATATCAGGATTGGCCGGATAATCACCGTTGCGCCAGTCGACCCATGCTATATAAAATTGATTATTACCATCAGCGGCGGCAACCGGAAATGCTTGGCGGGCACCATCGATATCATCGTTTACCTTAATGTTACTCCCGACAGCCGCCCCGGATGAATTAAACCGCTGGAAATAAATATCATCATTACCGGTTCTATTATCATACCACACCACGACAAATCCACCATCGGCAAATGCATCGACACGCGCACCATGCTGCTGATTGGTCCCGACATCGCTGTTGACGACAATATCACCGCCGACAGCTTCACCTATTGCATTAATGCGCCTGGCAAAAATATCCCAGTTGCCGTTGCGGTAATCTGGCCAGACTATAACAGATGAACCATCGGCGAACATGGCCACATCAGGAGCTTCAATAATTATATCCGATAGCGCCGAAGTCAGATTGAAATTTCCGGCGGTTTCGGAAGTATCGATTATTGAAAAATATACATCCGGATTGAAAGGATATGAACCGTTTCTGAAATCGCGCCAAGCGGAAATGAAATTCGAGTTATAATTGGCGTCCACCGAAGGCTCGAAGCGCGGCGCGGTTGCATCATCATCATTTATTTTTCTATTGACCGATAGAGCTGTCCCGGCGCTGTCAAAAAGCTGGAAATAAATATCATTTTGATTATTGCGCTTATCGGCCCAGACAACAATAAATTGTCCGCCGGTTCCGACCGCAATTCTGGGATTGGTCTGATCGCGGCTTCCGCCATCATCATTGACCAGTATATCATATTCGTCGGCAACAGCACTGCCATAAACGCCGGCGAAAATAAAGCACAATAAAAATATCCAGAGTAATCTTTTCATCACTCTGGTAATAAGCAATGCCGATGCCCCGCGTAAATAATTATTTAAGGAACTGCATTATTTCCGCAACTTATAATATTTTAAGGGGTTATCGAAATCGACAAGGTAACGAATATCAGGCAAGAATTCTTTGTACGTCTAAAAAAGGAAAACCGTTCCCGATTTATCAGGAACTGTTTTCCTTTATATCTAAAAAATGCCTGTAAACGAACTATTTCTTTTTCTTTTTGTGGCGGTCGGCTCGTCTGCGTTTTTTGCGCTTGTGAGTTTTAATCTTCTGGCGTTTTCTCTTTTTACCGCTTGGCATTAATCCTCCATTGGGAATTCATAACCGTTTGCTATATCGGCAGTTTCGTGATCATGTTTTTAAATTCGTTCGATGGCTTGAAAACCGGAACTTTTCGACCCGGCACCGGAACAACTTCCCCGGTCCGAGGATTTCGGGCTTTTCTCTCTTTGCGGAGTTTTATCTTAAAAGTACCAAAACCCCGAATTTCGATATTGTTTCCAGCTTCCATTGACTTTTTTACCGTATCCAGGAACGCGTCCACAACTACGGCAACATCGGTTCTCGTAAGCCCTGTTCGTTCAGCGACTTTTTCAACCAGATCTGCCTTGGTCATTGCATCCTCCCTCGTATCTTGCTGGTTTTATATATTAACATATTTTATTCCTTTTTAATACTCCAGCACCAATTCTTCCTCTTCCATGAAAAGCGTATCAGCATTTCTCGCAGGCTTACGGCTGCGTAAAAAGTAAATAACTTTTATCCGTAAGTCAATAGTTTTTATTAATTTAATACAAATAAAGAACCCGGGGGCCGGGCGAGATTTCGCCCCGAACTGCCTTCTTTACGCCCCCTAAAATCGATCCCATAAGGTCCCAGATCGTCTCTTGACGCTGATATTCCTTAACTATACGAGGCTCACCGTCTATTCCGGCAAGCTCAGCCGCCAGATATACCGCATCCATAAAACCGCCAAGGGTATCTACAAGACCTTTATCTCTGGCCTGACGACCACTGAAAATCGAGCCGTCGGCAAGCGGATATACATCCTCCACACTCATTCCACGACCATCCGCTACCGCCTCTACAAACTGCTCGTAAGTATCCATAACCATAGCCTTTAGCATCTCACGCTCTTCGGGGGTCATTGGCCTGTCCAGCGAACCAACATCCTTTAACTCACCTGATTTAACCGTCTCGAATTCAACTCCGATTTTATCCAGAAGTTTCTCTGCTGTATACCATCTGAGAATAACTCCAATCGAACCGGTAATCGTCCCCGGATTAGCTACTATTTCATCGCAGGCGCACGCTATATAATATCCTCCAGAGGCGGCCACCGAGGACATCGAAGCGACCACAATGGCATTATTTTCATTGCGCACCCTCAGAATCGCGTCATAAATTTCCTGCGAAGGAGCCACTGCTCCTCCGGGAGAATCTATATGCAGGACAATCGCATCAACTCCCCGTTCATCTGCCCATTTCTCGAGCTGGCGTGTAATTGGCCGAGAATCAATGATTTCACCAAAAACTTCTATTACTGCGACCCTGCCGCCGAAACCACTTAAAGAAATATTATCCGGAGCATAGAAGCTTCCCATAAACATAATTCCGACGAATCCTATTACGACAACGAAACAGAAAACTATTATGACACCGATTATTATATCTCTTTTACTGGCCATTATTAATTGGTATAAATTTTAAGTTTTTCGCCAACCCTAAGTGCTCTCGGATTAGACACACCGTTCCAGGCAATAAGTTTCTGGACCGATATCCCATAAAGCCGCGCAATATCGGACAGCGTATCTCCGCGTCGGACGGTATGAATCTTATATGATCCTAAATCCCCGCTGCCGGGAACCAAAAGCTTCTGTCCGGGATAAATACGGCTGGAACGTCCGAGGCCGTTAAGATTGCGAAGGGCTGCTGTCGAAGTGCCGAACATTCTGGCAATTTCCCACAATGAATCACCCTTGCGTACGACATAAAGATTGCTGTCGCCGTCATCCGAATTGGACGTCGAAATAGTCTTGGAAGCATGTTTGGGATTATTGCTTACTATAAGATTCTGCCCCACGTATATCCTCGACCTGCGATCCAGCTTATTCCAGCGGCGGATATTATCGGTCGAGGTCCCGAAGGCGCGGGCGATATCCCAAACCGTATCTCCCGACCGAACAACATATACATTGCCCTTTGCCTCATAATCGAGTTTCTGGCTTCGGCTGTAATTCCGATCATTGGGAACCGGAACTATCAATGTCTTACCGGCGTATATTTTTGATCGCCGGTGAAGATTATTGGCTTCAAAAATTGCATATTGGGAAACGCCATATTTTCTTGCAATGGTCGAAACCGCTTCGCCCCGACGAATCCGATGGCGAACAAAACTCGTCTCTTTCGAAGACGGCATACTGTCATAGGCCGCCAAAAACTGCGAACTGGTTCCCTTGGGTATTCTCAGCTCATAATTTTTCCTGTTCGGAGGTGTAAAGCGCCTTAAAAGCTCCGGATTTAATTCCTTAACCTCACTTACCGAGCATCCGATCGCCGCCGCCACAGTCTTGAGATCGAGACATTTGTCAATCGTGACCAGATCATACTCCCATGCTGGCTGGTAATTTATATTCTTAAAGCCGAATTTTTCCGGATTTTTGCTGATTAACACCGCCGCCATGAAAAACGGGACATAATCCTCGGTCTGCTTCTTTAAATCGAGTTTCCAGAAATCCCTGGTACCCTGCCGTCTGATTTGCCTCCTGACCCGAGCCGGCCCCCCGTTATATCCGGCCATAGCCAATTCCCAGCTTCCGAATTCATTATATAAATCCTTTAGAAACCGCGCCGCGGACACAGTTGCCTTTATTGGGTCTTTTCTTTCATCGTACCACCAGCTGCGATCGAGATCATACAGTTTGCCGGTCGACGCAATAAACTGCCATAGGCCAAGCGCCCGCGCCCAGGAATATGCATGGGGATTGTACCCCGATTCGACCAGTGCCAAGTACTTTATATCAGCCGGCATATCCATCTCTTCGAATATTGAGTCGATCATCGGGATATATTTGGTCGATCGAGATAAATACCTTTCAACTGCATCACGGGCCACCGTCTGATAGTACAATATACAATTTTTTACTCGTTCATTAAGTACAATGGGAACATCGTAGGTTATTTCCGCTTCGGCATACTGCTCGAGCTTATTAAATTCGGCTGTATCGATCTTAATGTTATTAATCTCGGAAAATCGAGTCATCAAAACATCGGGTGAAACATCGCCCGGAAGATGTCCCAGTGATAATAGCGTCACCCTGTAATTGGTTACAATATCTGCCAGAAGCACAGAATACTTCGCTGTCTCTGGTGTTTGCTCATCGAGCTCGGTATCAATATCCAGATTACCGAGAATTTTCAGAGCCTTTTCGAAGTAATATTGGGCCTCCTCCCAGTTGGTTTCGCGATTGGCAATTACTCCCTGGCTGTAATATTCGTGGGCAATAGATAATTCGCGCCAAACATAATCGTCTACAGCAACGGTCATATCAACCGTACTGTCTTCCACTTCTTCCTCTTCGAAAACACTGGAACTTATTTCATCCAGTTCGATTTCTGTTTTTTCGGTTTTGGTGGCGAACCTGTCAACAGAACTTTCTTCCGCTGCGGTCGCACTTGATGTTTCCTCGGGAGCGGGCTTAACGCCCTGATTGTTGCAGGATACGGCCATCATCCCTGCGGCCAGTACAGCAATGCCAAACAAAGTCTTGATTTTCATCTAAATATTCCCTGTTGAACGAGATTAATATCTTTATGCCACATTATCGACCATTTTTTCCCAATTTTAATATTTCCCCTCTAACTTGTTGATATATAATTAAAACCCTATTTTACTGTCAAGCATTATCGAAATCCCGACCGTAAAAATAAAAAATCTTATTATAGATAACGTCCGCGGAATCAAAATATTTAACATTTTCCATACCTCTGAACCAGGTAATCTGCCTTTTGGCATATCGACGCGAATTTTGCTTTATTAAATTTACAGCCTCTTCAAAATCCAGTCTCCCATCGAGATAATCAAATAATTCGTTATAGCCTATAACATTTACCTTAGACACCGCCTCCCTCAAGCCCCTTTCCGCAATAGATTTTATCTCTTCGAGAAGTCCTGCCTCCAGCATAAAATCAACACGTTCATTTATTCTCTTATACAAATTTTCCCGGTCAGGCATCAAACAAAATATCTCATACTCAAAATTGTCATTCCCCCCCGTCGACTCCTCGATAACCTCACTTTTCGGCCTGCCGGTCAGATGATATATTTCCAAAGCCCTTATTATTCTTTTGATATTATGCGGATGAATCCTCGTCGCTTCGATCGGATCAATTTTTTCAAGTTTTTCATAGAGGTATTTAGGGCCCTTCGATACCGCCTGATCTTCCAGCTCATTCCGGTAGGTCAAATCACCATCCGGAATTTCAACTATTCCCTCGACCAGCGACTTTATATAAAGCCCCGTTCCCCCGCAGATCAAAGGCGGTCCTCCCTCACTTTTTACCCTCTCATTCAGTATCCTTTTTGAATCTGAAACAAAATCAAACGCAGTATACCGTTCATCCGGCTCGACAAAATCGACAAGGTGAAAATTATATTTATCAAGAATATCCGCCGATGGTTTATCAGTCCCAATATTAAGGTATTTATAAATCTGCCGGGAATCGGCTGAAATTATATCGAGTTCAGGAAACTGATCCGCCAATCTTATAGCCACGCCGGTCTTTCCTGAGCCGGTTGGCCCGGTCAGAACAGGGATTATTTTCTTATTTCCTGCCGAACTTGGCATCGAGCTCATCTTTGCTGATTTTTAAGATTATTGGCCTGCCATGCGGACAGCTGTGGCGGTTCTCTGATCTCATAAGCTGCTTATACAATCCGATTGCCTCTTCACTCGAAAGCCTGTCTCCGGCCATTATCGCCGCCCGGCATGCCATAGACTGCGCAATCGCTTTCTTGAGGTCAAAACCTGCTCCCTGCATATTTTCAATATCCTCTAATACCTTTATGAATACTTTTTCCGGAGATTTTCTCGAAAGTGAAGTCGGCACTGCATTTAAAATCACCACGTTGTAACCAAAAGGCTCGACTGCGAAACCGGCCGATTTTAAAATATCTCTTGTTTCTTCATACAGCGCGAAACGCTCCGGCGACATCTCTATATTGACCGGAAACAGAAGATTCTGCGATACCGCATTATCCCCCTCGATCGACTTTAAATTTGCTTCATACAGTACCCGCTCATGGGCTGTATGCTGGTCAATTATAAGTATCCGGTCACCCTTCTTAAAAATTAGATACAGCTCCGCCACCTGTCCCAGATATGAAATCGGCTCGCCATCTGCAGACCTGTATTGCGCTGCTGTTTTATCTGGAATATCTTTCGTCTCTGTCACAGGAGTTGTGGCCGACCTGTCTGAGTCCTGAGGAAAATCCGACACCTCGTCTCTCTCTTCCCTCTTTCCATATAGAGCATCGAGATAAACTTGCGAATCGACCTGCTTCTTTTGCGGATCATACTGATTGGCGCGCCGGATTGCTACTTTCAGCGAAGATCTTGCATGTCCCTTCTTAGTTTCTTCTTCACCCTCCATCTTCACAGTCGGCGAATGAGCATCCGATGTCTGGTGAATGGTCCGCTTAACCGCCTGGTAAAGCATATCATGCACCAGCCGTTCATCAGATAAACGCACTTCCGCCTTGGTCGGATGAACATTAACATCGACTTTCTGTGGGTCCAGCTTCAAAAATACTGCTCCGATGGGAAACTGCCCCCTCGGAAGCATCTCTCCGTAACCCGATGTTACAGCATGTACCATTGTCGGGGAATTTATGAAACGATCATTGATAAAAATATATAATCCGTATCGGTTCTGGCGCGTCTGCGACGGATAAGAAAGATACGCACTGACCGACATCAAATCGGTATCAGAGATTACCTCGAATAATTTTTCATTCGGCTTGCCCAAAAGAAGCGACGCTGTCCTTTTTGACAAATCCGCATCTTCTCTGGAAACATCGAATATTTTTCGTCCGTTCATATTACAGCTGAATGCCACCCCCGGAGCTCCCAGAGCAAGTGCTACCGCATTTCGTGACAAATATCTGGCCTCAGTCGTCTCTGTCTTTAAGAATTTCCGCCTTGCCGGAGTATTAAAAAACAAATCTCTAACTTCTACTGTCGTTCCGGTCGGTGCGGCTGCCGGTTTGACCGACTGTACCACCCCACCCTCGACAATAATTTGCGTGCCGCTGTCATAATCTTCATGTTTGGTCAGCATCCGGGTTCGCGAAATCGATGCTATCGAAGGCAGCGCTTCACCCCGGAATCCATAACTGGTCAGGCTCTCCAAATCACGGAAATCACTTATCTTGCTGGTCGCATGACGTGAAAAGGCAATCTCGACCTGGTCCGGTTCGATTCCGCATCCATTATCAATGACCGAAATTAGTTTTGTCCCCGACTTCTCGATTATTATCTCGATCTTGCCCGCCCCGGCATCGATAGAATTTTCCACCAGCTCTTTTAGGACTGCCGCCGGACGTTCTATAACCTCGCCGGCTGCAATTTTATTGACAAGACGCTCTGGCAGCGGACGAATCCAGCGCTTGACTTTTCCGGCAGGTTTATCGGTCATCGAGCATCCCCTTCAGTTTATCCAGAATTCGCAAGGCCTCGACCGGGGTCGTATTTTCCAGACTTATTTTTCGCAGCTCTTCTTCGACCGGCGATGGAACAGCATCGAATAATGATCTTTGATTGATGCTCTTATGTATCCCCTTTGCCAGTTCCGATTGCGAAAATTTCCCCGACTCGAGCAGTTTCAAAAGTTCGCGAGACCGGCTGATTGTTTTTGACGGCACCCCTGCCAGCCTGGCTACCTCAACGCCGTAAGAATCATCACACCCGCCCGGAATAATCTTATGCAAAAATATAATCTGATTTTCCCATCTTTTTACCGAAACCTGGCAGTTAAAAACTTTTTCATACAAAGCCGCCATGCCGGTCAGTTCATGATAATGCGTCGCGAATATAGTCCGCGCTTTTATATTCTCATTGATATATTCCACCACCGACCACGCGATAGAAAGCCCGTCGAATGTCGAAGTCCCTCTGCCTACCTCATCGAGCAGTATCAAAGATCTTTCGGTGGCGTTATGCAGAATATTCGAAGTTTCAATCATCTCCACCAGAAAAGTCGACTGGCCGTGCGCCAGATTGTCGATTGCCCCGACCCTCGTAAAGACTCTATCTACCAGTCCGATCCTCGCCGAATCAGCCGGTACGAATGAACCCATCTGCGCCAGAATAACTATTAATCCAGCCTGCCTTAAGTATGTCGATTTACCCGACATATTCGGCCCCGTCAGCACCATAATCCGGTCCAGCCTCTCTTTATGGACCAGATCATTGCCGATAAATGTGCCCGGCGGAAGAAGACTCTCTATTACCGGATGCCGCCCGTTTTCGATTTCTATTTCACCCGTTTCATCTATCTCCGGAGAGCAGTACATCTTTTCAGCGGCAAGATTACCCAGCGAGACAACAAGGTCAACCTCCGATAAAAACTCCGCTGTCAGAAGAAGATCCTCCATTGAACCGGCCGCTTCATTAACAAGTTGATCGAACAGCTTTTCTTCGAGTGAGAATATTTTCTCTTCCGCGGCAAGTATCAGATCTTCCTTTTCCTTTAATTCCTGTGTTATAAACCGCTCGGCATTAACTAAAGTCTGTTTGCGGATATAATCATCCGGTGTTTTATCCAAATGTGTCTTCGTTATCTCTATATAATATCCGAAAACTTTATTGAAACCGACTTTAAGCGAGGGTATCCCTGTCCGCTCCCTTTCGGTTTTTTGAAGCGACGCAATATAACTGCGCGCATCCTTTATAGAATCTTTCAGGTCATCAAGCTCTTGAGAAAATCCTTTGCGTATGATACTGCCCTTATTAGAAGTCAACGGCGGTTCATCAACCAGCGCGCCAGAAATTTTATCCGCCAATCCGCTGCAGTCGGGATATGAAGATACAATATCTTTAAATAGTCCGGCATGGAGCTCATTCAATTTTGCAATTACTTCATCGCCGGTTAAAAGGCTGTCTCTTATCTGTGATAGCTGCCTCGGGTTGATCTTCCGCATCCCCAGCCTTCCGGCCAGACGTTCCAGATCCGGCAATTTCTTCATTACGACCGGAATTTCATACCCTGCATCACGGTTTTTATAGATTTCATTTACCGCACTTCTACGATACAATATCGGCTTAAGCCTCTTATACGGTCTCAATATGTTCTCTTTTAACCTTCTCGCTCCACCCGCTGTATTCGTCCTGTTTATCGCATGATAAAGTGAGTCTTTTTCTGTATTCTCAGACAGATTGTGCGTCAGTTCCAAATTTCTCACCGTATTATAATCGAGAAGCATATATTCATCAGCCTCTGCCCGAATCAACCTTGTTACATGGTCTAATTTTGTACGGTTATTTTCGAGCAAATACCGGTAAATGGCACCGGCTGCCACAATCCCCTTTTTTAGTTCCCCGATACCGAAACCGTCGAGCGTACTCACTTCAAAGAAATCACATAATTCCCGCACCGCCGTTTTATAATCAAAATTCCACTCCTCGAATGAAGTCAATTTCAAACGGGAATCTTTGCTCAATAAATTATATAGTGTACTTTCGCCGGCATCAGCCGAATACAAAATCTCCTGCGGGCCGAGTATCTTGATTTTCTCATATACCGAATCCGGAGGACCTTCTTCCAATCGAAATTTCCCGGTTAATAAATCAATGTATGCCAATCCCGCCTTTTTTTGTGTATCTTGATAGACCGACGCCAGGTACAAATTCCCGGTATCGTCAACAACCCCCTCGACCGTCGCTGTTCCCGGCGTAAGAATCTCGACGACCTCTCGTTTGACCACTCCCTTGGCCTGTTTGGGATCTTCAACCTGCTCGACAATGACGACCTTTTCTCCAGCCGAAAGAAGTTTGGCCAGATATTTATCCACCGCATGATACGGCACTCCCGCCAGCGGTATTTTCTCCCCTGCATTCTGTCCGCGCGAGGTAAGCGCAATATTCAAAATCGGCGCCGCTTTGACCGCATCATCGCCGAACATTTCATAGAAATCACCCATGCGGAAAAACAGAATTTTATCGGGATATTGTGATTTAATACAGTAATACTGCCTCATAAGAGGCGTTAAATTATTCGATGCTGATTTGGAAGAACTCATCGCGCTACAACATGAAAGGCTTCATTTTCCGACGCTTCGAGGCGGGTCTTAAATGACATCGCTTCCTCGGATAAAACAAAACGGCCGACATAAACGACATAATATTTTTTATCCGAAATATATTTGTCATTGATATCAACATCCATCCCATACCCCTTCATCCGGCGGGCCATTGTATTGGCATTATCTTTCTCCGAAAAAACACCCACTTGCACTGAATAAATAGTCCCCGTAATCTGCTCCGCCCTGGTATCACCAGCCGTTTTTCTCTCCATCCCGCTGAACCGGTCAATTAACTCATCCAGACCAACTGCATATGGATAAGCTTCCCGCAGGATATTATAGTACAAAATCGCATCATCCATACGTTTCTGCTCAAGAGAGTAATACGACAGCATATAAAGCGCCGGAGCGGCCGCCGTACTATAACGTCCGGTCCGAAGATTCCTGCAAATCTTTTGTGCCTGCATGTATTTTTTATCCTGGTACAGGGACACCGCTCGATCGAGTTTGGCCGTAATACTGAACCGGCTGTCGGGGTTCTCGCGTTCCAAAAGCGATCGATAACGCTGTGCTTTATTAGAATCTCCCGTCCGCTCAAATCCAACCGCCGCAAGCCGAAGCATCTCATCTCGGTATTTTCCCCGCTCCCATTGCTGTAAATAAGCTTCTGCCGTTGATCCAACCTTGCCGTAGTTTTCCAGGGCCAAATAATACTGCGCCATCAGGTAAATATTTTCCTCGAGATACGAAGGCGCCAGGCCGGCCTTGAAAGACGCCTCCAAGAATTGGTGCGACTGCTGACCATCGGTTTCAAGCAGAGCCTGGAAAAATAAGATATTACCCTCCCGTCTGACTGCCGTGGCCGATTCACCGATCAATTTTCGGGCCTCCGCTATATCCCCGGACTTAATCAAATCATAAATCCCAGTGGCAGAAGAATGGCCCCAAAGCAGAAAAATAGACAGGACTAAAAACAAAAATCTCATGTTTATTCTATTTATCAGGAGCGTTGAAGTTCCGGCACTATCTTCTTCTGGGTATTAAAATTATACCCGCTATACTCATATTTGAATTCCTGATCGACAAATTCGCTGCGAACTTCCATCCGGTGCAAAAGATCGTAAAGCTTTTTCTTATCGCCGCTTTCTATATATATTCGTGCCAATCCAAAAATCGGAAGATACGAATCCGGATTATGCTCCAGTGCCAAATTTAGCTGTTCGAGAGCCAGGTTATCTTCACCCTTTTTATTATGATACTCCGCCAGCGTCAAACGAGCGTATAAATTCTTGGGGGCATCCTCGAGTATTTCAGTACAAATCGAGGATATTTCACCGAATTTACCGACCTCGAACAATGTCTTTTTTAACCGGCTCAATACCAGATGAGCCTTATCGGGAACAACCTTTATCATTTTTTTCCATATAGAGATCGCATCATCGATCCGGTTTTCGGCAAGGTACGAATCTCCCATGTAAATATAAGCCGGAACACATCCCGAATCGAGGTTGATTGCCTCCTTGAAAATTATCCGTGCCTTGTGATACTCCCTTTCAGCAAACAGCCTTTCACCCTGGAAAAATTTGTAAATTGCCAGTCCGCTTTTCGATTTTGTGCCATTCAGTTTTAACAGACGCTCTTTGGCCGTATAGGCTGCCTCCCAATCCTGCTTCTTTTCGTGGCACTGAAGAAGTTTCTCTACCGCCCTGCGGCTCTGGCTGTCAAGTGTTAAAAGCTCGTCAAGAGCAGCTATAGCCGAATCATAATCTTCCAGATCAAAGAAATCTTCGGCCAGCGCCTTCAATATCCTGACCTTCTGAGTTACCGTCAAATCATGTCGTATTGTCAGGTCCTTATGCACCTGCAGGGCTCTGTCCGCCTTTCCGTACTTCCTGAGAATGTTCCCTATTCTGACATACGCATCTATATTGCTGGTATCCTCGCTTACGACCTCGCGGAAACGGCTGAAAGCCATCTCTTCCTTCCCGTCTAAAAGCGCCTGCAGCCCTTCTATATATAGAGTCGGCTCAGTACTTTTCTTCTCGCGGCGATATCGACCATAAATCATATAAACCAAAACCAGCGCAATAACCGCCAACAGGAAAATGACTATAATAGTTTCCATTTACCCTACTCCGTTGAATCCGGCTTTTTGCCCAATAGGTCTTTCGTTTCCTCAATGGGGCGATTTCTGAGAGCCGTCACCTCGGTCTGAAGCCCCTTTATCCGTTTGTTGGCTTCCCTGATCTGATTCGATTGCTTCAAATATACCGATATAAACAGCAACCATGATACTACCGCACCGAGCATAAAAGTCCAGAAAACAACCGTTATAATCGGCACATTGTATCTTTGGGCCCAGATAAGATTTAAATCCACCGTCTGATCCGGACCGCTGTTATAAAGGGCGAAACCGACTACAATAGCAATTACGATAAGGATCAGGATCGACCTGACTACCCACATGCTTCCTCCTTGGAAGATTTTATAAAATATTCATTCGGCGGATAATAACAAAGTCAAACCGCCCCGTCAACAATATTCAATTACGGATAAAAAAGCCGATTAATATCAGTCTTTATCTTCTTTTTTGCTGTCTTCGGCCGATTGCCAGTTGAACGAATTAATCATGCTGTTAAATTCGTCCATATAATTATCCAAAAATACTTTTTCACAGATAAAATGTAACGCGACGATATTATCTTCATGTTTCGTCAGGTATACCCCGCCACCATAATAGTCGGTTACCACATCAGCTTTATCAGACTGAAAACCGGACCTTTGTACACTAATTGTATACTGCCTTTCGCCAACCAGAATTATTCCCTCTGACTGTCCGGTACTCATCTTGGAGCGTTTTTTAGGGATATAATATCCATACAATATCTTGAGTTCCGGAAGCATGCGCTTTTTCAATTTGGAATTATAGTCATCGCTTAATAGTGAATCTACAAACCAGTTTAGCGGCATGGAAGTTTCTCCGGCAAAAACAGTTACTTTTGGAGTTTCGGTATATGCCGGAAAATGAATATACCTCTGAGGAATATCATATTCTTCCCTGGTTAATACCAGCCTGACATTATCATCTTCATCTTTGATCGAATGTTCCCATCCTTTTGGAATCTTTAATGAAAAATTGTAATTGCTGTCAGTATAAACACTGTCCTGGACCGATCCGGCATCTTTGCTTCGCCGCCGGCCGTAGGCAATATTAGCCCCAACCAAAATAACTAAAGAGATAATTAAAAATCTGCGCATGGGCGGCACCTCCTTATTTTAATATAACTATTTATCAATTATACACTTTAAGGTCAAGAAGTATTTCTAAAAGGTGATTATTATTTCATCACCGCTGCTTATATATATGCGAATACAGACCCGGATGCCGCGATATTTTAATGAGAATATTGCTATAAGCGCCTCAATTATTACTTCTTAAGACCAAGCGCCTGTATTTTGCCCTGAACCGAAGCCAAAGTCCTGTCCATGTCTTCGGCAATTTCACGCGCGGTTTGCTTCTTATATTTTCGCTTCAGATCTCTTATTTCCCAGATTGCCCAGTTCCGGTTAATTTTTTTGCCCATCCTCGCTCGCGCTTTAGATTTCTTCTTCGCCATAAATTCCTCGCTTTGAATTTACTATAATTTACTCTGCAAATCGATATCTTGCCGCCCACCGGGTAAACGATATCAATTTATTTCTGGATGTCAGCGTGGTGACCGGCATACAATCCGGTAACTGATATAATATAACAATATATAACAGCGATTGTTGCTAATTCAATTATAAAATTAAAATTGTCAATAAGTACTATTGAAGATCAGGACTTCTTATATTCCTCAAAAAGCTCGCCCCATTCGCTTTTCGAAAATTTGCGGATAATCGACTTACCGATCGTCGGGTACCAGAACCAGTCGTGATAAATATTACTCGCCATCGGTGCCCATACAACCAAAGGTGAATGAAGAGCGATTTTTTCGAGAAATCTCAGCGACCCTTTTCGCAAAAGTTGATCGCCATATATAACAAATGATTTTTTTGTCTTGAAACCGAAATTGACATCAGAAATATCAATCCCCAGAATCTCCAGTTCCTCAATTTCCGCCACACCTAATTCCCGCTCGTGACACATCCGGAGGTAAGGAATCGACATCGGGTCAAAGCCCATCAATTTGGCCGCCACAGCATCTATCGCCACCGAATCCGACGAGGCAAGAATAATATTTTTGGAATACGGGATCATCGTTCGCGGTCCCGCCCCATCACCGGCTACCGTGCCATCCATCACTGCCAGTATATTCGGATGAAGCTCTTTTTGCATAATCATAAGATCAACCAGGACTTCGTGGATGTACTTATGGGCGTAGTGCCGCACCTCTTTTAGCAGCCCTCCGAATGCATTTTTTATGGCTCCGGTCGTTGTCGAATGACCGTGTGTCTTAACTGTCGGAAGATGAATTATCTGCCGACCCTTGAAAATTTTTGGCACCTCGATGCCTTCGGGAAAAATTTCGTGGAGTTTCAAAAGCGGCTCTTTAAAATTGTAGACCTCCCATTCTACGTCCGGTAGCGGCTGAAAAGGCAGGCCGTATTTATCCAGAACCGGCATCCACAGATTGTTTTTGGCACCCTTGATGGGATTGGTGACCACTGTCTTGTTCTCGATCGGAAGAAGTTTCTCTTTGGGGAAACCATCGTCCATGAGAGTTTTAATGACACCCTCCACCTGCCAGGGCTGCGAGGAACAGGCCGGGAAATACTTGGTCCACGAAAGATTCAACTTAAGAAGGGTATCTATATTGAAATCCAGAATTTCTTTATAGTTTATTAGTCCCAGCAAGGTCCGGTAGTCGTCGACAACCGTTTTTGAACTGGTCTTGATAACGGCTACTTTAGAATGGCTCATTGTCTCTCAAATCCTATCGGTCTACGTTTCAGGCGGGAAATATAATCTTTCGCGGGACAAAAATCAAATTTTTGCAGAAGTAATTCCATTTTGCGCGGAGTGTTTATAATTGAGCCATACTGCCGGAACTTCTGAAAGGCAGAAAGCCCATCCAGCATCGGCGGTTCATCATCGAGTTCCCACGGGTGAATATATAATACCGCCGGACGATTGACTCTATTCAATCTGCGAATCATCTTGCTTGTAAACCATAACGGCGAATGCCTCAGATAACCGCCGCCCCCGACGGGGAAGTTTTTCCCGAAAAGATTTATTGTCGAGGCCGGTATTTCATACAGAGTCTTGCCGTTTTTCAACTCCATGTTGAAAATCTCTCGCGGTGCTTCCGGATCACCATAAATATCGTGCTTGATCGGATATAACGACGAGTCATACATAAAATTCAAATCCGCAAGAACTTCGAAAGCCCAGTCAATGTTCGAATTGATCGACCAGCTCGGAGCCCTGTACCCCGCCGGGTAAACCCCGCTGGCATCGGCGATCGCCTTGACTGCCCGCCTGGTATCTTTCTCGAATTCATCCCGGCGCATTTTATCGACCCGGTTATGCAGATAACTATGGCAGCCTATTTCATGACCGTACGATGCAATCATGTAAATCAATTTTGGAAACCGATCGGCAACCCAGCCGAGAACAAAAAAGGTCGCCCGCACCCCGTAGTAATCGAACAATTCCAGAAGACGAGCCGTGTTCTTTTCCACCCGCGACGGAAGCGACTTCCATTCGGTATAATCAATATTTTCTTTTAAATTCTCGACAACGAACCAGTCTTCGAGGTCAACGGTCAATATATTATCCATAATTAATTTCTACGGGATTATATAAAGGAAGTGACTATTTTTTGCCTTTGCCAGAATTATCATTACTCCCCTTTTTTGGCTTATAATGATAGCCGTAATACGAGTAATCGTAATAATAAGGAAGAGTATGTTTTAAATTGTTTATAATAACACCGACTATTTTATCCTTATGAGAACCGATCAGTTTCCTTGCCCTTTTGATAACATCGCGGTTGGTCGCTCCCGCCTTGATGACCAGAACCGCGCCATCGAGTTCCTCCAGCAAAAGCATCGGATCCACAACCGGTAATAGCGGTGGAGAATCGACCAATATCAAATCATAATAAAACTTCATCTCTTCGAAAATCTTATAAATTGCCGGACCGTTAAAAAGTTCCGAAGGATTATTGAAAATCTTCCCGGCCGTTATTATATCAAGGTTGGAGATATCGGTAGTCTTTATCAGATTTCGCGGTGAAGCACTGTCAAGAAGCACATCAGAAATACCGCCCTTTAATGGCTTATCGAACAACTTATGAACCATCGGACGCCTCAGATCGAAATCGATCAACAGCGTCTTACGTCCTTTTATCTTGGCCGCCGTTAACGCCAGAAATGAAGAAATAAGCGATTTGCCCTCGGAAAGCATGGCCGAGGTAACTAAAATCGCCTGTTTTTTTTCATCCGGTGCCGCGCCGTTAAGATTATACAAAACCCGACGCATTTCCGTACTGACCGGTGCCTCGGAATCATAGAGATCAATAACACTGTGCGGTTTCTTTTTCGCTGCCAAGATTGTCTCCTAAAAAGGTTCCCTGTCAATTATATCCGAAATTGCGTCGGAAGTTCGCAATTGATGTTCCTTGGCGATATCGAGCGCCCGACTCGCTTTACCGAATTTCTGATTGATCTCGAGTGCTTTCGATAAACCTGCAATTCCCTTTTGCCATTCGAAACGAGCTTTTTGCAGATGACATACGGCCAGGTCATAATAAAGATCCACATAGTCCGGATTTTTATCAATCTCGGAATTCAAAAACCTTATCCTCTCCTGGATACTTTCTTCCGATACCCAATCGGTATATATAAAGAACCTCTGGTAATAGGCCGCCTTTTCTTTGCGCTTTCGTTCTTTTTTTATCTCTCGAACCTGAATAAATAACTCATAAGCCCTTTTATAATTTTCGCCCTTTAAAGATTGTATCGCCTCGTTGAAAATCTTTCCCTGATAATCCGGATAAATGAGCGCCGCCTTCTTATACAGGTCAATACATTTATCAGTCAGGTTCTTCGTTAATTCGAAATCTTCGCGATTGACAGCGTTCAATACATAGGCGGTCGCCAGATTAAAGTAGGCATCAGCATAATAAACATTACCTTTTATGGCCTCCTCGAATTCAATTACCGCCCGCTTGCATGAATTCGCCGCCATATATGACTCACCCAGAACATTGCGGTAATCGGCATACTGCGGACGATGTTCCACTGCCTTCTCCGCAGCAGGAATCGCTTCCGAAATACGGTTAAGCGAGAAATAGGTCTGGGCAAGAAACATCAAAGCCTCATGGTAATCCGGTTTAATCTTGACCGCCGCCGAAAAAAGACGCAAGGCATGGTCATACATCCGACGGTAAAAAAGTGCCGTCCCCAGATGAAACATATGTTCCACCCGGCCGCTGTCCATAACATCCGTGAATTTCTCCAGAAGATATTCTATCTCCTGCTGGCGTTCACTGTGAGCATTCTTGACCAGATTCAACAACTGCTGATCGCTAAGGTCATCCGAATGCGGCAGTATATTCGAATCAAGTATTTCGCCGTCGGCAAACAGGGTCGATTTTATTACCCCCTGCTTGACATCGTTTACGGTCTGGATTAAAAACTCCCTGTTGTCCTGCACTATTTTGCTGTTTAATTGATATGATTCCATGGAACCTTCCCTCTTTAACTTCTTCCTCCCCTTTTAGCCCTTTCTTAAACCCTGTGTTTAGGGGACCCGCAAAACACGACAAATATTATTCTCCGTCAAGAGTCGTGTATATAAATACTCCGGTGGAAAGCGCACCCAGTATCGTTACCACGTCTGCAAATGAACTTATTCCCAAAAATCCCCGTGATCTGCGACCAACAATAATATTATCTTCCGGCTGAATCAGATACCTTGCCGGAGCACCTGTCTTGGAATACTTATCAAGGTCTACTCGCAATACCTGCGCATGTCGCCCCTGCTTGGAAACAACTCTGACCTTCTCCAGGTCCGCCAGCTCGGTGGTCCCTCCGGCCAGCGCAATCGCGTCGAGTAGATCCAGATTCTCCTCATAGGTGAGAGCACCCGGGGTCGTCACTTCGCCCATTACATAAAATATATTCTTAGCTCGCGGCTGAACAGATAAAGACCGCGCCGGCAGCCCCGCGGGCGCACGGGATACCTCGATTGCGTCTCCCGGACGAATCTTCGGAAGATCGTTTAGTCTGCCCTCGGCTATGGCCTCTGCCACGTTTACCACTTCGACCTGACCAGAATCATCAGGACCGCCCCTGATAATAAGAACTCTGGAAAGATCTCCAAACTCGGTAATTCCGCCGGCCTCATTTATGATAGTAAATAGGTTCGGTATTTCTTCAAAAGTATACTTTCCCGGATTTAACACTGCCCCGGATATATAAACTTTATTATAGCCGTACTCAACGACTCTCACAATCGCCTGAGAAATCGCTTTGTTATATCGCGACATCTGCTTCACAATCGTCCTCTCCAGTTCCGATGTTGTCTTACCCGCCGCTCGAATTTCACCAATAATATCCAGGGAAATCATGCCGTCCTGACGAACCTTTACCGCCGCATCGAGATCAGGATCCTGCCAGAATGTTATCTCCAGAACGTCCTCGGGGCCGATAACATAAGCGCCCTCTCCATCCTGGGCTATTACCAGCGACCATGACATCATCGACGCCAAAAATATTAAAAGTACCTTTTTCATATCCAGACTCCGGCTTTATTTCAGAGATACCGTCCCTGGCATCCTTTACAATATAAAATCGGCCAGTAGACGCATTTAATTTATACATTTTACATTCTTGATATATACGAGGCAAGATAAAAACAAATCAAGCCTGCCTGCCAAATTTTATTTATCCGGAGATATTTCCGCGTGATAGATGCGATAACAATTCTTGCCCCCGTTTTTAGCCTCGAGTAAAGCCAAATCAGCTGCGTGGATTATTTCTTCAGTCGTCGCGGCATCATCAGGAAATACGGCTCCTCCAATTGAAACCGTATAATTTAATTGGTTACCGGCCCATTCAATATGCGTCTTGTTGGAAACTGTCGCTTCCCTAATACGTCCCATAAATGAAAGAGCGTTCTCACGGTCAATTTCAGGCATTATCAGGCAGAATTCGTCTCCGGCATAACGAAATACGACGTCATTGGTTCGAACCGAATCGGTCAGTATGCGGGCGAAGGACTTGAGCAGTGCGTCTCCGGCCAGATGGCCATGTTCATCATTGACATTCTTCAGGCCATCGATGTCGAATATCATAAGGGCGAATTTACGGCTGTAACGGCGGGCTCGCTGAATCTCCTCATGAAGCCGTTTTTTAAAATATCTGAAATTATAAAGACCCGTTAATCCGTCAGTATGCGATAATTCTTCGGCCTTTTCCAGACGGCTGATATTTTCTGCCAGCGGTATTATTTTCTCACTGAAATTATCTATCTGCTTTATTACTTTCTCTGCCTGTTCCTTACTGCTCCAGATCAAAATGGCCTTTTTCCTGTCAATCCACGGAATTTCCGCAATATGGCTGATTCGCGCTTCCCTGAGTTCCTTTAAATCTCCATCCAGACCGTCCTTTTTCCCGCCCGGCCTATTCAATTCCAAAACATTCTTATTTTTCAAATTATCCGCGATTTTATCGAATTTTTCTTCGACTGCTTTGTTGGCCGAAGAATCGATATTCCAATTGGCCGCGAAAATTTCTCCCCGGGCTGCATTCGATTTGATATACAGGCCGAGCCTTGAAAATTGGCCTTCCTTGCGAAGTATGTTCAATAGTTCGGGAACCAGCTCCTGGCAGTTGCGTATTTTCAGACACTTAAGCAATTCCTGTTCACCAAAAGTAGTCGAGAGATTCTTGCCCTGATACCCCGCCTTTTTCTCTGCACCCTTGAACCGATTTTCGTACCGCTTTAACCTTTGTTCCTGCCTTGCTATATGATAGGCGGATGACAAATTAAATGCTAAAGCTGTTGCGAGCAGATTAAGAGTAGAATCATCAGCAGGCAGCGTAGAATTTATAATATAAATCCCATATAATTCATCTTTGAATAGAAGCGGAAAGAACATCTCTACATTATGCTGCGTCATCATATTAATATATTTTTTCGGAAGAGCTTCGTCTAATCTGTCGATTTCTTGAACTGAATGAAAATCCTTGAGCCGCTCCCTGCTGTTTCGGCGAAGCCTGATTTTAAAGTCCTTACGATTTATGCCCTTGACACCATAGAAAAAATTCAGATCAAGGTAACCCCGATTATGCTTCAGGAAGAATATCCTATCACACTCGAGATGCTTGATTAAAATGTCTGATACTGAACCGGCTATTTCCTGAATTTTCACTTCACCGAACCGATCAGTCAGTGTATTAATCAGGTCCCGCACCGCTTCTTCTCGAATTAGAACTGCTCCGGCCTGCTGAGAGCGTCGTCTCAAAACCAGATACAAAAGAACCAGTACAAGAACCGATAAAGCAATTATTAAGTAAGTTTCCAACATAATCTTATATAGAAATGGCGTCTATTTACAAATTAATCTAAATTCAAAACGTGTCAATAAATAAACTACCTTTGACGATTGTATTGGCGGGCATATCGGAATCTGGAACGGCGAGATAAAAGATTGTTTTTCCAGAGTATCCTGAATATCTGCCACCAGCTCGGACGGGCATCCATGAGTGATTCCTCAAGTACCAGCTTTAATTCCGATATCGTATAAAATGGGTCCCTGCGAATGGCCGCAAGAACAGCCTCGGTTACACCGGAGGGAGCATGAGTGTCGGACTGATATTGACTCTGCGCTGCCTCGGCACTCTCGGTATTGGAGGCGAAAGGAAGCTCTTCAATCGTTGTCCGGGCTGATGTCATCCGGGCTTTTTTTTTTGAATCGTCTTCAGCCGACGAATTTCCGAAAGCGTTCTTGGCACTGCCGACATTATCATAGGCCGAGAGAATATTGTCGAACTCCAACAACTCATATATCTCCCTGACATTGGGAACCATATTGGCCAGCTTTATATCCCCTTCATTTTCCCGGATTTCCTTAATGCGGGAAATGAAAATCCCCCAGCCGGCCGAAGAAATATAATCGACTCCGGCCAAATCCAGAACCAATTTATGCCGACCCCGTTTCAACAATTTCTCGAGGACTTCTTCAAGTTCGGTAGCCGTCAATGTATCGATGACCCCGTCCACGCGAACTATCGATGTCTGCTCGTCTTTACCGCTTTCGGATAGTGATATCTTTATATTTTCCATTACTTTATTATATGCTTTACATAGATTTTCATAATAAATTAAATGAATTCAGGCAAGACTTTTTTATTTAGCCCCAAATAGATCAGCTTACATTCTGAGACTCAATCGACTGCTCCCGGTTATGTTCAGCACCATTCTCGGAGACAATTGTCATAAACGTTATATCATCCGCCTGCGTCGCAAGACCGCAATGAGTATCGATATCGCTCAATATGAACTCGGTAATTTTCTTGGGATCCTGATAGCCGTCTGCTGACAGTTTCTCATTGAAAACATTTACCAGCCTGTCGAGACCGTACTTCTCCCCCAACCGATTCATCGCTTCGGTTACACCATCAGAATAGATAAACAGCTTATCCCCTCCTCTTATCTGGATAAATTGCTGTTCCAATTTATTGCTGAACTCCCGCTCGTCCCCCAGAGGCAAGCCAAGAGGAACTCCCGGCGGATTCAGCAGACGCGCTTCTTTCTCCTCTGACCCGACATATATTAATGGATTGTGCCCTGCCGAAACGAAATTCATCTTTCTCGTCTTCGTATCGAAAACCGCCAGAAAAATTGTTATAAATATACCGCGGGGAATATCGTTGCTGATATATTTATTGACAGCTTTGAGAATATCATGCGAGGACCTCTTGCCCCGGGCATGAATCCTGATTACCGTCCTCAAAGCCGACATGATAAGTGATGCCGGAATACCCTTACCCGAAACATCGGCCACCAGAAAACAAAAATTCCGCTCATCTATCTGGAATATATCATAAAGGTCACCGCTTATGCGCGAGGCCGCTCTATAGAAGGCGTCAAGCCTTAATCCTGGAATATCAGGAAGATCCCGCGGGAGAAGTGTCTTTTGTATTTCCCCGGCAACTTCGATTTCTTTCGCGACCCGCTCCCTTTCGATAATATTTTCCCGGTCCCGGCGCAAGCGACTCATCATTTCATTCAATGCCTTCGAAATCTCGAAATATTCTTCCATTCCTTCCAGCGGAAGTTCCGTTTCGACATCACCCGACGTAAATTTCCTGACCCTTTCAACAATCCGGACAATCGGGCTGACAAAATAATTCGACAATATGTAAATCCCGCCAATACCAAATGCAAGTCCGATAATCGTTAGAAAAATTATCTTTCGACGCTCTGAAGCCAGAAGCTCGGCCTTCAGTTTATCAGTATATGCAATATGCACTTTCCCGATAGTCCTTTCCCCGCTCTTAATCGGATTTATCAGGTAATAAAACCTCTCGCCGTTCGATTGATACTTTTGCGGTTCGCCGAAACTCACTGCCGCCGGATTAATTTCCTCGGGCGGATTATAAGGTCGATGCAAATTCCTGATATCTCTCGTATCTGCCAGAATAGAACCTTCGTCATCAACAAGTATAATCTTTGTCAGCTCCGGGTTGGCTCTCAGATAACTCCGAACCAGCTCATCGAATTCGACATCCGCACGATCATTTAAAATATACCCCGCCGCCTGGTCGGCAACTGTCTTTGACAACGACTCCACCATATCGTGGAGCTGACGGTTAATGTTCTTGGTCGTCCTGTTATCTATAAAGAGATAAGCCGAGCCGATAATCATCAGCATGATAATAAAAGTATAAAGCGAAAATTTTACTCGAAGAGTAAACATCCGGCCCATCAACTGTCGGGTCTTTTCCGGGCCGGGCGAGATCATCCGGGTCATGCGAAGCTCGTTATAACCGGGCGCGGTAATATACTCGACCGAATCCATGATCTTGTTGATCATATAGAAACCGAGTCCGCCCTTGCGTCCGGTTTCAGCCAATTTTTTAACATCGAGCTTGGTATCTTTTTCGGGTTTGAACGACCGACCGTTATCAATTAGTGAAAAGACAATCCGCTTGCCGAATACCACAATTCTTATCCGCACGACACCCTTTTCGTATAGATAAGCGTGACGGATAATATTCGTGACCCCCTCTTCAATCGCCAGAATCACGGCATTGACATCTTTGCGCGACAAGCCGGCATTGATACAGGTCTCGCGAACGAGATTCTGAATGGCCGGAAGTGACTTGTCTTCGGCCGGATATTCGGCATTTATCTCTCTTACTGGCCTGCGAAACATCTTAGAAATGTACAAATAACGATTTTTTAATTCAACCAAAAAGCGCTGTCTGTCGCTGCTTTAGATACCTATTCGCCCGACTCCAGCCGCAATCTGGCCTGTTTGATATTTTCGAGAGTTCGTTCGTTTCCGGGGTAGTATTTGAGGACTTCCTGCCACAGGTCTATCGCTTTTTCATATTCGCCGTTCTGGTAATGCTCTAAAGCGTTCAAATATATTCTCCAAACCCGTTCATCCTGTTCTAATTCTGTCTGTTCGGCCGGTTCTTCCCGCCGATCGGCGATTCTGTTAAGATACTCGCTGGCAACTAAATTGCCGGGCTCCAGATTCTGGACGGAATTAAATTTCGCCTCCGCCAGCCCCAGCTGACCGTCATGAAACGCTTCAACACCTTCATTAATCAAACGGGCAATATCAATGGCCCGACCAACACGACTTATAAGATTTTTAACCGCCGTTCGCTCCGGAGCCAGTTTAAGAATATCATTATACAACGTAATAGCCTCGATCCAGCGGCCTTCACTTTCGGCTTCCTCGGCCTGGTCCATTAAAGTCAGCACCCTATCTTCAATCACCCGATTAATCTGGCGTTTTAGAACCAGGAATCTCTCAGAAGCGGGATTTATATCAAGAGCATTATTTACCACACTCAATGCCGCGCCATATACCTTCTCATTAAAGAAATCCAATGCCTGATTATAATAGCTTTCCATCATAAGTTCAAACATCTTTTCACGCGAAACTTCCTGCCGCTCCTCTTCGATTCTTGCCTGGCGAACCCGATTTATTTCCTCAATCCGGGCTGTCACCTGGGGAGCGTCGCCCCTGAATCCCAAAGCACGCTGATAATATGCATAGGCCGAGTCAAGCATATTTCGGGTATAATATTCATCTCCCAGCTCTTTATAATACTGGAACTGCTCCCGGCGATCATTTATAATAAGATACGATCCCTTGGCATCCTGGAGTTCCTGTTCCCGCCTGATTCTTTCCGCCGTAGAAATTCCAATCTTGAACGCCAGTCCGATGCGATGCGAATTGTCTATCCCCTCCATCAATCGGTACGAATAATCAAAACGGAACCTCTTATAGTATATCCCTACTCCGAAACTAACGTTATCCCGATCATAACCCAGCCGTACATCAAGCCATTCCCGGTATGTCGATTCTACGCCCAGGTGCAGCCCGACATCGCGCTCTTCTGGAATTTCCATCCCGATATTGAATTTGTGCGTTACCTCATTGAAAAACCTCACATGCGAAATTCCCAGACCGGCAATAATATTGAACGGTAGAGTCTCCAGATCATCATCCAGCCTTAACCTTGGCGGGATTATATCCTGAAAAAGTAAACCGGCTGTCAATTGGTCACTAACTGCATGATACACCGAAACATCAAAACCGATACCGGTTGTCGAGTTGTTATCCAGTGACTGATTCACTATTTTAAGTCCGCCGCCAAGATATAATCCGCCATAAACGTGCCGTCCGTATGCCAGCATGATCTGGGTTGTTGCAAAATTGAATTCTCCCTGCTCAACCCAATCCACCCGACGCACGATATCATCAGTCCCCAGCCTCATGACCGAAATCCCGAAACCACCCAGCCGATGATGCGGATATACATAGGTCGCGACATCATATATCGAACCTTCAAACAGACTTGCATGCAGAAAATCGATTGTCTGATACTGGAGTCTTGCCAGGGCTGCCGGGTTCCAGTAAACCGCCGAGGCATCGTCGGCCAAACCGGTAAATCCGCCGCCCAAACCGACCGCGCGGGCACCCGACCCGATCGAAAAATGAGATTCCCTGCCGCCATCGTTTGCAAATGCCATGCTGCACAATATCACGAAAGCTATCAGGAGAATACATGTAAGTTTCGCCGGTCTCATTATTTCATAACCGCAATCTTGAGTTTGTATGTATCATCAGAACCTGAAGGATTTATTACAACTATGTAAACACCATTCAAAACTTTTTGACCGTCATCGTTGCACCCATCCCATTCAATATAATTATCTCCTGCCATGCCGCCGTTACTCCCCGCGGGGTAGGTCTTCTCAAATACTTCATTTCCGGTTGCCGTGTAAATCTTCATTTCAATCTTGGTATCCCGGGTAAGTACGTAAGCGATCTCCGCCGGGCCTTCATCTGGATTGAAGGGATTATTTCTAATCGTCAACGAATTGCCTATCGAAGGCTGTACAACCACAAAATTAGCCCCGATCCTGAATGAACTTTCAAACTCGCCCACCACCGGAACCGATTGATTGATCCTCGGCCCGTCCGAGAAAATGGCCCGGATATCGCGGCTGTCAATACTCAGATTGAAGGCATCGATACTTATAGGATCATTGAATGTCGTTCTGAAAATCAGGCTGTCACGTTCATCGGGAACCAGAGTATATTTATCGAATGTCATCTTTAACCGGCCGCTTTCAATGGAACCCGAAGCCACTTTGCTCCCATTTGAGTAAAAGCCTGACTGCTCGGGATCGAGAACCAGTGTTGGCGATATAGTATTACCGAATTTATCGGTCGCGTGAAGCAGAATTGTCCGAACGCTTATAATATTCAGAGGATTGACTGTCTCATTGCGGAGGTCCAGCCGGAAAATATCCTGCGTCTCGCCTTCTACGACAAGTGGCGACGGCAGAGACATCCCGCTGACGACCAGCTCGGCCGTGGATAATTCCACTGTTATCAGAATCGATACCTCTTCTACTATTACCTGCGCCGGCATGCCCGTATTCAAATCAATCGGAATCTCCGTAACACGCAAAATCAGGTTGGCTATAATCGATGCCGCCGGAGCCACCAGATTCCATTCTCCTACCGTTCCAATTTCGAGCTCAAGGGCAGTTGAGTCCGGTATACCGAAATCATATGTCCCGGTAAATAATGTAACTTCACCCAAACTTGCCGAAGCATCGCCGACATTCAATAACTGGGCCGTAATCGAAAACGGTTGTTCGTAATCAACAAATCCATTTGATGTATTATTCAGATCATAAGACAACTCTATCTGTGCCGGAGTTTGTACCGTTACCGCAGCGATATTATCGATCGGATCAGAAATATCAACTTCATCCGGTGCCGAAACTACCGCCTTATATATCACCGACGCCGCTGGAAATTCAGGAGCCGTCAGCGAAAAATTAACTGTAATCGAGTCATTGGCCGGGATTGAGTTATCCACCGATGTACCGTATTCGATCATACCGTCTTCGGACAGGATAAATACCGCCACCGAATCGACATCGGTATCGGAAAGGTTGCCAACCGTAACCGCTATCTCGAATTCCTGCTCGGTATTAACAAAAGGAGAATTGACCGTAATCAGCTCAGTGGACAGAACCGCGATTGTCGGTCCGGCCGCCGTTTGATTCGAAATTATTACCCGGTCAAGACCAAACTCGATAATCCCCGAACGCTCATCGTTGAATTCCATCCCGGAATAGACGATTCTTGGAGTGAGTTCGGTACCCTTAAGACTTGTAGGAATAAATATTTCTTGTGTGTGAATTCTGTTTGTCCCCGGAAATAAGATCAGCCCGCTGTCAAGTGATGCCGACAACTGCCCGCCGTCATATAGAAGCTCGAATTTCGTGAAATCATGATTAAGCTTAATAGCGGTAGTCCCGATGAGGTCAACATCGAATGTAAATGATGCCCCGGTATCAGCCGGGAGCGTCATTGGCCCCAGCGAATTTGATACATAAGACAATTCCGATGGATACCCGATAAGAACCGAGTCGAAATCGTCTTTGGAAAAATAATATCCTCTGTCGGTGCGAATCAAACCTTCAATTCCCAAAGCATAAGACCCCGCACCAATATCACTCAGAAGATCGGGCGGTATGACCACATTCTGAAGTAGAACAAACAGCGTATCGTCAACCAGTGGACCGTCGAATGTACCTATTCGATATGCTTCTTCACCGTCGATAGAAATAAAAATTTTGCCGTAAACGTCATGGACGGGCATTTCAAAATCGGTCTCAACTATAAATATCGCGGAAAACTCATCCTGAAATGACGGTGATAATATTGAATCAGGCTTAAAACTGCTTTCCACGTAATTTAAAATTGCCGGCTTTTCTATCGCTACAGGAGTAATCTCTTCTGACTGAACCGTAATTATTTCGGAATTCCAGACATACTCTGTCGAGACAATAACAGTGAAAGAATCGACCATATCGGCCAAAATTGGATCTGTCTCGAGCATTAAATCGACAAACTCGGAGCTGTCCGGCTCGAGAGGGTCAATCGAAAGAGAATCCAGACAACCGACAAAACATGAGTTGAAATAGAATTCAATCCTTATATTTTCGAATGGAGTTTGATTGCCGGGATTTGTCAATGTTCCAAAGGCTGGAAACGGTTCACCAATCCGTGCTGTACGGCTTGAATGCGTCTCCAGTCCGATACCGTTGAAGATCACTGAAGCATCATCATAAATATCAGAATTTTCACGGATCGAAATAACCCTGCTTCCCGGACTCCCCTCGTATAGTACACCAAGCTGTCCGAGGTCGGCAACACCATCTATAAAATAACCCCCGTTATCCAGTATCGCCGGTAAGATATCGCCGGAATCAACTTCTATCGTTACCGGATTAATCGAGGCATCAAAATCGGACTTGATATTTCCATAACGGTCGAATGCGGTGATAGCCGCCTCGCCAACAAAAGCATTCCCGACGAATTGTGTCGATTGAATATCAAGAGAAAGGTCATTGAAGATCGATGGCGTAACCTCTATTTCAATATCAACAAAAAATTCTCCGGAACCGAGCCGCAATACATTCAAACCGGTTTCAAACATATACTGCCCCGCCGATCCCTCACCGTTCTGGATCAAAATATTATTGGTAATCGGCTCATATCCATCGGGGGAAACCCCACCCTCGATGAGCTCCACATAGACAATTCCATCAGCCGCATTCCCACCGGAATCGACGGCGCTGCTGATTAAAATATCGGCCTTACTTCCGGCCGTCACGGTGGCGGGAAAATCAGCATTGAAAGAGACAATATCTCCATCCTCTACATCGCCCTCCACATAAATCGCCCCGGTCTTCCCGGTTATATTGCCGTCAGTTACTCTCAGTACCTGGGATCCCACAGAGTGAAAAATAAAATATTCTCCCCCAAAACTCTTTCTCCCGGAATCATCAGGCGTAAAGATATATTTGTTATTTTCATTGTAAACCAATTCGGCCAGTGGATCACTGGATTCAAAATATGCTTCGCCGGTATAATCAGTCTTGAGATTATTATAACCGTCCAACACAGATACGACTACCGGAGATGGGAAAATATCTCCTGCCTGCACCGTTAATGGATATTCCTCGATTACAAAACTACGCACTGCGCCGGGAACGACCGTTACCAGTCCCGAACGTACCTCCAGTCCGCCGTAAGATGCCACAACCTGCCCCGTCCCAACGGTTTTCGCCAGGAGAGTTCCATCCTCGATCAACCCGATATCATCATATTCAGTAGCCAGCGACCATACAAAATCAAGACCGTAATCGCGATTCCCAAACTGGTCTTCACCGTATGCTTCAAATTTAATTATCTCACCTGCCTGAACAGTCGAATCATTATTCGGTGCAATAAACAACGCCACCGGTTCATCCGGATAAATCGTAAAAGGCTGCGAAGTAGTCGGTCCGACCGTGACCATCAGCCATTTATTGAATATCAAACCGGAGATAGTATAATCACCCGCTACCTGAGGATTTCGAATATCATTTAACGTTATCGTTATGGTTGTACCGCCTGGCGGAGATTGCCCGGGCTTAAAAAAAAGAAGGATCGTCTGATTGAAAATAAAGGCAAACCTGATCTCAAGATCATCGCCATCATGGTTGTCAGAATATTCGATACTCCTTATTTCATTGAGGTCAAATCCATCCGGGAACCTAAACGACATACCTCCCCGCCGCGGTATACCCGAGGCAGGAATAATGAAATCTATATCATATCCGTCTAAATGATCAACAGTATCAGATTCTGGAAAAACAAGGACCGCCGGTATCTCGACAACAGATGACTCACTTAGCCCCATGAACTCACCTTCGCTATTCCAGAAGTCGGCGCCGCTTAAGCTATCCGGAAGCCCAAATTCTATTGTAGTTGAATGTGCCGATCCAAAAAAAACGACCAGCAAAATTGATAAAAATATATAAAATCTCTTAAGCATACTTTTAGTCCGTAATAATGTCTTAACTTAGAGCAAACACATTGCCATTAAAAGGGCAAATTATGCGCCCATTTCAAACCTCGATAAATATGAAGCAATACATTATAGGAATGTCTTAATACAATATCGTTCAATAGATAATAATATTTATCTATTTCTGTTTTAATCTCTTGACCGATTATTTATATGGATTTTTTTCAGAAAAGAACAATGTGGATAACTGTGTGTATATGCTTGCGCATTATGTGCATCTATGTGCCACTATTAACTACTCTGCTTTATCTTTCTACGCGCCGATTCAACCGTGTTATTCAACAACATCGTAATTGTCATCGGACCAACACCTTTCGGAACCGGCGTTATTAATGATGCCTTTTCAGCGCATTCATCAAATTTAACATCTCCCGTCAGACGGTACCCCTTTTTCGCAGTCTCATCATCAACGCGATTAACTCCGACATCTATAATCACCGCGCCATCTTTTACCATATCTGCCCCCACAAACTCCGGTCGGCCGATAGCAACTATAAGAATATCCGCTCGACGGCAGACTTCTTTGAGATCTTTCGTCCGCGAATGGCAAAATGTCACCGTTGCGTTGCCCATTTCACCCTTTTGAAAAAGCATTACACCCACCGGCTTGCCCACTATATTTGATCTCCCTAAAACGACAACTTCTTTGCCCTCTGTCTCCACCTTATAATATTTTAAGAGTTCAATAATTCCGGCCGGTGTACAGGGCCGAAAACCGGGCTTGCCGATCAACATCAATCCGACATTATGCGGATGAAAACCATCGACATCCTTTTGCGGATCTATCAAATAGGTTATCGCCATTTCGTCTATATGTTTCGGCAGTGGAAGCTGCACCAGGATCCCGTCGATATCATCGCGAGCATTCAGATCTCTTACAATTCCGGCCAGTTCATCCTGAGATATATCAGCCGGACGTTTTATAACCTCTGAATAAAGACCGATCTTTTCACATGCCTTCGCCTTGCTTCGCACATAAGTCTGTGAGGCTGGATCCTCCCCAACCAGCACTGCCGCCAGACCGGGCCTGATTCCTTTTGATTGAAGCTCCTCCACTTCATGCCGGAGTTTCTCTCTAAGTTCCGAGGCCACCTTTTTTCCATCGATTATCCTGGCTTCCAATACCTTACTGTCCATCAGTCCCCATATCCTTTCCATAGTCGATTCTAAATCTATCGATGCCGGCGGCACTGCCGTCATCGGCATTTATTGTCAGTAAAACTCCGCTAATTTTTATATCATCTTTGGCCGGTGCGAATCGCTTCGGCATCCCTGTTAACAATCTCTCGAGCGACGGCTTTTTGGCCATACCGAGAATCGAATCATGCGGTCCGGTCATGCCGACATCTGTAATATAGGCCGTCCCCCGTTCGCTGATAGTCTCGTCAGCCGTCTGAACATGTGTATGCGTTCCGATTATTGCCGATACGCGACCATCGAAAAAATAAAGCATCGCCTGCTTTTCCGATGTCACTTCCGCATGAAAATCAATTATTACGATATCAGTCTGTTCCCGGACTATATTGATCAGTTTGTCGCCAACCCTGAATGGGCAATCAATCGGCTTCATATAGGTCCGGCCCATCAGGTTTATAATTCCGATTCTGTGACCGTCTATCTCATCAATAAGGTAACCGTTCCCTGGACACCCGGGCGGGAAATTCGCCGGCCGCAGAAGTTTCGGTTGTTCATCGAGATATTTCAATATATCCATGCGGTCCCAGACATGATTCCCCGAAGTCTGACAATCCACCCCGTAAGTGAAGATTTTGCGGGCCATCTCAGGCGTAATCCCGAAACCGCCCGCGGCATTCTCCGTGTTGGCAATTACATAATCAGCACCAAACTTTTCCCGGAGCGGTTTACACATTTCTGATAATACAAATCGCCCCGCCTTGCCTACCAGGTCGGCAAAAAATATGATCTTAATCTGGGACAAATCGACCCTTTCTACTTGGCATATTCCGTTGAGCGAGATTCACGAATAACCGTCACCTTAATCTGTCCCGGATATTCCATCTCCTGCTCGATTTTCTTTGCAATATCACCGGCCAGAATCGATGATGCCAGATCATCGATTATATCGCACTCAACGATTACCCGAATCTCACGTCCGGCCTGAATAGCAAAGGCCTTGGCCACGCCCTTAAATGAATCTGCCAGCTCTTCCAGTTTTTCCAGTCGTTTAATATAGGCTTCAAGCGGTTCCCGGCGGGCACCCGGGCGCGCTCCCGAAATCGCATCGGCTGCCTGTATCAAAATCGCATACGGCGTCTCTTGCGGGACATCGCCGTGGTGCGACACGACCGCATTTATGACCGCCGGATGTTCATTGTATCTTTTCAGGAAATTGCCGCCGATTTCCGTATGCGTTCCTTCTGTCTCACGGTCAATCGCTTTGCCGATGTCATGGAGAAGTCCCGCGCGCTTGGCCAAATTGGGATCGAGCTCCAGTTCAGCAGCCATCAATCCTGCCAGAATCGCTACTTCTTTGGCATGCTGCAGTACATTCTGACCGTACGAACTCCGATAATTGAGTTTACCCAAAAGTTTGATAATATCCAGATTCAGTCCCTGGATTCCGACATCGAAACAAGCCTGCTCGCCTATCTCCCGAACTATCATCTCCATTTCTTTTTCCGTCTTGGTAACAACTTCTTCAATTCGGGTAGGGTGAATTCTTCCGTCGGTAATTAACTTCTCCAGAGACATCCTTGCAATTTCGCGGCGAATCGGGTCATACCCCGATAAAATAACCGCCTCAGGAGTATCATCGACTATAACATCGATACCGGTGGCCGTCTCGAACGAACGAATATTTCGCCCCTCACGGCCGATAATACGGCCCTTCATCTCTTCATTGGGGAGATTAACCACCGAAACGGTCGATTCCACCACATGGTCGGCGGCACACCGATAAATCGCCGCAATGATTATTTCCTTCGCCTCCTTATCGGCATTCCGTTCGGCTTCTTCTTTGATATCTTTTATCATTGCCGCCGCTTCAACCTTGGCCTCACCGATCAGGTTTTCCTTTAATTCGGCCTTGGCATCTTCGGCAGTCATCCCGGCAATCCGTTCTAATTTCTCATTCTGCTTCTTTAGAACTTGCTCAAGTTCCTGTTCCCTTAGCGCAATACCCTTTTCACGGCCGCTAATTGTCTTTTCACGGTTTTGAACCTCATGCTCGCGCTTCTCTATAACATCGCTTTTCCTCGCCAGAGCTTCATCCTGCTCGGCAAGTTTCTTTTCCTGCCGCTGAAGTTCATTCTTCTTGGTCTGGAAATCACGTTCAAAATTGGATTTTGTTTTATAGAGCTCCTCCTTCGCTTCCAGAAGAGCCTCTTTTTTCTTTATTTCAGCCTCTTTTTGGGCTTCGGCAATCATCTTGTTGGCTGTTTCTTCAGCCTGGAATATCTTCTTGTTGCCGATCCGGCGAAGAATTACCCAGGCCAGGCCGAAACCGACCAAGGCGGCAACCACTCCGATAACAATCACCAGTGCGGGATCCATTGTTCCTCCTTGCACAACGAGGTGCATATCTATGATGAACCGATGATTTTAGAGTGATTGAGGGTGTTAATAATGAGAATAATTACTGACTGTTGTCAGAAGACGAAAGACTGCTGTCCAGGATATCCATCAAATTCTTGGCGCGATCCTCTATTTCCGTCTGTTCATTTTCGGATTGATCCTTTAAATACAAAAGCTCATCGGCCAGATTAAGTGCCGTCAAAATGGCAACTTTATTGGGCGACCTGTTCTTTGACCTTAAAGCAATTTCCCGCATCTTTTTATCTACATAGTCCGCAACACGTAAAATTGACTCCCGGTCAGCATATCCTCTTATAGGATACTCCTCTCCGAAAATTACTACCTTCACAACCTGTTCTTTTTCAGGCGATTCCTGCATTACAGCCTTTTATTATCCTCTAAATTATATATGCCAATCCTCAAAAATACATCGGTTATATTTATGTTAAATCTATCTCAATCAAACCTAACTTTTGCAATCTTCTTTGTCAACCATAATAATTTGCACGTCAAACCTGCTCGAGTGCATCGAGCTTTTCCAGAATATTACTCAGGCGGTTCTTAACTTTTTCGGCCTTCTCGGATTCGGCTATTTCCATCTCTTTTACTTTTGATTCTGCCTCCGAAAGCCTCTTTCTTAAATCATCAGCCTCGGCGGAAAGTTCCTTCTTTTCTTTCGTCAATTTTTCTATCAGTGCTACCGCTTTGGTAATTCTCTCTTCGAGCTGTTCCAGAGTGTCCATTCGGTTAACCTTCCCTGATTTCAGCATTAAACCGTTTCTTTATATTATCTATTATATCCTCTTGCACCGCATTGACCTCTTTGCTCTTTAGCGATCTTTCAGCAAGACGGTAAACAAGTGAAAATGCAATCGATTTTTTACCCTCCGGTATGGGCTTCCCCCGGTAAAGGTCGAAAATCTCGACCGATTCCAATATCTTCCCGCCACTCTTTTTAATCTCGCCTATCAGATTGCCCACATTGACTTCCTCATCGACAACAACCGCCAAATCACGCGGGGCCGCAGGGAATCTCGGAAGCGGTACATAGATTCCTTCCGGAAGTCTCACTTTCAATATCTTCTCAAAATCAAGCACTGCCGTGTAAACTGGCTGCTTTATATCGAATCTTTTGGCTATATCACGGTTAACCAGACCTGCCTTACCGATTTTATCATTCCCTGCAAATAATGCAAATGAACTATCTTCCTGATATGGAAGATCGTTCTCTTCCCGATATTCAAGCTCCGGAATGCGGCACTCGTCTCTGAGGGCGTCGATCCCGCCTTTTAAATCATAAAAGGAAAAATTATGCCCTCTGGCAAACCAGCTGTTTTCACTCTCACCGCTCAAAGCCAGACCAATCTGTAATTCTTCTTCATTTGGATTACCAGGGAAGAATACCGTCCCTAACTCAAACAGCATAAGATCTATATTCCGGTGGGCGATATTATGGCCAACCGCCTTCAACAGCGAATAATTTATATCATTTTGGAGAACATTCAAATCTTCCGCAATCGGATTCAATATCTTAACCGCCGGTTTGTCTGAAACATTTCTAAGAATTTTGTCATGCGCAAAACCTGACCCATAAACCTCATCGTACCCCTGGGCTACCAGTGTCGATTTTATCGTTTGCTTCAGAAGGTCATCCTCCGGATGCTCAACATAAAGCGGGCCCAGGTTGCGGTCCACGTCGCCCATCGCGTCGTAACCTTCAAGTCTGATTATCTCTTCAATCAAATCAACTTCACGCGTAATTTCATTCTGCCAGGTCGGCACCGTTACTTTAAGCGTTCCTTTGTCTTCAATCTCAAACTCTATGCCTCGTAATATATTAATCATCCGCTCTTTCGGGATTGCAGTACCCAGCAAACCGTTGGCTCGCTCCGGACGAAACTCAATAACAGCCGGTGCGATCTTTTTGGGATAACAATCGGCAATACCCGAAACTGTCTTGCCCCCGGCATATTTTTCCAGCAAATTGGCCGCCCTATCCAGCGCATACGGAATTCCATTGGGATCGACTCCCTTTTCAAACCTTTGCGATGACTCGGTTATTGTGCCCAGTTTCTGACGGCTCCTCCTTATCGTAACCGGGTTGAAATATGCCGCTTCAAGTAATATTGTCGTCGTTTCATTCGAAACTTCTGTCTCCAATCCACCCATTACTCCGCCCGCAGCAACTCCCTTTTCACCGTCGGTAATCATCAGGACATCCGGCGTCAGCACATGCTCTTTATCATCGAGCGTCATAAATTTTTCTTTTTCCTTAGCCCGGCGAACCACAATTTCTTTGCGGTCGAATTTATCATAATCGAAGGCGTGAAGCGGATGTCCCGTTTCCATCATGACCAGATTGCCGATATCGACAACATTTGAAATCGGACGTATCCCGCACATTAAAAGCCGCTTTCTAATCCACCAGGGTGATGGTCCGATTTTAATATCCTTTATTATCCGCGCGGCATAGCGCGGGCAGGCATCTTTGTCTTCTATAGAAACTTTTATATAGTCAGAGGCCTTTTCGTCTATTTCCTTTATTTCAAATTCGGGTCTTTTGATCCTTTTACCCGCCAGACAAGCCAGATCGCGAGCCACCCCGATAGCATACATCATATCCATCCGGTTCGGCGTTAGATCGAGTTTAATAGCATAATCATCGAGTCCCAGATATTCAGCCACGGGCGATCCAATTGGTGCGTCATCGTCTAAAACCATTATCCCGGAATGATCATCCGATATACCCAGTTCCTTTTCGGAACAAATCACGCCGTGCGATTCCACTCCTTTGAGTTTGACCTTCTTTATCTTGAAATCTTCGCCCAGCACGGCACCGATTTTAGCAAAGGCAACCTTTTGACCCTTTTTGCAGTTAGGAGCGCCGCAGACTACTTGAAGCGGCTCCTCGCCGATATCGACAAACCCCTTTTGCAGATGATCAGTCCCCTCAATCGGGTCCATTTCGAGAACCTTACCGACGACAACATTCTCCAGCCGATCTTTGAAAATTGCCTCAATTTCGGCCTCTGCCCCGCTGTGGGTCAACCTTTCGGCAACTTCTTCCGCCGACCAGTCAATATCGACCAGTTCCTTTATCCAGCTGCATGGAACCTGCATTACTTGAACTGCCTTATGAACCTGATATCGTTTTCATAGAAGAGTCGAATATCGTTAATATTATATCGTAGCATGGCAATTCGCTCGACCCCTATTCCGAATGCATATCCGGTATATTTCTCAGAGTCAATTCCTGCGGTTTTGAGAACATTGGGATCAATCATGCCGCATCCCAGAATCTCCAGCCAGCCCGCATATTTACACAGTTGACAACCTTTGCCCTGACAGAGAAAGCAGGAGATATCGACCTCCGCCGAAGGCTCGGTAAATGGGAAATAACTCGGACGGAACCGCAGTTTAAGCCCCTCTCCGAAAAAATCCCGGCAAAATGCTACCAGGACAGCTTTGAGGTCGGCCATGGTAACCCCTTCATCGACAAGAAATCCATCCACCTGGTGAAAAACACAGTAAGACCGAGTCGAGATCTCCTCATTTCGGTATGTTTTCCCCGGGGTTATAATTTTAATAGGCGGCTTTTGTTTCTCAATCACCCGCGCCTGGACCGGCGTTGTATGTGTTCTAAGCAGAAGATTATCGCCTTCGACATAGAATGTATCCTGCATATCCCGGGCCGGATGGTCCGGCGGGAAATTCAGGGCTTCAAAATTGTAATAATCTGTCTCTATGTCCGGCCCCTTCGCAATAGAGAAACCCATCTCCTTAAATGAAAGGCAGATTCTATCGATAACTTTTGAGATTGGATGTATCACTCCGGTTCGGGCTTTTATTCCCGGAAGAGTCGGATCGATCGCTTTTTTGGATTTTTTGGCCGATTTTGCTTCCAGTGCCGATTTGATTTTGCTTTCGAGCTCGGCGCGCCCTTTATTGGCCGCGGCGCCTAATTTCTTGCGTTCTTCGACCGGAAGATCTTTTAGACCTTTCAAGACAGACGTAACTATACCCTTACGTCCCAGATATTTTATTTTAATATCTTCGAGTTCTTTTGGAGATTTGGCCGAATCTACCGCCGCGTCGGCTTCGGCCAGGATTTTATCTATATCAGCCGTCCCGGACATAATTGTCTACTGCCCGAGACTAAGCGCTTTTTGCCATATCGACCAGCCTGCCGAAGGTATCGATATCGCGCGCAGCAATATCGGCTAAGGCTTTCCGGTCGAGTCCAACTCCGGCTTTCTTCAAACCGCTTATAAAGCTGGAATAATTCATCCCATAATGCTTGGTAGCGGCTGATATTCTCGTTATCCAAAGTCTGCGAAATTCACGCTTTTTATTGCGACGGTCGCGATAGGCGTAGGTCATGCTCTTGTGAACCGTCTCAAGAGCGGTCCGATACAATCGGGAACGGCCGCCGTAATTACCCCGGGCCTTTTTCAAGACCTTTTTATGGCGTCGATGGGCAGCAACATTATTTTTCGCGCGAGGCATATTATATATCTCCTGCTTGTCCTACTTACTTAGGTTTTAATACGGTATCAACTGGTTGATGCGTCGTTCATCGGCTTCATGTATATATCCGCCCTGGCGCAGTTTTCTTTTCCGCGCCCGGCTCTTTTTGGTCAAAATATGCGAATGGTAAGCTTTTTTACGTTTTATCTTACCCGTCGCCGTCTTTTTGAACCTCTTCGCCGCTGACCGATTCGTCTTTATCTTCGGCATCTTCAGACCTCTTCTTTTTGATTTCCTTTATCTTCTGCATATCAGGTGCGAGGATCATCGACAGGTGTCGGCCTTCCATTTTCGGTGGCTGTGATACATCGCTTATATCTTGTAAATCTTCAACTATTCTATCTATAATCTTCCGCCCCATCTCCGTGTGAGCCATCTCACGGCCGCGAAACATCACGAATACCTTGACCTTACTTCCCTGCATTAAAAATTCCCGAACATGCCGTGTCTTGAACTGGTAATCATGTTCGTCGGTCTTCGGGCGATACCTCATCGCCCTTAGCTGAACCGTGTGCTGTTTCTTTTTTGCCTGTCGGGCCTTCTTTGACTGCTCGTACTTATATTTGCCGTAATCCATGATACGGCAAACCGGCGGGCGGCTGTTCGGGGATACTTCCACAAGGTCCAATCCATGGTCGCGCGCTCTCTGCAGCGCTTCCTTGACCGGCAGTATTCCCACCTGATCGCCTTCCGGTCCGATAACTCTGACGGGCGAAATTCTTATCTGCTCATTTACCCGGGTAGATGGCTTCTTTATTGTGTCCTCCCTGATAGCTTGGAATTAACTTCTTTAATTTCTATTTCCTTCTTCAAAATATCTATTATCTCGTCCACCTTCATACTTCCGTAGTCCCCCTCTCCCTGAAGCCGAACCGATACGGAACCATTCTGGCGTTCCTTGTCCCCTATTATAAACATATATGGGATTTTCTGCAACTCGGATTCGCGAATCTTATGCCCGATCTTCTCCGACCGGCTGTCTAGCTCCGCCCGTATACCGTTTTCAACAAGTCTCTTATGTATTTGTTCGCAGTATTCCAGCTGATCATCGGTAATCGGAAGTATCTTAACCTGCACCGGCGCCAGCCAAAGCGGGAATTTACCCGCGTAATGCTCAATCAATACCCCGAAAAACCGCTCTATCGAACCCAATAGTGCCCGATGAATCATAAACGGCTTTTTCATCTGGCCGTCGCTGTCGGTATAGGTCAGGTCAAAGCGGTTTGGCAGATTGAAATCGAACTGTATCGTCGAACACTGCCAACCGCGGCCAAGAGCATCATTGACATATATATCAATCTTGGGACCGTAAAATGCCCCCCCGCCCTCGTCTACTTCATAATCTATATTTAGCTCTTTCAGTGCCCGGTGAAGCCCGTCCTGGGCCTTCTCCCAGTCACTGTCATCACCGATTGCTTTTTCCGGGCGAGTCGACAAATAAATTTCATATTTTTTGAAACCGAACGGTTTTAAAAATCGAAGACAAAAATCAACCAGCCAGATAAGTTCCTCTTCCATGCCTTCTTCGGTTACGAAATGATGCGCATCATCCTGCGTAAATCCCCGGACCCTCATCAATCCGTGGAGCACTCCGGCCATTTCATAGCGGTAAACAGTCCCCAGCTCCGCCCAGCGCATCGGAAGATCCCGATAACTCCACCGCCGCGATTTATACATCGCGATATGAAACGGGCAGTTCATCGGCTTGATCTGGTATTTTTGCTCGTCGATATTCATCGGCTCATACATATCTTCCCGGTAGAAATCGGTATGCCCCGACTGGTGCCACAAATCCAGATTGGCGATATGAGGCGTATATACCAACTGGTAATTATTGGATATATGAGTCTCACGCCAGTAGTTTTCTATCTCATGCCGTATCCGTGCCCCATTCGGCATCCATAAAACCAGCCCGGCGCCGACATCATTGGTAATGTGAAACAGCTCCAACTGCTTGCCGAGCACTCGATGATCGCGCTTTTTGGCCTCTTCCATGCGATGCAGATAATCCTCCAGCATCGCCTTTTTGGGATAGGCCACGCCGTATATCCGCTGAAGCATCTTGTTTTTCTCATCACCGCGCCAGTAAGCACCGCTCGATGATATCAATTTATATGCCTTAATTTTCCCAGTATCAGGAATATGCGGCCCCCGGCAGAGGTCCTGAAAACCGGAATGCTCGTATATCGAGACCTCCCCCTCGAGGCCTTCCTCAAGCATCTCCACCTTGTAATCTTCGTTTTCTTCCTTGAATCTTTCGACCGCCTCGTCCCTGCTGACACTTATCCGCTGAAAACCGGATTTATCTTTTATAATCTCTTCCATCCGCTTTTCGATCTTCTCCAGATCTTCCGGAGAAAATGGCTTATCGACATCAAAATCATAGTAAAAACCTTCATCGATAGGCGGTCCGATTGCCAGCTTGGCATTTGGAAAAAGATCCTTCACCGCCTGCGCCATAACATGCGCCGATGAATGCCAGAAGACCTCTTTGCCCTCGCGGTCATTGAAAGTCACTATCTCAACCGGCGAATCCTCGTCGATAGGAGCATGAAGATCTTTCAAATGCCCGTTGACTTTCACCGCCAGCGCCTCCTTGGCCAGTCTCGGTGATATCGACTTGGCAATGTCATATCCGGTCGTTCCCTGCTCGAATTCTTTTTGGGAACCATCGGGAAATTTTATCTTAACCTGACTCATATCCACTAAATCTAATACATACAAGCGGGTCTAAACCGAGAACAGTCTCGACTTATTCCCGCCATTTTATGGTGGGCGATACTGGAATCGAACCAGTGACCTCTTGCATGTCAAGCAAGCACTCTAACCAACTGAGCTAATCGCCCACATAACTTTCTATACGGTCCAGATCTGCAAATCTCGCAAGCCATAACAATATATATAATTATCGAGTCTGTCAAGCAAAATATTAGCGCCGAACTCCTTTCACCGCAACAGACTCGGCCTGTTCCCAAATATTATTACGAGACCCCTTGATTTCAGCGCAAAGTTTCGTATTATTTTAATAACATATACAAAATAGTCTGCAAAATTACCGACTTAAATACTATGAGAAAAGCAGCAAAAATCGAAATTTTTATTTCAATAATTATTATACTGACTCTCGCGGTACCGGTTCAAATCTTTGCCCAGGGTTCTATCTACGGCACCGTTCACAACTCCGACCTGTCCGTTCCCGATAGTGGAGAAGTTTTCTTTATCGGCTATCTCGATGATTCAGACGAAGAAATCCATATCGAAACCTGTGTCGGAGCGGGATACGATCAGGGTTTCTGGTTTGATGATTTCCAGAATTATATGGCCGAAGCCCCCGGAAGTCCCTACGATTACCACTTCTTTAACCCCTCTATCGATGAAGGCAGAATTCTCTCAAAACCTATTCCGAGCAACTCTTTTCAGGAAGAAAACATAGTCCTGACTCCATCGGACTTCCCTCCGGCACCCGAAAACTTTGCCGGATACTCGCAGCCCGACTCAACTGTCCGAATATTCTGGAACTACGCTTCCGGCACAACCTGGCGTGTCTACCGGCGCAACGCCGAATCTAACGGCTCCTTTTTCAGAATCGACGATCCCTCCGGCAATATATTCAACCCCGGTGTTTCCGATACTTTCTATATTGATGAAAATGTTGATAATACCTCAATGTATAACTATCTGATAATTCCGATCAAAATAAATACCGTAGGTGTTCACTCCGACGTAATCGAGATTGACAGCAATCCCGTCCCCTTCATATGCGGAGACGTAAACAAAAGCGGCAAAATTAATCTTCTTGATATAACGTACTTGATTAGATATTTATACCATGGCGATGATCCACCACCGGATCCTGTCGCGGCTGATTGTAACGGGCAGGCGGGCATCAACCTGCTCGATATAACACATCTCCTTAATTATCTCTACAAGGGCGGGCCGGATCCAATTTGTAATCGATAATTTTATTTACGAAGTTGCTCTGCCCGAATTTTTCCATGCCCAGACCAGTAATCCAATCCCGACCAGGAACGGTAAAATCGACAAATACTGCCCCATCGTTAGGGCAGAATCATGAAGCGTGTGCGGTTCCTTAAAAAACTCCACCATAAATCTTCCAAGGAAATACAGTGTCATAAACACCCCCGCCAATAGTCCGCGAGGACGCTTCTCTTTTCCTGCCCATTTATCGGCATAATATAAAATCAACAGTATAATTGCCCCCATCAGGAATTCATAAATCTGCGATGGATGTCGGGCCACCGCTCCATTGTCATACCTGACAAACCTTACCGCCCACGGAACATCAGTAGCCCGCCCTACTATCTCTGAATTCAGAAAATTCCCCAGCCGGACCATCGCCGCCCCGGTGGCAGCCGAAAAAGTAAATCGATCAAGAACTTCCAGGACATGTACCTTATTCTTAATAGCAAACAATATCAATGCAATCAAAAGCCCCAATGTTGCCCCATGGCTGGCCAATCCTCCCTTCCAGAATTGCAGTATCCTGATCGGGTCGGCCAAATATTCTTCTGCATGATAGAAAAAGACATGCCCGAATCGAGCTCCCAACAGAACCGCAATGACTCCCCATATTATAAATCGCTCTGCCAGATCCTCTGAATATCCGCCCCTTAGCATCTGCCATCGCCAGAGCAGATAGCCAAGGAACAGCATGATTACGAAAATAATTCCGTAATAACGAATAGCGAATGGCCCGATTTTGACTATCTCGGGATCGAGATTAAATATTATTCCGTCCAAGATGTACTCCCTTTCGGAAAAACTATAACACTATGATGATTAAAAAGCAATATGGAATATAATTGTCTACCGGATAATATTGGCGAATTTTTGCTTGAGTTTCATTAGCGGGAGTAAACCGACAATATTCTCTACCGGCTTACCATTACTGAAAATAATTAAAGTTGGTACCGATCGTACACCGAATTGTGAAGCTATCTCCGGTTCGTAATCGACCCGGACTTTAGCGATTTTTACTTTCCCGGCGAATTCAGGACCGATTTCATTCAACAAACCGCCCATAACCTGGCAAGGCTGACAGGTTGACGACCAGAAATCAACGACTACCGGGATATCCGATTTAATTACTTCGTCCTCGAAATTTCCATTATCGACTACAACCGGTTTGCCCGGCTTGGTTGAACGTGAGAATAACTTATCTAAAAAACTCATTGTATCGGCCTTTTATTTATTTGACTGCCCCGATACGCAGACGATTCAAAAAATCTCAACCTTTACGAGCCATCAACTTGATTTTATAATCTTCAGCCCAATCCTTCAAGGTCGTCAATGCGGGCCCCAGTATTTTCTCAGCCTCTCCATTCAATTCCGGTTCAGGATTCTGATTGAAATACTTCATAAATCGAGCTACACCCTTAATCTCTTTCTTTCGGGAAAATTTCGCCATAATCGTCATCAGCCACTGCGGTACAACATCGACTTTGATGTTCGGATAGACGATTTCACAAAACTCGGTCATTGCCTCATGCATCGTCTTTTTCTCGACACCCTTGATATGGAATATTTTGTTTTTCGCTTCTTCGGTACGGTATGCTTTGGAGACCATACCGGCATAATCGGACGATGCAATCCATGAGCGAGGATACGGCTGTTTCCCGAACAATGTCGCTCTCTTGCCGACAATAAATTTCGGTAGCGATTCAAAAAACCAGCAGGATCTAAACACAGTATACGGAATACCGCTCTCTTGCAGCGCCTGCTCCCCTTTAAATTTACCCGCCATATACTCCCATTTGGATTTATCGGCCTCACCCACTTCAAGAAACGATATCATACCAATCTGCTTTATGCCGTGTTTCTTCGCCGCTTCTGCCACATTGGCCGGCCCCTGGTGCTCTATTAAGTCATATTTATCGAGATTCATTTTGGCGCCCAAATTCATATAAACCGCATCGCATCCTTCCATAGGAATATCCAGCGTTTCCGGCTTTGTCACATCGCCTTCAACGATATCAGCCGTCGCCCCAAAAACTCTTCTGGCCAGATCGGGAGAATGACTCATCATTTTGACCTGGTATTCATCCTTCATAAGGCGGCATGCTACCGGATAACCCAGCATTCCTGTCGCGCCGATCATAAGTATTTTTTTTGCCATATTGCCAATCCTCCAATTCCGTTTTCCGTAAAACCATCAATAAATCATTAATCGATTCAGGGAGGCCCCCGTAAGATTAAAAAAATACAATGTTTTATAATAGGCAAAGGAAATTGGACGGTCAAGAAAAAACCATGTCAGAAGAAATCAAGATGGTTTATATATATAAGGGAAAAAAGGACTTGCCACCTTTTGCGTATTATATATATTAGCGACGAAAGATTGTTACTTTTTTCACATATTGAAGGTGATTTTAAATTATGGCCGCGAATAAAATAGTTATAATCGGCGCCGGATCAATGGGTGCCGGTATAGCCGAGGCTATCGCCACTACCGGTACCGATGTCATCCTCATGGATAGAACCGCTATACTCGCCGAAAAAGGCATCGAGAGAATAGCCGAAAACATAGATCGTGAAATTGAAAAATGGGGGCTCACCAAATCCGACAAAAAGGCTATCCTCGCCAGAATTGTCCCTTCCACCGACCTCCAGGTGACCATGATGGCCAAATTTATTATTGAGGCCATTCCCGAAAAACTGCGCCTGAAAATGGAACTGTTCCAGAGACTCGATGACACCTGCCCCGAAGAAACAATATTTATCACCAATACTTCGACCATATCCATCAGCGAACTCGCCTCGGTAACCAATCGAGCTGATAGAATAATCGGTATGCACTTTTTAAACCCGGTTCCCAAAATCCCCGTTATCGAAATTGTCAGAGGCTTGAATACTTCCGATGAAACCTATCAAAAAGCCTGTGAATTCGCCGACCTCCTCGGAAAAACGCCGGTGCAGGTTTACGAATATCCCGGATATGTTACGACCCGGGTCATTATGCCGTTATTGAATGAAGCCATGCATGTCCTCATGGAAGGCGTCTCGACCGCCGAGGACATCGACACCGCTATGAAACTCGGCTTCGGCTTTAATACCGGACCGCTGGCACTGGCCGATATGATGGGTCTCGATGTCATCATGTCGCAAATGGAAAATCTCCTCGAAGAACTCTCCGAGCACAAATACAATCCCTGCCCCCTGCTCCGAAAGATGGTTCGCGCCGGACATCTCGGTGTCAAAACCGGACAGGGCTTTTTTAAATACGATAAAGAAGGTCACAAAATAAAGGGCGAAACACCTTTCGTCCAGAGTATAGGGCCGTCAGAATAATGAATATACTTGTCATAAACTGCGGATCATCATCGGTCAAGTATCAATTCTACGACATGACCGAGGAAAAAGCCATCGCTAAAGGCGTCGTATCCAGAATCGGTATGAGCGGTGCCGTCCTGACTCATAAACCGTACGATCGCGAAGAAGTCAAGGTCTCCGGTGAAATCCTCGACCATATTGAGGCCATAAAATATGTCATTACGATTCTCATGTCCGAAAATCACGGTGTCATAAAAGACAAATCCGAAATACACGCCGTCGGACATCGAGTAGTCCACGGCGGCGAGCAGTTTACCGAATCGGCACTCCTTACATCCGAAGTCTCGAACAAAATCCGCGAATTAATCGACCTCGCTCCCCTGCATAATCCCCATAACCTGAGCGGAATCAAAGCCTGTAGATCGAATCTGCCCGATATCCCCCAGGTCGCCGTCTTCGACACCGCCTTCCACCACCGGATGCCTCAATATGCCTACATCTACGGCCTGCCATATGTCATGTACAAAAAATACGGCATCCGCCGCTACGGTTTTCATGGCCCGTCACATCAATTCGTATCTCAAAAAGCCGCCGAACTGATTGGCAAACCAATCGAAGAACTAAAAATCATCACCGCCCATCTCGGAAATGGTGCCTCTGCTGCTGCGGTCGATCGCGGAGTCTCAATAGATACCTCTATGGGTTTTACTCCTCTCGAAGGACTCCTCATGGGAACCCGAACCGGTGACATGGACCCGGCCGTTATTACTCATATCATGGGGCGTGAAGAATTATCGCTCCATGAAGCCAGTGCCCTGATGAATAAGCACTCCGGCCTGATGGGTGTCTCCGGTGTTTCTTCCGATATGCGCGAAATCGAGGAAGCCGCCGGCGACGATCACGCCAACGCCCGGCTGGCACTCGATATATATTGCTACCGCCTAAAAAAATACATCGGCGCTTATACCGCCGCAATGGGCGGACTCGATGCCATCGTTTTTACCGGCGGAATTGGAGAAAACTCCCCGCTCGTGCGTAAAAAGTCCTTGGAGGGTATGGAATATATGGGAATAGCCGTTGATGAAGAAAATAACAAGCGAAAAATTGGAAAGGAAGGCATAATATCCGCCGATTCCAGTAAAATAAAAATTATGGTTATTCCCACTAATGAAGAACTTGTTATTGCGCGTGACACAAAACGTATCGTAGAAAATATGAAAAAAGATAATAAATAAAGGCAGCGGGAGGACAGTTGCACAAAATAATAGACAAAAAAGAACTGTGTGAAAAAGTCCACCAGTTCAGGATCGAAGCACCCCGCCTGGTCAAAAAAGCAAAAGCGGGACAATTCGTAATTCTTCGCAAAGACGATCGCGGCGAACGTGTCCCCATGTCGATAGGCGGTCTTGATAAGGAAAAAGGAATACTAACTGTGGTCATCCAGGAAGTCGGCAAAACTTCGGCATCGATGAACCGCATGAAAACCGGCGACCACTTTGCCGATGTCGTCGGACCTCTGGGAATCCCTTCCCACGTCGAAAAATTCGGACACTGCGTCTGTATCGGCGGCGGAGTCGGTATTCCGCCCATATACCCTATCGCCCAGGCTCTCAAGGAAGCCGGCAATAAAGTCACAACTATCATCGGCGCCCGCACCAAAGACCTCTTGATATTCCGGGAAGAACTTTCCGAAGCCTCCGATCAACTCCTCATCTCTACCGACGACGGCTCTTACGGCACTCACGGTTTCGTAACTACCATACTTCAGAAAATGATCGATGACGGCGAAAAAATCGACATGGTTATCTCCATCGGCCCCGTCCCCATGATGAAAGCAGTCGTCGAAACCACCCGTAAACCGGGTATTAAAACTTTTGTCAGTCTCAATCCGATTATGGTTGACGGTACAGGAATGTGCGGCGCCTGTCGTGTCACCGTTGGCGGCAAAACCAAGTTTGCCTGCGTCGACGGTCCCGATTTCGACGGCCATCAGGTCGATTTCGACGAAATGACCAAACGTCTTAAGATGTATGTCCCGTATGAAAAGAAGGCATACGACAAATTCCTCGAAGACGAACACTGCCGTCTAAAGAAGAAAGCCGATGAGATTAAAAAAGAAGAACAGGTATAAATATGTCTGATTATAAAAAGAAAGAACCACTCGAGAAAAAAGATCGGCGGAAAGTCCCCCGCCAGGATATGCCCCAGCAGGACTCGATGGAACGTGTGGCTAATTTCATGGAAGTCCCCTACGGGCTCGATCCCGACCTGGCTCAAATCGAAGCCAGCCGCTGCCTCGAATGTAAAAAACCGCTTTGCATGAAAGGCTGCCCGGTCGAGGTTGATATCCCCGCTTTCATCGATCTGGTCATGGAAGGTGAATTCGTTAAAGCATCGAAAAAAATAAAAGAAACCAATGCTCTGCCGGCTATTTGCGGACGGGTCTGCCCGCAGGAAGAACAGTGCGAGATGTACTGCATCCTCGGCAAAAAGGGTAAACCGGTCGCCATCGGTAACCTCGAACGATTCGTCTCCGACTACGAACGAGCCACCGGTGAAATAGAAATCCCCGAACTGCCTGAATCGTCAGGCAAAAAAGTCGCCGTCGTCGGTTCCGGTCCTGCCGGGCTTACTGTCGCCGCCGACCTTGCCCAGATGGGCCACAAAGTCGTCATCTTCGAAGCTCTTCATAAGCCGGGCGGTGTTCTTGTTTACGGCATTCCCGAATTTCGTCTGCCGAAAGCAATCGTAGCCGCCGAAGTCGATTATCTCAAAAAGCTCGGCGTTGAAATACATACCAGTTATGTCGTCGGCAAACTCGACACGGTCGATGAACTGATGGAAGAAATGGGCTTCGATGCTGTCTTCATCGGTACCGGCGCCGGACTGCCCAACTTTATGAAGCTAGAAGGCGAAAACCTGAACGGCATTTATTCCGCCAATGAATTCCTTACCCGCTCCAACCTGATGGCCGCTTACGATTTCCCGAACAACGACACCCCCGTCTTCGTCGGCAAAAATGTCGCCGTCCTGGGAGGAGGTAATACCGCTATGGATTCGGTCCGTACCGCTCTTCGTCTGGGTGCCGACAATGGTTATATCATCTACCGCCGGAGCATGAACGAAATGCCGGCCCGTCTCGATGAAATCCATCATGCCGAAGAGGAAGGCGTCCAGTTCAAGTTCCTGACCAACCCGGTTAAATACATCGGCGATGAAAACGGCTGGGTCAAAGCGATGGAATGCGTCAAAATGGAACTCGGCGAACCTGATTCGTCAGGACGTCGTCGTCCGGTCCCGATCAAGGGTTCCAATTTCACAATCCCGGTCGAGACTGTCGTCATTGCCGTCGGTAACTCTTCCAACCCGCTTATCCCCCAGACCACTCCGGGACTCAAGACCAACAAATGGGGTAATATCGAGGTCGATCCGAAAACCATGATGTCATCCCGTCCGGGCGTTTTCGCCGGCGGTGACATTGTCACCGGTGGTGCTACCGTGATTCTCGCCGCCGGGGCCGGCAAAATCGCCGCCCGTGCCATCCATAAGTACGTCATGGGTATCCCCTTTGATGAAGGCGAAGAAGAGGGTCAGGAAGAAAAAGATAACGCCGAAAAGAAGGAAGCCGCGAAAGAATCAAAAAGCGAGCTCAAAGAGGAGGCCGCCAAAAAATCAAGCTGACTTATTACAAAAAGCTTGATATTAAAATAAAATTCAGGTTTTCAGATTGAGTTATAGAGGTGGACTAACCGCCGGAAGTATTATTACTTTCGGCGGTTTTTTATTGTACCGTAAATTATAAAAATCCAATTTTCACCTATATCAATCCAACCCAGCTGGACACACCCAGAGCCATTAGAAGGATTCCCGAACCAACTCTCGCCATCCGTTCATAATTTTGGCTGGAAATTCGTCCCAGATGCATACCCACCCATGTAAATAAAACCGAAAAGCACATAATGGTAATAGCCAGGCTCAGCGGGCTTACTTCACCCAGTCCGAGACTGAATCCGATCAGAAGATTATCCAGACTCAAGCCGGCCGCCAGTGTAACCAGCCCTCCCCAGCTTGTGGCAAGATAGGCCAGGCGAACATGATCCTCTTTCTTTCGAAGACCGCTGATAATGGCATACAGCCCCAGTCCGCCAAGAAGAATCGCTCCCACCTGTTGGGCGTGGAGCCCGATTGCTCGTGCCGCATTTGCCCCCAGCCATATCCCGAACAGTGGGATGAAAAATTCAAATATACCGAAAATTAACATAACCCGAAACCGCCGAGCCGCCTGCCCCAGAGCTCCCAGCGCCAAAGCCACCGCCAGATTATTCGATCCGATAACAGCCCCGATAATCAATAATGTTACAAACTCCAATTATACTTTTCCATCTTCGATATTCAAATTCGCATCTATTATTATAGCATTATCATTACCAGAGTCAACAGGGCATTAAATTAGCAGTCTTATTACTCATATTCATTGCGGGTCAGATTGCCTGTAAAAAAATATATTTAATGGGGTATTAGAACAAAATATCTCAATCAGCAGGCCTTAGCCCTCTATCAAGAACGCTTTAGAGGTTCCTAAAGAGAATGAGATCTTAACGGCAATAAAATAATGGACGCGAATTAACCGCCGGAAGTATTATTACTTTCGGCGGTTTTTATTGTATCTGAATTCTGCAAATTACTGGCAAACCGGTTCAGGCCCGTATTTATATAGATAACTGACCAGATAAGTTATATCCAATAAATTTACCGAATCATCGTCATTAACATCTGCGGCAATAACCGGATCCGGAGCCGGACCATCACGATACAAATAATTGATCAAATAGGTTATATCCAGAAGATTTAGTTTATCATCGCCATTGAAGTTGCCGCAAAGGTAAGCAATTATCGTAATAAAAGCCGAGTCAACATTACACTCATCCATCATTGTATAAGAAATGGTATCATAATAGACGATTGTGTCTCCGGGAGGAGTTCCAATAAGAGAGTCATTTTGAATCGTGCACCAGTCAGGATAGATGTCATAATTAATTGTAAAGATAGTGTCATCCGGATCGGAGATATCGGGATAATAGGCAAATAGTTCAGTGACTCTTGTCGGAATACTATCGGGGGCAGTCAAAGTAAGCATGAAACTATTGCAGTCATCGCAGGAATCCCCGAGCCCATCCAGATCGTAGTCTTCCTGCAGCGGGTTGAAGTAATCGGGGCAGTTATCGGTCTGGCAGGTGTTATCAGGATATCCGGGATCACCAAAATGGTCACCATCCGAATCGATGCAGATTTCGTTGCGATATATTATGATATTGTCTGAATCACGATTCGAAGACACAATATCCAGGTCACCGTCATTGTCCAGATCAGCGGCGGCTACTGCATACGGAAAATCACCTGCATATAGAATGGTGTCCAAACTGAATTCCGCAATACCATTATTCAGTAGGATTAAAATACTATCAGCATCCGCAAGCGGAATAGTAATATCCAGATCACCGTCGCCATCTAAGTCACAAGGATAGGCTCCCTGTGGCCCACTTCCTCCTGCAAAATATGATATGTTGCCGCTAAAATCACCGTTTCCGTCATTAAGATAGATGCCGATGTTATTATCCAGCCGGTTTGCAGCACATATATCCAAGTAACCGTCACCATTTAGATCTGCGACAGAAACGTAATATGGATGTAAGCCTGCCGGCAATGTCGCTCCATTAGCGAAATTCCCAAGGCCGTCATTAATCAACAACGAAAGATTATGCGAATTATTATTGGCAACTACGAGGTCACAATCTCCATCCGAATCAAAGTCCCCTCCATTAATATGGTAAGGATGACACCAACATTTGGATTATGTCTATAATTAAAAGTCCCGTCACCATCATTTATATGTATTATAACATTATCATTCCCCTCGTTCGGAACGGCGAGGTCCGGATATCCGTCCCCCGAAAAATCAGCACAATAAACTGCCCTTGGATTTAGTCCGACAGGATAATCAACATGACTTGTGAATGCGCCGTCACCATTATTAATTAATACTGAAACATCATTACTTGAATAATTGGACGACACCATATCCGGGTAACCGTCGAGATTGACATCACTGGCGAACACCCGCAATGGGTTATCTCCTGTTAAATACCCGACCGGTTCGTAAAAGATACCGATCCCATTATTCATAAAGACCATAATTGAATCATCATGTTCTACAGGCACCGCTATATCTATATCACCATCCTTATCAAAATCGGCCAGGCAAACATCATGTGGCCCATTATCTTCAGATGGACTTACTTCGTACAGTTCCGGATTCATCAAAAATCCGGGCCCTTCTTCTGATTTTATTGTAAATGACCATGAATATGTTTTGAGAGGGACTCCTTCTGTTGATTCAATACCGTCTGTCAGAGTAACCGTGACAACTTCACCCGGAGCGAAATCTTCATCCGGATCGAAAGTTGCCGTGCGAGTGGGTTCGTCGTAAGATATTATGCCGGAATGTAAGCCGGATTGGCTGGCGTGGATGATAAAGGCAGTATCATTAATAGATGACAAATTTATATCATAATAAAATGTAGTGCCAATTATTAAGTTAGGAAACATGTTAATCTGATTTCGCATTGGATATGTCGATTTTACCATATTATTCGGTTTTATGCTTAAGTTAAAAGAAGGTATACATTCCGGTGAAGGCCATGTGTCAATCATGATATAGTAATTACCAGGGCTTAGAGTAACATTACTTAACAAATGGACACCCGCATAATGATGTGATTCAATAATACATTCAAGGAATTCAGATCCAGTCAAAGGACATTGATCCGCTAAGCCTATCCCAGTGTATAGGGTTCCCAATGGGTCAAATTCAATATCCAATTCTACAATATTATCTATAACTAATTCATATAAGATATCTTCTCCTCCGTCATAGTTTTCTAGGCAAGTATTTTCATAATCATTTATTGTCCCACAATTTGACTGTCCTAAAGACTCATAGGGGAGATCATATAATCCATGAATTAATATGGGGTTATTACAATCGAAACCGACCAAATTTGAAACTTCTTCTATATATAAATTAAATGAGTCGCATGTGCTTTGCAACGATGGTTGTTTATCTATCATAAGATAATATTGAACCGCCCCGGTTATTCCGGAGGCTGTTTTAGTTGAGTCAGGCCACCTTGA
>CAZDPY010000003.1:0-248370 GCA_964507455.1 uncultured Ignavibacteriaceae bacterium
TATTCATATCCCCTAAAACAAGACTTTTTCAACAAGCCCTAAATGGTGGGGCACCCATATGGTGAATACGATATCGTTATCGGTATGGTATCGTCGGATGTTGCTCATTTTATGAATGTCGGAACCTTCTTCGCTCCGTATCCTTCATTCTTCAGGATCTCCGCTCAGAATCGATGCACCTCACATCGTTCGGCCATCGACAGCGATCCCGACCTACTTCTACTTTATCTATATATATTTATTATATCTTTCAGAATTTGTGAACGAATAGGCACTATATCTATCGTTACGGTCAAATCTATATCATTATCATAGATGAGTGTACATTTATTTCTACTCAAATAGTTTTTTACCACATTGCAATTTCTATACTCTTTGATATTTTCTATGAACTTAACAAGTCTGCTAATCGAAACATTTTGCTCTCGCCTAGCCTTTTCAAGAACTTTGGCATTCAAATCACGGTTTACAATTGTTGATAGCACGAAAATTAGATATTTTCGCACCAAATAATCGTCTTCATGGCCGGATAAATAATGGTCTACAATCCCTTCAAGTTCATCTTTACTAAACTTATAAACTAAAAGACAGGAAATTGCCTTTGCATAATTTGATAATTTCTTATAATTATTCTTAGTAAATAAAATGTCGCACCCAAGTTTTTTTAGTCTATCTAAACTATATTTTGAATAACGTCCATTATCAACCAAAAGAAGTGTTTCTAAAATATTTGTTTCAACATCTGGGTATATGTTATCGGATGAATATAAATAGTCTAATATTTTGTTAATCAAAGTGTTAAAATTGTTAGATTCTATGTTTCCTAATATGTATTTCTGAATTTTATTACTTGCCAAGAGCGTTGGATATTTCATAATGTGATCTATCAAGTAATCAAATAGATAATCTGATTTTGTATAGGAAAAAATGGTATAAAATCGCTTTAATATTTTTACCCAATTCTTAAAGGATTCACGACCATCTTCAATATACTTTTCATAGAGTCTTATAATTTCTTCAATATGCTCTTCGACATTTTCATTATTATTTATTGCGTTTCTTAATATTTTTTCTTTATAGGTTAATTCCAAATTCTCAGTGAAAAAAAACTCCTCATATGCCTTATCACTAGACATAATTTTTGTCTTTTCTAAACTTGCGACCAAATTCAATTTTCTTAATGACTCCGTCATGGCTTTAAGGGCCCATTTGCCATCAATTTCCGTATTTAAAACAAAAAACATATCATCAACGAATCTGAAATATTCTTTATTAGAATTGCGACAAAAATCTACCATATTATTATCATGCGAATTTAGGAAGAAATAGGCTAGCAAGCGTGAGCAATCAATGTCTTCTTGCGGCAGGCCAACATATGTATTTAACTCATATTTACCTCTAAATCTTACATTTTCAAGAAAGTAAAATAATAGATTTATAATTTCATTTTTTCCACCAACCGCACCTTTTACTAAATCCTTTAATAGTAGAATATTAATATTTTCAAAGTAGGAGGCAATATCAGCCGATACTAAGTAGTTCTTTTCTGAAAGGCTATCCTTGATTGCATTTAGATGCGCTAGCCAATCTTCGAACCAAACCTCGTAGAAATCACCATCTTGCGTATTTATTCTAGGGGCAATTCTAATTCCGCCTCGAATATTTTTCTGCCGAGTTTTCTTGAGCAAATCGCTTTCAATTTGTTCAATACAAAATCTATATACTAGAGCATCTTTAATATCAAAGACTACTGTAGGACGATTTATTCCCTTACTTTTTCCGGAAGGATGGAGATAGGGTCTTTGTGGATGGTAAAGACCAGAATCAATTTCATATATAAGTGAACGAATATTTTCCTCCAAATTTACTTCAAAATCTATAAAATCTAATGGATCCCGTACTATAAGTGCGGCGAATTTTTTCGTTTTTTTGTCTCTTAATCTTCTAAAAATCTTTTTTAGATTATCTTTATTGAGATTTTCCATGTTTTTGTTATAAAATGCCGTATGGTGGGTCTTTAAATTGGAATTCCATTTATCTCCAAAATTTAAAGGCATTGCGTGCTTTAGTCAATACAAAAAAGATTTCCACATTCATTTTTGACAGAACCTGTCAGTGGGATTATACGACAGTTATATAATAATATATATCAAATTGCCGATATAATAGAATACAGAGCACATCATTTGATTCGCATCTTTGGAATTATATTAAATCTTTTAAAACACCGATTTGAGTAATCATAACGATTGTTCAATATTGGCTGGAAAAATGGAGGATTTATTATGGGTCAATTCGGAGATACTGCCGTGAGAGCGGCAAAGGCTATGCAAAATAATCCAAGATTATCCGCTTATCAAGCCTGGATCAGTGTAATTCGCAATGCAACGCTTAGTAACGAAACAAAGAAAAAATGTTGCCCAAGAGAGGCCTTTATTGGGCTTTGCAATTCCGGATGTATTCATAGAGTTAGACCAATAAATAATACACAGCCTCCGGGACTCAATGCACGTTACGCTTGCCATGGGACTGCAATTCTTCAAGCAAGAAATATCCAAATATTACAAAGAAGGACTAATTCCCCAACTCAAGCGTCGCTATGGCGCCAAGTTCTTAGAAGGATGAATATGCAATATAAAACGCACAATAGTCAAATGGATGTAGTCATTCAACTCTGGATTAATGGGTTGATCTAGTGTGATTGATTCGCAACTTCAACCCCACACTTTCACTATCAAACCGGTGGTAAATGGGGGATCGTGCCCTTTTATAAAGAGGATATTTATATACCTGAGGGACACTCGTGCCTTTATTTAATAATCATGGAAACTGCAATAATAAGGAAAAGGAGCCGAACCCCCATTTTTACTACAAAGTTGATGGTCCCAAAAACTACTTTTTGAGGAAACAAAGCCATTTTGGGGAGGAACAAAAAAGGGATACATTCTTTCTTAATTTGTGCCCTCGACAAAAAATGGGGCCTTTGCCCCCTCTTTATGGGAATTACATATTCTGGACGCCGACGATGCCGAAGAGGACCAGCATAAGGATGCCGATACCCAGTATAATCGATCCGGCGATAATAAGACCGAGCCTGCCGCCGCTGATCCCGGCAACGGTGCGGTACGGGTCGATCCCCTGAAGGTACTGGTCATTGGCCCGTTTGTCGGTCCGCCGTTTGAACCGGACACGGTATTCATCGAATTTCTCGAGCATCTCCCACCCGGCCTTCGATTCCTCGGCAATAACTTTCTGGAGGAACTCATTCTTCTTAAAGGCCCCGGTATGGGATCTGACAATTTTGAATTCCCAACCCTCGAGATCGTCACCTTTATACGGGGTCATTTCTTCCTCCTCTTTTCGTTTTTGCTCGGCCTGTTTGGCAGCGGCGATGGCCGCCCCCGAAGTCGCTCCATAATTCATAAGTTTTCTCCGATTTCTTCTACTGAATATACCGGCAGTTTTAAAAATAATTCAATAAAAACCTCAAAAAACCGGATAATCGGACCGGGGAAAACAGCTATAATGATTTGTTGTATAACCGATTATGTAAATTTTGGAACGCGGGATTATTTTGGACGTATAAATAAGCGAGAGTCACAGAAACAGTTAATGCTTTCTGTTTCCTCCTTTCAAGGACTAATGCGCGAAAACGCCGGCTTCTCCAACCGGCGTTTCTTTTTTTCTGCGGAAATATATTTACTGCTTCGGCGTAAGCGAAAAACCGTTGATGAACATACTGCTGTTTATGATACTTCTGACAGCATCTTTTATTTCATTGGTCAAATTCTGGATCTGAAGCCCGGCATAGTAGAAACTTGGGTTGGACGATTTCCGGCACCAGACACAGGCGGCAACAAGTCTTATTCCATCGGTTTCGGAAATATTCTGAGGAATTTCTATTTCGAGATCGAACTTGGCGCCGATTTCGATAGGAACCTCGGTCAGAATCTGGAATCCTTCCGGCGATATATCAACCAGCGAACCGAGCATCTCCCCGGTATCCTGCCTGATTACTCTCAGATATTCCCTGGCTTCGAATCTTTCAATCTTTCTTTCATCCGCCATAACAAAAACCCTCTGAACAAATTATGGGCCACGAGAAATTTGGAATTCCCGAATCGAGAAATCAAATATTGACTATTGGTATATATCGTCAATACCGGCAAATGACTTTAAAACATAAAAAATGGGCGGCTTCCTGCCGCCCATCAAATAAAGATAGATTTTGTCTAATTTTCGCAAATCGGCTCCGGCCCGGATTGATACAGATAGGCAATGGCGTAGGAAATATCGAGCAGGTTGAGATTGCCGTCGCCATTGAGATCACCCGATTCGATCGGATCGGGCGCCGGGCCCTCATAATAGAGGTAGCCTATCATGTAGTTGATATCAATGAGATTGACCAGTTCATCGCCGTTAACATCGCCGCATATGTATGACGGGCCGGTCCCGCTGACCGTTAATGTAACAGGAACGGTCAACAGACTGTCGGGTGAATCGGGATCGTTGCTGGCGATAATTATGTCGGCATTGTAGGTGCCGTTTTCCATATCGGTAGTGCTGTACGTGCATATAATTGTATCTTCGGTGTTCTGTGAAAGCGAACCCTCCCCTTTCGAAAGCGACAGCCAGAGATGCGGGCGGGTTATGAGAATTTCCAGACTGTCATAGAGATAAGGTGCATCATAAACGACCTGAAGGCCGTCGGTGGCATCGGCATTTTCGATTCCGACACCGCAGGAGGTGACATCGAATCCGGAAGCGATGGAGAGATATTTCAATTCGATATTTCCGTCAGGATAAAGTATTACCTGTCCGGTAACGACATCGCCTGCCGAGCCGTTGTATTCCGGGAAATTGTCGAATTGTATGATACAGCGGTTTTGGTTGGCATCGATATAAACGGCTCCGCCCGGATTGGAGACATTCGTTATATCGAGGTCATCCCACAACCAGGCAATTATATTGTTCGGGGTCAGCGGATTCGGGAATGCCTGTTCGGTTCGGGCTTTCATAGCCGCGGTATCGAAGCCGACAATTCCGTTAGAGCCGATATAGAGGCTGTCATAGATATTTTCATAGAATGAAAAGGCGAAGCCGACATAATACGGTCCGACATAATTGTCATCATCGAGCCCGGAAGTTATATCGGTGCCGTAGCCGGATATATCTTCCCAGTCGAAGGATGGGCCGTCGGGTTCATCAGAATCTATCCAGTAGTACCCGAAATTGTCGGGGCCCCCGGCACCTTTGTCGACCGAGCTGCCGATAATGCCGGACTCGGTTCCTTTGGCTTCGGTAGATGTCGAATATTCGGCCGGGTAGCTGTGAATTGCGGGGGCAATGCGGTTGTCATCGATCAGTTTCTGAAGCAGAGGATCCGATGATTTGACGAGGTCATAATCGAGTGAAAGTGAATAATCAAGATTGCCTTTGCCGATGTTCCCGATATAGAGAGTATCATAGGTGCTGTCATCGGGCGGAAGGGTTTCGTCCAGCGAAGACGGGCTGATTACAATACTGGGGACATTTAAGACCTCGAAAGTATAGATAGCGGTCGTGTCATAATACCCTTCGACATTCTGGGCCGATATGTAGTAATCTATGACTGTCCCGCCATCCTGCGCCGGTATCTCGGCGCCGTATTCATCCTCGGTGCCGGTCGGCAGTAAGGGCAGGATTGTCCAGTAATCATCTATTTCATAATGGAGGAGAAGTGAATCGGTAACCAGATCGAATCTCGAAGTTATGCTGCATATGACTTCGTAATTGTTCACGGTATCGACAGTATTTTCCAACGGAGTATGGCTGATAGATACGCCGACATTGGGGTCGAAACCGTCGAGGGTCAAGACGCCGGTATTGTCCATATCGAGCCAGAATTTGAGCTGAGAGGAGATACTTCCGCCGCCGTTCCAGGACCTGGCAACTTTTCCGTACCAGTCGGCAGTGATGCTGACGCACGAGGCGTAACCGCCATGAAGCTGACCGACAATGCGGTGGTTCTGGTCAAAAAGAGGTGAACCGGAAGAACCGGGCTCGGTCGTACCGTCTTCCCAGTTACCGACGCGCCAGTGGGTTGTTCCACTGGTGGACAGGTAATTGGTCGAGGTTACCGAATCGTAGTCGAATGAAATTTTCTTTATATCACCGGAAGGGTGATGTATTGCGGTTGAAGTCTGAGAGGCAATATCCTCAGCGGACCAGCCGGCATAGTACACATTATAATAATCAGGCGGTTGGGATGAGAGTTCGAGAAGGGCGAAATCTGATGACGAGTAATTGGACAGCAGTGTCGAGCCGGAAACAGTGTAGCTGGTCGGGCCGTCGGTGTTTGAACAGTCGGGACTTTCGTAGTTGAACATGAATATCCAGGTCGCTTCTCCGCCCAAACAATGGTTGGCAGTCAGGAAATAGGGCGTGGCATCTTCACGGACATTATTGACGAGGGCCCCGGTACATATTCTTGAACCGCCGCTGGTGAGGATCATGGCTACGGCGCGTTTTTCGTCCTGCCAGGGCTCACCTTCGGGGCAATTGACATTATTATTGCAGCTACCAGAGCTTCCGAATCCAAGGGCGTCTTTGGCAACGTCGAAACTGAAAATATTTTTATAGCCGTGTACAATTGTCTCGATTTCGAGTCTCCCCTTGCCGCGAACAGAGGCAGGTTCAAAGTATTCGAGGATACAAACATCTCCTTTTACGGGGCTGGTGGAAAACTTGCCGTGGTCTTTGTTGTTTTGTGAAGTGAAGGCGCCGAGGACCATTTTTTTCTGGTCGTCATAGACAAAAAATTGGGCGCCGGGGGGCATGTAGAAATCGCTGTATATCAGGTTGATCGAATAAGCGCCGGGCGATTCGATTTTGAGCCGCCAAATACGGCTGCCGTCGGGGAGAACGGTCCAGGTGCCTGAGTTTTCGAGGGAATAGTCAATATCAAAGGGATAGCCAAAGCGAAAGGGCATGCCCAGTTTGCGGTCGACAGCATCCTCGGCAAGGAGTTCCGAGACATTGACCGAGGGCATTGTGATTGTCCGGATCTGGTCCGTCAGCGATTTATCGAAGCTGGGTGGAGTTGTTCCTTTCTGGGCAATCTGCGCAGTTGCAGATATTGAGAAAATAAGAAATAAAATAGCAGTAACTGAAAAAAACAGTCTCATAGCCGCCTCCCGTAATAAAATCCAATTTTGGGTTTGAGCATTTCCATTATATTGTGGTCGGTGCAAATGTCGGTATGCCTTAATATACCAGACACATATTATTTACGCAATAAACGACTGAAATATTAATTATAAATAAAATAAGAGACCCTTTGAATCCACCTTTGAAGATTATATTATATAAAAAAGAATTTAGGACCGTCGAAACATTTTTCCCGCATTGTCGTAATTTAGAGCAGTTGTTATTAAAAATAATCACGGAGGAACAAAAAAATGTCTAACCCCAGAACCTCACTATTTAACATAATCCTGGTCACGGGGGTTATCCTCATACTCTTCACTGCCAATGCTTTTGCCGATATCAAAGATACTCGCGAAAAATCATTCGAGGTCAGCCCGGATGGGGAGCTTTTTTTGGAAACCGATCTAGGCGGTATTAAGATTGAAACCCATAAGTCAAATCGGGTAGACATCAAGATTTATCTGGAGGCGGAAACCTCGTCGGATGAAAAAGCACAGGAGTTATTCAATAATTTTAAGACCGAGTTCGAATTACGGGACAATATTGTCAATATCTTCGGAGAATACACAAAGGGCGACAGAGGTTTCTTCAATTTTAAACGCAACCGCCTTAATGTCTATTTTGAGATTACGGTGCCGGAAAAATTCAATGTCGATCTTTCGACAGCCGGCGGCGGCATTGCCGTCATGAATCTCGAAGGTGATATCAATGTCCGGACATCGGGCGGCAGTCTAAAATTCGAAGGTGTCGAGGGCCGACTCGATGCCGCGACATCGGGGGGATCGATCAGGGCCGATTTTAACAGCGACATCGAAAGAGACTGCTCCCTGACGACCTCGGGCGGAAGTATCGAAGTTTTTGTTTATCCGGAATCAAAATTCAATGTCGATGCAAGGACATCGGCTGGAAGCGTGCATGTTGATTTCCCGGTGACAGTGATGGGCAAATTAAAAGAAAACGCGCTCGATGCAAAAATTAACGGCGGGGGTCCGGAGTTGTATTTACGGACTTCCGGCGGAAGTATTTATATCAAGGAGAAGATGATTTAAATATAAAGGGTACCGGTTATTGCCGTGATCGGTATCCGGCATATGAACTCTCTCTCAACCTCATACCCGACACGACCCGGCGCGGCAGCGCGCCGGGTTTTTTTATTTTAGAAAACAGAGAATTTAAAATACTTGCGGGGATTTTTTTCTATATCGGAAACCAGGTTTTCGACACGGACAATCAAGTTTTTAATTTCCTGATACATCTCATCATCATTAACCATTGCGCCGGCGGTACCTCTCCCCTGATTTATTTTGGCCAGTATTGAATCGACCCGGGCGGCGGAAGAATGAAGCTCTTCGAAAAGACCGGGATCAGAAACCAGTTTACCGATAGTACCCTCGTTGTTGTTTACTTTCTCAGTGATACCATCGAGATTTGTCGAGATATTCTCTATGGATGATACTATTTTTTTCTGAGAGCTTTGCATGTCGCCGATCAGGACAGTTAAGGCGGAGACCATATCGGTCATTTCGCGGTACAGGGTATCATTGGCCACCATCTGGCCCAGAGTTCCCTTGCCGGCTTTCATCTCGTCAGTGATTTCTTCGAGATTTTTGACGAGCCCTTGAGCCGATGTAAAGGTTTCCTGGCCTTCGGCGAACAGGGCGTCGACACCGGGCGATTTTACGGCAGGGATTTCCGAGCCTGCTTCCAGCATGGGAAGATCCAGACTCCCGGCATTAACCTCAACGTATTTATCGCCTATAAAGCCGATAGTGCCGATTTCGACGGTTGCATTTTGAGTTATCATGTACTGAATAGATTCAAGGACATCGATATGAACTTCTATAAGGCGATCAGGTCCCTGATTGACGAAATCGATATCGGATACATTGCCCACCTCGATACCGGCAATCCATACCGGAGCTCCTGTGACCAACCCTCCGGCATTTGCAAAATAGGCTCGATATTCGACTTTATCATCAAAGATGGACGCTCCACCGCCTGAAAATGAGGCCCAAAGTACAACAGCAATAACGGCAGTTAAAAGAAGTCCGACTCTTATTTCGCCCCAGGGTATTCTTCCAGTACGTTTCATCTTATCTCCAGACTAAATAAACTCTATTTTTTTGACATTGGCAACCGATTCCCGAAACGGTTTTAGAAATTCAGTAACGCGGGGATCATCCGATTCACGCAACCGGGTTATATCGCCATCGAATGCCTTTTCACCATTATCTATTAATATAAACTTATCCGATAATTCAAAAGCGTCGGAAATCTGGTGAGTTACGACTATAGATGTAACACTCTCTTCGTTTACCAGTTTGTTAATCAGGTCAATAATTGTCCTGGTCATCGAGGGATCCAGGCCCGTTGTCGGTTCATCATATAGCATAATTGAGGGATTGGTAGAAAGAAAAGCCCTTGCTATGGCGACCCTTCGCTGCATACCTCCGGAAAGTGAATCGGGAAGATCATCGATGATATCCGGAGAAAGACCGACAAAACCGAGCATTTTGGAAACTTTTTCTTCTAATTCTTCGGTAGAGATCGATTTATTATACTCGAGCGGATAATAGCCGACATTTTCTCCGACGGTTAAAGAATCAAAAAGGGCGCCATCCTGAAAGACCATGCCGACTCTTTTTCGAACCTCCCTGAGTTCTTCTTCTTTCATCCTGCAGATATCGTATCCATCGACAAGAATTTTTCCCTTTGATGGTCGGACCAATCCGAGAATCAGGCGCAGGATTGTCGATTTCCCGGAACCGGAATGACCCATAATTACACGAGTTTCGCCATCCGGAATTTGGAAAGAAACGTTTTTTATAGTTTCTTTTTCACCGTATGAGAAATTTACATCATGAAACTCTATCATAAATAACCCCTGAGAAGGTCACCTATAAACCTCGATATTATAAAATTAACGATCAAAATGGTAATCGAAGACAGCATAACCGATTGAGTCGTTGCCTGCCCGACCCCCTTGGTACCGCCTTTTGATGTAAATCCTTTGTAGGTGGAAATAAAAGCAATAATTACAGCAAACACAAATGGCTTTAAAAGGCCGATGATAAGATTGCCGTATGTCAATTTTACTTTAACCGCGGTCATATATGTTGTCGAGGTCAGGTTCGAAATAAATACGGCAATGAGCCACCCACCGAAAAGACCGATTACATCGCATACGACGGTCAGTGCCGGGACCATGACAAACAGAGCGATAAAACGGGGGGCGGCCAGTTTTTTAATCGGGTCAATTCCGAAGGCGCGCATGGCGTCGAGCTGATTGGATGATTTCATGGCGCCGATCTCGGCAGTTATGCCGGCGGCAACACGGGAAGCGACCATGATTCCGGTTAGAACAGGACCAAGCTCACGCACCATAGCAAGAACCATGACACGCCCGAGGTAATGCTTACTTCCGAAATCGGCCAGTTCATTCGAAAATTCGAGAGCCATTCCCTGCCCGGCGGAAATGCCGGTTAAAATTATCAGGAATAGCGAGCCGATACCTACCATGTACATTTGTTCGAAAGTATCAGCAACATATATGGGGCGGCCAAAAAGAGAGCCGACCAGTTTGACTGAGAAGAAAAACAGCTCTTGAAGCTCATAGGCGAATTTTTTCAGCAGTTTTGTAAAATATCTTATAATAAACATAACTTTCAAACAGATTATAATCTTTCATAGTAGATTTAGCAGGAAGTAAAGTCAAGATATCTTTTTACAGTATATGTTAAGAATCGAATTGGGCAATTATAATTGTGGATTTTATATTTTTTTGTATAATATTTTCGGAGTAGATAAGTCATGTATAACAGCGATAAGAAAAAAACGGCGCATGCGGTAGCTTTATTTTCAGGAGGCTTGGATTCGACCCTGGCGATACTTTTGATGTTAAAGCAGGATATAGAGGTCACGGCGCTGTATTTTATGACCCATTTCGGGTGCGATGTTTCAACGGACCGTTCCAGCTGCGGGGGTGATCCGTATCCAGCCTCGGAGAAATTTGGATTTAAGGTCAAACTGGTCCATTTGGGTCAGAAATTTATAGATATAGTTGAAAGGCCTAAATACGGCTATGGCAAGAATATGAATCCGTGTCTCGACTGTCGGCTTTTGATGCTCCGCGAGGCGAAAGATTTTATGGATCTGGTCGGGGCTGATTTTATTGTGACCGGGGAAGTTATGGGGCAGCGCCCCAAATCGCAGTTAAAGGATAAACTTCGATTGGTTGAAAAGCAGAGCGGAATCGAGGGTCGGCTACTGCGTCCGCTCTCGGCGAAACTTCTTCCGGAAACTATTCCGGAGAAAGAAGGACTGGTTGACCGGAAGATGCTTGAGGGGATTTCAGGAAGGTCTCGCAAAAGACAGATGGAGCTTGCAAAGGAGTTCGGTTTGGATGATTATCCTTCACCGGCGGCAGGATGTCTTTTGACCGACCCGGGTTATTCGACTCGGCTGCGGGATCTGCTGACATATAATGGACGTCTCAACGTTGATGATATAAATCTTTTGAAGCTGGGACGCCATTTCAGATTGGATGATAAAACCAGACTGATTGTCGGCAAGAACAAATTTGACAATGATAAGATAGAAGCGCTTTCAGGGCCGGACCATATTCGTCTGGAAGCACAAAATACGGGGTCGCCGGTGGTTCTTTTGATAGGTGAGGCGAGTGAAAAAAATCTAAGGCTGGCGGCATCCATTACTGCCCGATACAGCCGAGCCAAAAATGAGCCCTTGGTCGAAGTTGCTTACGGGAATAATGGGACAAGCAGCAGTCTGGTTATTGAACCGGCCAGCCCGGAAGCGGTTAAGGAATATCATATTGTATAAATAAAAATCGGGCTCAAAGTATTCCTTTGAGCCCAACTCTCCCTGTTGATAACGAGCAGCTATACCGCCAAATATACGCTGCATCACTTAAATGGTAATCAAATATTGTGCCGACCCTGCCATTTTGAGATTAACTTAATAATTAACAATTACTTATCTAAAATTAGACGATAATATTGTCCTCATACAGGGCGCAAAAAACGCATCAAACGCGAAAATGGGCCATTCCGGTCGCAATAATTGCCTGCAAGCAGGCTGGTAAGCCAATTGAGGGGAAAAAATAACCCCTCTTCATCACGAAGAGGGGTTTCACTTACTGATTTTTGGATGTAGCTTCTAAATAACGAATCCTTTTACTTCAGCATCATCATCTTTCTGGTATCGGTGAACGACCCGGCTTCAATGCGATAGAAATAAATTCCGCTCGCGACCTGAGTACCGGTATTGTCAGTACCGTTCCAAATTACATTGTGTGCGCCGGCTTCCTGAAAATCGTCGACAAGAGTCTTGACATTCTGGCCAAGGACATTGTAAATCTGCAGACGGACTTCGGTAGCCTGCGGCAGATCGTACGAAATTGTGGTTGTCGGGTTGAAAGGATTGGGAGCATTCTGCCCGAGGGAGAATGAGCCCGGTTTTTCCGAACCGACGACCTGTGAAAGAGCCACATTGATCCCTTCGAATTCAAGGCCGATATCCTTGATATCCTTTCCATCAGAATAGACGAACATCAACTGATGATTGGGATTTTTCATAGTTGTGGGCTCCAGATTAATCTCTTCAACCTTCGGATCATCAACGCTGAAGACAAGATTGGCGATAACGCCGTTACCCGGCTCAAGATCGGTTTTCTCACCGTAGACCATGGGAATGAAAGCCAGGACTACGGTATTGTCATCGTTATTGATCTTAGCATGTCTGAAATCAAATTTTTCAGAGCGGGTACCTTCAAATTTAACATCAACCAATGTTACTCCATCGTTGAACTTCAACGGTATCTCGAGCGCGGTCATGGCTTGATCGTTGTTCAGCGTAACCGGAACAACAATGTTATCCGCTTCAGCACTAACGGCTTCCACGGCAACCTTATTTGCATCCACTGCAAAGGCCGCGCTGCCGAGCAGGAGTACCACGGCAAATGTGATGATGCCAAAACGTTTCATAAATTCACCCCCTGTTAGGGTTTAAGGTTAACTTACGGCTGACGGCCGACTCCACCAACGCTCCATGTTTACCGTACAGCCTGATATATATTCGCAATAAACCAAGTATGTCAGCTATTCTCTTATGTATGAGGGATTTGAGGCTTGAGAATGATGATATTCTGCTTATATAATACTTTTTAATGTCCATATTGTCAAGAACTAACTCTATTAAGAGTCTTTTAGTTTTTTATGCTTGCGTTATCAACGGATCGATTTTGAAAAATCCTATTTTTGAGGGCCTGTTGTGAAATTCGAATGTGTTTTTTTAAGGCCACTTTTTAAGAACTTCTCATCCTCTCTACCACTTTTAAAATCATATAACCTAAAAAGTTCCTTTTTTTATAAAAATTCTATATACAATACGAAAAAAAGGTTCGCTTTTTTAAGGGTTTACCTAAGACTCTGGGACAACGTTGGTTAACCAGACAGGACATTTTTCTTGACAGTTGCAGGTCAACAGGTTAGGTTATCACATTAAATCCTTCCAATCACGCAGGAGGTATCGTGCCCGATAATATCAACAACGAAGAAGAGGTTTACACACCATATGTAACCGCGGAAAAATCGATAGCCGAGGTGACGATCAAGGCAATTATCCTGGGTTCGATTTTGTCGGTCGTTTTTGGTGTTGCCAATGCCTATATCGGACTAAAATACGGAATGACGGTGTCGGCTTCGATACCGGCAGCCGTAATATCGATGGCCATTCTAAGAGGCCTGTTTCGCAAAGTTACCGTTCTGGAAAACAATATTGTTCAGACGGTCGGTTCGGCGGGCGAATCATTGGCAGCGGGAATTATTTTTACGATTCCTGCCTTTTTTATCTGGTCGGCCAACGCCGAAATGGCGGCACAGGAATTGAGTCTGGCCTTTTATCGTTACAACCTGGTTAAAGGATTCGCACTAGGTAACAGTGCCATTGCTCTGCCGCACCTTCAGGCGTTTTTTATCTGGATGGATACAGCTGATTTGAGCTTGCTGGATTACACGCATAAGATCTCTAAAATGCAGATTTTCTGGTTATCGATGCTCGGCGGCGGACTTGGAATTCTGCTGATGATACCTCTTCGCAAATATCTGGTACACAAAGAACATAAGCGTCTGGCATTCCCGGAGGGTACAGCCTGCTCGGAGATTATCGTGGCTGGTGATGAAGGGGGTAAAAAGGCAAAGACGGTTTTTCTCGGGATATTTGTCGGCGCATTCTATAAATTAATGATGTACACCTCACGGTTGTGGTCGGAATCGCCCACTTATAATTTCAAGAGCGTTCTAAAAGGTGGTTATCTGGGAATCGACGCCACTCCGGTTTTACTGGGTGTAGGTTATATTATCGGGCCGAGGATTGCAGGGTTGATGCTCTCCGGAGCGGTGCTGGGGTATCTCGGTGTGGGACCGCTGTTATCGTTTATCGGTGACCAGATACCGGGCATAATTATTTCTCCCGGGACGATTCCATTGAGTGAGATGAATCCGGGCCAATTAAGAAATTTCTATATTAAATATCTAGGCGTCGGGGCGGTAGCGGTCGGCGGATTCGTATCACTTGCGAAATCGATTCCGGTTATTTTCCATTCATTTGCATCGGGATTTAAAGAAATAATTGGCGGAAGAAAAAATCAGGCCGATGTTCCCAGGACCGATCGTGACCTGCCAATGTCGACGGTTTTGATCGGGGTAATTGTAATAATTATCGCCATCTGGGCGATGCCCGGCACCGAGCTTCATATTCTTGGAGCGGCATTGGCGGTGCTGTTCGGGTTTTTCTTTGTAGTCGTTGCGGCCCGGATTGTCGGACTGGTCGGATCATCGTCATCGCCGGTTTCCGGAATGACAATCGCAACATTGCTGGTGACATCGTTAATCCTCATATCTTTCGGAGTTAGCGGAACCAAAGGGATGATTACGGCAATGTCGGTCGGAACGGTGGTATGTATCGCGGTTTGTATGTCGGGCGATATTGCACAGGACCTCAAGACAGGGTATTTGTTGGGCGCAACCCCTAAAAAGATGCAGTTAACGGAGTTCATCGGACTTTTATTCCCTGCGATTGCAATGGGCTTTACGCTTTACATGCTGAAAGACGCATTCGGTTTTCAAACGCCGTACAATCCTGACGGACTTCTGGCACCCCAGGCAAATGTAATGGCAACGGTGGTACAGGGCATCATGAACGCCAACATACCCTGGACCCCAATAATAATCGGAGGCATGATAGCCCTGGCCGTTGAGCTTCTGGGAATCCAGTCACTTCCGTTCGCTATCGGGTTGTACCTGCCGTTAAATCTATCGATGCCGATTATGGCCGGAGGTGTTCTGGCATACCTTATTAAAAGCTTCAATCGCAACAAAGAACTCGCCGCTTCAAGACACCAGATGGGGGTTATTTTCGGCTCCGGAATTGTCGCCGGGGACGCACTGGTAGCGGTAGCTACGGCCGGATTAATACTTGGATTCGGAGAGACATATCGGGTCTTCTTCAATAAACATGAAGGGATGATGGAAACATTGACCGGCGGCCTTGGTCCGTATGTATCGCTGGCGGCATTCGCTTTGTTGATGTTTGTCTTTTACATGGTAGCACGAAGGTTCGGAACTCCCAAACAATAGCCGACTATGACATTCTGGCAAAAAAATAAATGGCCGCTGGCAATATATCTGGCGGCCTTTTTAATACGACTGATTCACCTTATTCAGTACCAGTCCAACCCGGTTTTTTATTATCCAATGGTGGACGAACTGTGGCACTGGCGCTGGGCCGGGGACATCCTGAGGGAGTCATTTACAGGCAACGAAGCATATTTCCGCGGTCCGCTGTATCCGTATTTTCTGGCCTTTTTCCGGTTGATTACGGGAGATTCGATTTTTGTATCGCGACTTCTTCAGTGTTTTATCGCTGGGGGCTCGGCGGTTTTTGTTTATGCTCTCGGGAAGAAATTATTAAGTGAAAAAATCGGCATTGCGGCCGGACTCGGGTATGCACTATTTGGAACACTTGTTTTTTATGAGACGATGTTCCTTATCCCGGTGCTGTTTGTTTTTCTGAATCTCTGGGCGATATATCTTTTAATCAGGCTAAAGGAAGAGACTACTATTAAGTACAGCCTGTACTCCGGACTGGTTACAGGATTATCGGCAATTGCACGGCCGAACATACTCATATTGGTACCGCTGTTTTTAATTTGGATTTATTTGACGGTTCAGGCAATCAGAGGCAGACCACAGGCAATTCGGAGTATGATCATTTATTTTTTGAGCCTGATGGTGCCGGTGCTTGCGGTTACAGTCCGCAATTATGCGGTGACCGGTGAGTTTATTCTGATATCATCGCAGGGCGGGGTTAACCTTTATATCGGAAATAATCCTGACACCGAAGGTTTAACGATGCTTATGCCGGAGGTCAAGCTCGATGAGTCTCTCCCCTGGACAGAATTTACGGAAGCTACAAGGGAGGCGGCAGAGCGCGAAACCGGCAGGGAATTGACGGCGGGTGAAGAATCGAATTTCTGGACGACCAAAGCCTTGAAATTCATAGTCAGCAATCCGGGAAAATTCATAACTATGACATTCAAGAAGCTTGTTTATTTTATTTCGGGATTCGAAAACTCGGACCAGACCGATATATATGATTCACGGAATTACTCCACCCTGTTGAGAATGCTCATCTGGAAAGGGCCGATATATTTTCCATATGGTTTAGTGTTGCCATTGGCTTTGGCCGGAATGGCGATTTTCTGGAGGGATAGAAAAAAACTTGCGTTATTTTATATATTCATAATCGGATATATCCCGACCGTAATTCTGTTTCTCGTGACAGCAAGACACCGACTTCCAATTGTACCTTTCCTTCTTTTATTTGCGGCAGGGGCGGTTTTCGAACTCATCCATTATTTTAAAAACAATAAGCCCAAAAAGTTTTTTAAGTACGTTGCCATCCTGATAGTTTTACTGGTTGGTTGCAATATGACTTATTTTGACCTTGGCTTCGAAAACGAATTTCAAACTCATTTCAATCTCGGCTTGACCTATGAACGTCAGGGCAACCTGAGCGGGGCGGAGCGGGAATACAACAAAGCGCTAAGCTTTTCGGCATCGGCTGCCGGATATAATAATCTGGGCTATGTGCAATATTTACAGGGTAAGGCAGATGCCGCGTTGCAATCGTACCGGAAAGCGTTGAGAGTAGATCCAAATTATGCCGAAGCGTACAATAATATTGGTCTTGTATTCGAAAGCCAAAACAATTATGAGCAGGCAGTTCAGTACTATAACAGGGCGTTAGAGATAGACCCTGAATTGCACCAGGCACATATTAATCTCGGGGATGTATATCTCGCTCAAATGAACTATTCCTCGGCAGAACAGGCCTACTTAAGGGCGAAATCGGCCGCGCCTGAGAGAGGCGATCCATATTTCAAGCTGGCGGGTTTGTATGCCCGGATGTCGCGATTCGATGAGGCTCTCTCGATGTTTCGGCAGGGGGAACGCTACGGCGAACCGAAGGCGGTCGATTATGTCAACCGGGCTAATGTATACTATTCGACCCGGAAGCCCAATCAGGCGATACCGTTATATCACCAGGCAATAAAAATGGACAGCAGTTTGCCTCAGGCGTATTTCGGATTAGCTTTAACATTTCATAATTACCGCTATCCAAAAGATTCGGCGTTGTTCTATCTTGATTTACTTCTGGAAAAAAACCCGAATTTCGAGCCGGCCCGGCAGCTTCAACAGCAGATAATTCCTTAAATTTTTAACAGATCAATATTTTTTGCGACGTTCCACGACATAATTGGAACCGGTAAGGGATTTTGTATATTTTTTCAGATCGGCCAGCATATGGGACATCTCGCCGACATGAGTAAAGGTGCCGCGTCGATTGATGAGGACTGCAATTGATAAAGTGAGAATCGAAAAGGTTTCCATCTCCCCTTTTCTGTTCTTCGTGTAAATAATACCACGATCTCGATCCTCGTCGGAATATCGGAAGGGAATAATAGTATCAAAAACCTTGATGATATTTTCGCAGACATAGCCGACTTTGTCGGGCGGAATGATGAAAACGAAATCATCGCCGCCGATATGCCCGACAAAACCTTCACGGCAGACATCAAAGACAACATCGCGGATAATTCTCGCTGTAATCCGAATAAGCCGGTCGCCGTAATAATAACCATAATAGTCATTATAAGCCTTGAAATCATCGAGATCGGCATAGCAGACGGCAAAGTCGGCATCCAGTTTGAGAAGCCGGTCAATTTCCTTTTCGATAGCACTTGGTCCTGGTAAAGCAGTGGAGGGATTATATGAAATATCGCGGCGGCTTCTTTCCGCGACTTTCCGGAGCTGGACCTGAAACAGTTTTTCGCGCCATTCACCGGTAATGAATTCATCGGCACCGTTCTGGTATCCAGCTATAAGAACGTCTTCGGGCGGTTCGGGGTGATATAAAACGGTCGGTATAATCGAGAGGAAGATATTGCTTTTCATCAGGCGAATCATGTCCAGTTCCTTAATAAACTCCCCCTTTCCGGCAATGACGGCCAGGTCAAGATAATATCTCTGGGATAGTACAAGAAGCTCTTCGAGTGTCTTGAAATAATGAAAGGAGACCTCTTCGCCGGGAAACGCCCTTGTTAAGGGGTAGGTAATATCCACCCCATGCTGCCTGTGCGCACAGTGGAACATTCAGTGTACCCCTCCGCTTCCTTTTATTTCCCGCGGGTGATATTCGCGATGAACAGACAAAAGATATTCTCGATCGACCTGAGTATATATCTGCGTGGTAGTGATACTTGAGTGGCCGAGCAATTCCTGGACAGTTCTCAGATCGGCGCCGCCTTCGATCATGTGAGTGGCAAAACTGTGACGAAAAGTATGCGGCGTTACCGATTTCGAGATACCGGTCTTTTTTACGTAATATTTGACAACTTTCCAGAGGCCGGTCCGTGAAAATATTCGGTTTCGGTTGGATAGAAACAGGATTTCACTCTCAGTTATTTTTTTCTTCGGTTCGCGAACTTCGGTTAGATATTTTTCGACCGCCTCGCGGGCGTATTTGCCGAAAGGAACCAGTCTCTCTTTACCGCCCTTGCCGGTGATCTTGATAAAACCGACTTCATCGTAAACAGCCGACATGGTAAGATTAATCAGCTCTGAGATGCGCATCCCTGTCCCGTAGAGAACTTCGAGGATAGTATAGTCCCTTATTCCCTTTTCGGTTGAGCGATCCGGCTGAGCGAGTATTTTTTCGACTTCGGAGACTGATAAATAATCAGGATGGTATCGTGCAATTCGAGGCGTTCGGGCGAATTCGAAGGGATTTTCGCTGACCAGATTGCTTTCCTTTAGATAGCGGTAAAATGTTTTGAGGGATGATATCTTTCTGGCGATCGAGGATGGTTTACGGCCGAGATTGCTTAATCGAACCATGTATTCATTAATTGTACGATGGGGAATATTGAAATTTCCTTTTATTTTAAAAATGCGTATAAATTCTTCGATATCACGTCTGTAGGCGGCTAGACTATGCGGAGATAGTCCCCTTTCGAGTTCCTGGTGCTGGAGATAATCTTCTAAAATATTACTATTGTTCATTGTCGACATTTCAAAATCCTGCGACCGCCAATGTAACCAGGGCAACCGGTTTCAGGCCAGATAATTTTAAGACACCGATTGCTTCATTCATGGTTGACCCTGTAGTTATGACATCATCGACAACAGCCACGCGCGATCCTTCCGGCAGTTGGCCGGCCATTTCGTAAGCGCCCTTGATATTTACACGCCGTTTATCCGAATTCAGGCGGGCCTGATCGGCGGTTCTTTTTGTTTTTACCAGAAAATCGTCGGCCACTTCGGCTTCGATCTCCTTACCGATTATATCGGCCAAAAGGGCGGCCTGATTAAAACCTCTCTTCTTCTGGCGATATGATGTCAATGGAATCGGTATAAGATATTCCGGTTCAAGCGATTGCAGGACGGCGCCATGTTTTTCAGTGAGCTTTTGCCCAAGTTGTTCTCCCAGAGAATGATAGCCGGAGAACTTGAACCTGTGAATCAATTCCTTGAGAGGATCAATGTAATTACCAAGAGCAAAGACCGGCAAAGATGCTTCGGAATTGCAATGAGGGCATTTTTCCGGATTTTCGAGTATTTCGTGACATTCGCTGCAAAAAGGGAAATCAAATGTTGCAGTAATATCGAGACATCTCTGGCAAACCAGAACATTGTTGCTTACAATATATCTATTGCAGGTCAGACATACCGGGGGAAATATAAAATCGAATATCCCTTTGAACGATGCCTCGTATTGACTTTTCCCTGTCATGGAGCTGTTCTATCAACAGGATTTAGGTTTATATTCCAATTACAGTTATTGACCAATTTGATTTATATATTTTTTGACAGTGTCGGCCAGTTCATGCCGGGGGTGATATTCTAAAAAGCGCTCCCAGTACATCCGGGCCGAATCGGGATTATTTATATCCAGATGGGCGTATCCGAGAAAGAAATGAGCGATAGCGTGACGCGGCTGAAGCCTGACAGCCTTTTTAAAAAATTCAAGGGCTTTGTCGACATTATTAATCGCGAAATGGCAGATACCGAGGTCGGTTACTACATTCGGATCGGTAGAGTCGATGGCTACGGCACGACTGTAACTTTCTATCGCCAGAGAATAAAGGCCGCGATCCATGAAACGATTGCCGCTTTGAACAAGGCCGGAATAATCTTTGGGGAGGTTGGCTATCATCTGCTCCATATCCGGCATACCACCCTCTTCAGCGTGGGAAAACTCGGAGGGAGATTCTTCGGTCTGTGAGATGACTGTTACATAGAACCCGGCTGCTATAACGATCAGAAATAAGATTAAGATATTATAAAAGTTACGCCTGACCCTCTTGTCATTTTTGGTGGGTTCGACAATATCATTGCCGCATCCGTGGCAGAATTTTTTCGAAGAATCGAGCATTTGTCCGCACTGCCCGCATTTTATTTCATTATTGCTGTTCATGTTATTCATTTATACTACCTCAATGCATTTTTTTCAAGTAATGAATCCAGTTTAACCGGATCCTTTTTAAAAGCCAGATAGTAATATCCCGGGCTGTGCAAGTCAGCACCGCCGGGAATTCCGGCCCCGGCTAATGAATAAACGTGAGAAAAGGCCGGAATTGAGAAGATTAATCGCTCTCTTCCGAAACGTAGTTTGACTTTATCATTATCGATATAACCGACAAAAATAAAATAGTCTGGAAATCTCAAAAATTCCCTGCGGACATCGAATCCGTGATGTGCAATGTCCTCTGAAGCCAACCCCCAGAGATCATGGTAATAGCCTTTGGTGTAGAAGGGGACGCGGCCCATGTCGGTCATAGATATTTCTGGTATGCCTTCCTGCTTATTGATGTATCCAATAATGGCATTCTGGGCGCCGAGAATTTTTCGTTCGAGAATCATACGCGAGCGAGCTTCAAAAATGGGAGCGACCAGGGAAACAACCGAAAGAGCAATTATAAGTTGGCGGAAAGTTACATTTTTGATCAGGTCAAAGCCGTACAAAGCGGTAATGAAAAACAGGGGTAGAAAGGCTGCCATATAGCGAAGGTTAAAATTCATGACAGCATCGGCGAGGCAATTTATAATGGCCTGGAGAAGAAATATCCCGGCGAAAACGACAAACCTGCGCTGGCTGAGTTTTTCTGATATTATCTTATAAATACCAAGCATAAAAAGCAGTGTAATGGGAAGGAAATACAACAGGCCTTTTATCAGGATGAATAGTCCGTGGTGCGAAAGAGTTGATTTGACATAGACGGTGTTGGGAAAGGGATAACCGAAGACGCTAATACGTAGTATAGTAATGGCAATCATGGCGGCGGCAAGTACCGCGATATTTACAATGTAATATTGGTATAACTTGTTACTGTTTTTCAGGTCTATGACCCATGCAATTGCAATTGCAGCGGCGGCAATGGCGAAGCCCTCCGGTCTGACAGGTACAATCAAAATAACAAACGGTAATGACCACCAACTTCTTTTTATAAGATATATCAAAAGACCTGAGATTATCAGGGCATACAGACCTATTTCGAGTCCGCTGACCGCCCAGAAAGCACTAACCGGATTGGCCAGAAAAAAAGGAGCTGCCAGCCAGAGAAATCTTTTCCCGGATTGACCGAGATAGTTAAACCAGACAATACCGGTAATAATAAAGAACAGGACGCCGAGAATTTTGGTGGTTAAGTAAATCGGCAGACCGATAGCATAAACAAGTGAAAGGAGCAACAGCCAGAGGAAATTGGAATAGGCTTCGACCGGCTCCTGCCCGACATTGAATGTCAGGCCGTGACCTTCGACCAGATGTTTGGCATAGCGGTAAGTTATGAATGCATCATCAATGGTATAGCTCCACAGATAGTAAACGAGAATTATAAAGACCAGCAGAGACAGAGCAAAAACCAGAATGCGATTTTTATTCATCTTTTGCCTTATCGGATAGTCCGCTTCCCCCGAAGGCCCTGCGTACCGACAGAACACCCTTAACTTTGCTTATTCTTTTCAGGACCTTTTCGAGTTGATTGAGGTTTCTAACTTCCACGATAATGATACCGCGAGAGAGAGTATCCTCGATATTTATATCGGCACCGCGGACATTTGTATCTCCGTCCGCTATCGATTCGGTAATATCTACCAGGATGTTTTTTCTCGGTTCAACCTGAACTTCAACTCTAACGACAAAAGTCTGGCCGCGTCCAACCGACCATGAAACGGGAATCACCCTATCTGTATTTTGAGCCAGTTCAAGAGCATTGGGGCAGTCCGCTCGGTGGATAGTCAAGCCGCGTCCGCGTGTGATGTAACCGATTACTTCCTCACCCGGAATGGGCTGGCAGCACCGCGCGAAGCGAAACATAGCATTGTCAATATCTTCTATTTTTATTCCGCGCTCGACTCGGAAACGCTCCAGGACTTCCTCGACGTGTGATCCCTCCTCTTCTTTCTCTTCTTCAGGATAAATTTTCGAGATAATTGTCGAAGCGGCTATATCGCCATTGCCGAGAGCATTATAGAGTCCATCTATAGTGGAATGGGACTGTCCCTGCGCTACTTCGAGAAGAACTTCATCGGACGGCATATCAAGGTGATTTTTTTTCAGTTCTCTTTCGAGCAGTTCTTTTCCGAGTGTTACGGCCTGTTCGAATCCCGATTGTCTCAGCCAGCGTTTTATTTTTGATCGGGCCTGGGAAGTTGTGGCTATTTTCAGCCAATCCTGGGATGGGTGTCTATTGGCCGAGGTCTTGATCTCTATTTCATCACCGGATTCAAGTTTCGTATCAAGAGTAGCGATACGTCCGTTTACTTTGGCTCCGCTGCAATGATAGCCGACCTCGGTATGCACCGCGAAGGCAAAATCGAGCGGTGTAGCTCCGGCCGGGAGATGCTTGATCTCTCCGTCGGGAGTAAAAACATATATGTCATCAGCAAACAGATCGATTTTTAGGTATTCAAGGAATTCCGCAGGATTGGTCATATCTTTTTGCCAGTCGAGGACATCGCGAAGCCACAGCATCTGCCGATCGGTCTTATCGAGCTGCTGTCGTCCTTCTTTGTACAGCCAGTGGGCCGCGATACCATTTTCGGCGATACGGTGCATATCATGGGTACGTATCTGTATTTCGATCATCCGATTATCGGGACCGATGACGGCAGTATGGAGTGATTGGTAATTATTCTGCTTGGGGGTTGCAATATAGTCGGCGAATTTCGCTCTAACAGGAGGCCACAGCTCATGAATGATGCCCATAGCATGATAGCATTCAGCTTTGGTACGAACCATTATACGGATAGCGGACAGGTCGGCGATTTTTTCGAATGCAACCCGGCGCACCAGGATTTTGCGGTAGATGGAATCAATATGTTTAGCGCGGCCGTATACATCGGCCTTGATACCGGCGTCACCGAGCGCTTTTCTTATTGGACCTACGACCCTGTCAATGTACTGTTCGCGTTGCTCTCGAGTAAGTTCCAGTTTTTGTGCGATATCGATATACGTCTCCGGTTCGAGAAATTTCAAGGAAAGATCTTCAAGTTCGATTTTTATCCTGGAAATACCAAAACGGTGCGCAAGAGGAGCATATACATCCCGAGTTTCTCTGGCGATACGCATCTGGCGGTCACGATCGAGGTACTGCAAGGTTCGCATGTTATTCAGACGGTCGGCCAGTTTTATGAGTATAACACGAATATCGCGGGCCATAGAGAGAAGCATTTTGCGGAAATATTCGACCTGCCTTTCTTCGGCGGATTTATACTCGACTGAACCGAGTTTGGTGACACCGTCCACGAGGGTGGCTATTTCATCGCCGAATTTTTCTTTAACCTGTTCCAATCCTACGGGAGTATCTTCGACAACATCGTGAATTAAAGCAGCGGCAATGGTAGCTGAATCGAGATGAAGCTCGGCAAGGATAAAGGCGACTTCAAGACAATGTTCTATATACGGCACACCCGATTCACGTATCTGTCCGGCGTGGCTTTTATCGGAGAACTCATAGGCCTCTTTCAACAACGGAATATTGACATTAGCGTTGAAAGATTCGACCTTTATTATAAATTCAGCCAGATTTAATGTTTTTGTTTTGCTCTGCATATCAATCTGCCGAAATGTGCCTGTAAAGTTGAAAAATTTCTTCCGCCATCTTATCGCGTCTATATTGTTCGGCGGCTTTTCTTCCCTTCACACCCGTTTGAAAAGCAATTTCGGGATCATCGAGAAAATGATTCAAAGATTTTTTCATACTTTCTGTATCGGCAACCATAAAGAGTAAACCTGATTCATTTTCCCCGACAATTTCCTGCATGGCCGGAATATTGCCGGCGGCAATGGGAAGCCCTGAAGCCATAGCTTCCAAAACGGCAATACCCAAACCTTCCCTGTGCGACGGTGCCAGATATAAAAAAGCCTCTTTCAGGTATTGTCTGGTATCAGCAACCCAGGGTTCTATTTCAACATATTCGGCCATATTGTTATCTTTGATAAACTTTACTAATTTTTTCTTCTGGGGGCCATCACCCACTATTATATATTTAAAATCATTTCTCAATTCGCGCAAATCTTTTACGGTTTTCAGGGCATCAATAAATCCCTTTTCTTTTTCAAAAGCGCCCATCGATAGAATAATTTTTTTATCATCGCCGCTGGAAGCGAATTCCTCTTTATTTCTCTCGATATCAAAGTAAATGTCATCCACAGCCGAAAAAACAACTTTAATATTTTCGTTAACGCCGCCTTTGAGCAGAATACGTTTTATATATTCTGAAATGGCTATATAATGAATATTGTGCCCGGTATATTTGGTTTTGCTTCCTAAACCGATTTGCCCCGCACTGCGGCGGGTAACGACAATGTGCGGTTTGTTGCGTCCGTACCTTAACAGAACCGCAAATGAATGCGCATGAGAATCATGGGCATGGATGATATCTATTCCAAGCTGTTCAATTTCGAACTTAAGGTCTTTTCGTTCATAAATACGGCCGAGATTGCTTTCGGAGACTGATAAATGTTTTTTTACAGATTGTGCAGTCTTTTCAATTAAGGGAGATTTTTGGGGGCAGGCAAGATACTGCTCGATATTACGGCCGGCAAGAGTATTAATTAACAGAGCGACCTGTCTCTGTCCGCCGCGATAAGTAAGGCCCGTATCTATATGAAGCACTTTAAGCATGATTGGATTTTTCCAGTTGTCTTAGTTTAATTAATCGAATAAACTTGCCGTAGGATGACAAACAGGCGATCATAAAGCCCTCGATTCCGTCTAAAAACCCGGCCCTGAAAATAAAATGCCTGCAAAAAGTACCTGCCGGTTTGAAAAGGAGCGAGGCAAAAGAAAAGCGTTTGCCTTTTTCGTACATTTGTTTTGAGGCCAGATCGGTATATGTTTCTAGCTTTCGGAGATATCTATTCATGTCGGGATAGGAATAATGAAGGAGCGGATTTTTCAGTTTCCCGATGGGACCATCAACGATTACTTTTTCATGCACAGTACTATCGGTAAAATGCCCACTTTCTTTTTTGAATAATCTGAGAACGTAATCGGGGTACCATCCGGAATGACGGATCCATTTGCCCAGGAATTTCGTCCGGCGAGGGATTTCGAAGCCGTTGTAGTTGTCTTTTTCAATAGCTGATTTTATTTCTTTTGCAAGATCATCTGTGATTATTTCATCGGCATCGACTGATAGCACCCATTCGCCAGTCGCTTTTTTTAGAGCAAAAGACTTGCCATGACCGAAGCCTTGCCAATCTGTTTGATAAACATCCGTGCCTCCGGCCCGAGCAAGATCGATAGTATTATCCGACGAACCGGTATCGACGACAATTATTTCATTGGCGAATTTCAATGCGCCCAGACAGCCAGTAATGTTTTGGGCTTCATCTTTAGTGATGATTATGGCAGATAATTTGTTATTCATGGCTATTTATCCGCCATTGCGCTTTCGGTCTCATTTTTCAATTTTTGGAATTCATTTAAAATATCGCCGGGTGTTATATCATGGATATTATAAATATTGTCAGAGCGTACCCCGCCGTACTTTTGACCGTACGGTTTCCATGAGTAATAATTTCTGTCATAATTGGAGTACAGGCCAACAGTCGGTATCTTGAACAGTCTGGCGGCATGTACCATTGATGTATCGGGGCTGATCAAATAATTCATCCTTGATAAAATAGCACAAGCGTCGAGAAAAGACAAATTTTCGGGGATAATTTCAATATTACCATTCAGTTTGTTTTTTATACTTACGGCCTTATCGCGGTCAGACATAACGCAGAATATAATTATGGAGCTATCCGGATATTCTTTTTTTATCAAGAAGGCGGTGTCAATGAATTTATCAATATCCATCGTCCGAGCCGGTCTTCCGGCGGAAATATTGATAGCGACTTTGTTCGATTCAGGTTCTGGAAGATTGTCAATGAACCGATTGGCGATTTCTGTGGATTTATCGGGCAGATATAGTGGATCGAGATGGTCCAGAGTTGACGGATCAACCCCAAATATATTGAACAGAAGGAAAGCGTTGTCAATATTGTGATCGGTACCGTCGGAATTGTATTCTTCACAGAAATCATAATATTTCCGGTGTTTATTTTTGCGTGATGCAACCCGGACTGCTTTTCGGCTGATAATATTGGTCAATATAAGGCCGGTAGTTGAATCGTTGATTATGGTATCATAGATAATATTGAATCTTTTTCTTTTCAGCTTTCTGACTGTCTTGAGGTCTTTTGAAACGACTTTGGTGTACAGATGTACTTCGTCTATCAACGGATCATTTTCGACAACCATTACGTTGCGCGGGGAGGCAAGAACTTCGACTTTTACATGAGGATACAGTTTTTTTATGGTATGCATGGCAGGGATAGAGACAAGCATATCTCCGAGTTTGTCCTGTCTTAAAAATAGTATCGATTTTATTTTTTGGGGATTGACGGGCATTTTATTGGGGTATCCCCTTCGTATAAACAGCCGCACAGGGAGGTTCAAAATGTTTTTAAACATGTGCTCGGCACTTTTGACAGGGGCTGATGGCATAGTGATCTGCTACTTACTTAATATTTCTTTGAAATAAACTTCCACCTCTTGCATCATGGTTTCGAGGCGGAAATTTTCGCGCCAGCGCTGCTGATTGGAAAGCCCGAACTTGAGCATCTTATCGGATGAGGAAAGAAGCTCATTTACGGCATGAGCAAGCTCATCGGGATTTCTGGGTTCAACCAGAACGGCGGTCCGGCCTTCCTCGACCGCCTCGGGAATACCACCAACCTTGCTGGCAACGATTGGCAGCCCAGCCCGCATGGCTTCAAGTATGGCATGGGAGAACGGTTCTTCGACAGCAGGGTGAACCATTAGATCTGATCCGGCCAGTTCGGTTTCGATGTTATCGAGCATCCCGGCGAAGACAAAATGTTTTTGGAGATTATATGCATCTATTTTGCTTCTAAGCATTGCCTCATGCGGCCCGTTGCCGAGAAAGAGGAAGACTATTTCAGGATTCTTCTCGACAATTTGCGGGGCAGCATCGACTAAATATATATGGCCTTTCTGATCGACAAACCTCCCAACGGTAACGGCAATAGTGCAATTTTCCGGGAGATTATATTTTTCTCGAATTGCCTGCGCCGCCTCGGGGTCGGGTCGATCGAAATGTTTATCGACAGTACCATTATGTATGACCCGGACCATCTCCTCTCTAAGGTAACCGTGGCGCATTACCTGGTGTTTCAGAGATTTCGATGGAACAATGACGCCGTCGACAAGTTTGGGGGACAAAAAATGATGCGCCCAGCCGTTGGACGTAATATCGAGTCCGATGCGCCAGATAACTTTGGTATCGCCGTGCCATCTTGCGGCAAGGCCGCCGATACGGACATCCTTGTTGAAATTGACGGTCATCAGATCGATATGGTTTTCTTTCAGGAGTTTTTTCATTTGATAGATAGTAACCGGATGGAAGTCTCCAGAGATATCGATTGCATGCGTTTCTATTCGTGGATCATATTCTTTGGCGCGCCGAAGATATTCAGAATCGCGTCTTCCGACCGCAATTACCTTATGCCCCTCCGCGGCGAAATGTTTGGCGGTAAGCAGTATCCAATTCTCATATCCGCCAAATGTTTCTTTATCGACCGAATCCAGAAAGAGCAGATTCATCATGTCTCCTTGAACTGCATTGAATACAGTTTATGGTACATCCCGTCTTTTTCCAGCAATTCGGTATGGCGGCCGTGTTCTATTATCCTTCCGTTGTCGATTACCAGAATTTTGTCGGCATTGCTGATTGTTGAGAGTCGGTGCGCAATTACGAGAGTAGTGCGGTCTTTCATCAGGCGGTCGATGGCTTCCTGCACCAGTATTTCGGCTTCGGTATCGAGAGCCGACGTGGCTTCGTCGAAAATCAATATCTGCGGATTTTTCAACAGGGCCCTGGCTATTGCAATCCTCTGGCGTTGCCCCCCGGAAAGTCTGATTCCACGGGTACCGACCTCTGTATCGTAACCTTCGCTGAATCTAACAATAAATTCGTGAGCGTTGGCTGCTTTGGCTGCGTTTATTATTTCTTCTTCGGGAACGCTTTCTAAACCGTAAGCGATATTGTTGCGGATAGTATCATTGAAAAGATATGTTTCCTGCGTAACAATACCTAACAATCTTCGAAGGGAGTCGAGTTTCAGGTCGCGAATACTGGTACCATCAATGATGATTTTTCCTTTCTGCGGATCATAGAAACGCGGCAAAAGGTCGAACAGGGTCGATTTCCCGGCACCGGACGGTCCAACCAGAGCGACAACCTCGCCCCGCTTTACTTCGAAGCTTACGCCTTTTATGACATATTCGTGTTCATCGTAAGAGAACCAGACATCGTCGTATTTGATAACATCATTGAAATGATCTATCTCGAGCGCTTTAGGCGATTCGACAACTGTAACGGGAGTATCGATGACGCCGAAGATTCTTTCGGCGGCGGCCAGACCTTCCTGAATTTTTATATGTATTTTTAGTAGATTTTTGACCGGTTTTATCAGGGCAAACATGGCAATAATAAAGGTCAGGAAATCGCCGGCATCCATCGACCCGCGGCCATCTATTATCTGAGTTCCGGCATAGAGAAGAATCATAATGCTGGCGGTTACGATCAGGATTTCATTAATGGGGCTGGACAGATGGCGGATTCGGGTCATCCTTACCAGAGCGCGGAAAAAATCGCCGGTAGCTTTGAAAAATTTCCTCGTTTCGAATTTTTCCATAGCATAGGCTTTGACTATCCGGATATTGGAGACTGTTTCTTCGAGAACCGAATTAACATTGGCCATTTTTTCCTGGGATCGGAAAGAGTATTTTCGAAGTTTTTTCCCCATAATATATATAAAGCCGAATACAAGCGGCAGAACTATGGCGGCAAGGAGGGTTAATTTCCATGAAAGAAGTACAAGAAAAAGTGCAAGTATTATTACGGTTAGAGAATCTATTACCAGTCGGTTGAAACTTAGGTCGATTGTTTCGTTTAAGACAACAACATCATTTGTCACGCGGGAGATTAGCTGCCCGGTTCGCTGACGGTGGAAAAATCCGAGTGATAATTTCTGGTATTTTTCAAATAGTCTATTTCTAATGTCGCGGATAAACGACTGCTGGACAAACGCCATAAAAAAGCCCTGCAGGTATAAAAAAGTGTTGGAAATTAAGGCTATGACAAGAATCAGCAGACAGAAATTTATCAGTGTGGCCCGGCGCGTATCGCCCTGCACGAGTTCGTCGATTTCATTTTTTATATTCTCTTTGGTTCGGCCGAGGAAATCGAGACGTTTTTCAAGATCACCGGTTATACCTTCCGATTCAGTTTCGGGCAGCTCCTGACGATTTTCATATATTTCTATCGGCTGTCCCGGTGCGGTATCGGGCTGAGCAACACTAAAAAGGGTCATAAGGAGCGGTCCGGCCAGCCAGACGAATAACGCAGCCATAAAGGCATGGATGGCGGCGGCTCCGGACGAGATAAAGATCCTCACCCAATACGGCTTTAAAAAGGCAAATGTCCGGGTAAATAAGTTCATGGTCTCAATAATTTATCCCTTAACTATTTGAAAAATAAGTAATTGTATTCTTGGATAAAAGTCAACCGCTCTAAAAAACAAAATCAGGGTAATATTCGAGCGGCATCTTCGGGGATATCGAATACGATTTTATTTACCGGTATATCGACATTGAGACGAAATTTACGCCTTTCCGCTTTGAAGCGAAAAGAATCGTCTTCGGTCCGGAAGTCAATTTTATCGAGGATAAACCTGTTTTCTTTGAGATCATATTCGAGGATTATATGCTTGGGGCAATGCCTTGATTCGAGGCGGTATTCCCGGGTTTTACCTTTGTCCTTGAGAATTGTCACATAATAATCATCACCGGCATCTTTTATATCAGAGGGAAGTTTGGTCATTAACTGGATGATTATACTCTCAAAATCAAATTTATGGCGGCAGTCGCCCTTGACCAGACTGGCAATTTCACCGGTAAAGAACTGGTCCTCAGTAGGGAAATAGACAATAATCGAATCCTTATCGATAATGCCCTTCAAGACTCCTTTGCCGAGATATCCCCGTGCGAAGACACCGGCCTGTTCATTTTTATAGTAGACATCGAGTCGAACTGAATTCTTTTTCCCGTCACGATATATTTTAGCGTCGAAGAGATAAGCATCACCTCTCCCCTCACCAAACTTTGCTTCTTCGGCTGATATTGTTTCACCGGACTGCTTGCGGGTGGCGACCGTACATGAGGATAATATTATAATTGACAGAATCAGACAGACTGATAGCGATCTTTTTAGATAAAACGCCATACAAAATTCCCGGCGGTCAATTCTGTGAAAAAGACAACAAGCGGACCGATAATCGACCAGATCAGCCCGAAAGCAATGAGGCCGAGAAGAATATATGGAGCGAAACGCTGAAAGCCGGCCAGTTGAGCTTCATATTCGGGGGGCAGGATACTTTCAAGGATATGGGAACCGTCGAGCGGGAAAAGGGGAATCAGGTTAAAGAAGGCCAGAATAAAATTGATTAGGACCCCAAAAGCGAGGATTCTCAAAATTATTTCCGCCGTTTCCATACTCAGCAGGATTCTGAATATTATTGCGCAAACGATTGCCAGAGATATATTGGACAGAGGCCCGGCAAATGAAATCCATAAATTAGCCTTTCGCGGGTCTCTTAAATTATAGGGATTTACCGGAACAGGTTTGGCCCATCCGAATCGAAAACCCGATATCACCATAACCAGCGTGCCCACCAGGTCAAGATGAGCCAGTGGATTAAAAGTCAGGCGGCCCATGTCGCGGGCGGTAGTATCGCCGAAACGGAGCGCCAGATAGCCATGAGAAAACTCATGGACAGTTAGTGCAAACAATAAAATTGGGACTCTAATAATGAGCCCGCTTAAAAATTCCTGATCCAATTTGTATCAACCATCCTTCAGGCGTAAATTCCACGAAGCATAACGACATCGGCCACCCTTTGAATAGCTACCATAAAGGCAGCCATCCGCAGATGGACATTATTTTCTACGGCCGTCTCTAATACATTTTTAAACGATTTAGTCTGAAATTGTTCCAACCGGGCATTAACTTCTTCCTCGGTCCAGAAAAAGCCCATCCGGTCCTGAACCCATTCAAAATACGAAACAGTCACACCGCCGGCATTACATACGATATCTGGAATAACGACAATACCTTTTTCTTCGAGAATCGGGTCGGCATCCGGCGTGACCGGGCCATTGGCGCCCTCGGCAATAATCTTGGCCCGAATATCAGGTGCATTTTCCGCGGTGATCTGATTTTCAAGAGCGGCCGGGACAAGAATATCGGTATCTACATACAGGATTTCGTCTTTGTCGAATTCTTTGGCCCCTTCGAATCCGGAAATCTTTTTGGTTTTGTCGACATGTTTTATAAGAGCGTCAATATCTATCCCATCAGCGTTATACAGGCCGCCGAAGACATCGCAAACATGAGTCACTTTTACGCCAAGTTTTTGCAGATGATAGGCTGCTACCGAACCGACATTACCGAAACCCTGGACCGCGGCAGTCGCTTTCTCGGGATTGATTTTCAAATAATTGAGGGCTTCCCGAACTGTAATAACAACTCCAGCTCCGGTTGCTTCGCGCCGGCCGAGTGAACCACCCATTATAACCGGTTTACCGGTCACTACTGCCGTAACAGTATGCTGGGCGTTCATGGAATATGTATCCATAATCCAGGCCATAGTTTTTTCATTGGTATTTACGTCGGGCGCCGGAATATCTTTATCCGGTCCAAAAACATCATAGCAGGCCGCGGTATATCGCCGAGTCAGCCGTTCCAGTTCCCCCTGGGACATACGGCTGGGATCACAGGCAATACCTCCTTTACCGCCTCCGAAGGGAATATTGGCGATAGCGCATTTCCAGGTCATCCATGAGGCCAACGCCTGGACTTCGTCAAGGGTAACATCCGGATGGAATCTAATCCCGCCTTTGGCCGGCCCACGGACAATTGAATGCTGAACCCGATATCCGGTATGCATTTCGAACTTGCCGCTATCCATCTGGACAGGAAGCTTTACGATAGTGCTTTTTCGGGGGTATTTTAAAAATTCGAGCAGGCCGGTTTCGATATTGAGCTTGGCTGCCGCCTGATCAAACTGCTTCATGACATTTTCGAAGGTCGAAACAGGGATAGTTATTGATTTGAGCCGCTTTCTTTCTGGCATTGCGAATTACTCCACAACTCTATTTTTATTTTATTTTTTTCACGGATACATATGCTGATGACGTCTCAATAAAGCGCCATCTTTTTCCCACAGCCTTTTTTATACCAATTCTTTTTGTTCGTTCAATTTTATCTGGCTTATAACCGCGGTCTTCAAGATACAATTTGGGGCCGGTTAAATCAAGGCCGTTGTGCTCCCGATTAAGTCCGAAAGCTTTGCACAGCTTTCCGGGCCCATTGGTAGGCATTCCCTTGCCGGGATTTGTGTAATTCTGTTTCATTATTTCGATACCATCGACCGGCTCGGCGGCTCGAATAAGAACGGCGGCGGGGAAATCACTGGTCTCGGTGACGACATTCAGGCAGTAGTACATACCGTAGATAAAATATATATAGATGAATCCGCCGGGACCGTACATCACTTTGTTGCGGGCTGTTTTCCCGACAGCTGCATGACAGGCCGGATCATCTTCGCCGATATAAGCTTCAACCTCGACCAGCCGGGCGCCGATTAAATCGGTCCCATTTTTAAAGACCAAATATTTGCCGATTAAATCGAAAGCTACTTCGAGAGTCGGGCGAGTATAGAAACTTCGATTGAGTTTTTGAATTTTTTTTGATTTGCCGGATTTACTCATCGACATAAGGGAACAACTCATAGGCTATGCCGGCAGCAACTTCAAAATCAAGAGCGACCTGATCAGGATGATGGGCATCGGAACCTATTGCCATAATTCTGGCACCCGCCGATCGGGCCAAATTTACGATATCCATCGATGGATAATATTCCGATTCGCCGCGTCTTATAGCCGACGTATTTATCTCCAAACCGACATCATAATTTTTCATTGATTCAAAAACGTCAGGTACATGTTCACGGTGGATAGTCATAAGTTCGTCGCCGTAAAACTCGCGGCCGTATTTTCGGTAATAATCAAAATGCGCGATAGCGTCAAACAGACGGCCCTCAACCGCCATCTGAACCAGGCGAAAATAGCGCTCCGCAAATTCATGTATATCCATTTCTTCGGCGGTTTTTTTCATCGCTTCCCGCTTGCAGATATTGATGTCGTCCAATTCATGAATAGCGGCCAGTTTGAAATGAAAGGGGTAAGTACTAAACAGCTTTTGGATCTCGTCTTCACAGCCGGGATAATAACCCACTTCAACGCCGCAACGCACCATCAAACCAAGCGGATAAAACTGCTCATGCGCCCGATGCACCTCTTTGACATATTCAGCCATATTTTCAATTGACTGCGGTTTAATCTTCCCATCAATGCGGATAACTTTATCTTCCGGCGCCAGTTTCGGGTTGCTGTCGTAATGTGTCGTAAAACAAATTTCCGCCAGTCCCTTAGACAGAGATGCTTCGCAAAATTCCTCCACCGAGCCCTCGGCATCGACGGAAAAATCGGGATGGATATGATAGTCGGCTAAGGCATAATGATCGCGCATGTTTTATTCCTTACACAAAACGGTTACCGGTAAGAAAAGGATTATTTCGGCGTTCCTCGCCAACGGTCGTTGCCGGGCCGTGACCGGGATAGCAGATTATATCATCGGGCAGCGACAGGATATTTTTATCGATTGATTTTATGAGTGTTTGATAATCTCCCCCCGGAAGATCGGTACGCCCCACCGATCCATTGAACAATGTATCGCCACAGAAAAGTTTATTTTCTATAAAATAGCAGATACCACCGGGTGAATGGCCTGGTGTTGCGAAGACCGTGAATTTCATCGATCCGATTTCGAAGACATCGGAATCATTCAATATATGTTCCGGTTTCGGGCAGGTTATCTGGAAGCCGAAAATGGCGGAGACATTGGCTGACGGATTTTCCAGAAGCTGTTCTTCACCTTTGCCTACATAAAGCGGAATATCATATTTTTCTTTGATCGGCTTGACAGCGGCAATATGATCGGCATGACCATGGGTTAGCAAAATCGCTTTCGGATTGAGGTTGTTTTTTTCAATGAAATCAATTATTTTTTCATCCTCGTCCCCCGGATCAATGACGACACAGTTGTTTTCATCGTCGGGACGAATGATATAACAGTTGGTTTCAAAAGGACTTACAGGTATTGTCTCTACTTGCATAGTGTTTTTTACGATCAACTCCCTAAAAATTTAGGACTTAAAATAGCTATCTCGGTTCTTTTGTCAACGATAACTTGGGTTTATTTAAATAAAGTTACGGATTTCGTCAATTTTCTTATTATAAAAAATAAAAATTAAGGGGCTAATAATTGACATTAAGAATTGACATTTTATAAAAAGGAATTATATAATAATCCGAGAGGTAAGAAAAATGCTAAGTGACGATAAAGCACGTATAACTGATTTAAAGACACGGCTTTCCGACCTTCGGGGGTTCCTTTGACATAGAGGAACGTCGTGAAAAAATTAACAAATTGGAAGAAAAGACGACTGCTTCCGATTTCTGGGACGACAATCAAACGGCCCAGGAAGTTCTAAAAGAAATCTCCGAACATAAGAAATGGGTTGAGATGGTCGATAAATTCGAGGCCGAACTCAATGATATTGAGGAATTACTTACGCTGACCGATCCGGAAAGCGAATCGGAGCTCGAAGAGATTCGCCGCAGTATGGAAGCCGTCGAAAAGGAATTCGAACAGACCGAATTTTTGACTCGTTTGTCGGGGCCGGATGATTCCAGGAATGCGATCCTGTCGATTCACCCGGGAGCCGGCGGGACCGAATCCCAGGACTGGGCCGATATGCTGTTCAGGATGTATAACCGCTGGTGCGAGATAAGAGGCTTTGAAGTAAAGCTGCTGGATCATCAGCCGGGCGAAGAAGCGGGATTGAAATCAGCTACCCTGGAAATATCGGGGAATTTTGCCTATGGTTTTTTAAAAGCGGAATCGGGCGTGCACCGCCTGGTCCGCATCTCCCCTTTCGATGCCAACAGCCGCCGTCATACATCGTTCGTTTCGGTTCATGTCTATCCGGAAATCGATGATAATATTGAGATCGATATTAAAGATGAAGATATCCGGGTTGATACATACCGGGCATCGGGCGCGGGAGGCCAGCATGTAAATAAGACATCTTCGGCGGTAAGATTGACACATATCCCGACCGGAATCGTAGTGCAGTGCCAGAATGAGCGAAGCCAGATAAAGAATCGGGCCACTGCAATGAAGATGCTCAAATCGCGGCTGTATCAGCTCGAACTCGAGGAACAGAGGAAAAAGCGCGAAGCGGTAGAAAAGACCAAAAAGAAAATTGAATGGGGTTCGCAGATAAGAAGTTACGTATTCCATCCTTATAATATGGTCAAGGATCATCGGACCAATACAGAGACGTCGAACATACAGGCGGTAATGGACGGCAATATAGATATGTTTATAGAATCTTATCTGGCACACCCGGATTTTAAAGAAAATTGATACTGAGCACTGAATATAGAAATTGGTTAATTAAGGAGTTTATATCATGCCGGAAGGCAAAAATATCTTGGACACCATAAAAGAAAAGGCCCGTGCCAAAAAGCAGAAAGTGGTTCTTCCCGAAGGAACCGAACCGCGAGTAATCCAGGCAGCAAGAGATATAGTTGCGCAGGAAATCGCACTGGTTACGATTCTGGGTGAAAAAGCCGAAATTGAAAAACTGGCAAAAGAACACAAGCTCGACCTTGATAAAGTGACAGTTATAACGCCGGCAAAATCAGAACAGTTTGACGAATTCGCCGAGACCTTCATGGAAATCCGCAAGGGCAAATGCAGTACCCGTGAAGAAGCCGAGAAGGTGATGAAAAACGAACTTTATTTCGGCGCCATGATGGTTCGAAGCGGCATGGTCGATGGTTCGGTGGCCGGTTCGGTTAATACCACCGGAGATGTTCTTCGGGCGGCAATTCAGGTTATCGGGCTGGCTGAGAATATAACGGTTGTATCAGGTGCTTTTATGATGACAGTTCCGGAATACCTGGGACAAAAGAATAAAACATTCATGTATGCCGACGGCGCGGTCGTACCCAACCCGGATGCCGAACAATTGGCATCGATCGCCATTGCGACAGCCCGGACGCACAAAAATTTAACCGGTGAAGAGCCGAAAGTTGCAATGTTGTCTTTTTCGACCAAGGGTTCGGCAAAACACAGAGACGTCGATAAAATAATTAAAGCAACCGAAATCGTAAAAAGTAAAGCACCCCACTTAAAGGTCGATGGTGAATTGCAGGTCGATGCCGCGATCGTTCCGGATATTGCCGAAAGAAAAAACCCCGGTTCGGAAATTAAAGGCGATGCAAATGTAATGATATTCCCCGACCTCGATGCAGGAAATATATGCTATAAAATTACCCAGAGACTGGCCAATGCCACGGCAACCGGCCCAATAGTCCAGGGATTAAGACTTCCGGCAAATGATCTTTCGCGCGGGTGTTCTTCCGATGATATCGTCGATGTTACGGCGATTGCGATGTTAATGAAAGGATAATCCAATGAGTGTCAGTCAACTTGCCTGCGATATCAAAGATTCAGCAACTCTCGTGTTGAATGAAAAGGCGAGGACTCTTCGGGAAATGGGCGAGCCTGTGATACATTTGGGATCCGGCGAACCAAAAAGTAAAGTCCCGACCGAAGCAATAGAAGCTGCCAAGGCCTACCTGATGACCGGCGAAATTAGATATACATCGACTCGGGGGATCCCGCCTCTGCTAGAGGCGATTATAGGTTATACTGAAGAGAATTATAACAAGGCAATCCGGAAAGAAAATATCGTAGTCTCCAATGGCGCAAAACATTCGCTGTATAACTTGATGACGGCTATTATTGATCCGCAGGATGAAGCAATAATTTGTGCTCCATACTGGGTAAGTTACCCGGAAATAATCAAAATGGTATACGGCAAACCGGTTGTTGTCATGCCGGATGATGGATGTTTTGTTCCAGGATTTAAGGCGATCGAAGAAAAGGTTACTTCGAAGACCAAGGCAATAATAATTAACAGCCCGAATAATCCATCAGGCGCAATCTATCCCGAAGATTTAATTGCCGAGCTGGTAGAATATTGCGAAAAAAAGGGCATCTACCTTGTAATGGATGATATCTATCAGAAACTGACTTTTGACGGTAAGGAATCACCCTCGGTGTACAATTATTCGAAGGAAGATATTGATTCATCGAAGCTGGTAGTAATAAATGGGGTTTCCAAGGCTTATGCCATGACCGGATTCAGGATCGGCTGGACGGTTGCGAATTGTGATATTATAAAGGCAATGATCAATGTCCAGGCACAAAATTCAACATGTGTTTCCGGCATACTTCAGGCTGCTGCGGCTGGGGCACTGAATGGAGACCAGAGCGGTGTCGAGTCCTTAAGGCAGACTTTGGAAAACAACCGCAATGCCATGATGAGTGAACTTAAATCCTGCGCAGCAATTAATCTAATAAAGCCTGAGGGTACCTTTTATTGTCTCCCCGATTTCCGTGCATATAACAGTGATTCCGTAGCCTTATCAAAATTCCTTCTGGATAAAGCTCTGGTGGTAACTGTACCGGGTGTGGAATTTGGACTGGAGGGTTATCTGAGGTTGAGTTATTGCGGTTCGATCGAGGATATAAAAGAAGGAACAGCCCGTATTCGCTGGGCTCTGGATCCAAATTCACCTGATGAAATATATCTTGGCGAAAAGAAGCTAATCAGGGATTGGACTTAGGCAGTACGGGATTATAAAGGTTTGAGGTTTAGAGAATATTTAGCAATACACGTATAGATTATGATGTAATGCCCGGCTTCCAGATTACAGGGACCGGGCAGAAAATTATACGGAGAGATATAAGATGCCTACCTACCAGTACAAATGCCGAGAATGCGAAAATGAATTCGAGGAATTCCAGAAAATTAGTGACCCTCCGATTGAAAAATGTCCGGTATGCGGCGGCAAGGCCGATCGGATTATAACAGGAGGTGCAGGATTCGTTTTGAAGGGTTCCGGTTTTTACACCACCGATTACAGGCCATCTTCATACAAAGAAGCCGAGAAAAAAGAAAAGGAAGCGCCCAAGACCGAAATCCCGGACAGCAAGTCCAACAAATCGGATAAAAAGGACGTTTCCGCCAAAAAAGAATGAACGAAGGTCTAAAGGATAAACTGGCCGAGCTTGAATCCAGGTTCGGCCATTTAGTTTCCATAAACACCGAAAAAAGCGAAGAATATTCAAAAGATGCTTCGGAAATTTCGGTCCCCCCTCTTGCTGTTGCCTTCCCCGAAAACGAAAATGAAGTCGTTGAAATAATTAATTTTTGCCGTTTAAAACTTATTCCCATAGTTTTTCGTGGAGCCGGGACAGGTTATAGCGGCGGAGCCGTTCCAGTTTCACGAGGGATCGTACTCTCTCTCGAGAAGTTAAAAAAGCTCGAGATTATTCCTGAAAAGAAAATGGCTTTATGCGGTCCGGGGGTAATCACTATTGATTTGATGAATGAAGCCAAAAAACAGGGCCTGTTCTATCCTCCCGATCCGGCCAGTTATGATGAATCGACACTGGGCGGTAATGTGGCCGAGTGCGCCGGAGGCCTTCACTGCAAGCGTTTTGGCGTCACACGTGATTATGTTATAGGCCTAAAAAACATCACCGCGAATGGCGAATTGCTAAAAAGCGGCTATTTTACCGATAAAGGTCTATTTAATCTGGAATCCGTTTTAATAGGCTCGGAGGGATTATTGACCGCCGTAACTGAGATTGCCTTAAGGCTGGTTGACATGCCCAAGTTCGGCCCGACCATGCTGGCCGCTTTCGACAATCCCGAAAACGCGGCACGGTCTGTTTCGGAGATAACGCGAAAAGGGATAATACCTTCGGTTATGGAATACATGGATGGTGACGCGGTCGCGGCCTCGAATGCCTATGAGCGTTCAGTAGATATCAATAATGCTGAAGCAATACTTCTTTTTGAAACGGCGGGCAATTATTTCGAAGAAGATGCCGTTGCCATAGAGGAAATCTGCAATAATAACAAAGCTATTTATTTCAATCGCGAGAATGACCCCAAAAAAGCGGAAAAGCTTTGGCGTATTCGCCGCAATCTATCCAAAGCGGTTAAAGCCTCGGCCAAAGCTAAAATTGCCGAAGATGTCTGCGTGCCGCCGTCGAGACTTCCGGAGTTGGTTGCTTTCGTGGCGCAATTGAACGGCGAATATCCGATTCGAGTTAATTCGTACGGACATGCCGGCGATGGTAACCTTCATGTTAACTTTCTTTCAGAAACCGGAGACGAACAAGAGGCCGAAATAATAGAAGACGGAATTGACCGGGTATTTAGAAAGACTCTTGAACTGGGCGGAACAATTACCGGTGAACACGGAATTGGATTGACTAAAAAGGACTATATTCATCTGGAATTTGATACAGAGACCATAGAAGCCATGAAAATGGTAAAAGAGGTTTTTGATCCGGATGTGCTATTTAACCCGGGCAAGATGTTCAGTTAGCTCAACTAATTTAATTACATAATAAAAAAATCGACTTCTTCTATCAAATAAGTCCCGATAAGCTTTTATGTCTATTGACAAAAGGGCAGTTTTGATTTAAAATAAGCTTCAATTACTTGACGAGTAAGTTATGCCCAAATTGAATAGTATCATCCAAATAAATAACTTAATAAAGGAGTCTCTTTAAATGGCGAAATTGCAGACTAAACTTGCTCAGATGATCCCGCCGTTGCGCGAAGATATCAAATCACTTCTCAAGGATGTCGGTGATAAAAAGATTTCTGATGTTACAGTCAGACAGGCTTATGGCGGCATGCGCGGCGTTAAGGCAATGATCTGTGATACATCGGTAGTCTATCCGGACAAGGGTCTTGTTATTCGCGGATACCCGATTATGGACATTCGCGACAAGCTTCCCGAAGAAATATTTTACTTGCTGTGCACCGGAGAGCTTCCTGACAAAGCAGCCTTGAAGGCGCTTCAGAAGGACCTTGCAGATCGTTCCCGTGTCCCGACATATGTCTGGAAAGTTCTCGAAGCAATGCCGAAAGATTCCCACCCAATGGCCATGCTCGATACGGCTATCCTAACTATGCAGAAAGAGTCTGAGTTCAAAAAGCAGTATGATGCCGGTATAAAGAAGACGGACTATTGGAAACCGACACTTGAAGATGCCCTAAATCTTCTGGCCAAGCTGCCGGGAATCGCTGCCGGTGTATACCGGATGCGTTTCAAAAAAGGCAACCGCATTAGCTACAAGAAGGACCTCGACTGGGGCGGTAACTATGCGCGGATGCTGGGCATTAAGGACAAAACCGGCGTTTGGGCGGATCTTATTCGTCTTTACCTGACCCTGCACTGCGACCATGAAGGTGGTAACGTCTCGGCAAATACCTGTCATACTGTTGGATCGGCACTCTCCGATGCCTATTATGCGGTATCAGCCGGTCTCAATGGACTTGCCGGTCCCCTTCACGGTTTGGCCAATCAGGAATGTCTTGGCTGGGTACTGGAGCTTATTAAAAAGTTCAAGGGCGCCCCGACTGAGAAGCAGATCGAGGATTATGCCTGGAAGACGCTTAATTCAGGCAAGGTGATTCCGGGTTACGGTCACGCGGTTCTCCGTGTCACTGACCCGCGTTTCAGTGCATTTCTTGCTTTCGGTAAGGAAAATCTGCCCGATAGTGAAGTTTTCCAGACTGTCGCCCGCGTTTATGACGTTGTCCCGAATGTTCTTAAAGAACACGGCAAAGCCAAGAATCCGTGGCCGAATGTCGATGCCGGTTCAGGTTCGCTACTCTATCATTTCGGACTCACCGAGTTCCCGTATTACACGGTTCTCTTCTCGGTTTCTCGTGCGATGGGCATGCTCTCGCAGCTTATTTACAACCGCGCCATCGGAACCCCGATTACTCGTCCGAAATCGGTTTCGACCGAATGGGTTAAGGAAAACGTCAAATAGTTTTTATTTTGGAAATAAAAATGGCGGTCAATTTGGCCGCCGTTTTTTTTATGCCGGGATTGTTACGATGAACTCGGCGCCACCTTCGGGTGGAGATTGAACCTCGATTTCGCCTTTGAATTCATCCACTATTCGATGGACAATTGAAAGTCCCAGGCCGGTGCCTTCTTTACGGGTCGTAAAATAGGGATTGAATATTTTCTTTCTAATATCTTCGGGTATCCCCGGTCCTGTATCCTTAACCCTGAGATTGATATATCCACCCTGTCGTTTCAAAGATACAGTCACCTTTCCGCCATATTTTTCGCAGGCCTGAACAGCATTTTTGATCAAATTTATTGCCATCTGTTTAAGACGGTCTTCATCAATCGGGGCAGTAAGATCGGGCTCGATTTCTGTTACGATTTCAATATTATCATCTTTTTCACTCAAGCTGATTAACCTAATGGTTTCGGAAACTGTTTTGCTGACATTAATTTTGTCAGTCTTTTGCGTTTTGCCTCGCGTCATGGCAAGAAACCTGGTTACAATTTCATTAAGGCGTTTGGCTTCCGATCTGATCTGTCCGGCAAATTGATGAAATTCTTCACTATTTTCGCGGGGTTCGAATTCGCCTATCAGTCTTTGAGCGGCAATCGAGATGGCATTAAGAGGATTTCTTATTTCGTGAGCGACACCCGCGGCGAGATCACCCAATTCACTTAAGCGTTCTTTCCGCTGTGATGCTTCTTCAAGTTCTTTGACATGCGTGTAATCATAAATAACCGCAACAATTCCGGTAACATCACCGGTCTGGTCTAGTAACCTTCCGGTATTTATAAGAAGGTATTTTTTCTCTGATGGCGCAGTATAGGTCGACTCAACTTCTCCGGTTGATTTTTCACCCTTGAAGATACCTTCCAATGGGATAATATGGCTGAATGAAAAAGTATTCCACTTTTCTCCTACTATAGTTGAGTTATTTATATCGAATATTTTCAAAAACTGATGGTTGGCCATTTCAACTTTTTTGTCTCTCCCGATCACGATGATTCCGGAATTGATGCTGTCGAACACCTTTTCTGAAAGTGATTTCATACGCCGGAAACTGCGGTCGATATATGTTCTTTTTTGTTTTGCATTGAGATACAAAAACGAAAAAACCAGGGCGGCGAAAATAACTATACTAAGGGCGATCATCTGGCGGTCAAAACCGGCGACCAGTTCATTATATTTTTCCATCGACAGACCCAGCCTGAAAAGTCCGACACCATATTCGTCGGAATCGAATTTTTCCACCAATTCAAAAACCTGACTGTCGTCGATCGTGTAGTGTCGGCTCATGACGGTATCAGAGTCAAGAGCCTTGGACAAAAATGGATCTCTTCTAATTTTAAGAACCGGTCCGATCTTCCGAGAAGAAAAAACAATCGCTTCCGGAGTTTGGAATAAAATATAATCGATACCAACCTCGCGGGCGATATTCCGCACCAGGTAACCGATACCGATATTTTCTTTGGCCTGCGAATAAAAAAGAGCGTCAGCAACAATGGCAATGACATGCTTGCCATCGGAAGATTCTTCCAGATAATAAATAGAAACATCACCGGGAACGTTGCCTTCAATAATCTGGAATGTACTACTATTCGTTTCATCAGCAAGTAACTGCTCCAGCTCCGGAACGACGACGCCGTATATGGAATTAAGGTTAACAAAAACCCCCCTGGCTCCGGAGGCCTGGAGGTTCATTTCCTTATCAAAGATCAATATTGCATCGACATCATAGCCTGATGCAAAATCGGCCAGTTCGGGCGAAGTAAATTCGAGGCCCTGCCTGGTTTCGAGGAACCCGACCAGGTCGGCAAACTTTTCCTGGACAAGGAGATCAAAGAAGGAATTGGCTTTTATGGCATTATCTGCCGATAATGTCAGGCTTTCGATCAAGGCTATCCCCTGCCTTCGCAGCATCTCCAGGCTGTCACTGCGGCTCTTGCGCATACCGAGATACGCGAAAAATATTATAAGCAATCCGAGAATTGCAACAATGGGTAAAACGATTTTGGTGCGGGATAATTCACTCGCATGGATGTTATCTTTGGCCATAGGATAAAGTTAGAATTTGAAAGGCGGGTGGTCAATGGAATTATTTAACAAGACCGGGCACTTTTTCAGCATCGGTATTTCCCGATTGCTGACTGTTATCTTGCGATGATTTGACAGGAATTGAAAAAATAAATACGGAATGATTGTCTTCGGTACGACGGTACGCTATTGTACCGGAGTGATTATCGATTATGCTTTTCGATGTAATTAACCCGAGACCGGTATTGTCTCGTTTGGTGGTAAATCTCTTCTTGAATAGTTGAGGAATATGTTCTTCATCGACTCCGCGTCCGGGATCGGCAACTTTGATTATAACACTTGCGCTGTCTTTATTAAACTCTGTGCTGATGGCGACCCACCGCTGCCCTTCACCTGCGGCCTGAGCTTCGGCAGCGTTGTTTATCAGGTTAACCAATAGAAGCTGCATCTGACCGGCATCGATTTCGACCAACGGGACATCTTCGGAGAGATTCGATATAATAGAAACATCATCGAATTTATTCTGCGGCTTGAGGAAAGCGATAAGGTTTTCAATGAGCTGGCTTAAATCTTCTTTGGAAAATTCACTGCTGGCATCACTGTATCGGGTCAGGCCTTCGGTGAAAGTAGAAATTTTATCCACGGTATCTCGCATGACGGCAGCTTTTTTCTCGACTTTTTCTGTATCACCTTTACTCAGGAACATGGGAATGAGTTCAAGATTGCCCTGTAAAACAGCCAGGTAATTATTGATTTCATGAGCGATATCACGGGCCATCTTACCCCGCGAAGCGGCGCGGTCGAGTTCAAGAATCATCTCCTGGTAGTTTTCACTTTCCGAGATACTGCGCACGAAATGAAGCATCGCCATCGGTTTTTTGCCTTCGACACCGAGCGGGGTGCGAACCAGCACGGCCGGGAATCGTGATCCATTTTTGTGCTGGCAAATTACTTCCTGGGAGTCGTTGATGCCCTCGATGACACCGCTGGTACTTTCTTTGGCGACCGGAATAAGGTTGTCAATTTTTTTGCCCATCATATCATACTGTCCGAATCCGAATTCACGGGCCGCAGCATTGTTATAGATAATTACCTGATCATCCAAATCGGTGACAATGATAGCATCAGGTGAATAATCTATAAGTGCGGTCAAAATAATCTCGGAGTCAGCCAGAGATTGATTGGCCTTAAGAAGATCTCTATTGGCCTTTTCTACCTGTTTCTTTCGATTGGCCTGATTGGCAACCATATCATTGAACGCTTTAATAATCTCCTGCATTTCTTTGTCGCCCGATTCTTCCACCCGATAAACAACACCCGAAGAAACCTGCTCGAATCCTTCTTTCAGTCTTCTCAAGGGACGCCGGATACCTTTTGAGATCAGGTTCATTATAAGAAGAGAAATTAAGGCAGCAACAAGAAACAGAATGAGAAGAAGGTAGGCCTGAGTTGATTGCGCCGGATTATATTCGAGATTGGGGCTGCTGAAAGCAAATACGCATGATTGCTCCGTATTATCAGGATATACAATATAATAAACAGTACGACCATTTCTCGATAGGATGGGCACAGGCATTATCTTATCATTTGTGGATTTAATGGCGATATTTTCAGGATCGATAACGGTATGACTGCGCCAGTACTGATCACTTTCGCCGCTCCCAAAATTAAAATATTCTTTTTGGCCGGTCTCCGGGTCCTTTAGTATGACATCGAGACGTGCAATAAAGTCGCGCTCATTAATATATTTATTGACGGCAGTTATGGTCGAAGGGGGTAAACTTTTAATTTGTTCAACGGGCATAAGCATCTGGGCGATATGGTCAGCGGATGATTGTATGCGGGCGGCGAGGTTATTGTAATATTTTTCCAGATTAGTTTCTTCCTGCGGATAGAACAAAATAATAGCCAGGGCCGCGAAGACAAAAAGGACATGAATAAATATCAGGTTTGAAATTCGTCCGAGGAGATTACGACCTTTATATTTCGACATATTTATACCGTTTCCTATCTGAGTACATTAACGGTATCGGCAGGATTTTAATAAGAATTAGGCTTGCGGGGGTGAATAAATTTAGGGAGTGGTGGAGGGGGGATGCCCGACTCTAACGTCAGGTGGCTGGTAAACCAGCACACACCACTCCCTATAATATCTCTAACAACTCAAGAGCAATAAAGTCTCATTTTGCCAGTAAATTAGAGCAACTAATATGCCGGCAAACGATGCCATTAACTATATATCAAATATCATCCCTAATATAATTACCTCTTATCGGGCAATAGATTCCGGGCGAGGTAAATAAGTGCCGGGCAGGCAGTGAAGTAATGAGTTAGTAACCCTATGAATCTCCTTGCACACTTATTGCAAGAACCTATAATCACCTATTTATATACGTATACTTCTCTATTTTTGTTAGGCTTCCATTTCCTCGATATATTTTTCTGCCGCTATGGCAGCAGTGGTTCCATCACCCACGGCATTCGTAATCTGTCGAACAAGCTGGGCGCGAACATCACCACAGGCATAAATGCCCTTAATCGAGGTTTCCATCTTTTCATTAGTTATTATATATCCACCGGTATCTTTTTTAAGCGGCTCGCGGGTAATATTGGAATTGGGAACGAAACCGATGAAAATAAAAATGGCGCCTGCTTCGATTTCGGATGTCTCCCCGGTTTTCAGATTTTTCAGATTGAGAGATTTAACCTGGTCATCCCCATTGATACTCTCTACGGTCGTATCCCAGATAAACTCCATTTTAGTGTTTTTGAAAGCTCTCTCCTGAATAATTTTCTGGGCGCGGAGTTTTTCTCTGCGGTGAATCAAAATCACCCTTTTACCGAATTTGGTCAAGAACATACCCTCTTCGACAGCAGCGTCACCTCCGCCAACAACGGCAATTACCTGATCCTTGAAGAAAGCCCCGTCGCATATAGCGCAATATGAGACTCCCTTACCTGAGAGTTCTCTTTCTCCGGGGATATTTAGCTTATTCGGTGAACCGCCGGTGGCCAAAATAACTGCTTTACCCCTGTAAACATCACCCGATGCGGCTTTTACCATCCGGTAATCACCCTCGACATAAACCTCCTCGACTTCATCGGAGACAACTTCCAGTCCGAATTTTTTGGCATGGTCGGACATTTTCGTGGCCAATTCGGCGCCTGAAATATGCTCGAAACCGGGATAATCTTCGACTTCCTCAGTATTGGCGATTTGTCCGCCGGGCATATATTTTTCTATCATTACCGTTCTGCGGTTAGCTCGTGCTCCATACAATCCTGCGGTAAGCCCGCCGGGGCCGCCGCCGACTATAATGATGTCATAATTTTTTTCAGCCATCAACTACCTCGTATATTCTTTTAATCCTTCTTCAAGCGGAGTTAGTTTAAGTCCAAATATCTCTTGTTGTTTTGTTATGTCACAGGTGCTTCCTTTTTGAAGCATTATTATTTGATCCGTAGTTAGAGGTGCCGGTTTCAAAATTTTTTCAAGAATCCGGGCGTTTAGTTTCATCATCCATATCGGGAAATATATATTTATTCTATTTTTATTCAAGTGCCTTTTGAGCATCGCGATTATTTCCACAAACTGGTAATCAACCGGACCCGCCGTATCGATGATTTGATTTTCCGCCTTTTTGTTCAATATAGATTCAACCATCATAGTGCCCAATTCCTCGCCTTTAATCGGCTGGAGTCGATATTTACCGTCTCCAATGATTGGCACTACCGGTGAGAACTTTATCATCTTTTTGAATTTATTTACGAAGCTATCATCATGGCCATAAATAATGGATGGTCGGAATATGACATATTTCAGACTACTATTTATAATTGACTGTTCTGAAGAATATTTGGCCTTAAAATAGCGGGATTGGGCATTTTTTTCGGTGCCCAGAGCAGAAACATAGATAATTTTCTTGACACCCTGCTTTTTAGCGGCATCGACCAGCTTTTGGGTGCCCTCGATTATTGTTTTCTGGAAAGTAAGATGTTTAGTCTCGGCAATAATTCCGACCACATGGTAAACAACATCGATGCCCTCGAAGGCTTTTTCCATTGATTCATAGTCGTGAATATCACCTTGAACCGATTCGACCTGAGACTCGGATTTATATTTGGAGCTTTTGCGGTGTTCAAGCAATCGAATATGATAATCTGTTTTAAGAAGAGCCCCCATCAGTTTTGAGCCGACAAATCCGGTCCCACCGATTACCGCGATTTTCAAAAGTCCACCCCCTGCTGGGCAAGAATGCCCTTTTGAAAAGGATGTTTAATTTCGGTCATCTCGGTCACCAGGTCGGCTTTATCAATAAGCCACTGATGTGCATCGCGCCCGGTAATCACCAGGTGAATATCTTCCGGTTTTTCACGAACCAGTTTTTTCAAGTCATCAAGCGCAACCAGTCCGAGGGAGACGGCGACATTGAGTTCATCAACAATAATCAGATTGTATTCCCCGGATTTCATTTTTTCGATGGTTTTTTCCATCGCTTTTTTGGCGGCCCCACGATGCTCCTCGATCGGCTTATCATCGTCGATGATGCCGACAAATCCCTGGCCCATTATATTCAGTTCAACATTGGGCTCCAGCTTTTTGATGCCGTCCATTTCGCCGTACTTCCAGCTTCCCTTGATAAATTGCACGATGCAAACTTTCCAATCGTAGCCTACCGCCCTGACACACATACCGAGCGCGGCAGTTGTTTTACCTTTACCGTTTCCGGTGTAAACAACCAAAAGCCCTTTCCTTTTAGTCTCCTCCATTTATTTTTCCTTCAAATTTTTGTTATGACTATTCAATCTCTCTGCAAGTATTTCAACAGGATGGACAACATTGTAGTTCCCGCCCATCTCGGCTTTTATCTTCATCTTACAGGCCGGGCAGGAAGTCATAATGGTCGTGGCACCGAGCGATTTATAGTCATTTTTCTTTTTGGAAAACATTTTCTTCGATTCCTGAAAATGGGTAAAACCGTAAGAGCCAGCTTGGGCACAGCAGCTGTCAGGATAAACCGGATGTATAATTTCGACATTGGAGATTTTATTCATCAGTTTTTCCGGTTCCTTATGAAGACCGGCCCCGCGCAGATGGCAGGGATTATGATATGTTAGTTTCATATTTTCAGGCATGTCAAATTGCGAGAAGTCATCAATCTTCTCATTTAGATACTGACTGATATCATATGATTTATCTGCCAGCTCGAGCGCCTTCTTGTAGTAAGGATCGTCTTTGTCGAAAAGTTCGGGGTATTCCTTGAGACGAAGCAGACATGATGCACACCCGGTTATAACCGAATTGAATTTTTCGAGATGGTCGATATTGAATCCTGCTTTCCTTTTAAGATTATTCCAATGACCGTATACTTCCTGTGGAAGACCGCAGCATTTTTGTTCAGGGATCGATACTTTGAAGCCGAAATGATCGAAAACTTTGAATACCGCATCCCCGACATTTGATTCCAGAAGATTATCGGCGCATCCATGGAAAAATGCGATATCTCCAAAATCAGCTCTTCGATTGCGGAACCGGTTTCTCAGGGATTTACCGGCAATTGCAGGAAATTCGGTGGTTCGGTCCATGCCGAACGGTTTGCCGAAAAACTCGACCATAGATTTGCCGAAATTGGTTTTTAGTATCGGTTCACCAAGATGTCCCATCTTTAATGCAAGATTTAAGAGTGTTTCGCGGTCGGTTAAAGCGACTGCAAGTTTCGATACGGCTGAAGGTTTTTCGGAGCGGTATTTGATAATTTCGCCTGCAATATCAACCCCGGCGGGACATACAATAGCGCAGTTTTTACAGTTAAGGCAGTAATTGAGGACTTCGTCCAGGTTTTCCCTTTCGGCACCTGATTGGTTTAGAATCCGGAGCCATCCACGAGCGCCATAATCTTCGCGTCGGAATATATCAAAGGCCGGGCAGTATCCATTGCATTTTCCACAGGCGGCGCAATATGATCTTATTTTTTCATAGTCGATTTTATCAGTGAAGGAAACACCGCTTATTATGGAATCGGGCGACAGGATATTATTGGGATCAAGAGCCTCTTTAATCTGCTTGAAAACATCGACCAGTTCTTTTCCATAGAGTTTTTCAAGAACCTGCGCTCGAAGACGCCCGTCGGCATGCTCGGCAGTTGTCGAGCCGCCCATTTCGATGACTTTATCATAGACTGTTTCATATATGCTCTTTGCTCTATCGAAGTCCTCACTATCATTCAAGTCAAAGAGCGGCCTGAGATGAAGATTGCCGTCGCCGATATGTCCAAAAATGCCGAAAGTTAAATTGTATTTATGGAACAGGTCAGTTACATATTCAATGAACGGCGGTATATTTTCGGCCGGAAGGGAAACATCTTCGACCAGAGCGATCGGCCTTTTGGTCGGATGATGCCGATAGAGAGTGGGAACGATGGCCTTGCGGGCTTTCCATAGCGGAGCAGCGTCGGCCGGATTATCGGCAAAATCGACCGGACCGGCAAGATCGAACTTTTCTACCAGATCCATAAACCGCTCTTTTTTCTCGGTGATGTTTTCGTCGAACTCGAGCAATAGCAGTGCGGCGGCCTCATCGGCAATCTTAAACTCTTCCCTACCGATCAGATCCAGAGTTGCGCCATCGACAATTTCGAGACCGGATGGACCGATTTCAAGAAGCGGTTCAACCGCTTTTCCAGCATCGACCAATGATTTAAAATATACCCTTGCAGTCAACTTTTTGCCGGGAATTGGAAGCAGTTTCAGGACGGCAGCGGCAGTCACTCCCAGGGTTCCTTCTGAACCGGCAAATAGAGCTGGAAGATTAAAAACACCCTTGTCGAGTTCATTTATTACCTGCAGAAGATTATAGCCCGATGAATTTTTTTTAAGTTTCGGCCAGCGCTGCTTGATCAGATCTTTTTTATCCCTTAGAATATTTAAGACCTTTTGATATTCCGGGTTTTCGCTCAGGAAACTTTTTAGCTCCGAACCGTGGAGATTATATTTTCTCAGAGTTATCATTTCCCCTGAGGCATCAATTATATCGAGTTCTTCCAAAAAATCCGAAGTCAGGCCGTATTTAACCGAGCGGGGACCAGATGAATTATTGGCAATCATTCCCCCTATCTGGCAAGAATCGCCGGACGAAGGATCGGGTGGGAATAACAGCCCGAATGGTCTGAGGGCGATATTTAACTCTTCATATATAATCCCTACCTGGGTTTTTACCCTTCTTTCAGCGGGATTTATCTCCAGAATATTATTAAATTGGCCAAAATCGAGAATATAACCATTGCCCAGGGCACCTCCGGCCAGTCCGGTACCGCCTCCGCGAGGGGTAACAGACAGGTTGCTTTTTGAAGCTTCCTTAACTGCGGCCTCAATATCGGAAGAATTATTAATAGTTACGATTCCCGTTGGCGCAATTTCATAAATCGAGCCGTCGGAAGCGTAAGCTGTAAGGGCGGTTTTGTTTTTTCTTATCTCCATATCGGCCTTATATTATAATCCAACGATTATAAAAAATTACGATCCAATTGTGCCAGATATAATATATTTTAATTAAAACGCTTCTGCAAATCATAAAGAACGGCAATAATTAGACAAATCCTTTTTGTGAAAAAAATAACAATATCCTATTGACAATGGCTTTTATAGGGTCTATAATTTTCCTAGAAAATTATATATAAAATGCGCATGTTTGTATGGGCTCAAAATTGGGGGTAACCCCGGGCAGGTATTATGCAGTTTACCAGAGCAGAAGGGTACGGCATATTAGGGGTTCTTTATTTGGCTGATAAGGAAGAAGGAAAAATCGTTCCCTTATCGGAAATAGCGGAATCCGAAAATGTCCCCGAGAAATTTTTGGCCAAAATATTCCAGAATTTGACCAAAACAGGTATTGTGCGTTCGCATCGCGGCGTCAAGGGCGGCTTTTCTCTGAATAGAAAGCCGGAAGAAATTACAGTAAGACAGGTGGTGGAAACGATACAGGGACCATATCATCTGATCAAATGTCTTCAGGACCGCAACCGCTGTGACAAATACGATGATTGTGCCGTAAGGGTGGTATTGGAAAAAGCAGAAGAAAGAATCTTAGAGGTTTTCGAAGAATATACTCTTAAAGATTTAATCGACTGGAAGAAGGAGAATCCTGACAGGTCTATTGCATGTTAGGACCGCGAAAAAGGGATTGCTCTGTTCCCGTTATTTCGTATAATAGGAAACTATTTTAACGGGAAATCTATCAGGAGTAAAATATGCCAGTTAAATCGGATCGATGGATAAAAGAGATGGCGATCAAGCACAAAATGATTGATCCATTCTCCGACAAGCTTATAAGAAAAGGTGTTAGTTTTGGATTGTCATCGTACGGCTATGATATACGCGTGTCTGATGAATTCAAAATATTCACCGATGTCAATTCATCGATAATCGATCCCAAAAAATTCGACACCGGTTCATTTGTGGATATAGAAGCCAAAAGTATTCTGGTCCCGCCGAATTCTTTTGCGCTGGCGAGAACGGTGGAATATTTTAGAATTCCTCGAGATGTGATTACCATCTGTCTCGGTAAATCTACATATGCCCGCTGCGGCATAATTGTCAATGTCACCCCTTTTGAGCCTGAGTGGGAAGGCCATGCCACTCTGGAAATTTCCAATACGACACCTCTTCCGGCGAAAATTTATGCCAACGAAGGCATTGCTCAATTAATCTTTCTGGGCGCTGATGAAATATGCGAGGTCTCGTATAAAGACCGCAAGGGAAAGTATCAGGGGCAGAAAAATATAACGCTTCCGAGAACAATCTAAACTCCTTTAAACATAATTTGTAAAAGGCAAAGAGAATTAAAGAGAAACTAAAAACCAGTTGGAGATATATATTATGGCAGATAACAATCAGACTACGGCAGTTAAAGAGAAAACGGCCGATGTTAAGAGGACCCAGGGTAAGATGGTCACGACCGACGGTAATAGTGCCGCCGCTTATATAGCTCACGCATTGAGCGAAGTTATCGCGATTTATCCGATTACTCCATCCTCCAACATGGGCGAAATTGCCGATGAGAAATCGGCCCGCGGAGAAACCAATATCTGGGGGACGATTCCGGATGTAATCGAGATGCAGTCGGAAGGCGGCGCCTCGGGTGCAATTCATGGCGCGACCACAGCCGGATCGCTTACGACGACCTTTACGGCATCACAAGGACTTCTGCTGATGCTTCCCAATATGTTCAAGATTGCCGGCGAAATGACCCCGACTATATTCCATGTTTCGGCCCGCTCGGTAGCGACACATGCATTGTCGATATTCGGCGACCATTCCGATGTCATGGCGGCTCGTTCGACCGGTTTCGGCTTGATAGCTTCCGGATCGGTTCAGGAAGTTATGGACCTGGCCGGTATTATATCAGCAGCCGCATATGAATGCCAGGTTCCGTTCGTTCATTTCTTCGATGGTTTCCGGACCTCGCACGAGGTTTCGAAAGTAGAGGAAGTACCGTTCGATGTTTTGGAAGAAATGATGAACGATGAATATATCGCCAGGCACCGGGAAAGATCACTCAGCCCGGACCATCCGACGTTGAAAGGTTCTTCGCAGAATCCCGATGTCTTTTTCCAGGCCCGCGAAACCGTCAATAAATATTATCTTAAGTCGCCTGAAATCATCCAGAAATATATGGACCAGTTCGGGAAATTAACCGGACGCGACTATAAACTGTTCGATTATTTCGGAGCCCCGGATGCGGATCGCATTGTTATTATGATGGGTTCCGGCGCCGAGACGATGCACGAAACAATCGATCACCTGGTCGAGAAGGGTGAAAAAGTCGGTATGATCAAAGTCCGGTTGTATCGTCCGTTCTCAGTTGAACACCTGATGCAGGCTATTCCGAAAACAGTCAAAAACATTGCTGTTTTAGATCGTACCAAGGAGCCCGGTGCTTCCGGTGAACCGCTTTATGTCGATATTCAAAATGCGGTTTCAGAATCAATGAAAGAAGGCACGGCACCGTTCAGCGGATACCCGACAATAGTCGGCGGGCGTTATGGACTTTCTTCGAAAGAATTCAATCCGCCAATGGCCAAAGCGGTCCTCGACAATCTTAAAGAAGACAAGCCGAAAAACCACTTCACAGTCGGTATAGTAGATGACGTTACCAGTACCAGCTTGGATGTCGATTACAGTTTTGATATAGAGGGTGCTGACACTTTCCGGGGTCTTTTTTACGGTCTTGGAGCAGACGGTACAGTCGGTGCCAACAAGAACTCGATAAAGATTATCGGTGAAAATACAGACAACTTCGCTCAGGGCTATTTCGTTTATGACTCAAAGAAGGCCGGAGCAGTAACTATATCGCATGTTCGTTTCGGGAAAAATGATATTCGCCGCCCATACCTGATAAGAAGTGCCAAATTCGTTGCATGCCATAATTTCTCATTCCTCGAGAAATACGATATGCTCGAGCATCTGATTGAAGGCGGAACGTTCCTTCTGAATGCTCCGTTCGGTCCGGACGAGGTCTGGGATCATATCCCGGTCGAAGTCCAGAAAGAGATTATCGAAAAGAAGGCGAAGTTTTATATTATAGACGCTATTGAACTGGCCAAGAAGCTGGGACTTGGCGCACGAATCAACATGATCATGCAGACCGCATTTTTCGTAATCAGTGATATTCTTCCGAAAGATGAGGCGGTTCAGAAGATCAAGGACGCCATTGTCAAAACATACGGCCACAAGGGAGATAAGGTCGTCAATATGAACTTCGCGGCGGTCGATGGAGCTCTGGACCATATCCACGAGGTTGATTATCCTAAGGAAGCCACCAGTAAGATTCACAAACCTCCGATCGTTCCGGAGGATGCCCCCGAATTTGTCCGTAATGTTACGGCCAGGATTATCGAGGGCAAAGGTGATGAACTTCCGGTTTCGGCGATGCCCGACGATGGGACATTTATGACCGGCACGACTAAGTATGAAAAGCGTAATATTGCCGTCGAAATCCCGGTCTGGGATGCCGATGTTTGTACACAGTGCGGAATTTGTTCGCTGGTATGTCCGCACGGCACGATTCGGATGAAGATTTATGATCCGGAACATCTCAAAGATGCCCCGGAAACTTTCAAATCAACCGATGCCAAAAGCAAACAGTACAAGGGCAAGAAGTACACGCTTCAGGTTGCTCCCGAAGACTGCACCGGGTGCGAACTTTGCATCCATGCTTGCCCGGCACATGCCAAAGATGAGGAAGGCAATAAAACCGATCGCAAGGCAATCTATATGCAGTCGCAGATCCCTCTGCGCGAACCGGAAGCAGAAAACTGGGATTATTTCCTCGAGATACCGGAAATCGACAGCTCGCTTATCAACATCAAGACAGTCAAGGGAAGCCAGCTAATTCGCCCGCTGTTTGAATTCTCCGGCGCTTGTGCCGGCTGCGGCGAAACTCCTTACGTGAAACTGGTTACGCAGTTGTTTGGAGACAGGGCGCTTATAGGAAACGCAACAGGATGTTCCTCGATTTATGGCGGAAACCTTCCGACCACACCCTTTACCAAGCGCAATGACGGACGCGGTCCGGCCTGGTCTAACTCACTGTTTGAAGATAATGCCGAATTCGCGCTGGGAATGCGCCTGGCTGTTGATAAGCTTAATACGGCGGCCCTGGAGCTTCTGCAGAAGCTTGTTCCGGACAAATATGAGGAAATCGCCAATGCTGATCAGTCTACCCCGGAAGCGATTGAATCACAGCGTGCGCGGGTCGAAGAGCTCAAGGATAATCTTCGCAAGGCCAACAACAAGGATGCGGCGCGACTTTTAACACTGGCCGATTACCTGGTCGAGAAATCGGTCTGGGGTTTTGGTGGTGACGGCTGGGCATATGATATTGGATATGGTGGTCTTGACCATGTTATGGCCTCGGGACGCAATGTTAATATTTTGGTTCTTGACACCGAGGTTTATTCCAATACCGGTGGTCAGATGTCAAAAGCCTCCCCGCTTGGCGCGGTGGCCAAATTTGCCGCTGCGGGACGCCCGCTTCCGAAGAAAGACCTGGGTTTGATGCTGATGTCCTATGGCAATGTTTATGTAGCGCAGGTGGCGGTTGGTGCCAATAACGGCCAAACAGTGAGGGCTATTCTCGAGGCCGAGCAGTATAATGGCCCATCAATTGTCATCGCATACTCTCATTGTATTGCTCACGGCATTGATATGGCCCGCGGGCTCGATGAACACAAGAATGCCGTTAATTCCGGACATTGGATTCTTTACCGGTATAACCCGGAACTTACCAAAGAAGGGAAAAATCCGCTTCAGCTCGACAGCAAGGCGCCGTCGATTCCATACTCGGAATATGCCTACGGAGAGGTTCGTTTCCGGACACTCAAAGCGAGTATGCCGGAACGGGCAGAACAGCTTATTAAATTCGCCCAGGATGAAGCATATCGGCGTTATAACATCTATAAGCAGATGGCCGAGATGGATTACAGCAAAATTTTCGAAAAACCGGAATAATTCGGAATATAGACCATTTTGCGCAGGGGCAGGAGAAATCCTGCCCTTTTTTATCCCTGAAATTCGTAACCGATTGTAATTCAGTAAATTATATTGCAAGCCCTTCGATATTTCCTTAAAGAATCATTTCTTCCCTGCCGATAATTATCCAAGAGAAAACTATCATTCCCTTAAGGAGGACTTATGCCTAAATCAATGGTTGCATGCCTGGCGTTTGTATTCTTTTTGTCTGTCGCAATCGGAGCATCTGCTCAATCGAGCGAAGATGAAATCGTTCAGAGTTATATCCAGAAACTCGAAAAGCGCCACAGCTATAATATTGGTTATATTTCGTTTTATGGTTCATACGGCAAAATAAGCGAAAGTAATATGTTCCACAGTCCGGTTGTTTACGGCTATACCGATGGATTATCTTCAAATATCGGGATAGTAGATCCCTCGATGGGGATTTTCAGATCCAAGGAATTTGGCCTGAAAGTCGGTATGATGGCAATGGATCGCCTTTCATTTAATGTCGGTTTCGAGTACTGGCTGCCGATAGAAAGCAATGTTGATGTTGATTATACGGTCACCAGCGGGACGTTGGTTCAGGAGGGCAATATTGAAGACCAGACTGATGTGAGTGTTTATGGTTTCGGAGGCGGATTAGACTGGCATTTTCTTGGAAAACCGGATAACGAGGGTGTTTTGAATTCACTGTCAGTAACTGCAGGAGCAGGGGCCGGCTATTATTTCGGCAACTGGAACCTATGGCAGGAAGAAGATGGCAGTGGCGAACAACCATCGGTCAGTTTCAGTGCGCCGGCATTCTGGGTACAGGCAGGAGCTGAATATCCGATCGGTCTTTGGGACATGGTTGTCGGGCTCGATGTTAAATATTTAATACTGAACTTTAAAGAGATTGCGTGGTATGAAGAATTGAGCACCGGGGACTTCGCCCTGGCCGATTATTCCGGAAACCCGGTGGAGCTTGATTTTTCCGGACCTCGTGCGAGAGTTGAGCTCAAGAAATATATGAGGTGGTAAATTAGCGGTTGACGGTCGGGCGATTTAGGTTATTTTAATCGGAAATAAGCGAAAAAATAGGATAGACAGCAAAGGAGATATCTTGAAAAAATTACTGACTCCACTTCTGGCTTTACTTTTGTTAATTTCGTTTTCCGCAACGGCCCAGAAAGCCCCGACTGCCAACCTTCCGGCGGGCAAAGCCGGTGATATTTCGCATCCGTCAGGCAAAATTGCCTATATCAAAGAAGGCGATCTCTGGGTAATGAAATGGGACGGTTCCAACAGGTTTAAGGTTGTTACCGCTCAAAACGCGGAAGGCAAAGTTTCCTGGGCTCCGGATGGAAGAAGGATTGCTTTCACCCGCCAGGGGATGGTTCAACTGCGCGGCCCTGATTTTCTCGGTGGACAGCATAAGGTTTATGATATCTTTATCGGATATCTTGACAGTGCCGAAGCGAAGCGTACCGATTTCTGGTACAGGGTGACCAATGAAATGGGCGGCAAGTTTCCCGAATGGTCGGATGACGGAAGCAAAATTATTTTTACTTTCGACAGAAACGCCAATTTCGTAAATTCGATCCTCCCCAATTACCAGACTGCGTGGGTTGATCCGAATGGAAGTCCCACCCATTTATTCGCCGAGGATGCTGATTCCACATACTTAAGCGTCCTGATGCCGACTATGGGAGAAAACAATCAGTATTCTTTTGTGCTGTTCAATAAATTTACTCCGATGGGGATCGGCATTTCATCATTCGACAACAAGAAATTCAAACTGTCAGATATAGGTGAGAAGGTCAAAATGATCTCAGGTGCAACAGCTCCGGCATTTTCACCGGACGGAAAATGGCTGGCCTATATTCTCACCGATATGACTAAACAGGGTATTTATATTACAAAGCCTGACCTTAGTGAACAGTACCTGGTTTATAAACCTGCAACGGGTCTGAATATGCAGACATACCCTCTATCATGGTCACCGAACTCAAAATGGATCACCTTTGGACTATCCGACGGCACAATTTGGATTATTGATATAACCGGAAACGGTTTGAAGCAATTGGTCGGTGCCGGAGAACATACATCGCCGGCATGGTCTAAGGGCGAATAATATTATACATATATATGGCTTTAAAAAGCCCCGCATATGGCGGGGCTTTTTGTTTAGATATCTTTCCAATCTGCCAGGGCCTGTACCAATACCCTGACTCCCATCCCGGTTGTGCCAACCGGAATATATGGACGCCCTGACCGTTCAACATCACAGGCGGCAATATCTATATGCATCCAGGGCCAGTCACCGATAAAATTCCGCAAAAATGCCGCAGCCAAAAGAGTTCCGGCATTGGGTCCTCCGGAGTTTTTCAGATCGGCAATTTTTGATTTCATTCGCTCACCATATTCATCCCAGATCGGCAGTTCCCAAACTCTTTCGGCTGTCTTATCGGAAGCCTTTTTGATATTATCCAGCAGTCTATCATTGTTGCCCATTACCGGGATACCTATAGTATCAAGGATATATTTGGCGGCGCCGGTCAGCGTGGCGATATCAATTACCGCCTGGGGCTTGAATTTATTGGCATAATCAAGACCGTCAGCCAGAAGAAGTCTCCCCTCGGCATCGGTATTGATTACTTCAATGGTAAGACCCTTCCTTGATTTTAAAATATCCCCCGGTTTATAAGCTTTCGAAGAGGGCATATTTTCGGCAAGCGGTATCAATGTGACTATATTTACGGGCAATTTCAGTCGGGCCGCAGTTACAGTCGCAGCTAATACAACAGCGGCGCCCTGCATATCGCCTTTCATTTCGTCCATAAGTTTGGAACCTTTAATGCATATACCTCCGGTATCGAATGTTACTCCCTTACCCACCAGGACAATCGGCTTTGTATTCTTTTTGCCGCCGTTATATTTCAAAATTACAAATCGAGGCGGTTCGGCCGATCCCTGTGCCACTCCAAGTAAAGCTCCCATTTTTTCTTCTTTTATTTTTTTTTCATCGAGAACTTGAGCCTGGAATTTATGTTTTCCAGCCAGAGAACGAGCCCGTGATGCAAAATCCCGGGGAGTCAGGTCATTCGATGGTATAGCTGCCAGAGTTCTCGCCATAATTACACCTTGGGCCGTTATCTCTGCTCTATATACTTCCCTTTTTAATGCGGCAGTGCCTTTTTTGCCGGCGGCGACAACTATCAGCTTATTTTTCCCGTTCTTTTTGGCATCGTCCCCGGTCTTGTACTCTTTGAGAATAAAACCTCCCAACAGGAAGCCCTCAACCGCAGCTCCGAGGCATTCATGCTCGGAGATGTTTCCCGCATAAATGGCAATGGTATCGGCTTTTTTGACTTCGCGCAAACGCGAGGTTGTCCCGGATGCCTGACGGAAAAAATCGGGTTCGAGTTTATCGGCCTCACCAACACCGGCCAGGACGATTTTATCGGCTTTAATTTTATCGGGAGGATAAATGACGGCGGTCTGATTATGATTCCCCTCAAAATCGCCTGATGTGTAAAGTCTTTTAATCAGGCCTCCGGTCAGATTATCGATATCTTTTAGCGCTTTATCTTTTTTTATTGCGTCTTTGGTACAAAAGACAATAATGCAATTCGCCCTGGAATCCTTAAATGTTCCAGTACTTACTTGAATAGCCATTTAATCTCCTTTTGACAGTATCAGTTATATTTATATTGATACGACAATAAAGCGGGCTATTCGATTTTACAAGAAATTTTTTAAGGCAATCAGGAGACAGGTTCGGCTTTGCGGGTGTTTCTTTCGACGTTTATGTCTTTCATATTTTTCAGCCGTTCCTTAATACGCTCGTCGATATTAATAATCTGTGACTGGTCGAAAAATTCGACATCGTCGAGATCATTAAGCTCCGAGATTTCTTCGAGAACCGCCACCGAACGCCTGACAGCATCATCAATAGTATCAAGCGATTTTTGAACGGCTGCAATCAGCTCATCGTTGGTCTTGTTTTTCAGCGTCAAACGCATCATCTGGGACTGTCCATAGACGACCATAGTGGCGTTATTGATATAATGGGACAATGTTGAGATCGCTATCTGTTTGGCTTCGAGAACACCTTTTTTCCGTTCTTCATCGAGAATATTGCGGGTAAGTTCCTGTCGTTCTTTGAAGAGTTTCTGGATTGACATATATGTCTTGAATATTTCCTGGTTAGCTCTAATCAATAATTCGTCATAGTCACCGATGTCGAGATTAATCGTTTTGGCGAAATTAATAGTATCTTTAAGGGTGGTCGCGGTAATCGAGTCAAGATGCTCGTTTTCAACACCGATTCTTCCGGCAACCGAAACAATCCTGGCGATTTTTTCCTCGAAATTATTATTGGATCCGATATTAATATCGAGATTTAGTGCTACTCCCAGCCTTACTATATCATCCAGAAGAGCCGAATCTTTATATCCAAAGGAAAGATGATTTTCTATTGATGAGACTATCTGAGAAGGGAGTCCCCATTTTCGGGCAATCATCCCCCCTGCTTCGGCATGGTTGACGCCAAAATAAAGCTTTTCCGCTTCACGGATATCGCCACCTTCCTCTACCAATTCTGCCATCGCCGACGACTGCTCCGGGTATCTCTGGAGGAAAAATAGGAAACCAACCTGGTGAAGTAACCCACTTATGAATGCCTCTTCCGGAGCTTCATATCTGCAAACCGAAGCCAGCTTGCGGCAGGTTGACGCAACCGAAATTATATTGCCGTATAGAGAGCGAATATCGATTTCAATGTTGCTCACAATTTTCGAAGGATCAAAAATAGCCGCCGAAAGAGCCAGACATTTAACGGTCGTCACTCCGAGCGCCATCACGGCATTATGAACCGAATTAATCCTCTGGTTTAGGCCGTAAAGGGGCGAATTAGCTATTTTGAGAAGCCTTCCGGTTAAGGCCGGGTCTTCACTGACAACAGCGGCCAATTCATCAATGCTCGTGTCTTCGGAACGGGAAAGTTCCAAAACTTTGGCAACCGCCGTCGGAAGAGCAAACAGGTCGTCTGCCTTTTCGATTTCTTTGGTTACATTGACCTCTTTTACGCGGGTATTTTTTTTGTCTCGCATATTACTTAAATCGGCTGTGACCGAAAAAAGTATAGTACGAATTAGCCCTTTACGCGGGATTGGACCAATTTTGAGATAAGTTCAGACAGCTGTTCCAGTCTGAAAGGTTTGTGAAGGACATGATCAACACCGGATTGAGCCATCCGGGACTCATCGATCGTCGTCCCCCAGCCGGTAATAATCACAAACGGTATTTGCGGTGATTCAGCCTTGACCTTTGAAGCCAGCTCCCATCCGGATAATCCGGGCATGGCCAGGTCGGAAATAACAATATCCGGATTTTTGCTTTGGAAAATTTCCCAGCCCTTGACTCCATCACGAGCGGTGTAGATCGTGTAGCCAAGCGATTGGCACATGGCCGCGAGGAGATCCAGGATCACGGCCTGATCATCTACGGCCAGGACAGTAATCGGCTTTGAAACGAGTTCCGTCCCTGTTTTTTCCACCGGTTGCTCTTTTATCGGGAGACGGAGCGAAAAATATGACGGCCTTCGGCTGTGGCGGTCATATGCGAATTCACCGGAGCGATTGTTCAGGAAATCAAGAAATTCAGCATCCTTGATTCGATCACGGGCCGATTCGGGGGTAATATAATTACCGAAACCGATAACAGGCTCGACCGGCGGAAAATTCTCACGATGTTTGGATAAATCAATATAAACCGCATCCTCGCCGGAATATGTATTTATCGAGAGTATTTCGTCTTCCTCCACATTTTCGGAAAATGCCCGGCAGGCCGAATTTATAAAACGATTCAATTCGTTTTTGTCCGGGAATAACGCCGGAATATTTTTAAGTCGCAAATTTACCGCTACGGGACGGCCTTCAATCATATGGAGATTGCCGGAAATGGAATTCTGGACAAAAATCTCGCGGATAGTATCATTTAAATCAGCGGTCTGTTTTTTGGTTTCAGGAATTGCAGCGGGCGGTTCCGGCGGTACCTGTTTTTTTAAGTTGTCAGCAAGGTCTTCGCTGAGCTTTTGAATGGAGCTGAAAGCCCGTTCAATATCTCCGGAGAGATTGGGATTTTGCTTTGCCAGTTGACAATAGCCGGAAATGGCCGAAAGCGAATTGTTTATTTCATTTAGACGCTCGCCGGTTAAACTTTCGGATACGACTACCGGAGGAGGTGCGGCTTTTTCGGTCCGGGCCGTGGCAATATCAAACCGTAAATTCAACATACCGATCATAAGCTGCATCAGGCGGTGCTGCTCAGTATATACTGCAGAGTTTTCACCATAACTGAATACAGTTAGCAGGTACCGGGTTTCTCCATTTATAATAATCGGATAATCAGCCCAGAAAGAAGGAGGCTGGCGTTCATCGAAAATAGCGTAGAAGGTATTCCTGTTTTCCTCATTCATTTCTGACAGATTACGCGCAATTTGCTCGTGTTCAGATAAGATCGATGGATTCCTAAGGGCTGCTGCTTTTCCGGTCGAAGCCTCGCCGATTTCCATTTCGAGTTCATCGAGATTTTCGAGGTTCATGTTTGAGAAGACCGGTGATAATTTTTCGCGATCACGCTCAAATATTATGAAGGAATAATCCTGAAAATCATCTCTGAGGTGATCCGCCAGCGTTCTTATTGAAGGTTCAGGATTGGCAGGCGAAGTTTTTATGTTTAGAATATTACCAAGCAGTTTGAGCCCTTTACTACGTGATCGGCTGATTTGTACTATTTGAGAATTTTCTATTACCATTCCGGCGACAGATGCAATAATCTCAAAAGCCTGCAGTTCATTTTTTCGCGCTGATACCTGCCCATTGTTATTACGCAGCAAAATTGCATTGCCGGTCGAACCTATCGGCATCAATAAAGAAGCCCGGGCGATAAATTTATTGCCTTCGGAATCGGTAGCTTCCTGGTTTAGTATCAGAGCTTTTTTCTTGCTGATGGCGTCGATTAGAGCGGAACGGAAATTTTCGGAAAAATCGGGACGAGATTCGGAGCCGCCAAAGATATTCAAGCGGCCGTCAACCAACCCCAAAAGCCAGACTTCATCGGAGTCAGCCAGCCCGACACATCGCTCGGCAAAAGCGGTTGGCCTCGGGATATCGCCCTTGCCGATAATATTTTCAAGCGATTCCGCAAGAGTCTTAAACTGTGACCCGGTAGTCTCTATCTGACGTTTAGCGCGGCCAAGGTCACGGCTGAGTCTGTTGACCTCAATTTTCTCGGCCAGCCATTCGGCAATAGGTGAGATGATCGATATAAACTCGCGCGTAAAATGTTTATCCTCGGTCGAGAAAAAGGCAATTGCACCCAGTTTACTTTTTCCCGAAACAAGCGGAGCGACCATAATGGAGCGGAAACGCGATCCGGCAATTTGTGCTTTGCCGCCAAGGGAGCGAAAATCGGAGGATATTACGGGCGATTCCTCTTCAATTGCCTGAGTTACAATATTGCGGCCGTACGGATAATATTCGAGGAGCGATATTTCTTCTTTTGAAAGTCCCGATGAAGTCGCCAGAATAAATTTGCGCTGGGAACGGTCAAGTAAAAAGATAGCTCCCGATTGTTCATCAAGACCCCCAAGCATACTCCTTAAAACACGATCGAGCAGTTCCATTACAGGAAATGGAAAGCGGCTTTCCTGCTGGATATTATCGAGCAATCGAAGTTTTTCCAGATGATTGGAAACTTCGATGTCCCGGTCACCCCAGAAGCTTAAATATATGACCAATCCGATAACAAAAAAAACCGCACCGGTTATTATTAATATAGTCTCGAGGATACTGAACCAGCCATAGACACTTTCCAGAAACCATTCATTGTATCCCGGCTGCCCCTGCAGGAGATTGATCACAGACGCAACAAATAAGAAAACAAGGCCGGCATAGATAAAACCAAAGCCACCTGCTGATTTACCGCCCTGCATCCGAAACCTGTAAATAATGAATATCCCGACAATTATAATGAGTATCGGATATATAAAAGATGTGATTTGGTCAATCATATTAACTACTCACAATCTCCCCGTGAAGGGTCCAGCTATCGGCTTGGAGAACACGTACGTTCTGAATGGTGCCGATTAGATCAGATGGCGCCTTAAACAGTATTGTCTTATTACCCTCGGTCTTCCCCTTAAGGTAATCTTTATCTCGGCGGGAGAAATCATCAATGAGTACCGACCTTATCTTGCCGATTTCCTCCTGATTTTTATCAAAGGCAATTTTTTTCTGAAGATTTATCAATTTCACCAGCCGGCGGATTTTTTCATTTTCCGGGGCATCATCTTCATATCCTGCCGCCTCGGTGCCCTCGCGCGGCGAATATCGGAACATAAAGGCCGAATCGAACCTAATTTTTTCGACAGCTTCCAGCGTTCTTTGGTATTCTTCCTCGGTTTCGGTGGGAAAGCCGACAATCAGATCAGTAGTAATCGAGATATCAGGTACGGCCGAACGGAGCTTGTATATCAGCGAAAGGTAATGATCGAATGTATAAACGCGGCCCATCTTCTTTAAAATCCTGTCAGCTCCCGACTGAAGCGGAAGATGGACATGGGACATCATTTTTGGTTCGTCTGCAATAATTTCAATAAGCCGATCGGAAAGGTCTTTGGCGTGCGAGGTCATAAAACGGACTCTCTTTATATCTGTGTCGGCTGCAATATGGCTAAGCAGGGCCGGGAAGTCGTTATCGTTATCTTTATAGGAGTTTACATTTTGCCCCAGGAGAGTAATTTCCAGGACCCCATTTTCAACAAGATTTTGCACCTGCCTGACAATATGATCGGCCGGATAAGATCGTTCATGACCCCGAACATACGGCACAATGCAATAAGTACAATAATTGTCGCAGCCACGCGAGATAGTAACGAAAGCGCTGAAATTATTATCCCGCTCAGGGATTATATTTTCGAGAGATTCATACCCGAATTCCGTATGGACAATATTACCGCCGGAGCCGTTGCCGATATATTTAGGGAGATCCATTATTCTATCGGTGCCGAGAACAATATCAACATATGGCGCCCGGTTCATTATTTTTCGCCCGAGGCGCTGCGCCATACATCCGATAACGGCAATTTTGCGGTCGGGATCTTCCTTTTTATACTTACTCAACTCTGCCAATCTTCCGAAAACACGAGTCTCGGCTTTTTCACGAACTGAACAGGTATTAAGAATTACAATATCAGCATCAGATTCCCGCTCAACCGGCTGGAAGCCTCGGGAATTCATTGCCGATGCCAATACGCCCGAATCGGCGAGGTTCATCTGGCATCCGAAAGTAACTATTTTGTAAGTCTTTCCGCTCATAATCGGTTATACAAACAAGTATCAAAGGGGCCGGTAATTGTCAATAGAATATGATATTAATTTGCAGCCCGAAAGTAAAATAAAATATCATCTTGAATTTATTATGATGTGATTAATAGGCGTGAAAGCTTACTGGACACACCCCATCAGCGGATCGGGACCATCTTTATAGAGGTAATTTATTATATATGTCATATCTAGGAGATTTATATCACAATCGGCATCAGCATCAGCCTGATTGGGTATCGGAGGAGCCGGACCTCCCCGGTAAAGATAAGCAATCAAATAAGTTACATCCAGAAGATTGACTTCACCATTGTTCTCGACATCGCCTGCCACCATACTGGGCGTCGTTTCTATGGATATTTCATACTGCAGAGTATCTTTATAAGTATTGTCATCGGCCTCAATTTCAAAGGTAAAATGACCTCCGAGAGAGGGTGTTCCGCTTATGTGTCCGGTCTGGCTGTCCAGTTCGAGGCCGGGCGGCAGACTACCATCGATCAAAGAAAAGGTTATCGGATTGCCGCTGCCGAACGCAACTACCGAGTCGAGATAAGCCGAGTCGGTCTGACCGGAATCGAGAGCAAACGGTATCAACTGCAGGGTCCAGCTTTCTTCATAATCATATTTCAAGACCCAGTCGTTGGGGTCGAACAACACCGAATCGGGAATAACCGGCGCTTCTAGAATAAAGGTCTCGGAACGCTCGTCATTGAAGACAACCAAAGTATCAACTCCCGCGGAATGGTATATGACAATATCGAGGGGCATTCGGAAAACGGGCGGAGTCGTCGGATGAGCCTGGCGGATATTATAGAACAGATAATAATTACCTTCACCCAAATTCGGTTCGACATAATACGAATTATAATATCGCGGGAGGAATGTGCCGTAGATCCAGTCTTCGAAGAAATAATCGAGTTCCGTTCCTGAAACCGATTCACAAATGTTTTTAAACTGCTCAGTAGTGGCATCACCGTACTGATAAGCGCTGCTGTAGTATGCTTGAAGGCAATCGAAAAAGGTCGAATCACCGACTATATGACGAAGCATATGCAGCAGCCAGGCTCCCTTATCATATACCCTGAGCGAGAATATATTACCGACGCTGGTCGTGTCATAAATATAAACGGCTCCACCTCCGTCATAGAACATATCATTCATATGATCATGATATTCTTGGGTGCCGAGAGCATTTTCGTAATAAAGAGCTTCGCTGTAAGAAGCGAAACCCTCGTTTAGCCAAATTTCGTGCCAGTTGTTGCAGGTTATCATATCCCCCCACCACTGGTGGGCAAGTTCATGTACGATGACATTTATATTAAACCCGAAAGAAGATCCGCTCATGGAAGATACCGTTTGGTGCTCCATGGCGCCGCCCCATTCGAAATTGGCATGGCCATATTTTTCTTCGATAAATGGATATTCGCCGAATAAGTCTGCAAAAATCGAAATAGCATCCGGCGTAACGCCATAGGCGGGCAGTGAGGTTTGGTAAAATTCCGGGTAGACATGATTTATAATCACCATTGAGTCATCGGTGCCGTAATGATACCAGTCTTCCCAAATTGTATAATCGGCAATCGCCAGAGAGAAGAGATAAGTTGTAATGGGGTACCTGACCTCGTACCAAAATGTTTTGGTGCCGTCACCATTATTGATACTGTCTATTAAATTGCCATTGGAGGCACAGAAAAATATATCGCGACAGGTGACTTCAATATCGATCGAATCGGCTTTATCATCAGGGCGGTCCTTGCAGGGCCACCATGAGCGGGCTGAATATGGTTCCGAAAGTGTCGATATAACCGGATCGCCGTAGATGTTGTTCCGAAAAGACATTCCCATAAAGCCGGTCCCGGTCGGCTGGCCCGTATATACGGTCGTTATTTCGAAAATCTCACCGCTGTCATAATTTTTATCCAGCTCAACTGTCATACGATCACCGGCCCGGCTATAGATATAATTCCCCGATGGCCCATAAACAGAATCGACAGTAAGATTTTCAAAGATATCGATTTCGACTGCGGTTATTCCTGAAACGACAGCCTCGGCCCGCATGGTTACACTTCCGGCAATACTTTCGACGACATCGTCGATATCAAGTTTGATATCATAAAAAATCACATCATAATCAGTTTGCGGGTATTGTGAAGGGAGATACTTGGCGGCGCGCTCGGCAAAATACCGGGAAGACTCGAGTCGCTCGGCCTTTATCTTACCGAGGTACTCGTGGATTTCGCTTGGACCCAAATTGTCGTAATCGGCCTTTAAAGCCTGATTATCGGCGTTAAGAACCGAAAGTCCAATAACCACGGAAATTAAAAGGCAAGCCAAGATTAAATATATTTTGTTCAATTTTTCTTCCCGGGCTAAAAGCTCTTTATTATAAAATACGGTTAGAAATAACTACATATCTAAAATAAGTTTAATTGTAAATATGTCAATCTCTTACCATATGATCGGAAACCTCTGTTCGTAATTTATAATATTGGGCCAAATTGATATTTGTCCTTTCATTTTTGTCGAAATGTAATATTTTATTGGTGCAACATCGATTTCCGGAGGAATAATGACCGAAAAAACGCACATTGAAAAAATCGCAGCGGAATTGAATATAAAGCCGAATCAGGCAGCAAATACGATTAAACTCCTGGATGAAGACGCCACGGTGCCTTTTATCGCCCGATACCGCAAGGAAATGACCGGGAGTCTCGATGAAACTGTAATTACATCGATACGAGACAGGATTGCCGAACTTCGCGAACTGGATAAAAGGCGCGAATCTATTATAAAATCGCTGGAAGAAAGAGAGCTTCTAACAGATGAACTCCTCGCGGCAGTAACTTCGGCAGAATCAATGACAGAGCTCGAAGATATCTATCTTCCTTACAAACCAAAACGCCGTACAAGGGCGACTATTGCGGTCGAAAAGGGACTGGAACCGCTGGCAGAAGTTATATTCGAACAGGATAATATTGATCCCGAAGGAGAAGCCGCGAACTATATTGATGCAGAAAAGGAAGTTAACAGTGTTGAGGAAGCTCTTCAGGGAGCAAGAGATATTATCGCCGGATGGATCAATGAAGATATAGACGCTCGTGCGCGTTTAAGAGATCTTTTTGCCCGGGAAGGAATTCTATATTCCAGCGTTGTGTCGGGTAAAGAAAATGAGGGCTCAAAATATTCAGATTATTTCGATTATGAAGAACCTGTAAAGGATGTACCCTCGCACCGCATTCTGGCTGTCCGACGCGGAGAGGCAGAGTCGATATTGTCGATTAAGATAGCGCCACCGGAAGAGACAGCGCTTAAGATATTGAAAGAGATATTCATTGCCGCAGACAATAAATGCTCCGGTGAGGTTGAAACAGCGCTGATTGACAGCTATAAAAGGCTGCTGGCGCCATCGATTGAATCGGATATTCGATCAGATGCCCGCGATCGTGCCGATCTGGAAGCGATACGGATATTCGCCGAAAACTTAAGAGAGCTTCTTATGGCACCACCGTTGGGTCAAAAAAATGTCATGGCGATAGATCCGGGATTTCGAACCGGATGCAAAGTGGTTTGTCTCGACCGGCAGGGGAATTTAATTGACCATACCGCTATATTCCCGCACAGCGGTGACAGGCAAAAAGCCGATGCGGCGGCTGAAATAAAAGCTCTATGCAATAAGAATAAGATCAATACGATTGCCATCGGCAATGGTACCGCCGGTCGCGAAACCGAAGCATTTGTAAAAGCCCTCGAACTGCCGGAACATATTGCTGTGGAAATGGTGAACGAATCAGGGGCGTCGATATACTCCGCCTCGGAAGCAGCACGGGAGGAATTTCCAAATTACGATGTGACGGTACGCGGGGCGGTATCGATCGGCCGCAGGTTAATGGACCCGTTGGCGGAACTGGTTAAAATCGACCCGAAATCGATCGGGGTCGGTCAGTATCAGCATGATGTTGAACAGGGCGCCTTGAAACAGGGGCTCGATGATGTTGTTGTAAGTTGTGTCAATGCTGTCGGCGTCGAAGTCAACACAGCCAGCAAACAATTATTGACATACGTATCGGGGCTCGGGCCGCAACTGGCAAAAAATATGGTTGAATTTCGTGAAAAAAACGGACCATTCAAATCACGCGAAGTCTTAACAAAGGTCCCCCGTTTGGGTCCGCGCGCTTTCGAACAATCGGCCGGTTTCTTGAGAATAAATGTATCCGAAAATCCGCTCGATCGCAGCGCCGTACATCCGGAGAGTTATCATATAGTTGAAGCTATGGCATCGGATCTGGGATGTTCTATCGAGGATTTGATGAATGATGATAATCTGCGAAATCGCATTGACCTGAAAAAATATGTCACAGATAAAGTCGGTCTGCCGACTTTGAAGGACATACTCGACGAACTTGCCAAACCGGGCCGGGATCCCAGAAAAGAATTCGAATCATTCAGTTTTGCCGAGGATGTCAACAGTATTGAGGATATCCGGGTCGGTATGAAACTCCCGGGAATTATCACCAATGTTACAGCATTCGGGGCATTCGTGGATATCGGTGTGCACAACGACGGATTGGTTCATATAAGTAAAATGGCCGATAGATTCGTAAAAGACCCTACCGAAATCGTCAAGGTTCGTCAGAAAGTGACGGTAACGGTCCTTGATGTCGATCTTGAACGCAAGCGAATATCCCTCTCTCTGCGACAATAGTACGAATAAAAAAAGGGCTGCGCATTGAAGCACAGCCCCAATATTCAATTCGAAAATAATTTAAAATGGATTACCACAAAGGGGCGATCCTTCGTGATATAAATAGTCTATTATATATGAAAGGTCGACCAGATTCACCCTGCCGTCGCAATTGACATCTCCAACTATGGTTTCGGGGAAAGGCGGCGGGCCATCCTTATAAAGATAGTCGATCATGTACACAATATCGAGCATATTTACAAGGCCGTCCCAGGTGGCATCTCCATGAAGCTTCCATACATATAAATCAAATTCAATCAAATACGGTGCATTAGAATCAGTCGGCGATGTAATATAGCCGGTATCGATATAGTGGCCGAGGGTTAATCCATAGGCGTTGGGAGTGAAGCGAACCCGCCAGGGATAACCATCTGCGAATACCTCAGAACTATCATCAAGAAACCATTCAACCCAACTGATTTCCTCTTCCAGATCCCATTCCATACACCCCGGATTATAATTGTTGATTTCGATCGAGTAGAACCTGCCAATCCGCTCTTCCTGCGCAGCCATTACAGGGATATCACTCGATAGGTATATCTCCGGCGCCATCGGCGTCGGGAGAACAGTCAGTTTTATGGGAATTGTCTGGGGATCATTTATAGCGTTATAAGCGGAGACGGTAATCGTATCATAATATGTACCGGGTGCAAGGAATTCATCAAAGTACAACCTGATAAGCTGCGGCGCCGATCCTGAAACAATATCCGGCATCAGCCAATCGGAATTGAATGATAAAGTAAAATCGAATGGATCAGTGCCGCCGTTGTACACAGTAAAATTGGGCGGGAACCAGGTCGATACTCCCTGAGAACACTCATAAATGGTGGCATTGACGCTGTCTTTGCTTATTATGATCTCGGCCGGATCCGCTGACAGATGATAAACAACCGGAACCGCAAGAGGTGAATTTATCGCTTCATCAGAATAAACCCAGATGGTATCAGGTTTGGCCAAACCCTGAACCGAATCAAACGCAACCGTCACTGTTTGCGGAACGGCTCCGGAATCCGGATTCATGGAAGCTATGAAACCTGAGGTTGACTGGAGAGTGTAATTCATTGAACCGGCACCATCATTAAAAATATCAAAATATTCATCCGGTGGTAACGGGCTGTCAATATCAACGGCAACATCTATCTGCGTCGGATGCGTGGCAAGGACGGGCAGTGATGAAGCAACTTCCAGTCGTACCTCGACTTCCTGAGGGCTGTTGGTTGTATTGGGCGCCGTTATTGTAACGGTATCATAATAAACGCCAAAGGATAAGCCGGTTATATCAACTATCAGGTCTACTTCGGTATAATCTGTTCCGGCTGAGGGGCTTACTGTCAGCCAGCTCTCATTGTTAACGCCAGTCCAATTCAGCACTCCGCCACCCGAGTTGTCGACGACCAGTGTCTGAGGATCCGGGTTGGTTGAATCGGCAACGCCAAAAAAGCTGAAAAAGTCGTCGGACAATTCAATTGTTGCCGGAGGTTCATTCAATACAAGCGTTACCGGAATTAAGACCGGATTATTTAATGCATCAGGATCGGAAACCGTAATTGTATCGTGATAGGTACCGACTCCAAGGCCGGAAATATTAACACCGACCTGAACATTTGACGGGGCGGTACCGAAAGCCGGGGACGCATAAAGCCAACTCGAATTCCAGGTCGCATCCCATTCAAGAGTTCCCTGAGCGGTATTGAATATTTCGAGAACCTGAGCCGGAGGCGGCGGGTTGCCGGCTATACCTTCAAAATAGAATGAACCAGGATCAACGCCGATTTCTGGATCCTGGGGTATTTCGGTCACAACTTCCCAGCAGTACGGGCCGCTAAACGAAGTTGGAAAATCGAACAACCAGTCATAGGTCGGATTAGCATGCTGGATCGAGTCAACGCAAAGAGTACCCTCTTCATTGGCCTGCATATTAAACTGTATATAAAGCTGTTCACCAAGCCCGGGAGGCCAGCCGGTCAAAGTTGCTACCGTATGGTTGATCGTATCCGGAAGGGAACCATCCCAACCAAACTCGAACCACTCGTTTAAAATAGTCCAATATGAATCGAAATCGTTTTGATAGACAATAGATCCGGTCGAAGCCTCGCCTCCGACATCACGATGGACGATATTGATCAGACTGTTATCCGGACTGTAGAAGGCCAGCGGCATGCTATAGCCGACATGTTCGGAACCATCATTATTATTCATATACAGATCAATTGTAAAGGGAACGCCCAGTTCGATATAGCCCGGTCCGAGCAAGGGCGATGCCTCGGCACGAATGGTGGCGGCATGACTGCTGGTTCCCACAAGTAAAATTGCCAGAAGAATGAGCGGCAATATTATTCGCTTCATAAGACCCTCCTTGGGTTTATATTCCATTGACAGATTAAAATTGTTTTCGAGACAGGAAAGTTATTCAAGAATCAACCCGATATTTTAGTTAATACTACAACAACAAGTAAAATAATTCAGCGGATAAAAACTCCCGGCGTACTAAAACGAGACTTAAATTGATTATTCATTTTTATCCAACTGCTAGTCTTTCAGGCAAGGAAGATAAAGTAAGACTTCCTTAATAAATGAATGCAAATATAGGGGCTTTCCCCTAATTTCACACAAAATATAGGCGGATTTGGGGATATCTGTCAAGTTAAATTTGTATTAATCGAACAAAAACGGCAAGTTCCGAGAAAAAAGACATTGAAGGAAATTAATTATTTTTTCTTCCGCCCTTTGGCGGCAATTTTATCTTCGGCCTTTTCATCTTTTCGCCTCTTGGCTTTTTCCATCTCTTCGGCAAATATTTTTTCAAGAGTAAAGGATGACGGTACAAAATCGAGCAGGCCCTGTGAGAAGACCTCGTCAATACTCTCGATGAAAACAAATTTGGTCTTTTTAACAATATCTGCAGAAAGATTTTTCAGATCCTTCTGATTGGCGCTGGGTACAAGGACAGTCCTTATTCCCGCCCGATAGGCGGCCGATATCTTTTCGCTAAGTCCCCCGACCTGAAGAACTTTACCCCGCAAAGTGACTTCTCCGGTCATCGCAATATCATTGCGAATCGGGCGTTCGGCCATAACCGAGGCAATTACAAGCGATACGGCGACGCCGGCGGATGGACCATCCTTGGGAATGGCTCCTGACGGGAAGTGAATATGAATATCAAAATTGGAAAAGTCGCTGTGGTCAATGCCCAAAACATCAGCTTTTGCTCTAACATAGCTGTGGGCCGCCTGGATAGATTCTTTCATAACTTCGCCAAGTGACCCGGTTGTTATTACATCGCCGGAACCTTTCATCTTGAGCCCTTCGATTATCATCAAATCGCCACCGGTTCCGGTCCATGCCAAACCAATGACTACTCCAATTTCCGGCGATTTACCGGGCTTTTCTATGATATACTGGGGGGTACCGAGAAATTTTTCGACATTCTTCTCAGTAATTGTCCAGACTTTTTTTGACCTTCCGGCTTTTTCCTTGGCAATCTGCCTGCAAATTCTCTCAATACGGCGCTTAAAATCGAGCAGGCCTGCTTCCATAGTGTAATTGCGGATTATTTTGCGCATTCCCTTCTCAGTAAATTTGATATCTTTTCGCAGAAGACCGTGCTTTTTTAGAGTTTTGGGGATTATATGCTTGCGGGCGATACCAATTTTTTCTTTTTCAATATATCCCGGGATTTCTATAACTTCAAGCCGCGGCGATATCGTTTCAGGTATCTCCTCATCGGAACGGGCCGAACAAATAAAGAGTACCCGGCTTAGATCAACCGGTATGCCAATATATTTATCAAGGAAAAGACCATTCAAGCGGGGATCAATCGCTTCAAGAAGAGCCATCGATAAGGCCACCGCACTTTCATCATCCAGATATTCAATGTTTTCAATATAAACCACGGGATCACTGGTCTGGACTTTGCGCAAAGTCCTGATTATAATTCCAGGCATGGCTCCGGGGTATGTTCGGGAAGAGCCTTTAATCTCGGCGATTTCATCCATCCCCCCGACTGATATCCTGATGAATTCTTTGCCCATGGCATGGGCAATCGCTTTGGCCAGAGAGGCCTTCCCTGTTCCAGGCGCCCCGGCCAGACATAAAACAGATGCTTCATCAGCACGGCCTGATAACTTCCTTATAGCAACCCGTTCCAAAATTTGCTTTTTAATCGATGATGATCCGTAGTACTCCCGGCTTATAATCTTTTCGACTTCCTTTAAATCATAGCTGTCACCGTTTGATTTATTCCATGGAATATTTAGAAGCCAGTCCAGATAATGCCTGGTAGCCCCATATTCAGCCGATGCTGTCGAAAGATTGGAAAGTCGATCAATTTCCGATAGACATTTTTCATAGACTTCGTCGGGGAGGTCGTCACTTTCATTGACCTTTTCCCTTAGCTCATTAATCAGTTTTTCGTTACCGTTTTCAGAGCGGTATTTTTCGACAGCTTTCTGCCATTGGTGGGCTATCGTCAATCCATCGGCAGGGCTCTGTCTTGAACCTGTAAACGAATTGTCGTCTATAACTGATTGCTGCAGTTCGGATTTAAGAAACCGTCTAATTTTTTTCAATCTGGTTTGAATTTCGATCGATTCCAGGATTTCCTGCTTTACTTTTACCGGAAAATGAAAAGCAGCGGCAATTCTGTCGGCCAGTCGCCCGGGGTTTTCCATATTATAGCGAACGAAAGCCAAAAGCGAATCGGCATAGGCTGGATTTATTTTGGTAATCTGGCCGATCAAATAAATTATTTCTTCGCTGTATTTTTCGGTCTCGGCATCAAGACCCTGCTTTTCTTTTATAAAACTCACACGCCCAATAACATATGGATTTTTACGGGAAAGGCCGTGAATATAGATACGTTCGGTTCCTTCGAGAACGACAAGCATTGATTTTCCCGGCCCTTCGCGCTTGGAAACAATTCGGGCGGCGGTTCCAATCTGGCAAAGATCAATTCGCCTCTGGCCGACTTCGCCCCGCGGTGAAAAACTGACACCGATAATTTTTCCCTTGGAATAGTTTTCCTCGACCAGTCGAATATTTTGCGGCCGGGTAAGCTGTAATGTTACTGCTTCTCCGGGAAAAAGTATAGCCGATTTTACCGGTATAACGGGGATTTGCCGGGCCTTTTTGGAAATGAGCGCCGGGATATGGGATTTGCTTTTTATAATCATTACAGCCCTTTTACTGTCATATCGGCGCGGTGATGAAATATCTAAATTAACTATTTTCATTTCACCGGGCCGTCCTATGATTTTAAACAATCCCCCCGGCGGCTCGTTCCCGAAGGCTCAGCCGGTCTTTCTAAGGTCTCCCTCCTCAACGAGTTGACGGACCTCAAAATCGTGGTGACGGCGCAGATTCTCGTAATCGACCCGGACTTTATCAGGCCCCAGGGCCAGCCGATAATAGCCAAGACGGTTGTTCTCGAAAATCTGCCAGTCGACTCCGCCGGAGCGGAATTCCTGTTTCAGTCGATAGAGATACCGGGCCTGGTTGAAACCGGCCTCGATGTCGTCTTTGTAGATCCATCCATCATTACCGGAAAGCCGGGCAAAAACCAGTTTGGCCAGATATTTGAAAGATTTCCCGGTCAACCGTACGGGGCGACCATCGATTTTAACCAGATAGCGCTCGCGTTCATAGTGGCCGTCGAGTTCTAGCATCGACGGCGTCAGACCGGTACGAGTATTCAATCTCGTCTTCTGTGAGGTCTTTCGGCGATCAGGATAATTTTGTACCTGCAGTTCCATACTGTCCTCCTTATTTAATTTGGAAATTGTTTCGATAAATTTTTGGCGGCGTTTTTCGGGCTCAACAATGCCCCGCAGATCATCAGCAATAAGTTGCCTTAGCTTATCGATGGTAGTAATGTCTTTTTCGGCCAGGCGGATGAAATCGATACGGTTAAGATAATCGCGGGCAAAAAAGAATATCTCGCGCATCTTTGGCGGAATGCCGAACTGCACCCGGAAAGATATATCATCGAGGTCAGCGGCATACCGCGAGTTGCGGTCGCGGGTATGGAGTATCCTTCCGAGCGCCCCGATAAGCCACGATGCCGTTTCGGCGAGATTGGTTATCTGGCCGTGATGCAGCTGATAACGTTGCTCCAGTTTTTCGACCGTTATGCCATCCGCCCACTGACCGAGCAAAAGGGCCGCTTTCAGAATCGACATCGCCCTAAAATCGAGAGATGCACCGTCCGAGCCGGAATTAGTGTAGGCGGCGAGATCGGCAATATGTTCGGGATATTCCTGATAAAACAACTTTTCATAAATGCGGTTCTGGAATTCGGCACCGTTCAAACCGGCCTGCGAAATTTCGAAATCGGAACCGGATAAAGCCAGAAGCAGCCATCCGGTAATATCCTGCGGGATTCGACGGTCGATAGAGGTCACATACTGGCGGCATGATGCAACATCGAGGCCGCTTTCGGCGACCGCTTCACCGAGGGGGGTCGGGTGAATGCGGTCGTCCAAAAGCCGCCATTGAGTAAGATGAACGATGGCTGAATCTATTGATTCAACAGGAAAGGTCTTATCCTGATGATGATACAAACTGCTATTTATTGCCTTCTCGAAATCGCCTCCGCCAAAACCGGTCGCGGCGAGATCGAGAATGATATTTTCAACAGTACATTCACCGAGACATGATTTCAGCTCTTCACGTTCCTGCGAATCGACATAATTCGACCAGAGTACTTCCCGCTCAAATTCCGACTGCGCCCGGGCAATAGCTCGTCCGGGACTTTTCGAAACACCAAATCTTCCGGCCCGCCCGGCAATATTCTGAAACTCGGCGCGAGTAATCGGAACCAGTGCCGGGCGGCCGCCGAAATCGGCTGAGGTGTATTTCATTGTTTCCAGAAGAACCGTTTCGGCCGGAAGATTGACACCCATGGCGAGAGTGGTCGTGGAGAAAATCACTTTTATCTCACCGCGGCGGTAACCGTTTTCGACCGCCTGTCTCTGACGTCCGGTCAGGTCGGCATTATGAAACGCGACACCGTGCGACAAAGTCTGCCGGAGCGCCCGAATCAAAAAGCTGTGTTCCTCGCCTTCGAGAGCTTCGAGCGTTTTTTTAGCTTCTCCCCAGTTCGAAACCGCTGCCAGGCTGAAAGCGGCTTCGATCGTATCACGCCGCGATTTGAGAAAAATCAACTTCTGGCTGTCATCGCTTTTTATGAATTCGATCAGGCCGCTATTGCCCTCTTCGGGATTATCGTCATTGAGTGCAATATCCTCGCATCCCTCCTGCCCGCTGTTGAATGACCGAAAATGGAATGATCCACCGCTGGCGACACCATGATACAGATCGACCGGGCGAACTGTCTCGGCAACGGTTCGGGCGTTAAGCCACGAAGCTATCCGATCCGGTTGATCGAGCACCGCCGAGAGGGCCAATAACCGGGGATTGTACGGCGAGGCCAGAAGTTTCGTCAGGCCGCTTTCGAGTTCCGGCCCGCGCCGCGGCTGACCGAGCATCTGAAGTTCATCGACAATAACCAGTCCGATCTGGGCCAGGATGTCGAGATTGACGGTCAGCAGACGGTTAAATTTTTCGTAGATGGCCAGTGCCAGATCGAAATTACCCAGCTCGAAATTGGTGTCGTTTTCCGGATGATCCCCGGTAGCAATAATGACCTTCAATCCGATCTTGCGGTAGCAGTTGCGGTAGTACTGGTATTTTTCTTCGGCGATAGATTTGAGCGGAAGAAGCATGACCGCTTTTTTGCGCTCGACTAAGGAGGCAATCGCGGCCAGTTCGCCGCAGAATGATTTGCCGGAGGAGGTCGGCGCCGAGATAATCAGGTTACCCGCCTCTTTATCGAGTAACCCGTTTTTGACCGCTTTCTCCTGCAACGGCAGAAGATAATCACCCTGGCGTTTTTGCCAAGCCTCGATAATCGAATTCGGTATGTTGTATTTAATCAAATCTCTCAGTTTCATATCGCCTCCTTAGACTTCTTCCCTGTTTGACAACTTTCCTTAAATCACCGGCGGGTTTTTGGCCCGCCGGCTCACTCGCATCCTCCGTAACCGCAAACCGGGCAGGAAAAGCAGCTTCCCAAACGGATCATAGCTATCCCGCATTCCGGACAACGATTACTTACCAGATTGAATGTCATTTCCCGCACCTGTTTCTTCCTTTCCCGTGGTTTCCGGTAAAGAATAGAGACAAGACTGCCCTGCTTTTCTATCATGACTATTTTCTCCTCTATATTGATTATTGTCGACTCGAAACCAAAATACTGCACATTTGTGCCCCTGTCAAGCCGTTTTTTCGTTTATTTTTTCGAGATTTTTTGGCGGGACGAGATATGGTGACAGGCAAAAATATCACCACAAGATAGGCCAAAATGCGGATAAAAAATTTTTATAAAAAAAGGCGGATTCTTTCAAATCCGCCCTGATTTGGCAAAATAATGAAATTCGTCGGCTATTTAAGAAGAACCATCTTTTTGGTCTGCTCGAATTGACCGGCCTTGAGGTGGTAGAAATAGATGCCGGAGGATACTTCGCGGCCGTTATTATCGGTGCCGTCCCAGTTTATATTGACCGTTCCGGCATTGTCATGACCTTCGAATCGCCTTACCACCTGCCCCATGATATTATAGATCTCGAACTGCCACGAAGATGGATTCGGAAGATCGAATGAAATAGTGGTCTGCATGTTGAAGGGATTGGGACGGTTCTGTGCCAGACCGAACGTTTCGGGAATTAGAGGTTCGTCTTTATCTTCGGTGTCAGACAAAGGATTATCAATTACTACAAGAACTTCTTCGCCATAATAACCGCCGGCATCGATTTCCATAATCTGCGGACAGTTGCCGTCGGGACAGAGAATCTCGCCCAGATATATATAACCGTCGTCGATCTGTGCATCCGATAGCGAGGCATAAAGCGTTTTGGCAACACCTTCGCAGTGACCGGTGAAATACTCGAAATCATCAAATGAACCGGACGGGATAAAGATGTCCTCGCTGGCTGTATCTGATTCATATTCGATAAAGAATGCTCCAAGTGGTGTATCGCTCTGAATATACAACTGCAGGCTGTTTGCCCCGGGATTCAGGTGTATTGTTGCCGTATCGACATCATCGGGAGGTATAATGGCATCTCCAATTATTATCCGGCTCATGAAGGTAAGGTCTTCGAGTTCCCCGGGGATATCATTCGCATTAACGTCTGTGGCCGCTATATGAGCTGCCAGATTATCCGGGAAAACATCTCCGATTTTGCACCCAACGAGATATCTTGAAAAAAGTACAAAATCCGCAATTTCGTTTGCTATTCCATTTAGATTTACATCACCACGGTCATCAATCGAATCTGCGCTTATTATCTGCACACCCCCGCCATAATAGTCGATTAGTCCGATCGGATTATTTATATAATATGGATTATCTATGCAATAGTTCTGTGCCCCGGTAAAGGTCGGGAATCCGGTCCTATCATCTGTTATATTTTCATACATATTAGAAGTATTATTCCAGGAATACACATTTCGAGATAATGCTAATCTATCTACTTCTTCCCCATTGAATCCAAATGGCACCATATTATCCCGGCAGTCCAGCCAGTAGAATTCTACGGGCAAGTATTTGCCCTGCAGGAGGTAATCATTGCTTACAAAATAATTCAGGGTAAATAAGATTGTGCCATCGGGGACGTGATAGGATAACGGATGATTGGCACCATCATTAATATCCGCCACAGAGACGACATGGATGGCACTTGAAAAATCGCATCCGTCGCATTCGTCGAGATTTATATATCGGTATGTAAAATACTCCCATTTATAATCGCCATTTTCATTAAATAACTCACCGGGTATAACATCCTGAAAAATCAACCCTGTGTTATTATATGTAATTGTAAAATCAAAACCATAAAGGTACTCTGAACCGGTTACCTTCCTGACGGGCAAATTTACTGATTGGCCCTGCATTTGATCAAATTTCAAATCCACCTTGAACGCAAAGGGTCTGGTACCGGAAATATCTATCCATGAGCCGCATTTGTCTGAATGTCCGGCAGAATCTTCGACTTTAACCTCAAAGTAAAATCTTTTCCCGATATCGGTGGTGTTCGCAGTGAATGTCAAAAAACCGTTATTGTCGATATCATAGCTCCCATCCGGTTCGGGTTCGACGGTCTCTACTGACCATGTATGCATATCATCGTCGTCATCGGCAACCTCGAACTGAATTGCCATGGCAGGTTCATCGGCAATTATAAATTCTCCGCATCCGGAGACGATCTCAGGGTAGTACTGCTCTTCAAAGACTATTGTTTCATCAAATGATTCACCAAAATACCCGGCCAGTTCGCAGGATAATAAATGAAGGCTGTCGGCCCCGGAAAAATTAATTTCGAGTACCCGGCTCAGCCCGGTATCGACGGCTATTCGACAGCGCTGGTCCCAGGGATCGGTGCATTTACCATAGCCGTACAGCAGCAAATGCAGCGTATCGTTAAGATGAGAATGCTCGAGCCCGAAATGATTATATGGATCGATCCGATTTATATCGACATTGTACATTCCCGGGGCGTAGTACATCAGGTGCAGGCCGCCGACCGGGAGATCATTGTCTATTTCTACGGCGACACTGCTTGCATCCTCGATAAACCGGCAGACCGCATTGCCGGTCCTATACTTATAAAATTCTGCGTCGCGGTGCTGGGCGGATCTCACCCGCATCATATACATGAAATCTTCGAGTGTCAGAGGTGTACCGTCACGGTTGACATCGGAGGCATTCAATTGCCTTTCATAGTCGATATTAAAGTCGGCATGGCCGAATCTGAAATAGCTTATATATTCATATACATCCGACGGTTCAAAAGGTATGCCGCTCAGATCAAGGTCTCCCCGGTCATTGGAAATATCCAGGCAGATATATTCCACCCCGCCGTTGATAAAATCGACCCCCCTTATATGCGCCGTGGGATCATCGGGCATGACTCCGCGCGTGCAGACCGAGGGAGCACCGTAGTATGAGGGGAAAAGGGTATCGGACGTTATTATTTCTCCGTCGGGTGTAAAGACATCATTGGAAAGAAAAATGGTATCCCCGGTCTTGAGGACAATTATGTTGTCGCTGCATGATGTCCAGAAAAATCTAAAAGGATATTTCTGGCAGATATGATCCCAGCTGTCCGGTATATCCAGCCAGATCTCCATCAATTCCCATTCAGTGGAATCATCGTATTCATATGGATAGTCATAATAATCGAATTGTCCTTTGACTTTTAGAAGTCCCGACGGATAGCTTTCCGGTTTGTATTCATCGGGATAGAAAGAAAATGTAAAATCTTTATAGCGAAGCGGTCTATGCCCCCGGTCCATAATTCTCATGATGGGCGAGTTTTCGGCATCGTAGGCTATACGAAGCTGATAGAAATCGATTTTATCGAGCGGATAATTGGTCACGACATCGATAATTCTGGTATGTTCTTCGGGGAGGACATCAATTAAATTCGTGATTTTAAAATAATAATTTGTATCCTGTGCCGGGACAGGTCTGAAAAATATTAACAGGAAAACGGCCAATAAAAGAAAACCAATCGGGCGGCAAAAAGGGCTTTTAAAAGACATAATGACTCCCGTCTTCTAAGAATTATAGATAAACATCTTAAATTGAGGCTGCCGAGTTCCAAATGAGAAGTATATATGTCCCTTCCATTTTGGATATACTTTAATATAATTATTGTGGTTTTGCTGTCAATCTATTTTCTCTTTAGCAAAATGGCGGTTTTATTAAATTAATCGCCAAAGATACAAAGGCGCCGTTTATGCTCATTTTACGGCGCCTTTTCTATAAGGAGGCAAAGGGTCAGTCCTATTCTGAAAGCGAGAATTCGAAGCTGAACGATACCCAGACGGCTAACGGACAGCCGTTCTGGACAGCAGGTTTGAATTTACATTTTTTCGCCGCTGCTATGGCCGCCTGATCGAAACCTGCCTTTGAATCGGATGATCGAAGTATCATCACCTCCCGAACCTTTCCTTCCTTATCCACCAGCGCATTGACCCATACAATCGCCTCGATACCGGCATGTTTGGCAAGCCTCGGATATTCGGGCTCGTGAGCATAGATCATTTGGGCGGGAATTTCTACGGATATAAAGGAATCCGGCGGCGGGATATAGCCATCGTCTGCTTTATCAAATTCAAAACCACCATCATATTCCTCAATAGCCGGACCTGCTGCCAAATCAACATGCTCTTCAATTTCAATCCGGGTCGGCAAGACTGCTTCTATTTCAACAAATTCCTCATCCGGCCTGGCAACGGGAATGCCTATTTTCAGGTCGGACGTTCTAAGGCTCGCCCATTCATATTTCGTTTTTATTGGATTATTGACGGGCGGCGGTAGAATTGTTACTTGGCCTTCCCCGCCTTTATCATCATCAATCTGAACGATAATCATATCTGCTGCAGTCAAATGCTGGTATAGAAGAGCGCCTGTAATTATTGCTGCGCAAAAGAGGACAGAAAACAATGTCCCAAGGAACATGTTTCTCTGATATTTGGCTTTCAGTTCAAAAGCCCCGTAATGGCCGGAAAGGCCGGTATAAGTTCTTGCCATGACTTTTAACCTCCCTCGTAAAGCCCGGCACAGCAGCGAACCTATATATAAAGACGTCCGGAAACAGCTAACATTCAATCGAATTATTACCGACGGAATAAAAACAAAAGCGCCGTTCCATATTAATATAGAACGACGCATACTTTTATACGTAAGAAGCGGCGGCGTTTAAACTGTAAACCGCCTAATTCTTGTCCGTTACTACTCGTTCAGAGTAAATTCAAAGCTGAAAGAAACCCAGACAGCCACCGGCCGACCATTCTGAATCGCCGGTTTGAATTTACACTTGTAAGCGGCAGCCACGGCGGCTTCGTCGAAACCTGCCTTAGATCCCGATGATTTCAGGACCATCGCCTGTCTGACATCGCCGTCCTTATCGACCAGCGCTTTGACCCAAACGATCGCTTCCATACCTGCCTGCTTGGCAAGGCGAGGGTACTCCGGCGTATGCTCGTAGATCATATCCGCCGGGATTTCAACGGGCACGAATTCATCGGGTGCAGGCATATATTCTTCGTCTGGAATATCGACGACAATATCGCCGCCGCCGTCATCGACATCAACGGCAACATCCTGCTGAATAAATTCGGCCAGTTCCTCACGCGAGGCAATCATGACATCCTCATCGACCACTTCATCGTCGGCAACCGGTTTCGGAATACCGACCTTGGGAGCGGCTTTTTGGGGAGTCTGCATTTTTACCTGCGGTTTCGGTTTGGAAACGGTCGGAGGCGGACCAAGATCAGCAACGGTTTTAATGACGGTCGGCTGGACATAGATGGTTTCCACTGCGGTAATCTGTTTATATATGTAGGCTCCGAGCACTACAACAACCACCAGCGCGGCGGAAAACAGAGTCCCGAAAAACATGTTTCTCTGATATTTGGCCTTCAGTTCGTAAGCGCCGTATCCGCCATACATTCCTGCATATGGTCTCGCCATAACTATTCACCTCCTAACGCAGCTTGTTCTTCCTGCATAGTGGCGGCGAGAGATTCCTGCACAATCCTATCGTCAACATCCTGCCAGTCATCCATGGCATAACGATAGGAGAATCTATCTTCTTTTGTTAACTTATCGACCTTAACGCCTTTCTGCTCGGCAATAGCGGCATTCCACGACCTTTCCAGCATATCGACTTCATCGAGAAAATCCACCATTGATTGATATTGGGCGTCGGGATGTATTTTCATCAAAGTATTCAATTTGGGCACTTCCCGGTTAAGACTGATCATAATGCTCCGCAGAGAATCAACGTCAACCTGATAACCGGTCGTGTCTCCCGGAGGTGTTGACGATGGAATCAATTGCGGCAAATTCTTGGCCGGGTTACCCCTGGTCCAGAAAAACCGATTTTCCCCGTCAACCCAGAAAGTCAAAAGCTTCGATTCGGCCACTTCGACATCCTGAATTTCATCTTCGGATGGAAGGTTAATTTCCATCGCCTGAGGCATAGAAAAGACGGTCGTGACCATATAAAAGATCAAAAGGAGCATGACGATGTCCACCATGGGCGTCATATCGATACGGATATGGATACGACGTTTTTTTCGTCGCCCTCCTTTGCTCTTTTCGGCTTTTGACGATTGTGCTACATCGGCACCAGCCATTTAAATTCTCCTTTCACGGAGGCTAATTTAGCCGCCCGCCTCTTCTTCTATCATTTCCAATTCAGCTTCGTTGTCGGTAATAATCAGAAACCGCGACAATGCATTCTCACGCATTGAATCCATAATCTCATCCATTACTCCATAGCTGGCCTTGCGATCAGCCTTAATCACAATCAAGGCTTTTAAATTCACCGCCCTGGCCCGGTTTATAAGCTCCGAAACATTATACAAATTAGCCTCGGCAACTTTCCTAACCGTAGTCGTTTTCATCTGGCCATCGATTTCAATTTCTTCTTTGACAACGAAGTCAACAAATATCGAATCATTCTCGGTTACAGTAATATTGATAATGTCTTTATCCGGCAATTCGATTTGTGAGTGCGAAGTGGGCAGGGTTACAGCTTTCGCCTCCGGCGGTTTAAATGACGTAGTCGTCATATAAAATATGAGTAGCAGAATAACGATATCGACCATCGGAGTCATATCGATGACGATACCTACACGCCGTTTTTTACCTGCCATGGTTTATGCACCTACCTTATCTTTAAAAAGCTGTAAAACCTCAAAGGTCGCTTCATCTGTGGTATAGTTAAAGGCGTCTACTTTATTTACGAAGAAATTATAGAAAAAGATACCACCAATTCCGGAAAGTAGACCACCGGCCGTATTTACCAGCGCCTCAGAAATGCCAACCGCCAACTGCTGGGCGTCAATAACGCCGCCTTCAACATTACCGGTCGCGGCAAAGGCGCGGATCATACCGATAGTAGTTCCCAGAAGACCAACCATTGTCGCAATCGAAGCAATAGTCGAAAGGGCAATCAGGTTTCGCTCGAGAAGCGGTCCCTCGAGGGCATTGGCTTCATCGATAGCGGCCTGAGTCAATGAAACTTTCTTTTCCGGCTCAATGGAACCATCGTCCTTTACCTGACGGAATTTTTCGATTCCGGCACGAAGAACGTTGGCTGTTGTTCCGCGCTGCTTATCACAAGCGGCCAGGGCGCCATCATAGTCATCGGACTGAAGAAGCGTGATCAGCTTCTTAAAAAAGACCTGAATAGAACCTTTGCCCTTGGCGACACCGTAAAGAGATATAAATCTTTCCGCGGCGAAAGCGAGCAGCATCAGAAAAATGGTAATAAGAACGACCACCAGCGGACCGCCCATATATACGGAATGAGCGATACTTCCCTCAGGCTCACTCTTCAGGATGACTCCCCAAACGACAAATCCAATCGAAAAGGAGATCAGAAAGTTCAGTGTTACAAACAATGACTGTTTCACTTTTGAAATTCCTCCAATTTATTAGTTTGTATATTTATTCAAAGTTTATATTTCCGCCCCTTTGACGGCATTCATTACGAACATGGCCAAAGAAATATAAAAACCGAAGCTTAATAGCCCAAGATATGTCCCAATTGTATAGTTGGAGCCGATTTGCCTGACCATTTCATCGGTGCCAAAACCGTAATTGGCCCCAATAATTGCAAGTATCATTCCGGCTACCCATATAATAAGCGGTATCCAATTAATTCGCATGGCCTTTTTTACCTTCAAAGCCCGTTCATCGTCATCAATCTTTCCGGCATATAGAAGATAAATAGTATATATGGGGGTTATCAAACACATCAACATATATACGAGAAACAGAATTCCGGTCAGTATCAAAACAAAGCCGGAAGAAAAAACTTTCCCGATATAATTTCCAAATCCTCCAATCACCCCTATGCCGGATACAGCGAGATGCTCTCGTTCTATTTTAGTACTTTTCTGAACACCTGTGATTGATGTAAACCCTTGTTCATCGGTTTCGTCAGTAACAGCCCCTTCCGGCGGAGCAACATCTTCAGCCATTTCTTCGCCGGGTGGAGTCTGGGTGTCGGTCGCCTCGCCTTCGGCCAAGGCTTCCGCTTCTCCTTCGAGCTCAATCAGGGTATCTCCAAGAGTATCGGCCACGTCGACAGCGGCAGTCTCTCCTGCCAGTTTGACATCGGGTTTTTCAACCACAACTTCCATGACTCGATATCCGGAGAACCAGGGCAAAAATAGCGAAAAGATGATAATCAAAGAGGTAATCGTCAATACCACTTTTTCATATCCGGCTAGTCGCGGGACATCAAAGGAGCTTACATCGCGAAGGACTTTCCCCCTCTGCCGTTTCTCCTTTATTCTCTCAACCAGGCTGTCTTTTTCAGCATCGGATTTGAAAAAATCTCTCAACTTTTTGCCGGGATAAACTTCAAATCCGAGATATCTGAACCGAGCATCCTCATCAAACTCTTTTGAGGTTTTTGCACCAGCATCCTCGTCAAGTTCTTTCGAGATTTTCGCCCCATTTTCTTCTTTTTCGGCCATAATATCTCCTGATAAAACGGTAATAACTTCCGCAAAAATCTATAATTAATACATGAATTTCGTTTGTTGCTCGCCCTCAATAGCGGCCTGATTACCGGGATCACATTTTAATATCTCCAGGTATGTATCATGCGCCTTCTTGTAGTCAGCTTTGGAACCTTCCTGATTTCCCTGATCACTTTTTTCAATTGCGCGGAACTGGTAAGCCTGTCCGATCCACAAAAGCAAATCCGAAACCTCGCATCGGGTTTTGCCCTGCTCAATCTGACAATTCAGCGCCTTCTCGAGGAAGCTGATTGCCTTATTGTAATTCTGGGGACAAATGCCCCCAAAATAAGCATATCCCAGCGACCTAAGGGCCTCGCAATTTTCCGGCTCATGCTCAAGAACTCGCTCCAGATTTTTGACTCCGTTGGCACAATCTTTCTTCTGGAAAAGATAGAGCGAACCCAGATTATTTAGCGCCTTAACGCCTACTGAAAGTGTATTTTCTTTGGCGGAAACCTTGTCCCAATATTCAATCGTAATCATCTCGAGGTACTCAATGGCCAGGTCGGTCAGATCAATTCCGGCCAACTCGTCGGGAGCCTCTTCTTCCATATCAGCCGGTTCCATATCGAGGTCAAATTCATCTTCCTCGACCAGGGCCCCGCCTCCTTTTTCAAGGAGATACATCGCCGCCGAGGCCGCATTATAATATATTGACCAGTACCTTTCATCGGCTCCCAGATCGAGTCGTTTCTTATAAAATATCAGGGCGTTTCGATAATCCCCGAGATAGTTATATGCAACGGCGACGCCGTACAGAAGTCTCGGCTGCAGGGAATCGATTTCAAGAGATTTTTTGTAATAATTTACCGTATTGAACCAGTCTTTTTGTTTTTCATAGCACTGTCCCATACGCCGGAACAGGTCATCTTCACTGACACCCGATTCAAAATCTTCTCCCTGCTCTTCCACCCAGTCCTGATGCTCCCGATATAGGGCCAGAGCGGAATCATATTTTTCCTGACCCTGCATGGCACGTCCGTAATAGAAATATATATCTTTCGGTTCGACCGGTATGGAGAGCACCTTTTCGAAATTCTGAGCCGCTTCTTCGTAGCCACCGAGGATCAAATACGACATGCCCGATTCATAGAAGGCTCGTCCGTTGGTGCTGTCGGGTTCGACATCGGCCAGCTCCAGATATTTCTTATAAGCACCTATAGTTTTACCGTACATCTCTTTGGCTTTATCGAAATTTCGGTTGGATCGTGCCGCTTTATAATAGATGCCGCCGGCCCTGAACCAGGCTTCTGAAAATGAGGAATCGCGTTTTAGTACAATAGAAAGTTTATCAAGAGCGCAAGAGAAGTCTTTGAGTTCGATACATGATTCAGCCCAACCGAAATAAGCATCGAGCGGAACCGAAGCGCTGTCAAGTCCGACCGCTTTCTCGAACTCGGAAACGGCGGTATAGTATACACCCATTTCCATATTAGCTCTGCCGAGGTTGATATGAAATTTGGCATTGTCAGGATCTTCAGCGATTGCCTTGCGGATTTCCGTATCGGCGTCATTGAATTTGCCCTGAGCCATCAGCAGCAAGCCTTTTGCATTATGAAATTCCGGTGCCATTTTGCGGGCTTTTCTAAGGCCGTATTTAATATTTTCATCGGCTTCTTTGTACTTGCCAAGTTTGATTTGAACCTTGGAGAGTTCATACAAAGCGGGATAGTATCTGCCGCCGCGTTCATATGAAAGCTGAAACTGCTCTTCAGCCTGGTTTAGCTTTCCCTGTTTAAGATAAATCTGACCCAAAACATAATAATTTATGTCATTATTGGGATTGGATTCTATTTCATTTTCAATAAGACCTATAGCTTTGGTCGTGTCACCTTCATTGAGTGCATCTTTGATATTCTGGCTTATTTCCTGAGCACCGACAGTACCAAAGATAAATGCCGTTAAAAATATTCCAACAACAATTGCCCATCTGCCGTTATTTTTTGTTTGAATATTCAACCTCAACACCTCGCTTGTAGACCAAAAATTTAATCTGGTATAATATGTTAATTCATGCTTTTGTCAAGCGATTTATTCCTTTGGACTATCCTTATCTCCAAGCCTGCTCTCCTTTCCGAACCGCCCCCTGATTTGATTGAGGCGCCATATAAAATAAAGAACAAGGATGATCCCGATGAGCACCCGACCGGCCATCGAGAACGGTACAGGCAGAAAAAGGATAACATAAAATCCGGCCAGCAGGACCATTGTAGCCGTAATTAGATTTATCAACTTTTCTGCTCGATGCTCACTCATTATTATAAATCCTTAACGTTAGTTTATAATTTATACAATTGCGTTTTTTGTTTCTTCCAAAAAAATCTCATATCCTACTTATATAACACTTTTGCAACTCAATCGGCATGCCGTATTTCATTCAATCATATAATCCTTATAAGTGGTTGTTATACAATGCTATTTAAGGGTCAATCCGATCTTTTCAGGATGCCTTTACCCCTTTATTCGCATATTATGCGTCGAACTTTCCCCGCCAACAACTTTGAGACACTAACCCCCTGTACAGCAATTACTTATTCAACAGGCTCCGGATTTACATCGGGCAGCCATTTTGCAATAATTCGTATATTCTTGCTATTTTCATAGATAACTGAGATACGACCCTCATATTCTACCGGATCGCCGGACAGATTTCTGGCCGGAATAAATTTAAGTTTTTCAAGAACGCCGGAAAGCGTAGCCGATTTGTCCTTGAGCGCCTTTAACCATTCCCTGGTAATTCTTGCTTTCCCTTCTTTATTTATATTAACAGCGGCGAACACAGTATCATAAATGGGGATTCTTTCAGAATGGCGAAATATCCCGGCGTTTACATTTTTGGGATAAGGCAGGTGTAAGACGCTATCCAAAAATAAAGTCGTTTCGAGTCTTACGTATTCATAAGGATAAAGCTTGGCAGTATCACCTTCATTGGGCCATTTCGAGGTCGGATACTGCAGCTCATTAAAGAAACGAACGATAAGGTAGAATTTGGAATCGACAACATTTCCATTTATAGCAGCCGGCGAAAATTTCGAATATAATAGCACTGTCGGTATCTGCCTGGCGACATTTTCATCGGTCACGAACAGTGGATTAAAATCTACAAGCTCACCATCTTTGTCTACAAAAAGCTCATAGACGGCAAATGGATACTCATTTGATGCCAATGAATCGGGATAAAGGCAGTAATATGATGGAAAGGAGATAATATCGGGGGCACGGAAACTGCCTTCATTGAGCATCCTTCGATAGACATGCGGATTAAGCCGGCAATCTTCATAATCAAAAGGATATCTGATATTCGCGATCGGCTTGTTGAATGGAACAAAAAATTCTATTTCAGCAGGAAGAATAAAAGGCACAGGTTCTTTTGCCCATCGGGCCGGAAAAAATTTCAAATTTTCCAGTGATGAATATATGCCCTCTATGTAAATATCTCTCTTCCCTGTAGAATATTTAAGGGAATCGACATCGCCTTCCCCATCTATAAAAAATATCAGATCGTATTTATGCGGAAAGTAGATATTGTAAATAGTATCACTTTCCATCAGCCAATTGCCCTGGCGTACAATTGGGAATTCTATATCCTGCCATGAATAGCTCCCATCAACACCATAGATACTAACAGGCAATATTAAAACTGTAAATAGTAAAACGATGCCGATTTTTTGCATTTCATGAAAATAGGTCTGACTGGAGACCATGTCAACCAAATGTTTTGCAGACTTTATTTGCATTAGCCCCCGATTTTTTCGGATCCTTCAGTTATACCCCAAAGGAATAGGATAGTTTGTTTTGGTTTATGATTTCAGCTTGGAGTATATCTCCTTGAGCTCATTTTTATTCGAGATTAGATATCCGAAGAAGGCGGTCATTCCAATAACAGCGATAATTTCGGCAAAAAATACTCCCCAGTTTTGGGGATAGTAGAATCTAACCAAAATGTATGATGACAATCCTGATACCAGTATTCCGCACAACGAATAAATTAAAAATCTTCGATAGAAATCAGGTAATCCGAAATTCAAAAAGGCATTTACCAGCGGCGGCACCACCGCCAGATAGATGATTATCTGCGGAATTACTGTTCCGTAGGCAATTCCAAAAACACCATAAAACCGCACCAGAACAAGACTTAATCCCAAATTTAATATGCCCTCGGATAAGATTATATAGAGAAGATATTTATGTTTCTCCATTCCGTACATGACAGAATTGGCCGCCGATTGCGGGAGAAACAAGGCCGCGGGGATAATAAGTATCTGCAATATTTCAGCCGAGAGTTCATAGCCGGGACCCATCCAAAGTGCCATAAAAGGTTCGGCGAAAAAAAAGACTCCTCCGGCAGCGGCAAAGGTGATAAGATAAAGGTATTGAGTAGTTCTCGTATATATATATGCAATTCGTTTAATATCTCCACCGGTTTCATAATGACTTATAACCGGCCTTAAGGGAAATGTCACCGCCTGTACAAGAATTCTCAGATAAATCACCAATCCAGCTGCTATGGCATATTTAGTCACGGCGGTAGTATCGAGAAATAGTCCGATCAGGACATGGTCGGTGTTAGCGATCAGCAACCAGGCAATCGAGATAAAAAACCCGATCATACCATAATGCAGTAGTGTTCGAGCCGAATCGCCACTTATCAAGCCGGGATTAAATGTAATTTTCGGGAATATTTTTTTCAAAAGTCCGATCCCCGACAAATTACGAAGCAGATTGAACACCAAATAGGCAAGGGCGAATGGTATCAATCCATACCCTGATTTTAGAATGATTATAATCGCGGCAGTCCGGAGAATCTCCTCGCCAATCATCAGACCGTTACTGACATCAAACCGGTGAAAGGCCCCAAGAGAATCACCCCAGGCAAGAAGGGTGAAATTAATTGCAGCGGTGGCGCCAACAATTACCAGAGCCCACCGAGTCTCATCTATCAATCCCGATGGAATATTAAACCAGTTGGGGACAAAAATTGAAATTAAGAGAGTAAACAGGATGACTGCCTGCCCGACCAGAAAATATATCCCAAAGGCAGTATTCAAATATGAATTTATCTTTCCAAAATCATCGGATCTCAAAAATTTGGAAATAAACCTTAATATTGCCTGCTTAAGACCCAGGTCCATAATGGTCATATAGTTTATGACCGAAACTGCCAGAACCCAGACGCCGTAGCGATCGTTGCCAAGACTGTGAATAATAAAAGGATTAACAAGAAACACCAGAAGCGCTCGGATACCCAGCAGGGCCCAGCTTGATAGGATATTTTTACCGAATTGACGAACTATGCCGGACATGATTGGCCAATATAGCTTATATGGGGAAAAGAAGACATAAAAAAAGGGACAGCCGTGAGGAGGACTGTCCCGAAGTCACATTAAGTATAGCGTAAGGGTAATATGTTTCCCTACTTAATGGAGGGAAATATACACCAAAAAATACACTTAAATTTAATTTTTTATTCCGGGCAGAGCGGGTCTGGCCCCTGTTTATACAGGAAATTAACCAGATATGTTATATCCAGAAGATTTGTAACGCCGTCGCCATTGGCATCGCCGGCCTCTTCCGGGTTGGGCTCAGGCCCGGATTTATAGAGGAAATTGACAAGGAAAGTAATATCGAGCAGGTTTGTTGACTCATCACCATTGGCATCACCGCATATATAGCTCGGTCCTTCAAAGGGGATCGCCCCGATATCATTGCGGCTGCCGTCGGGATCATTATAATACGGATTGGGGTCGCCGGCATCAATGCAGGGAGAACCGTCTGATATATTGAAATCCTGATTGAGAGGATCAATTAGTAATGGATCGGCATGAACCTCATGCTCGCCGGGGATGCAGTCTCAGCCGTAGTCGGTATCATTTTCGAAATAGACATTATAATCTATCAGGGCAAAGACTCCTTCTATGGCGATACCGGCACAATTGGAGATTATATTATTTTTCAGAGTAGCTTCACCGCTGTAGCACATAACTGCCGCCCGATTTCCGAAAAAGGTGTTATTTATAACATCCGCTTTGCCCTGCTGTATCCAAACCGAGCTCATTCCGTTATTGTCGTAAAAAATGTTTTTGCGAATGATTGGCAGGTTGCTTGATGAGATGCTGTTTATTACAGCACGATCATAAACGGATGAAGCGATGTTATCATGAAATATATTTTTCTCAATTATAGGCGAAGCACTGTCGGAGATCAATATTACATTCCCGTTTATTGATCCTGAAATACTGAAGCCGCTAATAACGGTACCTGATGCCCCGGAGCCGCTTATCGAGATTACATTAAGGCTCGAATCTAATGGCTGTATTAGTGAATTTTCCGATCCGGCATATGATTTCAGAACGATCTTTTTCCCCTGTATGATAATATTTTCGGTGTAGCTTCCCGGCTCCACCATAATAGTGTCATAATCGGAAACGGCATCAATTGCCCCCTGAAGCTGAGGGAAATCCTTGGGTACTTCGACCATGCCGGCATAGGTATGAGTCGCTCCAATGAACAACGCAAAGCACAATAATGATATGATACCAGATCGCAAGTAAGCCTCTCTCGTATGCGGTTTTGTAAACTATACCTATTTAATCCAATTTGTCAAGAATATTTCTTGTTCAATTTTAACTTGCCCGGCAGGTTTAATAAAGCTAAAATTAAATGATCAAAAATCGAATCAAATTTAACGAGGTAAAAATGGCTCGAAGGAAAAGAAGTAAAAAGAAAAAAATACTGGAGGCCGGCGATTTTTGTCGATTGGAGGTCCCGGTCGAAGTAGTCCTGTCTCCCGATGAAAGCAAGGCAGCATACATAGTCGAAGAGATTTCAAAAGACAAGAAAAAATATTACACTCATCTGTTCGTGGCAGACATAAAAAGCGGTGAGAAAAGACAATATACTTTCGGCAAAGTCAATGACAGAAATCCGGTCTGGTCACCCGACGGTGACTACATTGCCTTTCTTTCCACGCGTGATAAGAAGAGCGGGATATATATAATCCCGACCGAAGGCGGGTCAGAGAGAAAACTTATCGAAGAGGACGGTGCTTTTGCTTCGCTCAAATGGACTCCCGACGGCAAAGAACTGGTTTACATCTTTCGTTACAATGACTCACATAGTGAAAAGGACGAAAAGAAGAAAAAAGAAGCCCCGGTTTACCGGCATATTACCCGGATATTTTATCGCCTTGACGGAGCCGGGTATCTCCCGGAAGACCGCTTCCATATCTGGAAAGTCAATGTCGAAAACGGCGAGACAAAGCAGTTAACCAAAGGTAGCAAATACGATGATGTTTCGCCGGAGGTCTCCCCAGACGGTAAATGGATTGTCTACGTTTCCAATCACAGTGCTGATCCTGATGTTGACTGGAACAGGCAGGATCTATTTTTGATTCCGATCGACGGCGGCCGCGCCAAAAAGATTGATACTCCCGAGGGACCGTTGGATGCTCCTTCATTTTCTCCGGATGGCAAAAAAATAGCTTATGTCGGGCATGACAATCCTGATGACGGCTGGGGAGTAACCAATCATCATATTTGGGTAGTCGGCATTAAAGGACGTCCGGCGGCCAAGGATATTATTCCGAAATTCGACCGCCATGCCACCGACACTACGATTGGCGATATTGGTGAAGGATTCTACGTTCCACCGCTTCACTGGTCAAATGACGGTAAACGCATTTATTTCGCATCATCCGATCTCGGGTCGACTCACATATTTTACGCCCCGTCTAAAGGCGGCCTTCCGACTCGCGTAACGAAAAGAAACTGCCATATAAAAAGCTACAGCATGGCGGGAAAGAAAAAAACGATAGCGATGGTCTATTCGGATCTTTCCACATCGGGAGAAATTCATGTTATACCGGCCAAATACGAAGGGGACAAAAAGCCTCAAAAACTGGCTGCATTCAATGAAGACTTTTTCAAGGAATTCGATTTCCCGAAAACTAAAGAAGTCTGGTTCAAGGGGCATGACGGCTTCGATCTTCAAGGCTGGCTGGTAACCCCACCCGGTTTTAAAAAGACAAAAAAATACCCGGCGATATTGGAAATACACGGCGGCCCGAGAGCGCAATACGGATTTACATTTTTCTACGAGATGCAGTATCTCGCTTCATGCGGTTATGTCGTATTGTATACAAATCCAAGAGGCGGCACTGGAAGGGGCGAAACCTTCGCCGACGCAATCTCCGGCGGATGGGGCGATATCGACTATATGGATTGCATGTCGGCCGCAGATTATCTGGAAAACCTGTCTTACGTTAATAAGAATAAGATCGGTGTTACGGGTGGTTCGTACGGGGGGTTTATGACCAACTGGATAGTCGGACATACCGACCGTTTCAAAGCGGCTATCACCCAGCGCTCGGTAGTTAATCTGGAATCTTTCTATGGTTCATCTGATATCGGTTATTCTCTATTTCGCGAATTCGATGGTCACCCATGGAAAAACCGGGAGAATTATGTCATGCGGTCACCGCTGACCTACGCTCAGAATGTAAAAACGCCTTTACTTATAATTCACTCTGAACAGGATTTAAGGTGCAATGTCGAACAGGCGCGGGAATTATACGCCTACTTGAAAATGATGAAGAAAAAGGTGGAGATGGTACTTTTCCCGGAGGAGCCGCATGGATTATCCCGTCACGGGCGACCGGATCGAAGAATCGCGAGATTGAACTGGATTGATAAATGGTTTAAAAAATATCTTTGATAGACTAATATTATTAAAATAGCAAGCGGGCCGGTCTTATCCAGACCGGTCTTTTTTATGGTCGAAAAATTAGCGGGATCAAAAACCGTTGTTTCTTAAATACTTGTCAGCTTCTTCAAAGGTTGGAAAAATCTTGGCTTTGTCGGATATCTGTCCTTTTTCAATCATGGCATTCAACTGCCGTGCGGTAACCGGATTTGAAATAGCAAAAACCGACAGTTCAGCCCCATTTTCATGGCACCAGTGCATATGCTCACCCAAAATCTCTACTATTTCCGGGTATGACGATTTCCAGTTGGCCAAATTGGTCACTTTGGCCCACTTTTTGCCAAGCAGCGGTTTGACAGTTTCTTTGTATTCTTCACGGTATTCAACCGCCGTTTCTTTTTTCCATATCCCATATATTTTCGCTATTGCGATTTTGCGGTCTTCATCGATATCGATGTTAAAATGAAAACTCAGATTCATTTTGTTCTCCTGATGCAACTCCAAATAGATGCAGGTCCATAATCTGGTTGTTAATAAACAGCCACCTTTTATGCGGCAACAATTGCCGCGATTTTGTTCTCTTCCGCCTTATTCCGGATACTGTTATTATCCGGCCGGGTGAGTAAAAGACACGGTACTCACAAATATCTTGGCGGCATAGAGGATACCCGGATCAACCGGTATTTGGCATATGATACTATTGAGCGTTGTTTATGATGCCCCAATATTGTTCTAACTGTAATAAAAGTCAATTACTTTTTTTGTTCCCGGATGAATGAAAATTCCACTAAAAATAAAAGATGCCGCCGGTAAACGGCGACATCCTTCTGGGAGGGACTATGTGTAAGGCATAATTTATACGCCTCCACCCCTTAATTAGTTTACAAAAAAATTGAATTTTTTGAAAAATTCGTATGCGGATGATATCTTTTTATTAAACCGGTAATTATCTGTTTGGAATCGGAGGGGGTTATTAGACCTTTGCAGCTTTTTTATCGAATCTTCGCCAGGCCGAGAGGCCCATCCCGACAAATACAATAATGGTCCCTATCCAGAGGATATTGATCCCCGGCTTTTTAGTAACTTCAAAGACAGCCCTATCCTGCGGACCGGCGGAAGTTATACCGGGAATAGACAGTTGAACCAGACCGCGGTCGGCATTTATATTCTCAACTATAACAGTATATTCGCTGCCATCAAACAGCGGTATCGGGACCGACTCCATATTGGGTATCCAGCGAGGCGTTACGGTGTCGACTTCTCCCCCGTAATTGACTTCAAGAACCGCTCCAACCGACATTGGCATATCCGAGCCCATTTCATGAGATCCAATCTCAAATTTTATGAATTTCAGCGACAAATCATCCTGCGTCCAGCTTTCGTTCTTTGCCAGAACCAGCCCGCCGTCGTCGTGTAGATGCTGTAGATCGAGCGGCGAGATATACAGGTCATACCAAATCGTCTTGTGAATGTGGGGTTTCTTCATAACCCCTTCACGCCCGAATCTGAAATATTTCGCCCGGCCGGAAAGGGTGTCACCTTCCTGATAAAGATTTAAAATCAGCTCATTATTGTGTTCGTCGATTGTCTTCGTCATCCCCATATAGGCGATTTCATATCCCATTGCTTCGGCGGAATCACCCATGTTGACACTGATCCTCTGATCCTTTGTGTATGTTTCCGATGAGGCGAGAATCCCGATTAGCATCAGACCGAACCCAATATGATTTAAATGCCCCCCGAGAAATTTTATATTGCCTGTATTCTTTGCAATTAGCTGGATTTGGGAACCAATTACGGCCGACGCAGCAAGGAAAAACAGCAGGTAAGAAACCTTCTCCACTCCGGCAAGAATAGCGATTAACATCCCTGCCATTCCAATAATCGTGGCGTATAATATTTTTCTTCCAGCTTCGCTCCCCAGCATATATATGAAAAGTCCGGTCAGGAATATGACCGTCGTTACGGCGATCGTGAATGTAATCAGATTGAGCAAAAACAAAATAGCAGCGATAATTATCGATCCGGCAAGAGAAACCAAGGCTATCATTTTTGTTTGGTCGCTTTTCTTGCCGCCTCCCCGGATATGAGGGCCAACAATAAGGAAAAGGCTGAAAATTATTGCGAATGGAAAGGCAAATGTGTTATAGGTCGATGGTTCCGGGGCGGTTGGATTCGGTGTCAGGTATTGTGTTATCAGCGGTAGCGACGACCAGAAAAGGACAATTACTCCCAGCGCAAAAAGTAATACCATACCTATAAATAAGATAAACTCACGGCTGAATATATTATAGTTAAGCGGGGTACCGATTCTTTTCGGCGTTGAAGTCGCAAAGAATACTCCAAGACCGAAAACCAGATAAAAGAGCAGGAAAGATACTAAAACAGCATTGGCGCCAAGGTCGACAAATGAATGGACTGAGAAATTAGCCAGAACGCCGGAGCGGGTCAAAAATGTTCCATAGACAACCAGCAGGAAAGTGAAGATCGCCAGTAAGAGGTTGATTCTTCTGAGTGCTCCTGATCTTTTTTCTACCAGCATGCCGTGAATCAACCCGAGCGAAATAACCCAGGGGATAAATGAGGTATTCTCGACCGGGTCCCAGGCCCAGTAACCCCCCCAGCCGAGCGTTTTATATGCCCAGTAACCGCCCAATACGTTACCGATTGCCAGAGCGCCGGCCGTTACAGCTACCAGCGGGAAAGAAATCTTGAGCCATTCAGAATAGTCCTTTTTTGCCATTGCTGCCATAACCACCGAAAATGTAACTCCGGCCATAGCAAAGGCTATAAAAACCACCGGCGGGTGGATTACCATCCAGGGGTCCTGCAAAAGAGGATTAAGCCCGCTGCCGTCGGCAGGAGTAACCGGAAGCCTCCTGAAAGGGGACAGCGTAAGCAGCATGGTCAAAAGGAAAATGTTGACAATAGTAAGGAAAAACATCGCCGAGGTTGTATACCTGCCAGCCCTTTTGACAATTATCAAACCGAAAACGAGGTTTAGAAAGAGCCACAGCAGATATGTCCCATCCTGCCCGGCCCAGAGTGAAGAGACAAGATAGAAAAACGGCAGGTCACGGGAGGAATAATCATAGACATATTTTATGCTGAAATCGTGGCTGAAGAATAGATACCACAGATAGCCCATAGCGATGGTTATAAAGACGATTTGAATATAGAAAGCTCTTTTGGCAGGATTTATCAGGTTATTTTTCCCGAGAGCGGTCAGTAAAAAGGTGGCGCCGGAGTATATAGCCAACCCGTAAGTCAGATATATTAATAGGTCGCCAAAATGTCCCGATGCCATTGATTAACCCTGTGATTCCATTTCTTCAAGCTGCCCCTGATATTTCGAGGGACATTTAACATAAAGCTTATCAGCAATAAATCCTTCAGCACCCGGCATACCGACAATCATCACCGATTCGGCCTGATCGAAGTTACCCGGAACAACACCCTCATAGATAATCTTCATTCGATCAGCCTTAACCGGGTTTTCGGCCTCCGGTTCATATATCGAAAAAACTAAACGATTGTTTTCTGTATCCCGTTTGACATCATTAAAATCAATCTTTCCAACAATTTGAACCGGCCGGGTAGCCTGGCGGGCTTCATCGTATGAAACATACTTAATAGTAGTATTCAGAAAAGCCGAAACACCCCATGCTCCGAATATTATTATTATGATAATTCCTATAATAAACTTAGTCTTCATCTTTTCGTTCCAGCCATTTTACCTTTCTGTCGAGCGAAACCAGATAAAAGAAGATCCCAATCCATATTATTAGAACGACAATCATGACAATAAAATTGGCATCAATTGCCGAAGAATCCAAAATATTTGCAGTTTCCCTCGCGGTATCTGCAACCACAGACATTAAGGTATCTTCCATTATTCGGGCTCCATATTATTTATACTATTAATGCGCTCAATACGCACAGAAAGATTGAAAAGCCAATAAAACAGTCCTGTAAAGACCGCCAGAGATGTGAAAAATATCAAAGAAACATGGGTACTCATTGTAATACTACCGGTCTTGTCGATTATCGAGTCGGACGGATGTTGTGAGAAAGAATATATCCTGGGTAGAATAAAAATTAAAAACAGAGCGGCAGCGGCGAATAATATGGCCATAACTGCGGCCAGATTTGCCCGGGCCTGTTGGTCGGCAACGGCTGAACGCAGGGTGAAATAAGCGCCGTATATAATCAACAGGATAAATATCGAGACCTCTCGTATTTCCGACCAGTTCCAGAATTCGCCCCAGGTCATTTTTGCGAATATTGAACCGGTCAAGGTGGCAAGTATCGAAAAGAATAATCCCAATTTGGCCGATGTCGCCGCCTTCATATCATAGTCCATATTCTTTGAGGCCAGATACCTGATTGAATAAATCATTGACACCAGAAAGGCCAGAGAAGCTACCCAGGCTTGAGGCACATGAAAATAAAAGATCCTGTAAACCTCGAAATTACCGAGGGAATTCTCCGGACGCATCGGTGACGGTGTCAAAAAGGCCGCTGCCATTACGGCCATCATGACTATGAATACTCCAATTTTCCACCACATAATAGTATACCTTCCGGGTCGATTTTTCCATTATACGAAAAATCACCAAACGGTTCAACTTTTTATTGCTGAAGCCATACCGAATCAAAAAGTAGAACCGACAGAGTCGTAATGACAACCTCATATGCAATTGTTAATTTGAGCGGTGTCCACGCATCGGCAAATGTGCCGCCATCGAAAGCTATCCTGGTAATTTCAACCGCCGCCAATAAAAATGGAAACAAAAGCGGAAACGATAACACCGAAAAAACTGCCGATTTCATAGACGCTTTTGAAACAATTGCCGCTACCAGCGTTGTTGCCCCGGCCAGCCCAATTATTCCGAGCAAAACTATAACTAAAAATAGCGGCCAGTTTTGAGGCGTAAGTTTAATAAACAGTATAAAAAGCGGGACCAAAATAACAGCCAGCAGGCAAAGCAGAATCAGGTTAAAAAATATTTTGCCAAACAGCACGGCACTTCCATCGGATGAAATTTTCAATAACAGCGCCGTTCCGTTTTCTTCCTCCTTGACAAAAGATTGCGCCAGCCCGGACATCGAGGCAAAGAAAAAGACAATCCAGAAAAGAGCCGCGCCGACGAGGCTGTCGAGTTTGACGACACCAAGCGAAATAGAAACCACTGTCAGCGTAATTATGGCAAACATAACCACCGCATTAAGAGCATACCGGGTTCTAAACTCCGATACAAGATCTTTCCGGGTTATAGCCCAAACCCTGCTAACCCATGTTAATCGTCTGATCGGCAAGTAATGTTTCCTCTTCTTCATTGGTGGCGATTATCAAAATCGCCTTTTCTTTCAATGACCTTATCAAATCCCGGATGACCTTTTTGCCTTCCGGATCGAGATTGGCCGTCGGTTCATCGATCAACCAGATATCGGGATTTTTTATGATTCCGGCCGCGTACTTCAATCTTTGTTTCATACCGGTCGAATAAGCCCCGACAAAATCCGCTCCCCTTCCCCCCAGTCCAACTGATTGCAAAGCACTGTCGATCTTTTCACGACCGATCGATCGGCCGCCAACCTTGGAGATAAATCTCAAATTTTCCTCAGCTGTCAGAGAATCATAAAATGTCAGGTATGGTGCGACCATTGACAATCTGCGGCAGTAAATATAAAAATCCAGTTTGCTGTCGTCCTCAAAAAATTGGATTTCCCCTGAACTCTGGAAATTTGGCCCCAGAATTACTTTTAGGAGAGTCGTTTTGCCGGACCCGTTGGGCCCGTTTACTGCCAGTGACTGACCGGGTTCAAGAGTAAAATTGATACCGGAGAAAATTTTTCTCCGTCCATAATTTTTGGCGAGATTTTCCGCTTTTAGCTTTATCATAATCTGCCGGAGAATAACATCATGGATGTTATCAGTCAAGATAAAGAACAAAATGTGGATATTCGATTCGAAAAAACCAATTGATTTAATTTAGTCTCAATAACGGAAACGATCAAGCAGTCCTCGACAGCCGTTGGCTCCGCAGACATCATTATTCCTTCTGACAGAACTGGAATAAACATTGCCGCACTCGCGGCATTTTAGATCGATCGCTGTCTGTGACGGAACCCGATAATTTACTAATGTTCCCCGACAGCCGTTAACTCCGCAGATTCCACCGACATAACGATTACGGTTGGCATACACATTTCCGCAACTGCCGCATTTAAGAAAAGACATAAAAACCCTTTCACATAAGTTTCCAGCTTTCCGATAAAATACAATTATTTTTTATTAATGGATATAAAAAAACCTCCGCAGGAATATGCGGAGGTTATTAAACACTATCATCAACAAGACAGGCTTGATTTGATTATGCCTTTATTCACTGGCCCACGGGCTTGGAAGATAACCGGTGGGGATATAATCAAATGTGAAATAACGTGAGGGATGCAGAAAATCGGCATACTCGGTGGCAAAATCGGTTGCCTCGCTGTAATCTGAGTTAAAAGCCCCAGAAGTATTTTGCTCCGGGTCTGAGCTTTCCGCATCAGCCGGCATATACTGATTGTATTTCAGTGCGAAAGATTGATCCTTGTTACCGCCACCTATGATACAGCCGAGAAGACTGGTTTCTAATTCATCGGAAAACCAGCTCATTCGATAATCAAACAAACTGTCTTCAACAGATTTAATATCATAAACCCAGCGCGCGGAAGTGGTACTATCAGGATATAATTTGTAGAATACGCCCATGATATTAATCGAATCAGTATTCAGATTTCTATAAGCATAGTAGACAAATGTTTCCGTTCCACCGCCGTATTCAGCCGGATTTTCGTTTTTGAAATAAGTGAGAAACTGCTCTTCACTGCTGTCAACCTTAAATCCAGCGTGCGAGGCAAAATTAGAATCTTCGGCGCTATGCATTTTTATTACATAATCAAGGTCAAGGCTGGTGAAGCCGAATACTTCGGCACATTCAGTGGGAATTGTGGTCGGCATTGATAGTTCTATAATTTCATACCACCCGAACTCATTGCTGTTGGTATCAGCACCGCTGGAATCCTCATCAAATACGCTATCCTGCGCCAGAGCAGTGTTAATCTCGGAGATTATTGCGTCGAGTCGCTCAAGATTCCAATAAAGTGACATCGGCTCTTCATCGCTGAAAACTTTTCCAAGAAGCGGGTAATCTCCGGCAAACCAGACGGAATCCAGCACAGCCGTTTTTCCAACCGGTGATGTATAGACGGGTGGCGCAATTTCTTCAACCAAAGCGGTATAAAGCGAAAGGTCAAAGTTAAGGATGGTACCGCCGTTCTCACCATCTCCTGCCGATGTTGTCGGTGAATCATCGGAACAACCGGCAAAAAATACAAATGCCAGAGCGATGAAAACCACAAAAATGCAGATTAACGATTTCTTAAACATAAATCCTCCAATTAGTTTATTTATTGTATTAAGTACTTAGATGCTAATTCGCCCCCTTATGATAGAAAGTGTTTCGATCCCGTGTGCCCCTTTGCAAATGCAACCTCTTTGCCAGTTATCGGACATCTCCGGCAACACATTTAAGCACACTCGAATACACTCCGGGAAGGAGAAAAATAAAATGCTCAATTTTTGAAAAAATATTGGAAAAACTCAACAGGTAATAGAACAGATTAGCCCAATATCCCGCTTAGCTTATCAGTGTAGAGCCGATAAAGGTAGGCAATAATTACTGCTCCGGCAAAGATAACTCTGGCCGTTAGATATAAACTGGTATCAGCGAACGTTATCGGCTTCCGATTATTGATTACACGAAGATATCTGATTGTATAAAGAACGCTCGAAAGAAGCAGGAAAAAGAGCGTGACCAGGGTCATCAACAATTCGCCAAATTCAAATTTAATCACATAGCTGAATATAAGGATTGAAACCGAAGCAAAATAATATTTACCGGCAATGAGCGAAGGAGCAATCCAACCCGTTCTTTTCCTCATATCAACGCCGGCAATAACTATCAATATATCCCGGCCAATTATTATAATTGCCAGCCAGAGAGGAAAACTCCTAAATATTACCAGCTCAATTACTAAAGATATGGCGAAAAATTTATCAGCCAGTGGATCAAGGATAAGCCCCAGCCCTGATGTTTTGTTCAGTTTTCTGGCCAGGATTCCATCAAGAATATCTGTAACAGCCGCCATAGCCATTAATCCGACACATATCAGTGTCGCGGAACTGGTATTCAGCCAAAGATAATATCCAATAAAAGGAGTCAAGGCAACCCGCACCAGCGTCATTAGATTCGGCAGCAGGAATATGTCGTACAGATTTATCCGATGATGTGCATTAGTCTGTGATACTGTCTCTGTGGGCATAATTTTCATTGGCATCATTCCTCTCGCAAGAGAGGAAAATAAACATTTAATTGAAATATATCAAACAGATTATAGAATTAATACCGTAACGCCGCCGACCGCGGCCAGGCTATGGATTATCACGTGCAACCGGCAGAATTGCCCCATCCGCATACAGGACAACGGACGATATTTCCTGGCTCCCGGACAAGTCTGGCGAATTTGCAATTAGGACAAAGCTGGCCCTCACTGATTATTTTAACGACGCTTTTGTCGCCTGGTATCCGACAAGCGGTTCCATTTTCTTTCGGCGTGTCGTATTTTTTCATAACTTATAACAGTATAACAGATTATGACCAAATATCCAAATTTTTGTTGATTGATTGGGAAGATTTACTCATTGTCCCGGTATATAATAAAAAAACAGAATGGAGGAAGGCCATGAAGGCGATTCGTACAATTTCCCTGACATTCCTGAGTATTATGCTGGCAAGTATACCGCTTATGGCAGATGATATTTCAGTTACGGTCTATAACAGCAACCTTGGAGTTATCCACGAAACACGAACCTTGAGTTTTGAAGAAGGTACCGGGCAGGTTTCATTCATTGATGTCCCTTCACAGATTGATGCCACATCGGTCGGATTCGAACTGGTCGATGCAAACAAATCGGTCGACATTCTCGAACAGAATTACGCCTATGACCTGGTCTCCCCGGACAAAATCTATTCTAAATATATTGATAAGGATATACAGCTCTTTGACAAGGAAGGGAATATTTTCCGTGGAACCTTACTATCCTATTCCGGCGGGGCTTTTGTTATTAAAGAAAATAGTGGGGAAATTACAATAATCCGCGCCGACAAAGTTGTCCATACCGATTTTCCCGAGCTGCCGGGCGGTTTGATTACGCGGCCAACCCTGTTCTGGCTGTATTCATCGGATTTCAGCGGTGATGCCGATTGTAAGGTCAGCTATCAGACCGGCGGAATTAGCTGGAACGCCGAATATGTTGGGATCTTATCCGACGATGAATCGGGTCTCAATTTATCCGGCTGGGCCTCCATTAATAATACTTCCGGTGCAACCTATAAAGACGCAACCCTAAAGCTGGTCGCCGGGGACATACACCGGATGCCGGAAAGACGGATGCAAAGACCCGATGCGCTTAGCGAAACAGTCAGGATGAGCGCAAAAGGATTTCAAGAAAAGGACTTTTTTGAATATCACCTGTATACACTGCCGCGTAAATCAACTATTGCCAACAATGAAACTAAACAAATATCGATCTTCGAACCGGCGACAACACCTGTCGAAAAGGAATTTCTTTATGAACCGCAGAAAAATGCCACCAAAGTCCGGGTAGTAGTGCAGTTTGAAAACTCCGATAAAGCCGGCCTTGGTATGCCGCTTCCGGAAGGAAGAGTCCGGGTTTTTAAGGCCGATGATGACGGTTCAATGATACTCCTTGGTGAGGATGGTATTGATCATACCGCAGAAGATGAGGAAATCAAACTTACAGTTGGATACGCATTCGATATAGCGGCCGAAGAAAAAGTTGTCGATTATCAGCGGCTCTCAAACAAGGTCACCCAGCATAAATATGAAATAGAATTGCGCAATCATAAAGAGAGCGACGTCACCATTACCGTAAAGAAAAATCTTTACGGGGACTGGAATATGATTGAAAGCAGTCATAAATATGAAAAAGAGGACGCAACAACAGTCGAATTTACCGTGCCCGTTAAGGCAAAAGAAACGGTTAAGATCAACTTTACGGTCCAGACTACAAGTTAATGATTGAGGTTGACAGCGATAGGAAAAGGCATTAAATTCGACATCTAATATGTGAAAAAAATATCAAGTAAAGGATAGGAGGAAGGATGCGAAGTGCCAAATACTTGTTAATACTAACCTTAATTCTGGCTTTGGCAGTTCCGGCTATGGCCCAGAGGCGCCGCGAGCGCATTGTTGATCCCGGTGCGCTGTTATCATCGGCCAAAATTGCCATGAGAGCCAATCCGCCGAGATATGATGAAGCGATGGATTACCTGAATGAGGTTCTGGAAATAGGTCCGAACCCGCAGGCATATTTTTTCCGCGGGAATATATACGGCGAATGGGCTAACCAGGAATACGATTTAACCAAAAAACTGGATTTGCTGACAAAAATGCAGGCCAGCTACGATTCTATGAAGGTTGCCTGCGAAAACAAAGATATTAAAAGGAAATTCAGAAAAGACTGTGACGAATATATCGGTCTGGCCGATTCAGTAGGAGTTTTCAACTGGAGAGAAAATTATAACAATGCCGTTCAGGTTATCGGCCGAATAGATGAACGCTATGTTCCGGATGTAAGAAATGCAACCGATTCTACACAGGAACTTCGAGCGGTTGAATCACTTCAGGCAGCGGCGGATACGGCTATCAACTATTTCAAACTGGCTATTACGGTCGATTCTGCAGATTTCAGGCCCTACGAAGGAATTGGTATCGTTTATGACCGATTGAGAAATCAGGATTCGGCAGCTTTCTGGTTCGTTCGTGCTCATGATGTTGCCCCGGATTCAATTAGAATCGTTCAGAATGCCGCCTATGCTTATATTCAGGATCGCCAGTGGGAAAAGGCGCTGGAATGGTTCCGTAAATATTCTGCTATGGTCCCGGAGGACGCAAGTGCACTTTCCAATATGGCCATTATTTTCAACAATATGCAGATGTTCGACTCGGCTTATAAATACAATAGGTTGGCGGTTGAAATCGACAGTACTATGTCGGGGGCCTATTTCGATATAGGTCAGTATTTTCTTTTAAAATCCCAGACAGTTTCGGATTCGATTAAATCCTATCAACAGGCCGACAACAAAGAAAAAGCCCAGGAATTTATTGCGGCCCGTGATGCCATGCTTGATACTGCCGCGAATTATTATGAAAACGCTCTAAAGTATGATTCTTTAAATGTTGCGGCCATTGAGCAGTTTGGTGTTGTTACCCTGGTTGGCGGTCAGTACGAAAAAGCGAGGACAGCATTCGAAATGCTGACCGAACTCGAACCGTTCCGCAAAGACCACTGGATTAATCTCGGCGATGTTCTTATCCAGATGGGCCAGTTCGAGCAGGCCATACCGGCTTTTGAAAAAGCCTCGGAAGTTGACCCGGGCGACATAAAACTCTGGGAAACTTTGGGCGATTTATATGAATCTAATGGCTACCCCGAAAAAGCCAAAGAAGCGAGAGCAAAAGCCGAAGAACTAAAAAATATATAAGATGGCATTCTTATAATACAATGGGCAGGCTCTTAAACGGGTCTGCCCTTTTTCTTTATGAGTGAGAAACTGATAAATATCGCTATTCCCAACTCCACCCGGAGGCATTTCACCTATTCACTGCCTGATAATTTTGGCATGAAACTGTATCCTGGCCAAAGATGTATAGTGCCTTTCGGGAAGAGAGAGGTTATCGGTTACTTTATAGAGTTCGCTGAAAAGAAACCCGAGGCGGTAATAAAGCCGATTGGCGGCGTGCTTGAAGAATACTCGCTGTTCAACAGTGAATTATTCAATTTTCTTCGCTGGATGAGTGAGTATTATTATGTCAATATCGCCGATGTTCTAAACGCAGCCCTTCCCCCAAAAATCCGCCAGACAAAAAAATCGGGTAAAAAGTTATCATGGAAAAAGGCTGAGTCATTTAAACCGGGCATTCTCCTTGGATACAAATTGATTGAAGAATACCTTATTGATGATAACGACTATGCCGCAAAATTAAGAAAGCTGTATCAGGATAAAAAGGTCGTTACAAAGAAAGAAATTTCTGATGCCGGGCTTAGCGGATACCGATTCAGCAAACTGCAAAAGGAAAAAGTTCTCTCCCCCGTTTATGGACTTCCTGAACTTTTTGATTATTTTAATCCCCGTCCGCTGGTAGACAAACTTACGCCCAACAAAGAGCAAAAAGAAGCTATTGATAAAATAGTCGCCGGCCTGGGGAAATTTAATCCCTTTCTGCTTTATGGCATCACCGGTTCGGGCAAAACTCTGGTGTACTGCCACGCGGTCAGAGAAATATTAAAAAAGAATAAGACAGCATTGATCCTTGTCCCGGAGATTGCTCTTGCAGGAACTCTGCTGACCTATTTCAAAGCCTTTTTCAATGATGAGATCGCTCTCTTGCACTCCGGGTTGACGCCCTCGGAACGCGTCTGGGTCTGGCAGAATATAAAAAGCGGCAAATACAAAATTGTCATTGGCGCCCGTTCTGCAATTTTCGCCCCGCTTGAAAAACTGGGGCTAATTATAATCGATGAAGAACATGACGAATCATACAAACAGGATGATCCGACCCCGCGCTTTCAAGGACGCGATTCAGCCGTCATGCGGGCCAAGATGGCCGGTATTCCGGCAGTTCTCGGGTCAGCTTCGCCGTCCATTGAATCATTCTATAATGCCAAAAGAGAAAGGTATCAGATTCTTCGCCTTGAACACAGGCCGGAAAAAGCCGAAGTCCCTGCAATAAGGGTAATCGATTTAAAAGAAGAACCGCCTCGTGAAAATAATCCCTTTTTTACATCAACTATGATCGAAAAAATACAAAGTGCCTTAGATGATAATCAGCAGGTTATTTTATTTTTAAACCGACGCGGATTTTCTCCGAGGGTCAAATGTGCCGACTGCGGTCACACACCCCAGTGCCCGCACTGTGATATTAGTCTGACTTACCACAAATCGGGTAATCGCTTGATGTGTCATTTTTGCGGTTACATCGATTACAATTACAATAGATGCGAATCATGTGAAGGGGATAATTTTGTACATCTCGGAACGGGGACTCAGAAAGTCGAAGATTCCATTGCCGAATTATTCAGTGAAGCTCGACCGGTGCGATTGGATTCAGATTCGGCTGTCGGACGCGACAAGGCGCATTTAATCCTCTCCGACTTTGCCGCGGGTAATTATAACATCTTGCTGGGTACCCAGATGGTCGCCAAAGGAATAGATTTCCCAAAGGTATCACTGGTCGGCGTTCTGATGGCAGATATCGGCCTCGACATGCCGGATTTCAGGGCTTCGGAAAAGCTGTTCGCGAAATTAATCCAGGTATCCGGGCGTTCGGGAAGAGGTATCATTCCCGGTGAGGTGGTTATCCAGACTTTCAATCCGGATACAGATCTGATCGATGACGCTGCCAGGCAGGATTATGAAACATTTTACGACCGCGAAATTCATTCACGCGAAAAATTGGCCTATCCTCCCTTTTCACATCTCGTGAATTTTCGATTTTCGGGAAAAAATGAAGATTCGGTCCTGAAATATTCGAGGCAGTTTCGACAGGATTTTAATCTAAGGGTAAAAGACAGCGGCATTCGAATATTGCAGCTTCTTGGTCCGGCGCCCTGTCCACTCTATCGATTGCGAGGGATGTATCGCAGGCATATGTTTATCAAAACCAGATCAATTTTGAAATTTCTTGATTTCCTCCGCCAATGGGAAAACGAATCGCCCAATTTCGGACTGCCGTCATCTATTCGTTTTGCAGTCGATGTTGACCCGTACGATATGATGTAAAACACCCAAAATCTTCCTGGATACATAGACCAATTTTGTCTTGCTTTAAATTTTAAAAAATCTTACTTTTGCCTCGTCATTTCCACAATCAGCAAAGGAGAATATTTTATGGATGAAATGTCTGTCAATTTTCTTGCAGTCCTAATTGCCGGTATAGCTTATATGATATTCGGAGCATTGTGGTACTCCCCGGTCTTATTCGGAAATGCATGGATGAAAGCAATCGGCAAAACCAAAGAACAGATCGCCGCCGATTCATCGGCAGCGGGTTACATCATAGCCCTTATCGGTTCATTTATCGCCGCCTACGGTATCGCGAGGATAATGGTTTGGGCAAATTTTGCCGGAATACCGGAGGGAATTATGGTTGCCGTCGTGGCGGGCATATGCTTTGTCTTTACGACAATGATGATCAACGATTCCTTCGAAAAACGTCCCCAGGGATTGACATTCATGAATATCCTGTACCATCTGATCGGTTTTGTTATTATGGGAATCATCATCGGTGCATGGCAGTAAAATAGAAAAGGCGCACTGCAAAGTGCGCCTTAAATTTTCAAATTGATCAATTAATAGGGCTGATGTCCATGACCGCTTTCGGGCCCTTCTTCTTTGCTTTCGCTTTCTTCGGATTTTTCACCCTTATCATCACTTTTCATTTTATCCCGGGCACCCTTTATTTTATTGAAAAGGGACGGTACTGCCTCGATTAATGAATCGAGTTTGCCGGGAGAAGCTGAAAGCATAGAAACTTTGTCTTCATCGATAATAATAAACGCCGAGGGTTCTATCTTGGCCGCACCACCGCCGCCGCCGCCGAAACCGCCGCCTTTATCGGGGGATTCACCCTGGCCACCGCCGGCTCCGAATCCCAAAGAAATTTTCACCAGAGGAATCACAGTCTTATCACCAAGAGTAATCGGTTCGCCAACAACCGTCTGCGTGGAAGCGACACTTTTTAACTCGCCAACGATTTCGCGTAGAATTTCGGAAACCTTGTTGTTATTGTCCGCCATCTTTTTTCTCCTTACTTCTTCTTATTAAATAAACGCTTAGTTTTTGATCTAATCAAACCATTAAGTATAGTGAAGACAAAATATAATATATCGTACATTCGAAGATATACAAGTCCTTTTCCCGAAACCTGCAGCGATCCTGCGGAAAAATCCGGTTTAAAATCAACATGGGACATCAAATTCGGATATATGCCTCTCATTGCCCAGTAATATCCATACATTTTCCCTGTATGAAAAGGTTCTTTGAATCCGCCTCTGATTTTTATTATCAATTCTGGGATACGGAAACTGCCAATTAAAGATTTAAATCTTTTAAGATAATCCAGGCGAATATCCTTCCAGCTGAATTCTTCGTCCTTTTTCATACCTTTAGGTTCGACAATAGTCCTTAATACCTTTGTAGGCGCCTTCGGTTTCAGCGGAAATCTAACAACCGGAAGTCCCGCCAGCAGAAATCTTCCCCGTTTTGCAGCCAAATCAAGGACAATACCGGCAAGAGTATAAGATACCCTGACAGTCTTTTCGCTCTCTTCATAGGTAAACCTGATCCGTATGGCAGAGATAACCAAAACTGTAATTATAACAGCCAGGATTATTATGATTATTAGCAGAATATACATATCCTATATACTTTATCGGCGAAATATTTGTTTTGGAAAGTTATAAATACTCTTTCGCCGTAGGGCAAATTTTGTTCAGAAGACATTCCGGGCAATTCGGACGGCGCGCTTTGCAGATAGCCCGCCCATGGTGAATCAAAAGATGAGAAAATATGATCCAGTCTTTCTTTGGAACAAGTTCCATAAGATCTCGTTCGATTTTCTCCGGGTCTTTTTTGTCGCTTAAACCCAGTCGTCCGGAAAGCCTTTTAACATGGGTATCGACGACTATCCCCTCGGCCCTGTTGAAAGCGGCGCCAAGAACCACCGAAGCTGTTTTCCTTCCCACCCCGGGCAGTTTGACGAGTTCTTCCAGCTTTTCGGGAATTTTTCCATTATGTTTTTCGACAATCACTTTGGATGACTCTTTAATCGCTTTGGCCTTATTTCTAAAAAAACCTGTCGAGTGAATATCTTCCTGGAGCTCTTCTAAGTCGGCTTTTGCAAAGTCTCTGGGGTTTTTATATTTTTTAAACAGTCTTTCAGTCACTTTGTTCACCTGTTCATCGGTAGATTGCGCCGACAAAATGGTCGCCACCAGAAGCTGATGAGGATTTTTATATACCAGGGCGGTTTTTGCCTCGGGATATTCTCTTTTTAGAAGGCGAATTATCTTTTTGGTATGATTTATCGATTCTTTGATTTTATCAGTTTTTTTCATACCGATAGGATTACCACCCGGTCAATATCATTTAGATCTTTTATAAGTGAATACGATTTGTACCGTTCATCCCGGGCCGAAATCTCGGCCACTTTATCGGCTTGGTCATAACCAATTTCGAAAATCAATTGCCCGCCCTCATTTAAAAATTCGGGTGCTTCGCCAATTAATCTCTTTATGATATCAAGTCCCTCTAAGCCGGCTAATAGGGATTGTTTCGGGTCATGCAGGACTTCGGGCTGAAGAGTCTCGTATTCTTTTTCGGCAATATAGGGAGGGTTGGATAAAATCAGATCAAATTTTATGTCATCATCGAGGACATCCATCAAATCCGACTGTAAAAAGTTTATCCGGCCAGAGACATCATGCTGAGCGGCATTCTTACGCGCAACAGTCAAGGCATCGCGGGAAATATCAACAGCTGTCACCCAGATGTTCTTGATTTCGGCTGCCAGTGTCACCGCGATTACGCCCGACCCGGTTCCAATATCGAGCACCTGCGGATTTTCGAGACCCTCGTTTTTTATATAATTAATGGCCAGTTCGCATAGTGTTTCGGTTTCCGGAGTGGGGATCATGACATCGCTGTTGACAATAAAACGCCGGCCGTAAAACCACATTTCCCCCAGGATGTATTGAAGAGGATAGCGCGTGATACGTTTTTCTATAATCTTATGGAATTTTTTTAGGACCTGTGGAGTCATCAGTTTATGACCGTGCAGATAAACGGCAACTCTTTCGAGATCGAGCAGGCTTTCCATAATTATTTCGACTTCGGCGGCGGCCGAATCAATCCCCGCTTTTCTTAAGCGGTCTTCGGCATCACGCATTATATGTTGAAATTCGATTCTTTCCATAATCATGATAACTATATCGGGGTTGCATTTAGACCATGCTCCATAGCCAGGCATACATCTGGCGATGTTGCGCACCCGGCCCCGGCATTACCCTGCAGATTTAAAATTTTTGCTGACGGTTTTTTTATCTCGTGCTTTTTCTCCGGTCCTGCGAATACAAAATTTCCGGCCAGAATGATTCCGCCGAAAGTAAGGGCCGACAGTTTTACAAAATCCCGTCTCAGCATTTGCTATCCTCCTCTTCTTCGGCTGCAAAATTGAAATTTTCGATTTTCATTCCAGGGACCTTTAATAAAACCGAAAATTGAGGATAGACTATTCTATCCTTTGAAATAGTCTCAATATTCGAAAACGCTTCCAACAGTGACTGATTGGTCCGCATGGTCCGAACCGGCCTGGTGACAGACCCATTTTCAATCAGGAAGGTGCCATCGACTGTTGTTCCGGTAATCATTGTCCGCATCGGATTCAAAAAATTGACATACCAGAAGTGCGTAATATAAACGCCCCTTTCGGTATTCTTTATCATCGCTTCGATTGAGTTATCCCCGGCCGGTATCACCAAAGTTTTCGGGTAAGCCCCATAGGCATTGTTGGCCGGAAGAGCATGTCCGGTCGGTTCTCTTTCGAGAAGATTGGAATAATAACTGTTGCAGACCATCCCTTTGGCAACACCTTCGGTAATAAGCTCCGTTTTTTGCCCCGGTATCCCTTCGTAGTCAAACGGACGAAAATTAAAATCGGGATCGGTCGGGTCATCGTACACCGTAAAGTTTTCCCCGGCAATCTTCTCCCCCAGCTTCCCGGCCATAAATGACATATGCTGGTAATATGACTTGCATCCGAATCCCATAAAAGAAAGCATCAACAGCAATTGCCCGACCGCTGCCGGTTCGAGGATGACCGTATATTTACCATCCGGGAGACTGATCGGATCGCGCGACCGCATTGCCTTATCGAGAGCCCGCTTGGCGATTGCATTCACATCGATCTTTGAAACATCGCGATTGAACTCCATCGCCCATCCTGAATTATTTTCACGGCCCGATACCGTCAATGTCAGATAACCGTAATTGCGCGAGTGGTATCTTTCAACACCTAGCGAATTGGCCACCGCCAGAGTATCTTCCTCCATGCGGAAGGCGCCCGATGCCTCGGCACCGCCTTTACTGCTGATACGTTTAATCAAGCTTATTGCTTCGGCCCTGTTTTGGGGACCAAAATTTGCTGTCCCCTCAACCAAATGGTCTTCCTTTAGTTGAACATCATAAGGTCCGGGCAGCGACTCGAATTTTTCATCCGCTTCCATAAAACGAAGAGCCGACTCCCCGCTAATGACAGCGTGCCGGATTCCTTCCTCCGATAAATCGCCGGTGGTTATAATTCCAAGTCGTTTATCTTTGACCTGCCTGATATACAAAGTTGATTCTTCGGTATCGATATTGTCGGTGATTCTCGATTCGGCAAAACGGGAAAGAGACAGGCGGCTGTTTTCCAATACTGCTTCGGTCATATCGGCCTTGGAATATGCTAGAACCTTATTGACTATTTCCAGAGCTTTATCTTTGGCAATCATGACTCTATTCCCCTATCCGAACATTTTCGAATCGAGCCGGAGAGGCTCCCTGGGCAGTCCTAGCGTTCTGACCCGGCTGACCTTTGCCGCAGTTAGGCGTCCCCCAGATGCGATAATGATCACGATTGGCGATCCCGGTGCAGTTATTCCAGAAATCAGTGGTACACCCGGAATAGGTTGGATTTTTTACCGCTCGTGTCAGTTTTCCACCTTCGATCAGCCAGCCGATCTCACAACCAAATTTAAAATACCGACGCTCGTCGTCAATGGACCAGGATCTCACACCATCCATATAGATGCCTTCATCGATTTCGGATAAGAGCTGATCAAAGGATTTATCGCCCGGTTGAAGATTTATAGTCGATATTCTGACAATAGGAACATTGGCCCAGCTGTTGGCTCTGCAGGCGGCAGTAGAATTCTTGCCGATTCGCTGCGAAGTCTCACGCGATGACAAATAATCCACAAGGATTCCATCTTTTATAAGAGGTCTTGGCTCAGCGGGGACACCTTCATCGTCCCAGCCATAAGATGCCAGCGAATGAGGCGTGGTTGGATCGCACATAACCGAGACAATTTCTGATCCGTACTTTAGTTTATTCAGCTTATCTGTCGTGGCGAATGATACTCCCGAGAAATTGCGCTCGGCTCCGAAAACCCTGTCAAGTTCCAGTGGATGCCCGATTGACTCATGCATCTGAAGTGAAACCTGATCGCCGGAAATTAATAACGTGGTATCTTTAACCGGACAATCCTCGGCTGATTCGAGCATTTTGATTTCTTCGACCATACGCTCTACAGCTTCCGGCATTCTCAGTTCCGCCAGAAGTTCGTACCCTTTGCATTCATACTGCCCCGATGCTGTCGGATAGGAGCGGCTGAAACGGTTGCGGTGCGAAAGAGTTTTCGACATATCCATCCCGGCCCCGGTTTGAATAAGCGTTTGACGTATATCGGCACCATTCGAGGCAATAAATATTTTGTACCGTTTCCTGAAAGATGCAAAGCAGTTGCGGTTCGTAATATATTCCCTGCCCTTTTCGGCCATTGCTTTATCGAGTTCCATAAGCAAATCAATCTTCTGCTTTAAAGGAATTTCGAAAGGATCAATCTCGTGCGGTGAAAGATATTCCCCGTCGGCTGGCTTTACTTCCGATAGTGCGACAGGTTTATTATTGACCATAGCCGACGCCTCGGCTATCCTGCAGGCCAGTTTGGCTTTTTCTGCAATATTTTTTTCGGAGAGATTATCTGTCGCGGCGAAACCCCAGGCGCCGTTTTTGATCACCCGGATACCGATACCGCGGGACACCGAATTCTCAATCGGTTCTATTGTACCATTAGTTACAGATAGAGATTCATCCGCGATATTTTCATAACGGACATCGGCATACTCTGCCCCCTCTTTTCTAGCATTGTCTAATGCCGCTTGTGCTGCCTCGTAACTATCCATATTCGTTCCTCAGCGGGCAGGTTAGTTTTGTTTTACATAAATGAACTTATAGAAAAGTATCTTGTATGCAATAAAAATATTTTATATTTTCTCATTTTATATGAACAGGACACTGAGAAACATACTTACCGAGGCCGGTTTATGGGCACTGGCGATAATTATCGCTGTTACCTCGATGATATATCAGCGCCGAACCGGTCCTACCTACCCGATCACAGGTACGATCCAGGTTGGCGAATATGATGTAACATATGATTTAAAAACCTCGCATTACAGCCACGAAGATGCCGTTAGCTTTATCGTCACGCAGCATCCTGATATTCGCGGTATCATGGCATGGAAAAGATACAAAAGCTACGACACCCTCATGACCGCTCCCCTGACAAGATATGAAGATACATTGAAAGCGATAATACCCAAACAACCTCCGGCTGGAAAGATCGAGTACAGTATAAAATTCTATGACGCCGCTGAAAAAGAATACCCGCTGACCGATGAACCGGTTATTATCCGTTTTAAGGGATATGTACCATCCGGTGTATTAATCCCCCATGTCCTGGCCATGATACTGGCCATGATTCTTGCGGCCAGAGCCGGGCTCGACGGTCTATTCAAAGGTAAGGGAAGATATATTTATACTATTCTGGCAACATCGGTTGTTTTTGTTGGAGGACTGATTCTGGGGCCGATTGTGCAAAAATACGCCTTTGGTGCATTCTGGACCGGCTGGCCGTTCGGGCAGGACCTGACCGACAATAAAACTCTGGTTGCCTTTATCTTCTGGCTGTTGGCCTTATGGCGCGGAAGAAAAAACCGCTGGTGGATAGTAACGGCCGCGGCAGTTACCCTTGTGATATATTTAATACCGCACTCTATGCTCGGCTCAGAGATAGATTACACCCAGGCCGAATAATTATCTATCCAATTGAAATCTTACTTATTCATTTTAATCCGTAGACCTGTCTTGGCGCAAGATATTCCGGGAATTTATCTATCAATTTCTTACGTACTTCGAAACACATATGGCAGTGATCTACATAGACTTCCTCATGATTAATGCCGTACTTTTCAGCCAGAAGCATCGGGCCCTCTTCTATCAGTGGTCCCGCAATCGGATGTTTCGACGCGTCATAGTTGGATGCCATTTCGCTGAGAGGTGTTTGCCACATATTGCCCATACTTATTCCCTGACACATATGGACATTGCCGAAAGAATCGATATGTATCCGCTTGGGGTGTTCGAGTTCTTCATGCGGGCAGGAGCCGAATTCACGGCAGGGCCTGCGCGGAAGTCCCTCGGTCAGTTTTTCCACAGCTCTCCCCCGGAGAACCACCCCCCCGCCAATTATAGCCTCGCCTTTTTCTTCATCTGTCTGATATTTTTTGACCTCCGGCGGTTCGATACATATTGATCCGGTGGGTAAATTCAGCTTTACGGCGGCATCGTAGACGATTTGCGCGGTATTAGGGCTTTCATCATCCTGATGAAATGCATCATTGCTGACCGACAAATCATCGATGCCTATCCGGCCTAACGGCTCCAGCCACAGGATGGCATCCTCGGTATCCTTGGCAAAATAGGCATTGGTGACAATACCGACTTTTTGCCTGCGCTGTTTGGCCAAACGCATACCTTCGATCATGATAGGATAATACAGAAAAGGCTCCCCACCCTCGAAATATATCCAGTCGATCGATTGCATCTTGTCGATTTCATCAAAAACCGTCTTTATTTGTTTTATGGTAAAGGTCCCTTCTGACTGCGGCGAGCAGTATAAAAAGCAGTGATCGCACTCAAATGGACAATTATAGGTCAGCAAAAAATGTATCCCTGTAATCATAATTAATCCTCTCCAAGTGTTCCTGATAAGGACTTTATTTTCGGTCAATATAACTCAATGATTTGAAAAGTTAAAGAATCAAAACAAATATCCGATTCCTATTTCATTATCAACCTGGAGGGTAAAGTCATGCCGAATAGAAACTGTGAGTCCTGCGGCAAAGTTATGAAAAACAAAGCCGATTTCCCCCGCGGCAATTATTCCAGCCGCTTTTGTGCCGATTGTGTCGATGAGCGCGGAAACCTCAAAACGTTAAATGAAATCCGCGAGAATCTGATCGAATACTATATTAATAAAAAGAAATATTTTGAAGACGAGGCGGTCGAACTGGTCGACAACCGTTTAAAAAATATTCCTCTCTGGAAGGCCCAGATGCGCCGGATTCTGGAAGCGGTATAAAACAAAATTAATAATTATAATCCTTTTTGTAATCAGAATTTAATCTTGACCTCTCTAAACAGGCTTCTATCATACCCTCTTTCGGTCCATGTTCCTTGGAACGAATAGCCTTTTAAGCTGTTATATTCTATGGAATAAAAAACTTGCCCGTTGGGGCTAATTTTGTATATTTACAGGCTGTTAACAAAATTTGCTGTTCAAGTTATGAACAGCCATGACGATAAAAGTTAGGAGGAGAGATTGGAAGCTCTTCTTATGTTTTTTACCCCTGGCGGGGGCGGAGCAGGCGGCGGGGGGAATTTCCTCGTCCAGTTCGGGATGCTTATCCCGCTCTTTTTGATAATGTATCTGCTCTTAATCAGGCCCCAGCGGAAAAGACAGAAAGAGCATGAAAAATTGCTCACAGAGTTGAAAAAAGGAGACAGAGTCGTAACATCGAGCGGCCTTTTCGGAACTATTTTTGCCATACAGGATGACAAAAACAAGGTCGTCTTGAAGTTAAACGACGAAGTTAAAGTTGAAATGCTCAAATCCTCGATTGCAGGAAAAGCTGAGCAGACTTAGAAGAATTTAGAGGAGATTTCGTGGCAAGACCGATTGTTATATACGGCGAACCGGTTTTGCGGGAGAAGACAAAACCCGTCGAACAGATCGATCAGGGCGTTAAAGAATTGGTGGCCGATATGATGGCCACCCTGAGACAGGCTAAAGGACTCGGCCTGGCCGCTCCGCAGGTGGGATCGACCACCCGGCTATTTATATTAGATTTATCCGGCCTTGATTTGACCGAGTCAATAAGAGTCTTTATAAACCCGGAAATAGTTGAAACATCCGAAGAAGATGTCGTGATGGAAGAAGGATGTCTTTCTTTCCCGGGTATATATCAAAAAATTTCAAGACCCAAAAGGGTCAAAGTAAAAGCTCTTGATCTCGACGGTAAAGAATTTACTCTGGAAGCTGATGAAATGCTGGCCAGAGCTATACAGCACGAATACGATCATCTTGAAGGTGTGCTATTTATAGACCATATATCTTCACTCTCCCGAACTCTGATAAAAGGGAAATTGAATAAGCTGAAAAAAATGGCCGAAGCGTCATAGTTTTTCAATCTCTTTTGCCGCGAAAAAAAGCCTTACATGCAAATTGTTTTCATGGGGACGCCGGATTTTGCCCGGCGGCCGCTGGAATATTTACATCACAGTAAAAATCATGATATTCTGGCGGTAGTAACCGGCCCCGATAAGAAAGCCGGCCGCGGTCAGAAGATGATCGCAACCCCGGTAAAAAAGATGGCCGTCAAACTCGGAATCCCGGTTTTGACGCCGGAAAGATTAAAAAACGAATCATTCCGGGAGGAGTTGCTTAAATACGACGCCGACCTCTATGTTGTCGTCGCTTTTAGAATTCTTCCGGAAAAAATCTATACCATCCCTCCCAGGGGATCAATCAATCTCCATGGATCGCTTCTTCCCAAATATCGCGGCGCTGCTCCGATAAACTGGGCACTGATAAACGGCGAAGAAGAAACCGGGCTGACAACTTTCTTTTTGAAAAAGAAAGTCGATACCGGCGACATGATTTACCAGGAAAAGATTAAAATTGATCCTGATGACAATTTCGACAGTTTGTATCAGAAAATGTCAGAACGGGCCGGGCCGGCCATAGAAAAAACTCTTGATTTAATCGAAAGGAACAAAGTTCAAGCTGTTCCGCAGGAAAATGCCCAGGCCACCCCGGCGCCGAAAATTACGCCGGAAGATGCTCTAATAGATTGGGGTTTTCCATCGGACAACATAACAAATTTCATACGGGGATTATCCTCCAAGCCGGGTGCTTACAGCACCTTCCGCGGAAAAAAATTAAAATTACTCAAAGCCCAAAAGGCTGATTCAAAACCTGCGGAAAAAACCCGCCCGGGACAGGTAATCAAAGATAAACACCGCTTTCTGGTGGCATCGGCTGACGGAGCAGTCGAACTTCTGGAAGTCATTCCGGAAGGTAAAGCCAGAATGACGGGTGAGCAATTCTTGAGAGGTTACCGTCCGGAAGAAAAGGATATACTCGGGGATAGACCCGTAATAACGAACAGAGATACAAAATGAAACGCGAAATTCTAATTAACAGCTCAGAATACGAAACTCGTCTGGCAATTATTGAAGATGGCCGCCTGATGGAGCTGTATGTCGAACGACCTCAGTCAGAAAGATTGGCCGGTAATATTTACAAAGGAAGAATCAATACGGTCCTTCCCGGTATGCAGGCCGCATTTATCGATATCGGCTTCGACAAGGCAGCCTTTTTACACGCCTCCGATATCGGAGTCACATCGCACAGTCATCGCTATGAACCGGAAGAGGTTGACGAAGAAGCACCGGCCGATATTGTCAGGAAAAGCCGACGGGCAGGAATCGAGACGGTATTGAAACAGGGACAGGATGTCCTGGTGCAGGTTATAAAAGAACCTATTTCCACCAAAGGACCCAGGGTGACAACCGAGATCTCGATACCCGGCCGATATCTTGTCCTTGTCCCGGATGATGACCATGTCCGGGCATCCAAAAAAATATCAAACTGGAATGAAAAAAAGCGGTTGAAGAAACTGATCTATCCATTGCGCCCGGAAGGTTTCGGATTGATAATCAGGACCGAAGCTGAAGGCAAAGAGGAAGCCGATTTCAGATCGGATATAAGACGCCTGATGAAGCTCTGGCGCAGGCTGGAAAGAGGCCGGGATACAATGAAAGCACCGGCTCTTATTCATAAAGAGGAAGAAATTACAACCTCGATTATCCGCGATGTTTTTACCGATGATGTTGACCGTTTACTCGTCGATGATCGACAGGAATACCGAACCATTATGTCGTACGTCCGGCACGTTATGCCGCACCTCAAAAATCGAGTTGAATATTATCGGGGCGAAACCCAGCTCTTTGATCTCTACAAGTTGGAGCCGGAAATTGAAAAGATGCTGGAACGGAAGGTCTGGATAAAGAAGGGATCGTACCTGATTATTGACCAGACCGAAGCGATGGTTACAATCGATGTAAATACCGGAAGATTTGTGGGCAAGGGCGACCAGGAAACGACTATCCTGAAGACCAATCTCGAAGCAGCCAAGGAAATTGCCCGGCAGATCAGACTTCGCGATATTGGCGGCTTGATAGTTTGCGATTTTATCGACATGCAGATAAGGGAAAACCGAAGAAAACTGTATGAGGAATTCAAAAACCTTTTCAGGACCGACCGGGCCAAGAGATCGATACTCTCTGTTAATGAATTCGGTTTATTGGAAATGACTCGCGAGCGAATACGCCCTTCGCTCTTGCATACATTTTCAGTCCCCTGCCCTCATTGTCACGGATTCGGCAGAGTTCTTTCGGGAACCACCGTCGCAACTAAGATCGAACGATGGTTTAACCGCGCCAAAATTGACGGACGGTCTAAAAAATATAATCTTGTCGTAAATCCAAATCTGGCTGAATCCCTTATGGGTAACGGTGTCAACCGTATTCATAAGATTATGAAACATCATCGGTTTAAAATCAACATTGTCCGGGATACGACTCTTCCAGCAGAAGAATTCCGGGTTTTCGACGCCAATGATAATGCCGAATTAACGGATGTCTATAAGAGCTAACCGCCGTAGCAGTCTTTTGGTAAGGGCCTGATGCATTTTTATGCCCTCGGTATAGTAAAATATCGGGGGTTTTTCCTATTTATGGATAAAAACTACCCTGATTTCTTCGTTAAAGAGTGATTTACATATTGACCCGAAATTCAATATTAATTATTATTAATTGTCGAATCAAAAAATATTCTGCTTATTTTCGCATTAAAAACTCGAGCACGGAAGGTAGAATAGCGGCATTCGCGAAACAGGAAACCTTTAAAAGCATTCGATTTTTTAATCGAATTTTAGAAACTAAAAATCAAATCTCTATTTCGTTACCTTAAACACTCTAACGGAGGATCTAAGACTATGAAAGGTATCGCTAAATCCTCACGCTGGATCTATGGTGCTGCTATTGCCATGATCCTGGTACTCTCGCTCCCCGCCTTTGCCTGCGCCGCATGGCTGGACGGCTGGGATTATCGCCGCGCGGTTGATATTACCAGTCCCTGCAGTGAAATTGTCACTGAATACCAGGTTGAAATAAACTTGGACGCGTCTTTCGATTATGGGAACGCGTTGCCCGACGGTTCTGATATTCGCGCAACACTGGCGGATGGTATTACTCTTATTCCATCGTGGGTAGAATCATGGGATCCCGCAGGCGGTTCGGCAACAATTTGGGTTAAGATGCCGGAAATCCCGATAGCGGGGACTCAGATATTCCTGTACTATGGTAATCCGGTAACGCCCGAACCGGTTTTGACAGAGGTAGGACCGGTTGGCCCCTGGGATAAATATCCCGATTATATTCACCCTGTTGGTGACCTTCAGGCCGGGGCGAAACTCCTGGGCGAAAATATCGTCTACGATCCGGTAACTGATCATTACTGGATGGTAATGGCTCAATACCGCGCGGGCGGCTCTAAGGTAAGCCTCATGTGGACCGACGACCTTAACGACCCTAATGCCTGGAACTGGCATGGTGTCGTGGTCGATTATGCCAATGCACCGCATATCCATTACCATGATGGATTATGGTACATTTTTTACGCCGACAGAACTGTATCTTCCCCCTATCCTATTTCAGTCGATACATCATCAAATATCGGCGGTCCGTATTCCAGAGCCGCGACGGTGCTGACAGTCACCGAACCATGGGAAGCGTTTCGAGTCGATGAACCATACGTTTTCCAGAGAAATGACGGCAAATGGATAATGATGTATATGGGCGATGCCGGCTCTACTACGGAGCAGGTCGGTTATGCCGAAGCTGATGATATTCTCGGTCCTTACACCAAATTTGCGGGAAATCCATGCATTCCATTTGGCCCGCCCGGATCAATTGATGCCGGAACAGTAGCTGACCCCTGGGTAATTGAACTGGACGGCGTCTATTACATTGGTTATACAGTAAGTTCAACCAAGCACAGCCCCTGGCGGACAGCTCTGGTGACAACTACCGATTGGATCAATTTTGAAAAGCATGGTGTTATTCTCGATTGGGGCGGTCCGGGTGAGTGGGACGAATACGACGCTTTCCGAGGTGCCGTGACCAGATTCGGAGATACATATTACTTTGCCTATACCGGCTCGCCCGGGGGGGTCGGTAACTATGTAACCGGACTGGCCACCATGTCGGCATTCCAGGAAATCCTCCAGGATACTTACACCAAGGAAGATGTATTCATTTTCATTGATCTCTTCGACGAAGATCTTAGCAAATGGTCAATATCGCACTCCGGATCCGGCAGTTCAGCAAATATTGCCGGCGGTGTACTAACAATGACCGGTATACCCGACAGTTATGTTCAAATGCGGGGTAATGCCGAAGCAGGCATTGGAACGCTGATGGAAGTCTATGCGCAGCATCCCGATGCCGGTTTAAGTCCCGGGTCGGTTGAAGGCAATACTGCTGCCGAAATCGGCTATAAGATGCCGGATATGGGCTGGACCGATGTTATGCGTATCATGGACTGGCCGGATTTACAAAAATATTGTATCCAGGCCACCGATGCCGGAAACAACTCCGGCTATATTCCGACAGCGGTAGATTTTGATACTGACTGGCATATGTACCGTATATACCGAACGGATGCAGGAACTGCGGAGTTCCAGGTGGATAACAACCTGTTTGAAGGATTGGCGGCAGAATATATTCCAACAGTGGGTATGTATCCCTGGCTGATGGCTTACTCCCGTAATACAGCATCTCAGAGTGTTTTCAATGTCGACTGGGTGCGCGTAAGAAATTGGTGCGGTAATGAAGCCGAGTGTGTCCTTGGGGCCGCAGAACAGCCGTTCAGTGACATTTTTGGGACTATTACCGAGAGCGGAATGGGACTTCTTAATGTAGAGGTCGCCCTGCTGGATTCGGATAACAATCCGTACGGCATTACATACACCGATCCTTCCGGCGCATACCTGTTCGATGATGTCCCGGCCGGTTCCTATGATGTAGTGATGATGGTTCCTCTCGGTTATGAACCGGTCTCCTTGGCGAGCCAGGAAGTCGTACTCGCCGGAGCCGATGTGGAAGTTAATTTTGAAGTTACAGAAGCTCCTGACGCCGGTAAGCTGAAAAACTTCTGGGAATGGAAACGTATTTTCTACTATCACAGGATAGGCGGTAAATATTCTGATCTGGCCGATGTTTCTATAGCTGAAATAGAAATGTATGCCGAAGCGCTATTCGAACATTTTTATGACCGGGGTGATGGATACGCAATTCAGATGGAAACGATTACATTCATGGGAGATCCACCGCGACCAATGACTTTCCATGAACTTTCGGATCTATTCCTGGCACCGTATGAAAATGATTGTATTTACAAAATCAATCGTTCTTTGAGGTCGGTGTTTCTAAACATTGTCTCAGGCAGGCTAAAGCAGAATGACGTTGTATCCGAGGATGGCGCAACAGCAAGCCAGGCTCTAACATACCTAGTTGATCTCTATGAGATCGGAGGAAACGAAAACCTTTATATCGTCGAGGTAAATCTACAGAATATACATACCGGCCGCATGATTGCATCGGGCGTTATTCCTCTGGATGTCCCCAATGTCATGTACAAGCAAGGTGAATTCGGTAATCTCCCGGCGGAATTTGAGCTGATGCAAAATTATCCCAACCCGTTCAACCCCGTTACGGAGATTAGTTTCAATCTGCCGGAGGCGGCCGAAGTCACTCTGGATGTCTATAATATTCTCGGCCAGAGAGTAACGACGCTGGTTGATGGATTCCTTGAAGCCGGAACTCATACGGTTGAGTGGAATGCAAGCACTTATTCCAGTGGAATTTATTTCAGTCGTATCAGAACAGAAAACTATATGGATACAAGAAAGATGATATTACTGAAATAATAATCCCGATTAACGAAAAAGGCCGGCTTAAGCCGGCCTTTTTTTGTTTACATATTTTCTTTTTTACCTTGCTGAATTTTTATAACTTTGGGCGGTATGAAATATAATAAAATCAACAAAATTGCATTTGTCCTGATTCTGCTCATTTATATTGCCGGGCAGATTCTTATCGGGACCTACCGTCCTCAGGAAGAGCAATTTTATTTCGATGCCCCTGCAGATGTTGATTTTCTGTATTATGGCGCGATAATAAACCAGTTACTTAACGATTTCCCTCCACAAAATCCAGCCTATGCCGGTGTCAAACTCACGCAACCCTACCTGCAATATGTCCCGGCAGCACTCTTGGGATTGATTATTGAACCCTACAATGCCATCAGAATTCTGAATTTATTATATTTTGTACTATTCTGCCTTCTTATAAAAAAGCTTGCCCCTCAAAGATACGGCCTGGCGGTGGTTATTCTTTTTGCCGCCTCGGTACCCGGGGCTTTTATTAATGCAATCGGAGTCGATTTTATCGCACGTGGCTTTACGCATATCCCCTTCTTTTTACTGGTGACATATTCTCTGTTCGGGGAAAATATGTACATTCGGATGGCAGCCCTTTTTTCGGCTTCGTTAACAAACGGATATCTGATGCTTATAATACTGCCATTTCTTACTATCAAACTACTGCTCGATCGAAATCGTGAGGTATTATTCATTTTGATTTCGGGCATCATAGGAACCGGGCTTTCCGCAATTGTAATATCTTCCGAAGCTGTCAATAAGCCGTTCTACTTTATATTCTCCGAATCATTCTGGATCGCCCCCTGGGAAATAATAAAGCAGGCAATACCATTTATAGTTCTGTCATTTTTCTTCAGGCATCGGGATATGATAATTCTGATGGTACTGGCGATAATTTTCGGATCTTTCGTCCATTATAATCCATTTTTCCCAGTTTTTGTTGTCTACTTTTCAGGCGCCATGATGCTGACTTTTGGCAAGATGAAAATAAGAAATGGTGATGAAGTCGCGATACTAATGTCTCTCGGGCTGTTTATAACTTTTATCTTCGCGGCGGTTAATAAGTATAGCCCCTACAGTGGCTATTACTATCCGCATATAAACAGGGACACCGAAAAGGCCCGCAACTGGATGAATGACAATACTAATCCGGATGACATTTTTATGTCGGTTACAGCCGATTTTGACAATCCTTCCCTGTTAATGGAAAACCGCCCGGTTTTTCTCGGTTTCCCCGGCCATGTCGCTCATCTTGGGTTGAATGCCAGGCAAAGATATAACGATATGACAAAGACTTATTTGACCGGACAGGCTCCTGAGCAGGTTGATTATATTTTTTACGGTCCCGTCGAAAAAAAATACTTTCCTCGTGCTAATCTTCCCTTTGACACAGTCTATAAAGATCCCCGTGTAACAATATTTCATACGGGCAATTAGTTGATACTGAAACAGTTACTGCCTGACCCGCAAAACCGTTCCTTTAGATTTTGGTTGTCTATTGGGGGACATTATGTTATTATCGTATCTTGAGAAAACTAAAAACCGGAAATGATAAAAGACGATTCGAAGGGCTATTTGGCTGAGCAAGACAAAGAATTAATCGAACAGGCTCTCGGAGGAAGCCAGGCCGCTTACCGTGAGCTGATGAACCGCTATAAGACGGCAATCTATCATGTCGTTTACAAGATCGTTCGCGATAGCGAGATCAGCGCCGATTTGGTTCAGGAAACCTTTATGAAAGCCTTTGCTTCGCTGGAAACCTATCGCTCGGAATTCCGGTTTTCTACCTGGCTTTACCGTATCGGTGCCAACTGCGCCATTGATTATATCCGAAAACAACGCATAAAGACTTTATCTCTCAACGCTCCGCAGGATACAGGCGACGGACAGATGCAGTTCGAAGTTGCCGATGAATCTCATAATCCGGAAAAAGACCTCGAAGAACGCGAACAAAGGGTGTCCATCAACGAGGCCATTGAATCTCTCCCGGCCAAATATCGGACTGTCATAATGTACCGCCATCGTGACAACAAATCATATGAAGAAATTGCCGATGCATTGAATATACCGATCGGGACCGTGAAGGCCCGGATTTTCAGAGCGCGGGAGCTGCTCAAAAAGAAGCTTCGTCCGTTTTAAAAAGGAGACGGCAATGAGGCGGATTGCCTTTTTGTTAACAGGGATAGTTTGTTTTTTATTATGCGGCCAGGCTACGGCTGAAAAATTCACTTTCGAATACCAGAAAAATGTCGAGGTCCCGCAGTTCATTAAACTGGAGATGAACAACAAATCAGGAAAGGTCACAATAAAGGGCGACGATGTCGACATAGCCACAATCAATGCGGTAAAACATATCAGGGCCGTTGATAGAGCTGAAGCCGAGCGGATATCCGACCATATAGAGATCAAAGTCATAAAGGACGGCTCCAGGATAACGATTGGAACAAATTATTTAAGATTGTCGGATAAGCCGGAATCGTTCTGGGAAAAGATTTTCGGGACCGGCAAAGATTCCTACGGTTCGGTTGATTTCAATCTGATTGTACCCCGTGAATGCATGATAACATTATCCAATACCGAGGGCGATATCAAGATATTCAATATTACAGAATCAATACATTGTGAGGGTACCAAAGGCGATATAGAGCTATATGGCATTGAAAACGATATCGATATCGAAACAGTTTCAGGTGATATAAGCCTGACTGATATTACGGGCGATACATACATCTCTTCAACCAATACCGATGTAATATTTGAAGCAGTTTACGGCAACCTTGATATAAGTACCAGTTCGGGTGATATTGAAGGCTCTTATCTAACGGGCGCATTGAGTATCTTGCAGATTGAGGGAAAAATCGAGGCCAAATTTATCGAAGGTAACTGCAAAATTGAATGCTCGTCGGGAAGAGTTGATATTGCCCAGCAGACAGGGGCGGCCGATATAACCTCAAAATCGGGAGATATTATACTAAAAAGTGCCCTCAAAACCGACAGGGATTGTTTTATAGAAAACGGCAAAGGTGATATCCATCTGACTATTCCCCAATTAGCGTCCGGAAAGCTGAAAATAGAAACCGAAACCGGCAAAATCAGGGCGGATCTGCCAATGACACTCGATTCCTTCTCCGATAATACGATGATAGGGACTTTTGGAGATGGCCAGGGGCCCCTGATTACCATCAAAACAGTTTCGGGAAATATAACTGTTGAACTTTATTAATTGTATCAAGATGTTAAATAATTATACATCGATTATTCTCCTGCTGGTAAGCGGGTTATTCTTTTTCGGGTGTGGGACTTCCGAAAAAAAGGAAATCGAATCCAAGATGGTTGATTCGACCGCCGCTGCCGATATTCCGGAAGCCAGGTTTATTGAAATTTTTGTCAGTCAGGATAGCAATTTTGCAATAGATATTAGCGGTCAAAAGTGGGTATATGATTATGAATTGGACAGTTTCGTCTTATATAAGCCAATTTTCTCAACAGATATTGAACCCCGGTTGGAAGAATCTACGTATGTAAACGGAGAAGGGGAACTGGAATCGGACAAAGAAACGGAAACCCTTATTGATGAACTTCCCGATTCCCTGATTGAAGACGAAATTGTTCCGGTCAAACAAGATACCGGAGCGACCTCGTCAATGATTGAGAAGGCAGGTGGATATATATGTTAAAGGCAGGAAAATGGGCAATTATACCCGTTCTCATTCTGGGCCTGTTATTAATTGGCCCTGCCTACGGAGTTGACGAAAGCCGTTCTCCTGAAAAACCGGTCGTTTCCGCCTCCGGCGCGGCAAGTGCTTCGAGCAGCACCGATATAGAGGGAAATATGAATGATTCCCTGGAGGACTCTCTTCAATATAAAATAATTACCGATCAGACAAAAATAACTTTCAGGTCCGGTAAGGGCAGATATGAAGATCCATCATCGAGAATTCGCGTCTATGGCGATATTGTCATTGACACTGACAGCATGGTGGAAAAATCCATTTTCTCAAACGGGAATATAACTGTCAAAGGACTTGTACAGGGCGATGTTGTTACGCCCAAGAAGATCCGGGTAACTTCGAGTGGCGAGATAACCGGCGATGCTATGGGGATGGAGGTAACGATTGAAGACGGGGGAATTGTCGGAGGTAATGTCATTGAAACCAATCTTACTGACCTGCCCTCAGTCGATTTCTTAAAAGATAAAAAGTACATCGAAATATTTCAACGTTCATATACTCCTATAATAACAACTACTATATTGCTGGCAATTTTGTTATTTTTCGCCTTCCTGTCGGTAGCGGCATTCCCCAAAGCGATTGACCGGGTATCAGACTGTATCCAGATGAGCCCATTTAAATCTTTCATTATCGGATTTGTATTCTGGTTATTGTATGGGCCTCTCTTCGGCCTGCTGGTAATAACTATAATCGGCATACCGATAGCTGTATTGGGCCTCCCCCTGGCGACATTAGTTGCTGCCATAATCGGATTCACCGCTCTCGCGCACGTAGTTGCCGGATGGTTCAAGGGATATTTCGGCCTGGAATCACGGATGTTTAAATCTTTATTTGGCATTGTTGTTCTCTGGTTACCGTGGATCATAATGGCATTATTCGAAATTTCTCCATCCGGAGTCAGTGATGCTTTCGCCGTTTTATTTCTGGTAATTGCGATAATCGTAACTTCAATAGGGGGCACTACCGCAGTGGGTGCGGTAATTCTAACACGTTTCGCGACCAGGGACTGCGAAAAAGGACCGACTACCATAAAAGTAACAATTGACACCGCCCCTCCACCGCCGACGCCACCGCCTATAAATAGACCCGATGCACCACCACCGCCGACACCACCCCCTCTATCTGGAGAGGAAAATGATAAAGGTGACGATGAGAACAGGTAAATAAAACCGAGGTGGACCGATATGCATAAAAAAATAATGATTATGATAATCGCAATGACCTTTATTGCGATCAATGCCGATACTGCCGGGAGGATGGAACATAAGGAATACAATATCCCCGGCGGCGATATTGATCTTCTATTTGTCAATATCGATTTGGGGGCCGGTGATTTTATCATCATGGCAAAGGATATGGAAGAAGTATTTATCGGGCAGGCCGATTTTAATCCAAATAGCACTCAAACGATTATAGATATGGAACAGGATGATAAGACCGGATATCTTGAAATTGAAAGCAATAATCTCCGCGATCACGATATCGACACTGATGACCTGTTTATGGAAGGGGCTCTATCGACAAGGTACATCTCGGATATAACCCTTGATATGGGTGCATGCAAAGCGGATATTGAGCTCGGCGGAATACCTTTAAGGGAATTAAATATAGATATTGGCGCCGCCAAGGGCATTCTGAATTTTAGCAGTGCAAATCCGGAAAAATTAAAAGAACTTGCTGTCGATGCCGGCGCGGCCAAATTTTCGATCGAAAAGCTGGGCAATGCCAATTTTGAGATATTCAATTTTGATGGCGGTGTCGGAAGTTTTGAACTGGATTTTTCCGGTGAATGGAAATCAAAATCAATAGCGCATATCGAAATCGGACTCGGTTCGGCTACTATATATATTCCCAAAGAACTCCCGCTTAGAGTCGATGCTGAAAGTTCTTTTTTATCTTCGGTAGATTTTAAGAATTTTGAATCCGATGTCAACGAGGATGACCTTTATGAATCTCCCGGATTTCGCGATTCCGATTACGGCTTGACACTCGAAATTGAAGTCGGACTTGGGTCAATAGATATTGTACGCCGATAAATTTTAATAAATCATGCTAATTGAAAGGATTGTCCTGAAGGCAATCCTTTTTTATCGAACTTTCCATTCCATCAAGTGTTATTATCCTTGCCGACAGTAAAAAAGTTTTTTATTGTCCACAAAGCAAACTTGACAGAGTATTGACAATGATTGTTTATTAACTTGAGGTGCTTAGATGAAAGAGTTTTTGGTTTCGTTAATTTTGCTCGCTTTATTCCTGCCGGTCTTCGGGCAGGAGTACCCCCCTCTCCAGGAAGATATATACAAAGCGCGGGATAAGATACTTCCGGCGCTGGTTCATATACAGCCGGTAATTACCGATTATCGAACCGGCAAACTCCGCAAACAATCCGTTATCGGATCGGGAGTAATCTACAGTGAAGACGGTTATGTCGTAACTAATTACCACGTTGCCGGTAAAGCGGAAAGAATTATCTGCACCCTTTTTGATAAAGAGCAGGTTAAAGCCGATCTTATCGGAGGCGACCCCTTGACCGACCTGGCTGTCATAAAACTCGATCTGTCGGAATACAACGGTACAATTGTCAAAGCCGATTTTGGAAATTCCGATGCGGTGCAGGTTGGTCAATATGTACTGGCCATGGGCTCGCCATTAGCTTTGGCGAGATCCGTTTCGGCCGGAGTAATTTCAACTACCGACCGGTATTTCAGCGGCGAAGCCCGTTTGCCGTCCGGTGAAAAGACCGGCCTTTATAACAATTGGATTCAAACCGACGCCGCGATTAATCCGGGAAATTCCGGCGGACCGCTTGTTGATTTGAAGGGCCGAATTGTTGGGATTAACTCCCGGGCTATCATGTTTGCCAACAATATTGCTTTCTCTATCCCGAGCAATATCGTCCGCGAAGTTATCGAGGAAATTCTTGGTAAAGGCGAAGTTGTCCGAAGCTGGATAGGGGTTCAAAGCCAGGAACTTCAGGACCTCGAAGGATGGTTCGGAACCGAACGCAATACAGGCGTCCTGGTCGCCTCGGTCGACCCCAAATCACCGGCAGAGGAAGCCGGCATTCAGGCCGGGGATATATTACTTCAGATGGACGGAGAAACAGTCTCGGCACGTTTTGCCGAAGAACTGCCAAAGTTCTATAAAAGGATAGCTGACAAAGAAGTGGGCTCAACCGTGGAATTTACTGTCTTGCGTGGCACGGATACGATATATGTTGATGTCATAACACATGAGCTGGGCGAAATCCTTGGCGAGGATCTGGAAGTTCGCGAGTGGGGGTTCACGGTTAAGGCGATAACCAAGCAGATGGTTGTGGATAATCAGCTCGAGGATACTTTCGGGGTTTTCGTGTCCGGCGTGAAAAGAGTCGGGCCAGCTGCCGAAGCTGGCCTGCGGAGAGCTGATGTTATCAAGGCTGTTAATGAAGAAGAGATAACATCTTTCGGAGATTTTTATAATAAGTATAATGAACTGGTTGAAGAAAATGGCGAAAAGGTTCTTTTGACTGTCAGTCGTTTCGGCAGTACCAGGTATATTTTAATCAAAATTGATAATAAGCAAGATGCCGATAAAGAAAATGAATAGGGGATGATTATGATCAGGTTGATTCTTACCACGTGTTTGCTTCTCTTCACATTTACGGGCGCTATGGCGCAAAATTTTGAATATCAAAAGATCTATGATAAAGCCCTAAGTTATACTGTGGCTGTCAATCTGGTAATCGAGGTATCATTCGGGACTCAGACTACCGAAGCCAAAAACCGGGTTGTCGGTACCATTGTCGATCCTGATGGTTTAGTTCTATTCGACGGTACCTCGGTCGACAGTGATGATCCCTTTTCTGTTATGTCCGGTATGGAAGTAGACGCCGAACCGAAAAGTATCGAAATTGTTATGATGGATGGGACCCGTTATCCTGCCGAATATATCGGTATCGATCGCTTCACGAAATTGGCCTTCTGCAGAATTACTCCCGAAGAAGAAACTTTGTTCGATTATGTTACCTTTAAGCAGCGGGATAAATACAATATTGGACAATGGATGATTCTTTTTACACTTTTGCCGGAATTTGTTGATCCGCCCCTGAGCATGGATATCGGGCTTGTTTCCAATGTTGTGGAAAAACCGGAGGAATTTATCCTGACCGTCGGCTTTAACGAACTTCAAATAGGGGCCGTTCTCTATGATTCAACCGGTTCACCCCTGGGCACACTTGGCAATCTCGAAAATCCGGCCCTTTCAGGATTTGATGTTTCCAGTATGATGGAGTCATTCTCGCAATTCGAAGATTTTCTTCCGCTACTAGGCTTAATAGAAGCTGACCGTCTTAAAAAATTGATCAAAAATCCGCCGGAAAAGGGCAAACCGGACCGCGGCTGGATGGGCATTTACCTTCAGGCATTGACAACTGATCTGGCAGAATTTTGGGGACTCGAAACTGATGGCGGCATTATTGTTAATGACGTAGTTAACTCCTCCCCTGCCGATTCGGCCGGGATAAAAACCGGCGATATAATTATCGGCATGTTCGGAAAACCGATCGAGGTCAACAAAGAAGAAAACCTGCCCATATTCCAGAAACGAATTTCGGAAATGGGTGCCGACAGTGAAGTCGATTTTACTATCCTGCGGCGCACCGATGGCCAGGCCGACACTGTCGACATCTCACTCTTTCTCGCCAGAGCTCCTCTGACACCGGCCGAAGCACCTGAATATGAAGATGAAAATTTCGAGTTTAAAGTCAGAGATATGGTTTTCGCCGATTACAATATCAACAATCTGGATCGGAAAAAATTCAAAGGGGTTGTTGTCAAAGAAGTCGAATCAGGCGGGTGGGCTCAGGTCGGTGGACTGTTCCCGGGTGATATTATCCAGACCATTGACGGCGATAAAGTAACCTCGATCAAGGAAGCCGAAAAAGTTCTTAAGGAAATTACCGAAGAAAAACCTGACGAAGTGATCTTCTTTGTCTGGCGGGACAACAAAACCCTGTTTATAAATATCAAAACCGATTGGCCCGCGGAAGAATAAACGCTTTCGAAGAAAAAGCCCCGACTATTCGGGGCTTTTTTTATTCAATAAATTGTTCGAGATTTCTATAAAACACCTGCTCATCAGATGATCCCTGGATAAGATATTTTGAACCTATCGATTGTAATAATTCAGAGTACTTTGTAAAAAACTGGTAACGCCTGTCGATTAATTCCTTATTTAACAACTGTGCGGATTTTTCGTAATTAATCAAATCAACACCACTAATATTCCCCTTTAAAAAGCTGTTAAAAGCCATTTGAGCCGAGGTTTCGCCGCTGTTGCGAACGAAATATTTCAGTGGCAATATATCAGCAATATTAATAAACTGATCAAACCTCAGAGATATATCCTCATAACGTGCGAAACGAAGGGAATCCTTACGATATACCAACTCATCGATCTCAGATTGTACTCTTTCCGGATTATAAAACCAATCTGATGCAGAAAAGAGAGGCAATGTCAAAACCGCCCCAATTGTCCAGTAATCATTATCAGGGTCGATTTCCGGCGCAAACTCCTCTTCTGCGGTATATTTCGCTCGAAGAGAAATATCAGGAAAATAGAATCGTTTATTTTTGATTAATTTATTTTCCTGGATCTGCATCTTGAGATCCGATTGGCGCAGTTCAAAACCGCCTTCTATTCCGGCTTGAACAAAGTAGTCCTTTAGTTCACTGTATCCTTCACTTGTGGAAGTATAACCCTGGAATAGTCTGGTTTTTAATACCATGTTATCGGTGGCAAACTGTGTATTTTCGAGAACGATATCCTCGTCGCCGGGACGGTTTAGAAGGACATTCAACGCTATCTGCGCTGCCTTAAGGGTGTAAGTTGCATGATGTAAGTCTATTTTTGCCGACACCATTTTCTCTTCCAGAAAGATCAAATCAATGGTATCTGTAATTCCCAGTTGATTATTGACAGATGCAATATCAAGATATGTCCTGATCCGATTTACACGCTCCCCGGCAGCCTCGACCAGTTCCCGACTGCGAAGAACTTCTATATATGCCCTGGTGACCATATGCGAAATATCCAGCTCGGTCTTATTTTTATCAAGCTTGGCTATCTGCCTTTTATTTTCAGCAATATCAAAATCTTTGAGGGCAGAATACGAAAAGAGTTTTTGTTCCAGCTCCAACTCAGCGGCGAATTTGCGTTTTACATCACTGTTATAAAATGCGGCTTCCGGCTTATTGTCGGAATATCCTGCAATACCCCTCAGATTGAGTTTAGGAAGATAGCTGTTCCAGGCACTTTTGGTGCGTGAGACAATGGTTCGGTAACTTTGTTCGGCCAGATGAATACGCACATTTTCACGCATTGCCTGGTCAAGTGCCAGCTCATAACTGTACCGGGGAATATCATCGCTTGGAGGTGCCGGGACAATCATGGCATTGGTGACAAGATTACGGTCAAAGTCAACACCTATCTCTGTAGCCTCTTTGACGTTCAACGACAGTCCGGGAACTTCATGAAATTTCGCAGGCAAATCACCGGGGATTGCACCCTTTATTATCTTCAGTATTTTATGCGCTGTAAATCTTGCAAGCGGACGATGCGGATAGACCGAATTGGACGCTGTCGCGCCCTTTTCGACAAGCGTGTAACCTTCCGGTGTAAAAGTCGGAATGCGGGCGCGATTGGTTTCCAGGAAAAAGTTGCTTATATAATCAAGCTCCATACCCCATAGCGGGCTTACATAAAGCACATCAACTTTTCCTCTTAAGTCATTAAAAGATTTAAAGAAGGTAAATAATCCATCCGGATCGGATTGATTTGATGACCGGAGAAAATTCTCGGCAGGTATCAAATTTTCAAAATGCTTTATAAATTCATCATAATTATTATCTGTCGAAAAATAAAGAACACCGATCTTTCTCGATGGAAAAAGGTCAAGCATTACTTCGATATCCGAAGCCAGTTTGCCGGGCCGATAGTTTACAGTAACATTCGATGCCGTAACATTCCCTGCCGAATCAACCAGGCCGGTAATCTCAGGATAAAACTGGTAAATACCAATAATCGGCTTCTTAAAGCCGGCATCCAGAAGATCCTGCACAACCCACGGGCCGGCGGCAATAACCATATCAACGTCGTCCATCCTGAGATAATCACCAGCGGATGCTTTGCAGACATCTCGATCCCATTCAGCCGATCGATAAGCGTATGGCTCAAAAATCAATTCAAGAGTATCGTCCTTTAAAAGATCCAGATAATTTTTTACCTGACTAAGAAGAACCTTGTGCGAGTAGTATTGACCCGGCTCAAAATAGCCGATATTTATGGTTTTCGCCTGACCGGGAATTGATATCAACAGCAATAGTAAAATCAATAATGAATATATTATACGGTGCATATTTTTCTCCATTTTAATAACCCGAAGTATAATACTTCAATTGCTTTCATAATTCAACCGTTATGACAAGACGAATCCGGCAGATCGGCTGTTTACATTAATTTCATGGATATAAATTCGGGAAAAAGAACCCCCAGGGCGGTAATTATTCCGATGGCAATCCATCCCGCTTTAAGCCACCAGGGACGGGCGCTTGATCCAATAATCATATATACCGGAATAATGACCAGATAGTGCCGATATATTGACATCGTCGAACCGGTGGCCGGAGAAAATAGAAAAAGGACGAGTGCCGTAATCCATAATTCACTTTTCAACCGGTATGGAATAAAAATAAGGAAAGTTAAGCCATACCATAAAATTGCAATATTTTCCGGGCTCAATATTGGTCTTCCGAAAAGGCTTTCAAAAATAGGAATGAGCGGGAAAGCCCATTGGCGGCCATATTTGGATTGGAAATCGAGCTGGATGAAAAAGTTGTCAAACTTGAAATGGAAATAAATCCACAAAAGTAGCAAACCAACTGCGAACGGAATAACTTTCGCCAGTAATTTCAGCAAATTATCCGGGCGGCGGAAGAGATCTTTATTTGTACTAAGAGAGAAGAACAATGGAACGAAAGCCACTAAAAGCCCGGTCGGGTATGTTAGTGAAATTGCAACGGCCAGAAATATGAGAATTACGTCATTCGCCGATGATCGCCTGTTGTACAAATTGAATAAATAAAGCATGAATAGGACGGCGAAAAGTGCATATGGAAATCCTGACAGCCAGTAAAAACCGGATGGGCCAAAAGCTGCCGCACATACTGCAATTATCGCTGAGAAAACCCCCGCCTTTGATTCGATGAAACGAAATAGAAGATTAAAAAAAATCAGTGTCAATAAAAACGCCAGCGTTATGGCAGCAGAAATAGATGACAACCCGGTAATCGATCTGAACAAAAAGATTAAAATCGGCCACAATGGGTACCATCCGACATTACCGCAGATTTCACCCGGACCGCTGATCTGCCATTCGGGAGGACAGGGAAATGCTTCATATCCCCTCTCGGAAATACTCAGATAATGCTCAACGTCCCAGACATCCGAAAAGAGAAGGTAATTCCCCGAAAATGCCGAGAAAATAATATAGGCCGAGGCATATAAAATAAAAATCGCAGATGGAATCAGATATTTGCGCATTAATGCATATTCCCTTAAGGTTTTACTAAGTATGAAATTTGCAATCGATTTGGCAATAGTTTTTTAATTTTGATTTAATATACCCGGGCTATTACTTGTTGACAATTATAAGTATAGCTGATAACATTCAGGATATTTTAAGGAATACGAAAGGCCTTTGGATAAATGAGAATAGTTATAATCGGGGGCGGGGTGGTCGGCTATAGCCTTGCCCAGCATCTTGAAGCGGAAAAAAATGATGTTTCCTTGATTGAGCTTGATCCGGCCCGATGTCAGGATATTGGCGAACGGCTCGATATTAAGATAATCTGCGGTTCCGGTTCCTCCCCCAGTCTTCTCGAAGAAGCCGGCATAAAGAGCGCCGAAATGGTTATAGCAGTTAGCCCAATAGATGAACTTAATATATTAGTCTGTGCTATCGCCCAACAATATGGTGTCTCCACCAGAATCGCACGAATAAGAAGTAATGAATTCCGCGGCAGTGATGCCAGCATAGATATCGGCGCCATGGGTGTCACTCTGGTTATTGATCCGGAATCAGTCGTGGTTGATTCAATCGCCCAGTTTATCGAAACGCCCGGGGCTACCGACGCGACAAATTTCCAGGAAGGTAATGTCCTTATGCGCGGTTATCACGTCGAAGAAGAAATGCCGATTGCCAACCAGGCCATAAGTGAAATTCGCCGCGAAAAACCGGAACATCCCCTTCTTTTTATCGCGGCTGTCAGAAACGGCGAAGGCTTTATCCCGGATGGCGATTATATGGTTAAGCCGGGCGACGATATCTTTGGTATCTTCCCGAGAAATTCGATAGATACTTTTCTGGGTTATTTCAGTAAAACGCGCAGGGATGTCAAAAATGTAATTATATCCGGCGATACCTTGACCTGCATTCTTCTTGCAGATAAGATTAGCAAAATTGTAGACAATGTAATACTGATTGATCCTGATGAAGAACATGCCCGAAAAGCGGCCGACAGATTGAATAATGTCGAGATCGTCCATGGACACAGCACCGATTCAGCGATACTCAACGAGGTCTATGTTAGAAACGCTCAATTCTTCATTGCCGCAGGACATGAAACAGATTATAACATAATGTCGGCTCTCCTGGCTAAAGCTCAGGGTGCCCGCGAGGTAATCGCTATATCGGCGGAAGTCCATCACGACCGACTTTTTTATTCCATAGGTATCGATCACGTTATTCACCCGCGACTTGCCATCGCCCGGGAAATTCTCGAAGCGATCAATAGAGGTCAAATCGGGAGAATCGCGCGGATTCGTGACCTGAATATTGAAGCGATCCGTATTACCGCTGCTGAAAACAGTCCCATCACCGGCAAACCGCTTCAACATGTAAGGACAAAAATACAGAGAGGTTCGATTATTGGGACTATTTTGCGCGGCGATGAAATGATTATCCCGCATGGCTCTACAGTGGTGGAATCGGGAGATCAGATGATTGTGATAACTTACAGTAAAAACGTTTCCAGGATAAAAAAGCTATTTAAATCACGCGATTCAAAATAGATCATGAATAAACGAACTGTTTTTTTCGTCGTAGGGCGCCTCATGATGATCATGGCCGCCATCCTGTTTATTCCTTTAATAATATCATTTGTCTATAATTTCCCGCGGGCTTCCGCAGATATCCTCGTCGATTCGGAAAAACTGGGATTCATAATTACTATCCTGCTTTCTGCAATTAGCGGCTTCATTTTGACCATAATATATCGCGAACACAAAAAATTTGAGGGTATAAAAGAAGGGTTTGCGGTCGTGGCGTTGGGGTGGGTCACACTGGCTCTCTGGGGTTCAGTACCATTTTTTGTTTATTTTATAAGTAATGCCGCCGATAGTTCATTCCTTAGCGTAATTCGCTCATTTACCGACGCCTATTTCGAAATTATGAGCGGTTTCACAACCACTGGTGCGACGATCCTGGAAGATATAGAAATTGTCCCGAAGGGTCTATTATTCTGGCGCTCGCTGACACACTGGCTGGGCGGCATGGGTATTATTACGCTTGCTATCGCAATATTCCCGGCAATGGGTGTTTCGGGGTACCATATGTTCCGCGGCGAAGTTCCCGGACCGACCACCGAACGTATCCAGCCCCGACTGGCACAAACGGCCGCTATACTCTGGATGGTTTACGCCCTGCTATCAGGAATCGAAACCATTTTACTTATGGTTGGTGGTATGGACTGGTTCGATGCTCTCTGTCATACTTTCGGTACAATGGCGACCGGCGGCTTTTCGACCAAGAATGCATCGATCGGACATTATAACAGCGATTATATCGACTGGGTTATAACGGTCTTCATGTTCCTGGCGGGTATAAACTTCCTTGTTCATTATAATATTATCAGGGGGAAATTTGATGACATCAGAAAAAACAAGGAACTGCATTTTTATGCCGGGACAATTTTAGTTACAATTATTATTTTCGTCGCTGTCCTGCAGCTTCAGGGAGTCAACACTATCACCGAAGCGGCAGAACATTATCGTTATAACCAGCACCCTCCTGAAGTACTTACAGGACATCTTGAAACGGAACAGGAAAAAATAGACTCAGTTTATGATTCAATAAGACGGGCCGCGTTCCAGGTTATTTCGATAACTTCGACCACCGGTTATGGTACAGCCGATTTTGATATCTGGCCCGACCTCTGCCGGTTCGGCCTGCTGGTATTGATGTTCTGGGGCGGCTGTGCCGGTTCTACCGGCGGCGGCATGAAAATGATCCGCATCATGGTTGTTTTGAAAACCGGATGGCGCGAAGTACAAAAAATGACCCGCCCCCATCTGGTCGCACCGCTTAAAATTGGCGGCGTCAGCATGGATGAAAAAAGGGTCATAAATATTGGCGCCTTCTTTATTCTATTCATAATGCTGTTTGTCCTCTGCTCTTTGATTATGACACTGTTTATCCCTGATCTGGTTACATCAATCGCTACCGTAGCGGCTACTCTGGGAAATATCGGTCCCGGTTTAAATGCGATCGGACCGACCCAGACCTACGCCTGGATTCCCATTCCCGGCAAATGGATTCTGATAATTTGTATGCTTATGGGACGTCTCGAAGTATTGACCATTTTAATCGCTCTCCGCCCTTCATTCTGGCAGCGATAAAAAATATTATCCCAAAAACTCGATTTATTCTTGCTATGAAACCTGAAGAATAAAATTTATCATCCAATATTCGGTCAAGAACCATCGGATTCCGCCGAAAATCATAAGTAAAAGCAATCAAATATCTTAAATAAGGATTCCCGTATGTCAGTCTTTATCGAAATACTGGAATGGATGGATCCCTCCGGAAGTGAAATGATCTATCGCATTCCTCAGGAGGGCTCGGCAGATATCAAAATGGGTGCCCAGCTCGTGGTCCGTGACAGCCAGATGGCTATGTTTTTTTCAAATGGACATACCGCCGATTCATTTTCGGTCGGCAGACACACTCTCTCGACTTTGAACCTGCCGATTCTGACACGCCTGCTTTCCCTTCCTTTCGGCTTTAAATCGCCTTTCCGGGCCGAAGTATATTTTGTCAACCTGAAGGTGTTTACCGATCTGAAATGGGGGACCAAACACCCGGTAACCTTTAAAGACAGCAAACTGGGATTGATCCGTCTTCGCGGCCACGGCGCCTATACGATGCGGATAACTAATCCTATACTCTTCTTAAATTCGATTGTTGGCCGCCAGGCAAAATATACTACTCAGGATATCAGGGATTACTTAAGGGATGTCATCATCGCCCGACTGAATGATATGCTTGGTGAAAAACTCGAAACAATATTGGACCTGCCCGCCGTCTACACCGAAATGGCGGAAGAATTCAAAGAGATCGTAAGATCCGAATTCGAAAAATACGGCCTGGAGTTAGTAGATTTTTATATCTCTTCGATAACGCCGCCTGAAGACGTTTCCAGGATGATCGATCAGCGTTCCGGAATGGAAGCTGTCGGCGATCTTGATAATTTCCTCAAATATCAGATGGCCAAAGGTATCGGTGCTCCTGGGGGGCCTGCCGGAACCGGGGCCGGAATGGCCATGGGTGCCGGAGTCGGTGTAATGATGCCCGCCATGATGTCAAAAGTATTTTCGCCGGAACAAACCGAGCTTAAGAGAGAATCTATAGCTACAGTAACCTGTCCCAAGTGTCATACTGACACGCCGGAGCAGTCGCGCTACTGCTATCGTTGCGGACATCAAATGGTCGAGCAGAATAAGTGTCCTTCATGTTCGGAAGACCTACCGACGGAAGCCAATTTCTGTATGCACTGCGGATATAGACTGGATACGAAATTGAACTGCCCGCACTGCAACGCCGATCTCATACCGGGGTCCAAATTCTGCTCCGAATGCGGCAACAGGATAGAAGGCGAAAACGATAAGAACGACAAGTGATGATACCGGCAGCGGCCCAAAATAAAGCAGGGCGAATCGGCTATCATATCGGGACAAGCTGCCCCGGATGTGGCGGCTCGCTTGAAATTGAATCAGACTTTTTTGTGCTGACCTGCCCTCATTGCGACTCAAAGCTGCGGCTTGTTATGCCGGATACACCTCCGGCATTTCTTGCCCAGAGCAATATGCCGAAACAGGAAATTCGGTTTCATGTCGATCGATATTTCAAGAAACTCGGCCTCCCCCTGACCGGCAGCAGTACCAACATTAAAAGGCTGTACTATCCATACTGGAAAATCGACGCCGTTCTCTTAAAAGTCCGCAACAAAGAAATCGAACGCATCACGGTCGCTGATGCAGAAGGTGAAGTTGAGATGCGGCGCAAGCAAAGGATGACCGACATCCGCTTGACTCCATATACAAACGCCGTCTCGGCAGGAGTTCCCAATCCGGATTTCCCGCATTCGATGGGCATGAGAACAGAATATATCAAACTGGTACCATTCTCCGAAACCAATATCGATGAAGATTATACATGCCTTCCTGTTATCAAACCGTGGACGGGTGCTCTTGAGGATCTTCAAAAATCGGTCGATTCCCTTGGAAGAATCCAGGTCGCCGATTTCGGCAAAAACCGAACCGAACTGTTTCATCCAACCGGATCATTGGTATATTTTCCGTATTATATCGTAAACACGCCCGGAAATGATGGCGAGCGGCAGGTTATTGTCGATGGCATCTCCGGAAGAGTCATCAAGCATGAAGACAATATAATATATGATGATAACCTATTTATGGGCGAGGGCCCTCCATCACAGTTCGGTAACTTGGGAATCCACTTTCACCGATGCACCAATTGCGGACATGATTTGCCGGGGAAACAATCAGCGGTATACATATGTAAACATTGCCATGATTTAATCTTGATGGAAAAACTTCCATTTCCTCTGGGTGGGGTCAAAGTTGCCAGCGGAACAACCACCGATAGAGATGTCTTTTACCCGTTCTGGTCATTTAAAATGACCGAGGAAACGACAAATATTCTAAAACCGATGTTTGGCGGGATTTATGAATCGGATACCGTTGAAATTCCCGGTTTTCGATTGCCTAATTTTGAATCGATGTATAAGCTCACCAAACGCATGTCGGCAGCCACATCAAAAATCGACTTTGCCGAAACGGAGGAACTCGATAAGCGGTACAATCGAGTCACGATGCCGTTATCGGAAGCCCTGACTATGGCCGAAGTTTTAATATTTCGCGAATTGGTTGGCCGGGGGAACTATGTTCCCGCCGACCAGATAAAATTCGAACCGACTGAAGTCAGCCTGTACTATGTCCCTTTCCATCCCGAAAGTTATTTCTTTGTTGACTCTATTATCAACGCAATAACCTTCGAACGCGGACTTATGAAATAGATCTATTTTCTTTTTGTATAAACAGCCTTACCTGATGTCGTCCAGGTTTTGCCGCCGTCCATAGAGTTTTCCATTCTCCAGCCGAACTTGCCCTCTTTGATATCCCAGGTTGAAATTTTCGAATGATAGGCCTGGCCCTGCCAGCGATCCTCGCCAACAAAAACGGCCGTGTCACCGATCATTTCGCCGTCATACATACTTACAAAACCGGACATATTATCAGCCCAGGTCATTTGCCATTTATCGGTTTCGCGGTTATAAACCTGAAGGCCGTGTCCCTTGTACGGCATTCCCATCATAGTTGATTTAAAGTCCATTTCCATTACACAACTATCGAGAATATAGCTATAAGTTGCTACGCCTTTACTCTCGGTCCACTCGTTGGTATTCCAATCAAGAAATTCCATGTCGGCATCCCAGGTACCTGCCAGATGGCTTATTTCTTTCATCTCATCGGGCGCGTCCATCTCCATCATCTCATCCTGACCCTCGGCTTTATCCTGCGCGCTAACGGCGGCAGAAGATAAGATTAATACAAAAAACAGAAAGAGCGTGATTCTCTTCATTACAGAAATCCTCCTTTAGCATGAATAATTATGTGCTTAATGCGGAAAAGAAGATAAAATCACTCTATAATTATGTCAATCACATATTTAGATTAGAAAAGAGTATTTAAAAGGAAGGGGGGAATAAAAGTGAGCCCGATGGCGAGAGCACGGCACCATCGAGCTCCTTGCCCATTAACCTGAAATACGCTAATACGCTATTCCCCCCTGCGAGCTGAGGTTCGGGCTATCTTCAAAAAGAGACTCGATTAATTTTTTTCTTTCAGAGTGCTCTTCTTGAAAAGACTTATTAAAATACGCGTTCCAATTGATATATATGGCAAGAATCATGCCAATGAACAAGTGTTACCGCGATCTATAAGTTATTGCAAGAAAGCACTTTATATATTAGATGGGGGATATGCCTGGAAAATGATGTTGTTCTGACAACGATTGTTCGATTTCTCGATGTAGATTTAATCGGTTTTGATCCCGAGATCTTTTATCATTCGATACAAATTGCCGCGGTCAAGCTCCAGAAGCCTCGCTGCGGCCGCTATATTATTATCGGATTCGGCAAGCGCCTTAATAATTATTACTTTTTTCATCTCAGTTAATTGATTCTGATAGTTTCCATGTCCGTTTGAACTTATTCCTCTAAACGATAGATGTTTTTCTACATCGCCGCGAGTTATATAGTGTGAATTAACGAGGTCCATCAATGCCCGGATAGTATACAACAACTGCCTGACATTTCCCGGCCATTCGTATTCTATAAGTAAATCCCGAGCCTCCGGCTCAAGGACCTTAATTCCGTCGCCTTTCTCCATCGAATATTGCGCCATAAAATATTCTATTAAATCGGGAATATCTTCACGCCGTTCCTTTAATAAAGGCAAATTGATTGTAACACCCTTTAACCTATAGTAAAGATCTTCCCTGAATTTGCCTTGATCCACCAGCTCATCGAGATTTTTATTAGTTGCGCAAATAACCCTGACATCAACCTCTTTAAGATTCGGCGACCCTACCCTGCTGAATTGCCCCTGGTCAAGTATCCTTAGCAGTTTGGCCTGTGTGCCAATATCGAGGTCAGCGATTTCATCAAGAAAAACCGTCCCGCCGTCGGCATACTCAAATATCCCGAATCGATCTTCAATAGCATCGGTGAAAGCTCCCTTGACATGTCCAAAAAGTTCCGATTCCACCAATTGTATATTTTTTTGCGAACAACTGTAGGGGAACATCCGGCTTCCTTTTCGGCGGCTCCGGCTATGAATTGCCTGGGCAACAAGCTCCTTACCCGTCCCTGTCGGTCCGATGATCATCACCTTGCTCTCCTGAGGCGCTATTTGCTCAATCGTCTTATAAACTTCCTGCATAACGGCTGATTTGCCCACCATACCATACTGCTCTCTGGCAAGTTTTACCAGCTCAGACGATTCTTTCTGAAGACGACCAAAATTAACTGCGTTTTTTACAGACCGGGTCAGCCTGGCCGGACGTTCGTTTTTAATCACGTAATCGAACGGCCTGTGGTCGTTTTCAATTTCTTCTTCGGAAAAATCACCGGGATAGCCGGTATAGAAAATAATCGGGATATCGGACGATATTTTTTTTAGTCGATTTGCAGTCTCGAGACCATCCATCCTGGCCATTTTAATATCGAGAATAACGGCCTCGAAATTATCAGTCTTTTGAAAATTCTCGACCGCTTCCATTCCCGAAGACGCCGTTACAACATGATAATCATCGATAAAAAACTCGTAAAGGGTTTCGAGTACAAGCTCGTCATCATCGACGATTAGAATTTTGCTCTTATCTTTCACCTGTCACCGTATGGATTATTCCGGCGAATGCCTCAAAAGATGAATTATACTATTTTTAATTGACTCCATTAAAGAATATAACAAATTTAACGCCTTTGTCCAGTCCGGATTTTACCTCAATTTTGCCTTCATATAGGTCGACGACTTTTTTGACGACAGCAAGCCCAAGGCCGGTTCCCCGGTTTGGCTTGGTACTGAAAAAGGCATCGAAAATGCGATTATAATTATCATTTGAAATCCCCGGACCACTATCTTCAATGGCAATCTTTATATATGAATTTTCTTTTACTACCGATATATTTATATTTCGTTCTCTGGATTCTTCAAGAGCATCGAGGGCATTGATAAAAAGATTATTGATCATTGAATAGCAATGCTGACGAAGGCATTTGATTTTCGGTGAATCCTTTATATCAACAGACACTTTGGCTCCCATTTCATCAATACGTATTTTGTTATCGGAAATAATATCTCGGATAACCTCGGCAACTGAGATTTCCTCCCTCTTTTTTTCCCGGTCCAGGCGGGAATATTCATTAACCAGGCGGGTCATATTATTGGCCCGGTCGACCGCCTTATCGACCAGATTAAGAAGCCTCCCGATACGTTCTTTGTCGGGTGCCTGTTCATTTGATATGGTGCAAATCTGCCGTAATTTATGAATCGATCCGAGAGCCGGCATAAGGGCATTATGAATCTCATGGGCAACACCCCCCGCTATGTCCTTGGCCAGTTTGAATTTTTCGGCCTCGATCAATTTCTGCTGGGTATCACGAAGTTCGATCAGCGTTTCATTTAGCTTATCCCGCTGCCGCGAAATGGTCAGATTTTTCTGTCGGAATTTAAAGAGTACATACCAGATTATGCCTATTATAAGGCTTAACGGGATAAAAGCAGCCAAAAAGGCCAAAATAGGCTGCCGAGAGAAAATAGTATACCACGGCGCTTTGACTATGCCAAAAGTATAATTTTCCTTACCGCCGGAAGCATTAAGAACTATAGCATCACTTTGCTGATCCTCCCTTGAATCATAATAGTAGCCATGATGCATTTTTAAAGGGGATATAAATTGGGCCAAGGGATTAAAATGCCGGTCGGTCAGGCGTAGTTTATCTCCCCCAATTAGAAGTAAAAACTGTCTTTTGCCATTCCCGACATAATCCCGGGCATCAATTATCTTGGTATCGGAATATGAATAGCAGTTAAACAATATATTTAGATGTTGATCATATACCAATATCCGATTATCCTCGGTGTTGGCTATTATTTCATCTTCTACTCCCCCAACAAGGTCAAATTGATCCAGCCAGTGAATCTGTCCCCCGATTCCCAGGTCGTACGATTTCTTCAATTTACCATCAAGGTCATAAATGCGGATCAGTCCCCCAGCACGGTCATCGAAATTGCCGCCTTCTGTGGTATCGGGTTCGTCATAAGACGCTGTAGCACATATATCATCAATGCCGTCATTATCAAAATCTATAATACGAGCATGACTCGACCCAAAAACCCCGGTCATGGTACGTTTCCATAATTCATTTCCATCCTTATCAAGAACGATAAGATAAGAATGAAGATCATCCATATCTTCGGTCACGGCCATATTACCTTTCGAGCCAACTGTAAAAACGAAGCGTATCTCACCTTCGGCATTTTTTGCGACATTCAGACTTGGGCCGTTTAGTACGCCGGCAATTTCATATTCCCACAGAATTCTGTCATTTTTCCAGTCAAGGCAAAAAACTTTTCGGGGATAGAGATCATAGCCGGTATCTATACCTCCCAAAATTTCAGGAATACCGTCGCCGTTGACATCATATTTTTCTGCAATCGATCCATTGCCGTCCCAGTAGCCGTTTCCATTCAGATCTTGGCCCGATGCCAGCCGACGTGTATAAATAAATCCATCCTGCGGATCGATTATTTCAACCCATACCGTGTCTCTTAAATAATGTGCCGCCGCGATTTCATCGAGACCGTCATTATCAAAATCCCGCGCTATGTGCGAGGAGATATTCAAAGCATTTAGATTAAATTGAGCTATTGTCTGGCGGCGAAAAATATCACGATAAAAGATAAAAGCGGTTAGCGTATCGGGCCGGTACCAATTCTGAGCTATTGCGCAAAGCCCGACAGAATCAGGAGAGACCGGTCTTAACGGAATCCAGGCGTTATTGAAAGATGTTTCGGCTTCTATCTGAACGAAGCGATGACTTAGAATTAAAGGATCATCTACCTGCCTGATGCGATATTCCTCTGTACTGCCGATCATTATATTCGGTATAATATTCAGAAGTGCAAATATTACTGCAAATTTCAGATAGTTTTTCTTCATAAGTTATGACTTAAAGACTTGACAGGACGATAACTATTTACAATATTACTGTCAAGATATCACTTCTCGCTCTCATCTTAATAATAACTATTATCAAAGTAGGGTCAAGACAATAGTTTATTGCTTTAAACATAGATAAAATAGATATATTTTGTTGACTATTGAGAAAAATTTCACGATATATGGATTGACAGCAAATTATTATCAAATGGATTATCGCCAATGAGGTTGGGAACTGCTGGCAAATAACTTATTGAACTTAAGGATATCTTAACTGCTAATGCTATTACATAGATAAACCTCGTGATAATCCGGAAATCCCTTAACCGCGGAGGGGATATTGAAATATAAATTCCTCAGATTGGCCTTATCCGGAGCTTTTCTTGTTTTCCTTTTTATACTTTCAAAAGCTGCATCCTCTTATGATAATCAGGAAATAAAAGAAAACTCCTCAATGTGCCTTGAATGCCATCTTGACTACGATACAACTCTGGCAAATACGGCGCATCGAATGAACTTCAGTAAGGACAATGAATCATCACGAATTATCGGGTGTATTAATTGTCACGACGGATGGGAAGAACATCTCAATGAACCTTCAGTGGAGACAATCGTTGACCTGGATACACTAAGCCAGGGAGACCAGGCTCTGCTATGCGGTCGCTGTCATAATACGCCGCATCAAACCTCTATGGTCAATACTAATCCGCACGGACGGGCCAATATTACCTGTCTTGACTGCCACTCTGTCCATAACGGCAAATCTTTAAATCTTCTCGAAGATGATAAGGGGAATTACTGTCTTAGCTGTCATCGTACGATCGAAGCCCGCTTCATGCTGAGGTCATTCCATCCCTTCAAGGGGGGTAATGTAAGCTGTATCGACTGCCACAGTATGGAACCGGGTACGAACGTTACGGGAGAAAATGGGCTCGAATGGACCTGTCAGGAATGTCACCCGAAACTTGCCGGGCCGCACATTTATGAACATCCGATTACATATGAATACCGCGTCGATGGGGGCGGTTGCGAAGAATGCCATTTCCCGCACGGGTCGCCAAACGAAAGACTTCTAAAACAACCCGGAAATGGAACCTGCCTTCAGTGTCATTCTATCCCACCCGGCCACCGGACAAATCATAGCGGTTTGGGTACAAAAATGGCCTGCGTCGACTGCCATAGCGAAATTCACGGCTCAAACGATAATCCGCTCTTCTTAAACCCCGACCTGGGCATGATTCTCTTTCCTGATTGCTACCAGTCGGGATGTCACGGCCAGATAAGATAAGGAGGATTTATGATGAAGATTAAATCAATAATCGTAATGGTCTCCCTCCTTGTCCTCGGCATTGCGACATTTGCTGGAAACGGCGATGGGCGCATAAAATTAAGTTATACTTTCCTCGACGAGCAGGGAAATCTATCGGCCAATCATTCAACTTATAACTACTATGAGGGATTGGGCCTTTCATTTCAGGATTTTCGCTACAATTTCTCCAACGGCATCAGGTTATACGGGAATCTGAATAATATAACATTGAACAACCGCAATCTGTTTTTTGGGGTTGATAAACCGGGCATATTCGGTTTCAGGGTAAGTAATAACCAATACCGCAGAATATATGATTTTGACGGAGGCGTAACCACCCGCCGACATAGTACATCGGCTAAAGCCTGGGTATATCCGCATCAGTATGTCAAGGTATACGCCGAAGGTAATCATATTGGACGTTCAGGGGCTATGCAGCCTCTTTTCGATTTGGCCGGAGCGGCCCCTTCAACCAACGTTGATTACAGCCGAATGCTCCTTCGCGGCGGAGTCCGGCTGGCCCACGATGGTTACCTGTTTGGGGCAGAATACGAGTCAGGAAATTATTCCGATGACATAAATGCAGATCGCGACCAATCACTCAGTCGGTTGCAGTTAACTGCTATGGCTCCGGTTCCCCGGTTTGAGCGATTGATTCTTTCAGGAGGATATATTCATTTTGAGAATGAATACGACTTTGCCGATTTTGGGATCGAGTCCGATCGCGGGTGGGGCGGTTTTTTGCTGAAACTCCCGGAAAATTTCCAGCTAAGATATAATTTCATCTTCGATCGCACCGCCTCGGATAGCGACCTTGTCGAAACCGATAATATCACAAACGCCGGCTACCTGTCCTATTCAAGGCCGCGGATGGGAAGTATCACGTTCGGTTACCGTCATTATATTAATGATGATCTTGAAGATGAATTAACGGCCAATTCGATTTACCTCGCCTGCTGGTTAATGATCATCGAAAACCTCGATATCCGCGCCAGGTACGGCAACCGAATGGAAGAAATGCAGGATGGTACACGCCTATTGGGCGATGAAAACCGCCATTGGGCAATGCTGACTGCTCGCTATCGTTTCCCCGGTGCCGGTTCGCTGTCACTCGGTATCAATGGTAAAACACGGAAAAACGACCAATTGGGAAGCGAAGCCGATTATATTCGAACAACACTTGATGGTGTCCTGAATCTCAAATACGGCGATATTGCCGCCGGGTACTCTTACTCTAATGGAGAATTTACCAATATAAACCAGACATTTGAATTTGTCGATCATTTGCTTTACGGCGATTTCCTGCTAAATGAATACCGCGGAATAAAACCGTCAATCGGGGCGGTGTACTATCGCAGCCAAAGAGATGTTGACGTCGAGCACTTTAATATACGGTTGAAAATTAAATACAACTTTAAAGACGAGTACATATTCGGAATTGATTACAATGTTTTCAATTTCGACGATTTTCTGGTTCGTGACCAGTACTATACATCAAATATCGTGGAAATAAGTGTAATTAAATTAATATCCTATTAAGGAGCGTGCTTATGAGAAAAATAGTGATGTTAGCAGGTTTTTTCATGTTATCACTGCTGTTGATTATAATCATTGGCTGTGAACGTGAAGTAACCAATGTGGATGATGGCGACGGTCAGGAATTCACCAGCTGCTTCACCTGTCACGGTGATGAAGGCATATTACTGGCGGCCAAGGGTGAGTGGCAAAACTCAGTTCATGCCTCGGGCAATAATGTCGATTATACAAATCGCGGGGGACAAGAATGCACCCAGTGCCATAACCATCAGGGCTTTTTAGAATTTGTGCAGACCGGTGAAGTCAGTCCGCCTTATAATCAGGTCAGCGCTATCCATTGCTTTACCTGTCATGCTCCACACACCCGCGGGGATCTATCCCTCAGAGTTTCTTCGGCCTTCACACTCGCCGACGGCTCAACCTTCGATCACGGCAGCGCCAATCTTTGCGCCAACTGTCACCACTCAAGACAATCTTCGGCGGTTATCGCAGACGGCATATCAGTCCACCGCTATTGGGGACCGCATCTTGGCCCCCAGGGCGATCTTCTGACCGGCGCCAACGGATATGAGTTCGCCGGTGAAACTTACGAGAGTGAACACGCACACGCCACCAATTACACCGGCGACGGCTGTATTGGCTGTCACATGGGTAATCCCCAGACCCATATCGGTTACGAGATTGGGGGGCACAGCTTTAACATGGTCAATGAAGAAACCGATGAAACACTGGTTGGCGTCTGTCAGGGCGACGATGAAAATGCATGTCATGCCAGTGCCGAATCATTCGATTATGAAGGCATCCAGACCGAAGTCGACAGCTTACTGGATGAACTTGAGGTTCTTCTGATCGCGGCTGGAGTACTCAGTGATGATCAGCATCCCCTTAGTGGAACAATCGCTGACGGCAATGTAGCCGGGGCGATGTATAATTTCCTGGTTGTTTATGAGGATCGATCTCTCGGCGTCCATAATCCCGATTATATCAGGGGTCTGCTGGAAACATCGATCAGCTATATGGAATCGCTTGACTCTCCGGTTCTGGTACAGCGTACGCCAACGCCTTTTTATAATGGGGTAATTACAAGCCATTAATTTGCATGTTTTAAAAAGCCTCCTTGCTAGAGGGGGCTTTTATTCACATTATAGTACAGATTTACGGCACCCTTACCACCAACTCCTGCAACAGATTGCGGGAATTATAGCAAAAATAATTTGCTTTAGGATTCCTTTTTGTGTAAAATTAGTATCAATAGATAGCGGAAGGATACGAGTAACTAATTATACAGGATACCCGGAGGTAATATGGTAAAAAAAGCAATCATCATCTTGATGGCTTTGACTTTTGTCGTCTCATTCGGCATGCTTGCAGTCTCGCAAGAAAAAGAAGGCGCCAAGGAAGAACCGAAGTTCGAATACATAGGCGCCAAAAAGTGCCGCATCTGTCACATGAAAGATAAAACATACCCGACCTGGGAAGAAACCAAACACGCCAAAGCCTGGGAATCATTGACCGATGAGCAGAAAAAAGACGAAGAGTGTGTTAGCTGTCATATAACAGCTAAACTTGAAGACGGCACAATTCTCGAAGGTGTTCAGTGCGAAGCCTGTCACGGTCCTGGCAGTGAATATAAAAGCATGAAAGTCATGAAAGACCGTGAACTCGCCATAAAAAATGGTTTGCTGATCCCCAATGAAGAAACCTGCAAAAAGTGCCACAATGAAAACGTGCCTGAAGAATTCCGTTCGGATGAACCTTTCGATTATGCAAAAATGCAGGAAAAGGGAGTCCATGCACTTCCTGAAAAGGAAGCCGAGAAGACTGAATAATCCCTCATATTACGATTTTTTTTAAAGGCGCTCCAAAGAGGAGCGTCTTTTTTTTTGCATTTTTATTTTCTCTTACACTTGATTTATCAACCGGATAACGGTAAAATATGTCTAAATCAAGGAGGATTCCATGTTTCATTTCTATTATCCGCCACCGCGAAAAGTCGGCACCATATTAATGTTGGTAATTTATACAATCTCGATTTTTCTACTCGGTAGACAGGTTTTCGCCTCCGTATCGGAGGATACAGAAGCTTGCCTGATGTGCCATGAAACCCTGACACCGGGCATTGTCGCTGACTGGCGCAACAGCCGTCATGCAAGTGTGTTGCCCTCCGATGCGTTAATGAAGGATGATTTATCCAGACGTATGTCCGCCGATTCTATTCCGGATAATCTCAAGAATAGTCTCCTCGGCTGTGCCGAGTGTCACATGCTCAACAACGATGCCCATGCCGACACATTCGAGCATAACGGGTACAAAATCCATACCGTAGTTACTCCGGAAGACTGCATGATCTGCCATCCAACCGAATATGAACAGTTTGAGATGAATCTGATGTCTTTCGCCCATATTAACCTGACTGAGAACAGCCTGTATGATTCGCTTGCCAAGGCCATAAACGGGCTTCAGGATTTTCATGATATGGAAGTCACATACAATGAACCGACACAATCGGAGACAAACCAATCATGCCTGTATTGCCACGGCACCAAAGTAGAAGTTGCCGGGTTTGAAAACCGGGAAACCGATTTTGGCGAAATGACCTTTCCAATTTTGACCGGCTGGCCCAATCAGGGTGTGGGAAGAATCAATCCCGATGGCTCTCGAGGCGGATGTTCTGCTTGCCATGCGAGGCACCAATTCTCCATAGAAGTCGCCCGCAAACCGGCGACATGTTCTGAATGCCATAAAGGACCCGATGTCCCGGCGTACAAAGTCTATAAGGTAAGCAAGCATGGAAATATATACTCTTCACTTGAAGATTACTGGAATTTTGATAATGTCCCATGGACTGTCGGACAGGATTATACCGCACCCACCTGTGCCGCCTGTCATGTCAGCCTGGTCGTTAATGAAGGCGGTGACATCATAATTGACCGAAGTCACCGCATGAACGACCGTCTTGATAAAAGAATTTTTGGCCTGATCTACGCCCATCCCCATCCTCTGTCTCCCAACACCTCTGAAATTGTTAACAGTGCCGGAATTCCTCTGCCTACCGAATTAACCGGAGAACCGGTCGAAAAATATTTGATATCTGAAGAGGAGCAGGCAAAAAGGCGATCGAAGATGAAATCGGTCTGCCGGGGCTGCCACAGTGTCGCCTGGACCGACGGCCACTTCGCCATGCTCGACAGCACAATCGAGGCAACCAATCATCAAACCCTGACCGCCACACTGATTTTGACAACAATATGGGAAAATGGTCTGGCCGAAGGGCTCCCTCAGAATAAAAATATATTTGATGAAGCCGTCGAGAAAAAATGGGTCGCCCAATGGCTGTTTTATGCCAATTCTACCCGCTTCGCGGCAGCCATGGCCGGCGCCGACTACGGAGTCTTTGCTAACGGACGATGGAAACAGGCCGAAAATATTCAGGATATGTACGACTGGCTGGAGGTTCATATGAAATTAAAGGAAGACGGCAAATAGTCTAGCGGTATCCAAAAATCTCGGCATATATTATAAGAACAATCAGAGTCAGGCCAATAACGAGAGCTATTCCGCCGAATATTTTGAGCGCACGGACAATGAAATCAGGGGTTGGCTCGGTAAGTTTCTTTTTCAGCTCACGGTTTTCAACCAGCCTTTCATATTCATGCGGGCGATCTTCCTTGTATTCCTCCACCGGAACCGTACCGGAGAATATAACCGGGTCCATCGGAAATTTATCAGGCCGGAAATGTGTATTGAAAAAGTGCACTGTGAATATAAATCCGGCCGCCAATAATGCCTCGTCAGAGTGCACTATGGTTGCCACATTGATAATCCAGCCGGGCAAAAACAGCGTAAAGAACTCAGGGAACCATAATATGAGTCCGGTCAGGCCGATCACCCCGACGCCCCAGAAAACGGCAAAGTAATCGAATTTTTCCCAGTAGGTCCATTTGCCGTATTTCGGTCTCGGACCAAGACCGATAAACCATTTGAAAGTATCCTTAACATCTTTCAAATCCTTACGGGTCGGAATCATCGTGTTACCGTCGAAAAGATATTCTTTCCATGATTGCCGTGATCGACGCTTCTTTTTGATAAGGTCATAGATATGGGCAAAGAAATAGAAAAATGTAATGATGGCACAAACCCGGTGGATGTATCCGGCCGACTCGAAACCCCCGAGCATATCAGATATCCACTGTGCCCATCCCAGATATGAGAATTTTATGGTCATACCGGTTATGGCCAATCCCAAGAAGCTGATAATTACCAGAATATGTAATCTCCGCTGAAGCGGTGTAAACCTCTGGAACTGTAAATTACCTTTATACTGGCGTCGGATTTTCTTATGACGCCGCATTGCCTGGAATGATCGCGGCAGCCATAATATTGTATGGGTACCGGCAACAACGAAAGTAACCAGCAGAAGTGTCGTCATAAACCAGAAGGTGTAATACAAAATCGGATATTTATCTTTGTCATGATGCGTGGCATGGGTCAGATACCCGGCAAACTGCCGATGCGATCCCTCATGGCACTGCCCGCAGGTTTCGACAATATTCTGTCGCGACAGGGTCGATTGCGGGTCATAGGTCGGAAGTATATTATGTGCACCGTGACAATCATGGCACCGCGCCGCCGCCTCATAACCAAGTTTGGAAACCTTACCATGGAAAGTCTCGAAATATGTATCAGTAACATCCTCATGACAATGGCCGCATTGATCGATTACCAGATTACGGAACCCCTCTTTATCGGTACGCATAATTGCATGCGAAGTATGACAGTCTTCGCAGGTCGGGAGCTGTTCCTCGGTATCGCTTACCGCCGGCGAATGTATACTCGTTATAAACTGCTCATAAATACCATTATGACACTCGGCGCATGTTTCAGGGATATTTTCCGGATTGACACTGGATTCAGGATTATCTCTTGGTAAAACATGGTGCGCCGTATGACAATCAGTACACATGGCTGTCACTACCAGGCCGCTTTGCACAAGCCCGATACCGTGGACACTCTCGCGATAAGTTTCAATAATTGCCAGATCGGTTTTATGCCTTACCGCGGCAGGTTCTCCCTCGGCATGACATTCGGCGCAAAGCGCTGGGACATTTCTTGGGTAGGTCGGCGATTTAGGATTTTTTCTCCCCATAACCCCATGTGTCCCATGACAGTGATTACAATCCGGAGCGTCGGGATCTCCCCTGTCCTCGAGTATTCCGTGAGTGCTCGTACTATATGTCTCGACCACTTCGGCATGGCATATTGAACAATCGACTTCGTTTATCACAGTCGCGCAAGGTCGGCTGGGATGATTCGGAGTTGCTCCGGTATGACACTGTGCACAGCTAATTTCTTTATGCATCGAATTATAAACAAGGCCGGTATCGACATACATCGAAACCGTATCCCCCGCAACCGTGCCCATCAAATCCTGTTTGCCGTGACATCTCATGCACTCCTTGTCCGACATCCCTTCTTCATAAATTACACGGCGAATTTCATGAGGGGCGTGGCAGTCGACACATACCGGGACTTTATCCGGTTCTTTTTCCCACAATTCACCGCGAATGACCTTTTTATGCACCTCCTGTATCCGCCCGTGACATTGCTGACATGTGCCGGCGATATTCATGCGGTGTATACTCGATTCCGGGTTGTCGGCTTTTAGAACATTGTGAGAAGTATGGCAGTCGGTACAAACAGCCGTAACCGTTAAACCCTGCTGATATAAACCAACTCCGTGAATCGATTGTGAATAATGGGTTATAATGCTGTCCTCATGAATATCATAAGTTTGGGTTACGGGCGTCCCTTCCTTATGACAGCTGCCGCATACAAAAGGAATATTGAATTTTGTTACTTCGGAGGCCGAAGAATCGACCGGAACAATATAATGATCCCCGTGACAGTCCCAGCATTGAGGAGCAAGCCTGGCACCCTCGGCAACCGCCTGACCATGAAGGCTCTTTTCATACATCTCGGAAATTCCATCATGGCAAAAGCCGCACTCAACCCGCTCCAGCTCAGCGGCATGAGGAAAATCTGCATCCATTAAATCCTGGTGGCAATCGGTACATTCCATAACACCATGAGTTGAAATTTGAAATCTCTCCAGGTCTACATAGAGAGAGATTTCCTCGCCATCTTCCCCGGTTTTGGTCAATTCAGTATCTTCGTGGCAAAGCATACAATCTTCAGCGGACTGTGCTTTGGTTGATGCCCCATTCAAAAATAACAATACGAATATTATCCCGAATAGGATAAACACTGCAGAAAGGTCATATGACCTAATATTATTACCATGATGCCAGATCATTATTCAACTATTTAGTATTTTTGTTATGCTTATTTCTGAGTTCTTTAATCTTCGGATCTTCTGGATGCTCTTCTTCGTACATCTCTCTTGGCATTTTTGTGGTTATCCAGGATGGATTCATCGGATACACTTCCGGATTGAATATTGTCGAATAAAAATGCCAGATTACAATTGCCAGAGTCGCCAGCCATGCTTCATAAAAATGGACAACAAGCATTACATCGAGAAAACCCTTGGGGAATAACTGCACCGCAAAATCTTCGAACCAGAGGAAAAATCCGCTGATAATCATAACCACCGTTCCCCATACCAACGCCCAGTATTCCGCCTTTTCAATATAGCTGAATCTTCCGAAGCGGGGTCTGGTGGCGTTTTTCAAACCCAAATTGAAACCGACCATGCGGAAAAAGTCAGAAAAATCATGCTTTCGAGGCCACATATCGCGAAGGAATTGGCGCCCTCGCTGTGTCATTAGATAAAGTCCGTGCCAGATTGTCGTCATTATAAATAACACCGCCGCCACCCTGTGGATTACACCGCGAAGAGGGAACCCGCCCTCAAAGCCAAAAATAAATTCAGCCCACCAGGCACCGGCGTACCTGAGCGCGAATCCGGTTACGACAAGTGTAATAAATGTCACCGTTAAAAACATATGCTGCCACATTTCATCGAGATCCATACGCCGAATCTGTTCACCTTCTGTAGCAACTTTTTTGATTTTCTTACGAATATCGATCAACCAGTGAATCACCATCAACCCAATAATAATGGTGATTGCTATAATATAAATATTCTGGACAATCCGTGCGACCGGCGTCTGTGATATTCCCGGCGTTCCATGAATCGGGGTTTTTGCCATTTCCGCAGATATTCCGGGATGGCAATCACCGCATGTTTCCCGCAGATTGGATGGATGAATCGATGAGGTAGGATCAGTCTGCGGGAGAATTCTATGCGCCCCATGACAAGAGGCGCAGTTGGCAACGGTTAAATCGCCTGCCATACTTTTCAGACCGTGATAACTATCTATATACGTCTGCAACCTTCCAGTAGGTATATCATATTTTTCATTCAGACGGGCAGATTCGTGGCAGGGCGAACAGGTTGCCTCGGCAACCCGGGAAGGACTTACCCGGGAGCGCGGGTCACTCGGCGCAATAATACCATGCTCGCCGTGACAATCGGTACAAACCGGCACATCAACCTCGCCCCTTTCGACCAGTTTCCCGTGAATCCCTTCCCAAAAATCCTTTTCGATATTTTGATGACACTTACCACACGTCCTCGGGATATTGAAGTGATTAATTGAAGATTCCGATTTCCCCGGACCAAGAATTCTATGTGCGCTGCCGCCCGTTGAATGGCAATCGTTACAGGTTGCAGCTACATATACTCCACCCAGGGCCGCCTGTCCATGCACGGAGCTTTCATAAACCTCAACAGCTTTTCCATAAAGAATTTCATGTCTTTTCGTCAAATCAATATCTTTATGACACTTCCCGCATGTTTCGGGCACATTTAAAGGATTAACCCGGGAATCCCGGTCGCTCGGCGCAAGAATATCATGTTTACCATGACATCCGACGCAGGTCGGAATATCGGGATCAGTCCCAACTCTTTCCCGACCATGCCACTGGTAAGTCTCTGCAGCTTCAAAATGGCAGTTGCCGCATTCAACATCGGGTACTTTTTCCTCGTGCGGCAGCTCTTCGATGGAGCTATGGCAATCTATACATCCAAAATCCTGATGAATCGAACGAGTCAGCATTGAATCATAGGGCGGCTCTTCCTCTATCATTGAGATATCATGACACTCGAGACAATCGCTATTCTCAATGGCACTGGCTCTTTCAGGAAAGACCGACATCAAAATGGCTATTAGGCCGAAAATAAGAAGATTTATCAGAAGATCTTTGAATGTCATATTTTATAACCCGACCGTCCTAATATGTAAACATATTTTACTATCGCATATTATACGGATTTGTGAATTAATTAACAAGGGGAAAATGGACCGGACAAGTCAAAATATCGGGAAGCTTAATATAACAAATATAGCATCAACAAGTTACGGAATGTTATACCGGTACAAACTCGTATAGAATATTTTAATAATATACCGTATATATGACAATATTAGTCTATTTTTTATTGCTCTTAAGAAGTTTTTCAGCGTGCTCGCGGCCTTCCGGCCATTCCGCTTCAACTACAAACATCCCCCGAAGCTCGCCCACTTCATATCCCCGGGCAGAATCATCCGGATATAATTCATTTAATTTGCCTGCTACGTCAGGTGAAAGCATATTTTCTTTGCCGTGACAATTCAGACATAATTCCCCTGTCCTGATAGGCTTATAATAATGAAAAATCAAACCGCTGTCGGTTGGATCAGGATCCCAGGTCAAAATTTCTGCCGTCGCAGTATCCTGAAATTTTTTCAGAATTTCCATCTGGGTACTGTCGACCTGATTATTTTTATTGCGGCTTTTATCGGTCAGTCGGCTTATATACCAGTTATCTGTTACATAATTAGCGGCAATTTCCGGAGCGCGTGTATGGCAGACATGAACAGCCGCGGCCGGACCGCCTTTTTTTACAGCCGCTATCAACTCCCCTTTAAGATCATGGGACATATTTTTTATAATAACCATCGATGCATTCTTAATCATAGTCGTATCGGAGTTGTATGTGGTGATAAGATTTTTTGCCGAAGTCTCGTTTTCTCCTGCAATGCCGGAAGTTAGTAAAGCAAAAGAAAATAGCGCTGCCATGAACAACCGGTAACCGGTGATTATTAAATTTCGCATATTACTCCTCTCAATTTTTAATGCTTCCCTGTCGCTACCGGAAGTATAACAAAATTCTGTTGGCAAAACAGCTTGAAATTAAGTCCGTGTTCCAATATATTGGGACTTGCTAACAGGAACCGATTAATAAATGGCGGTCTCGGAATCATTTTTAATCAAAGGGCAGCCTCAAAAATGATAATCTCACGGAATGCTAACCAAACCCTAATAATTTCCTATTAAAGTCAGGCCGGATTATTACTTTTAAAAGGGTTGGAGAGTTATGGCCAAAGAAAAGATTTTCGTTGTCGAGGATGAAGCCGATATTCTGGAATTGATCAGGTATAACCTGGTCAAGGAGGGCTACAAAGTCACGGCCGTTACATCGGGCGAGGAAGCTTTGAAGAGAATCGAAGCTGAAAACCCCGACCTGATAGTCCTTGATTTAATGCTTCCGGGAGTCGACGGCCTCGAAGTTTGCCGCCGTCTGAAAAGAGAACCGCGAACCCAGGATATTTCGATAATCATGCTTACAGCCAAAAGCGAAGAAGCTGATATTGTAACCGGCCTGGAATTGGGTGCTGATGATTATATCACTAAACCTTTCAGCCCCAAGGTCCTTGTCGCCAGGGTCCGCGCTGTCTCGCGCCGAAAAACCGCCGAGCAACTAGATGAAAACGCCACGATCCATATTCACGATCTGATTATCCACCCCGGCCGTCATGAAGTACTCATCAGGGATGAAAAAGTGAATCTGACATCGACTGAATTTCGACTTTTGCATCTTCTGGCAAGACGTCCCGGATGGGTTTTCACTCGTTACCAGATTGTGGATGCGCTTCACGGTGAAGACTACCCGGTAACCGACCGTTCGGTCGATGTTCAGTGCGTCGGCCTCAGAAAAAAACTGGGTGACGCCGGGAAATATATTGAGACCGTTCGTGGCGTTGGCTATCGCTTCAAAGAGTAGATATGTCAAAAAAGCGACTGCTCTGGCAGTTATTCTTCTCATTTATGGCAGTTATATTCCTTGTAATAACTGCCATCTTCTGGTATGTTCGCGACTCAGTCGACGAATTCCATAAAGAATCGGTAACAAACGACCTGAGATCAATAGCCCTCTTATTATCCGAGTCGATGGATAATTTGATAATTGAGGGCAATCAGGATTCTGTTGATAATATGTGCCGGCGCTTCGGAAATCTTATAGGCACTCGAATAACTGTCATAAAAGCCGATGGCACAGTAATGGGCGATTCGGAAAAAGACCCTGAACAAATGGAGAATCATGCCGACCGTTCGGAAGTAATCGAAGCAAAAAAAAGCGGACACGGAAGCTCAATTCGGTTCAGCAATACTATAAAACGAGATATGATATATGTTGCTTTGCCGATCAAAATGGACGGCAAAGTAATCGCGGTAGTCAGAACATCTTTGCCTTTAAAATCAGTTAACGAGGAACTGGGCTCTGTTACTATAAATATTACCCTCGGCATTCTACTGGCCGCTATTATATCGGGCCTACTCAGCCTCTATCTATCGGCTCGTATAGCACGTCCCCTGGAACAACTGAAAGATGGAGCAGAAAGATATGCCCGGGGGGAACTCTCATATCGCCTTCCGGAATTCAATATCTATGAATTAGAAGTCCTTAGCGAAGCCATGAATGAGATGTCCCTGCAGTTGAAAGAACGGCTGGAAAGAGTTACCGGACAAAGAAACGAACAGGAGGCGGTCCTTTCCAGTATGGTCGAAGGTGTTATGGCCATTGATACCGAAGAGCGAATTATCAGTATGAATAACGCCGCCGGAAAACTCATGCAAGTCCTTCCGGAACATGCTGTTGGAAGAACTATACATGAAATAGTCCGGAACACCGAACTTCAGAATTTCGCCACCAGAATTCTTGCTACTCCACGCCCGCAAGAAAAAGAGATTGTTCTTCATACCGATGGTGAAAAACATATTCAAGCTCATGGAACATTGTTAAGAGACAGTAAAGGACGCGGAATCGGGGCAGTCGTAGTTCTTAATGATATCACTCAAATGCGTCGCTTGGAAGAAGTCCGACGGGATTTTGTGGCCAATGTCTCCCATGAGCTCAAAACTCCGGTAACATCCATTAAGGGCTTTGTTGAAACTTTGATCGACGGCGCCGTCAATGATGTCGATAGCAGTAAAAGATTTTTGGAAATCGTAGGACGTCAAGCCGACCGCCTTAACGCTATTATTGAAGATTTGCTGACCCTGTCCCGGATCGAACAGGAAGCCGAAAAGGAGGAAATACCTCTGGAACGACATGAAATAAAGCAGGTCCTCCAGGCCGCAATTGTAGCTGTCGGAATTAAGGCTAATCAAAAGAATATTAAAATCAATCTTAACTGCGAAAACAATATCAAGGCTGAAATAAATGCCCCTCTCCTTGAACAGGCCGTCGTCAATCTTATTGATAACGCCGTCAAATATTCCAATGAAAATAGCGCTGTCGAAGTCGCTGCCAAGGAGGACGACAGCAACATAGCAATTTCAGTTACAGACCACGGCGCCGGTATCGGAAAAGAATATCTTCCAAGGCTGTTTGAAAGATTCTATCGAGTGGACAAGGCCCGTTCACGCAAATTGGGTGGAACCGGATTGGGGCTGGCAATTGTCAAGCATATAGTGCTCGCACACGGCGGCAAGGTCTATGTAAACAGCACTCCGGGCAAAGGAAGTATATTTTCGATAGAACTGCCAAATCCACAGGAAACATCATCCGAATTTCTCAATTCATAACTCCGAAAATTTAATTCCAATCATTGGGAATTTTTATCGTTTCCTAACATTTTCCTAACATTTCAGGGTTTTAATGGCAGGATATTTGGGTTAACTAACAGATGGAGGTACTATAGGAAAAACTCTGGGCTAACGGCATTATTATTTTTGGGCTAACAATAATGCTTGGATTTTTTAATTGAAAAATCGAGGTAAGGAACTTGAAACGCTTGTCTATTTTGTGCGCGACGGTGATTTTTTGCGCGAGCTTCGGAATTTGTTCGCACGCGAAGGAAATTGAAATTGGGGGCGATTTTCGTTATAGACACGAAATGATTAAAACTGAAGATGACAACGCCAGACATCGGAATCGAATTCGTGCCAGGTTAAATCTGGAAGGAACTGTCAACAACAGTCTAAAGGTCCTTCTGGGTATATCTTCCGGCTCCTCGGATCCGGTATCCAATAACCAGACTCTGACAGGAGCTTTCGCAAGCAAAGCATTACTGATTGACCTGGCTTATTTCGATTATAAACCGGAATCTATTCCAGGACTTAATGCTATTGCAGGAAAATTCAAAAACCCGTTCTATTTTCCAGGCAAATCGGAACTTATTTGGGATTCTGATATTAGACCCGAAGGTGTCGCTCTCGGTTATTCCACTGATCTTTCCAGCATTAAATTGAATCTGAATGCAGCAGGATTGTGGATCGAAGAAAGAAGCTCATCCGATGATACTTATCTAATAGGCTCGCAGGCTCTCATTGATTATCAGGTTTGTGAAGATGGATGCCAAATCGGCGGGGGTGTTTCATATTTCCATTATGACAATATGGAAAACTATCCACTGCTGTATGATTCGGAGGATAGTTACGGTAACAGTGCCAAAACTGTCAATGGAGACGAGGAACTTCTCTATAATACTGAATATCATCTATTAGAAGCTTTCGGCACATTTAAGTATCAGATTGGCGAGGTTCCATTTGAAATAATTGGGGATTTTGTCACCAATCTGGCCGCTGATAGCGTTGAAGCCGGCTGGCTGATCGGCATCTATTTCAATAAGATCAAGGAAACCGGAGACTGGGATTTTAGATACCTGTACAGGGAACTGAAAAAAGATGCGGTTGTTGGATTGTTTGCCGATTCAGATTTCCGAGGCGGAGGAACCGATGCCAGAGGTCATGAAATTGGCGTTAATTATCAGCTAATGGGAAAAACAACTTTCGCAGTAACATATTTCTATAACCAGATTGGATTGGAAAATAGTGTCGACTTTCAAAAATTGCAGGTCGATCTAAAAATGAAATTTTAGGAGGAATAAGTGAAAAAGGGATTCATAATTTTGGCTTCGATGCTGGCGCTGTTTGGAATAATATTTGCCAGCACCACTATTACAATAAAAGGCTCCGATACGCTTGTTCGCCTGGGGCAGCGGTGGGCCGAAGAATATATGAAAATCAATGATGGGATTATCATACAGGTATCCGGCGGCGGAACAGGCACAGGTGTGGCAGCCCTTCTAAACGGCGGGACCGATGTCTGTCAGGCCTCGCGTGAAATGAAAGAAAAAGAATTTAAAATGGCCGCTGATCGAGGTGTTGAGCCTTACCGGGTTTCAATGGCTCTTGACGGAATTGCTGTCTTTCTTCACGAAAAAAATCCGGTGGATACGCTTACCTTTGATCAACTCAAAGCAATATATACCGGCCAGATAACAAATTGGTCGGAACTTGGCGGCAATGATAAAAGAATAATTCTATACGGCCGCGAAAACAACTCGGGGACTTACGTCTTTTTCAAGGAGCATGTCCTTGATAAGGAAGACTATTCACCCTATACTCAAACCCTTCCGGGAACCGCGGCCGTAGTTAACGCTGTCTCCAAGGATGAAAACTCACTCGGTTATGGCGGTGTCGCCTGGGCGAAAGGTGTTAAATTTGCGGCAGTGGCAAAAGATGATACTTCGATGGCAATTTTGCCGACAATGGAAACGATTTCCGAAGGCATATATCCGATTTCCCGTGAATTGTACTGGTACTTTAATGGAAAACCGACCGGCGAAATAAAAGAACTCACTCTATGGGCTCTTTCGGAAGAAGGTCAGGAATTAGCCAAAGAAATCGAATACGTCCCGCTGTCAAAAAAGCGTGCCCAGCAGGAAATGGAAAAAATTAAATAGATCCCATTAATGTGGATTATTACTCAATAAACGCGGCAGTATGAAATGACGGAATTGCAGTTTAAACCTAAATCAAAGCTCAAAGAGTTCCTTGGAACGCAATTTATCCAGGTGAATGCCTTTATTGCTTTGATAGCAATATTCCTGATATTTTTATTCATTTTCAAGGAAGCAACGCCCATTTTTTCCGACGAAGAAATCCGTGAAGAAGTGACTCTTGAAAGAATGGTCTTTAAACAGGAATTCTATGAAGGCCGAGACCCCAAGTGGGCCTGGCAGCCTAATTCCGAAGTCCCGAAATATTCACTTCTTCCCCTTTTCATCGGCACCATTAAGGCCGCGATTATTGCCATGCTATTCGCGGTGCCGCTGGGTGTCGGCGCCGCCATTTATTCATCGGAATTCGCATCCAAACGAATGAGGGAAATAATCAAACCTGCCATAGAACTGCTGGCCGGAATACCATCGGTAGTTCTCGGTTTCTTTGCGCTTATGGTTCTTGCCACCGTTGTTCAAAACGCACTTGGTTTAATATTTCGCCTGAATGCTCTTACTGCGGGTATAGCCCTGGGGTTGGCGGTTATCCCAATTGTCTTCACCGTCGCCGAGGATGCCATGACCTCTGTCCCTCAATCACTGCGCGAGGCTTCGACCGCGCTTGGAGCTAATCCCTGGCAGGTTTCCTTTACGATGGTTTTCCCGGCCGCCATGCCCGGTATTGCCGCTGGTGTAGTTCTGGGATTCGGTCGTGCTGTCGGCGAGACTATGATCGTCCTGATGGCATCGGGAAACGCCGCCATTATTTCGGCAAGCCTGACTGATTCTGTAAGAACCTTTTCGGCCACGATCGCTGCCGAACTCGCCGAAGTTGTCTTCGGAAGCGCTCATTATAGCGTCCTTTTCTTTATTGGCGCACTCTTATTCGTGTTTACATTTATCATTAATCTTTCTGGTGATATAGTCCTGGTTAGGCTGAAAGAAAGATTACAGGGTAAAACCAAATGAGAGCGGTAAGATCAGAAAAAAGAGTCGACACCAGTTCGGTTGTGGGAGAGCTGGAATTTCAGCCCAAAACCAAAGGGTATATACCCAAAGGGCTCACCCTGACAGCGGCGGCAATCATTATCCTGATGCTGGCGATCATCCTTTTGAATATTATCATTGGCGGTGTAGGTACCATAAGCTGGGACTTTCTTACCAGCCCTCCCGAAAATGGTATGGAAGGCGGAGGTATTTTCCCGGCTATTTTCGGTACAGTGGCTCTTGTGATTCTAATGGTGATTGCGGTTGTTCCTATCGGTGTCCTTACAGCGATATACCTGCAGGAATACACATCGCCTGATTCTAAAATCACGCGCCTTATACGGGTCGCCATCAATAATCTGGCCGGTGTCCCTTCGATTGTATTTGGTCTGTTTGGCCTGGGCTTTTTCATCGGCTTTATTGGAGGCGGACTGGATTCGATATTTTATAGTAATGAAGGTCCGGTCTGGGGGCAACCGGCAATAATATGGGCTTCACTTACACTTGCGCTTTTAACCCTGCCGGTTGTTATTGTCTCTACCGAGGAAGCACTTCGGACTATTCCGCGCGAACTTAAAGAAGCCAGCTATGCTTTGGGCGGTACGAAACTTCAGACAATCCGAAGAGTTATTCTACCGCAATCGCTTCCCGGAATCCTGACCGGCGCGATTCTTGCCGTCAGCCGGGGCGCAGGCGAAGTCGCACCGATTATGTTTACCGGCGCGGCCTACTATCTCCCTTATCTTCCAATGAAACTTAACGACCAGTTCATGGAACTTGGTTATCATATATATGTTATGGCTACACAGTCGCCGAATGTCGAAGCGACATTGCCGATTCTCTATGGAACAGTTCTGGTGTTGCTGATTTTAACATTTATGCTTAACTTCGTGGCCATATATATTCGCTCAAGCATGAGGAAGAAGAGAGTCAATGTCTGACGAATTTGCGAAAACCAAAAAGGAAAAGCAGATGGCCGATAATGCGCAGCAAAAGAGTCAAAAACCTGAATATAAGATGGTGACCGAAGATATAGACTTCTTTTACGGCGATAATCAAGTCCTTTTCGACGTTACCATGAATGTCGAAAAAAATAAAGTGACCGCTCTTATTGGACCCTCCGGCTGTGGAAAATCGACCTACCTGAGAACTTTGAATCGAATGAATGAAACCATCCCCGAAACCAAAATGAAAGGCCGGGTTTATCTTGACGGCAAAGAAATCTACCGGGATTATCGGGATGCCGCCGAACTTCGAACAAGAGTCGGTATGGTATTCCAAAAATCCAATCCCTTTCCCAAATCTATATTTGAAAATGTCGCATACGGCCTTAGGGTAAATGGAATCAAGGACAGAAGGATTATCAGGGACATCGTCGAAGAATCGCTTCAGAGAGCTTTCCTTTGGGACGAAGTTAAAGATAAGCTGGACCACAATGCCTATATGCTTTCAGGAGGTCAACAGCAGCGTCTATGTATAGCCCGTGCCCTGGCAATAAGACCTGAGGTTATCTTGATGGACGAACCGGCCTCGGCCCTCGATCCGATTTCAACGACAAAGATCGAAGACCTCATTGGCGAACTCAAAAAGAATTATACTATTGTAATTGTTACTCATAATATGCAGCAGGCGGGGCGAATTTCCGATTATACTGCCTTCTTTTTCGAAGGCGTTCTGATTGAATTTGGTGAAACTGATCAAATTTTCACCAATCCCAAACAAAGAAAAACTGAAGATTATATTACCGGAAGATTCGGATAATTATTATATTGGATTGTTATGACTGTCCATTTCATGCGGGAAGTTGATAGGCTAAAAAGAAACTTCCTCTCGCTGGGGGCGGCAGTAGAGGAAAGAGTGCGCTACGCGGTACAATCGGTCTCGACCCGCAACCGAGAACTGGCCGAGCGCGTTATTGGCACCGACGACGAAATCGACCGCAAAGAAGTCGAAATCGAAGAGGACTGCCTGAAAATTCTGGCCCTTCATCAGCCGCTGGCGGCCGACCTGAGATTCTTGATTTCCGTTCTGAAGATTAATAATGATCTCGAAAGAATCGGCGACCTAGCCGTTAATATTGCTCAGAGGGCGGCTTATCTTGCTGAAAATCTTGAAACCGATTTTAAGGTTCATTTTGATTTTGACGAAATGGCCGAAAAAACTCAGGCAATGCTCAAAAAATCTTTAGATTCGCTGGTCAACATGGATTCGCGGCTGGCACGAGAAGTCCGGGCGTCGGACGATGAAATCGACAAAATGAATTACGACACCTATCAAAAGGCCAAAAATGTAATTCGTCATAATGTCGATTATATCGATTGGGTGACACATTTTATCCTTGTTTCAAGACACCTCGAACGTATCGCCGATCATGCCACTAATATCGCCGAGGATGTTATCTATTTGACCGAGGGTGAAATTGTCCGGCACCGAAATACAGAGCCGGTGTAAACCTTTTCAGACAGGTCTGTTTGATTTTTCTACTTAACTGCGGTAGTCTATTTGGTTTCCGAGGTCGGGGCCACCGTCGAATACTGCTTTAGGGCGGCGCGGAGCTTGGCAATAATATCGGTATTGCGGAACGGCTTGCTGATAAATCCGTCAGCGCCGCATTCGAGGATATCTTTGCTTTGCCGTGCAGAAAGTCCCGATATTAAAAAGACTGAAACATTTGTATACTTTTCTTTAATCTTCCTGGTCAATGTCACACCGGTCATATCCGGAAGACCAATATCGGCAATAACGATATTGACGCGATTATCATCGAGAAAATTGAGTCCATCTTTGGCGGTTACTGAAGTCGAGACTGAAAACCCCTCGAGCTCTATTATATATTTTAGCCTTTCAAGTACCAGTGCTTCATCTTCCATTATATGAACCGACGGCTTGCCCTGCTGTAATGCCTTATCAACCTTTGATACCAGCGTATCTTCTTTAAACGGCTTAACAATAAAATCACGTGCCCCGGATTTCATGGCATTGACAAGTGTCTCCTGGTCTGCTTTGGAAGTACATAGAATAACCGGCAGACTGGCAAAGCGGGCAACTTGATTGAATCTTTTCAGAAGATCGAAACCGGTCGATTCGGGCATTTCGAGATCAGTGATTACAAGATCTATGGTAGGATCCGATTCGAGCTCCTTGATGGCCTCCTTGACAGATCCGGCCGTAGTAGTCCCATGGCCGTATTTAACTAGCATACCATGTATTATTCGCAAAGTTACAGGATCATCATCAACAAGCAGAATTCTAGCCATATTGCCCCTCAATATATTTGCAGGATATATTTTACTATAAAACTATCGGCGTTATTTGCCCTAATTTTATCATTCAATGCAGAGGCTACAAACGGAAGGAATTATTCATCATTTCATCAAAAAGTCGAAATGAGCTACAACTTGCAGGTCCCCAAAAGCCCCCCGATTGCCCACCAATCAGTAAAAATAGTTAAACGGCAGCGAGCCTTCCTCTTTTTTTCAAACAATTCTCGACAGCATCTATCATTTCACCGCTCAAAGGCTTACTTACTTGGGCATCCGCCCCGGCATCCTGAGCGATTTTAATATTTTCTTTATTTATAAGCGATGAAAACAGCACTACCGGAATATCCTTAAGAGACTGCTCTTCCTTTATTTTCGTAGTCAAACTTAATCCATTCAAGCGCGGCATTTCTATATCACTTATTACAATATCAAAAGGTGTTTTATCTTCCTTTTGATTATTCATCAGAGTCTCCCATGCTTCCTGCCCATCGTTACAAATGGTCAGATCGCAATATCCATTATGCTTTAATATGCGGGTTAGAGATGTCCTCAGAACCGAGGAATCATCAGCGAGAAGGACTTTGACATCCTTTTTCTCTTTTGGCTCCTGATCGACATCATCGGGAATATTGGCACTCTGTATTCCGAGGACGTCTTCCGTAATCGTTTCAAAATCGGCAATAAGAATGGTATCGCCGTTAATCTTTGTTATTCCTGTAACAGGCGCTCTCATATCGGTCAGGTACGATGACGGCGGTTCAATCTGTTCCCACGTCAGCGAGTAAATAGCCTCCACCGAATCGACCAAAATCCCATAGCGCGTCTGATTGAACTCAACAATTATAATCGCACCCTCACCACGCGCCGTTACTTCACCTTCCATATCAAAATGGAATCCAAGTTTAACCAGAGTCAGGACTTCATCACGAAGCTTAAAAATTCCTTCAACCATTGGCGGAGTGTATGGCACCTTTATCGTTTTCATCCGCTCTATTATTTCACGAACACGACTTACATTTATTCCGAAACTTGTGCCTCCCAGCTTGAAAACCAGCAGTTTCATTTCATCGGTGCCGGCTTCTAATCTTACCCCCTCTGACATTTTTGCCTCCTGTATTTTTTAATCATATATTTCAGACAAATGCCCCAAAATATTGGTCAAGATGTTTAGCCCCGCAAAATTTTAGCGGTTTGAATTTATTATCGGATAAAGAAGCTGTCCGCATAAGTGCCAACGGCCAAAATAATTAATAATCCGTCCACTTTGCAGTTCACTGTTTCCAAATGAAACGACGTAATTGTGGCTATTATATTTTTTGAGACAATTTATATGACAGGCTTACGCAATGATTGAGACTGATGCCGTAATAGGCATTACCGGTTAGATATATATCGCCCATTTCATTAAGTTCTTCCTCAATCTGTTTCATAATTTCATTATGACCGATATAATACTGAGGAATCCCTTTTTCCCATCGAAATATTTTCGTTATTTCAGGAAGTTCCGAAATGCCGAGAATACTATTTAATTCATAATGGACGATACGCTCCAACTCCCTTTCGGCGAATTTCGGTGTTTCATGGTCGCCGTCACCGCCAACCATCGTCCTGAACTGAACCTTGCCCGATGGGGCTCTATTTTCAAAAATCGATGAAGTCCAGATCGATCCGAGAATTTTACGCTTCTCTTTTTGCGGCACCAAAAAACCGAATCCGTCAAGCGGATAACTGATTGCCTTATCATCATAGCCCATACATACAACCGCAATTGGTGAGTACGGGATGTCTCCGAGAGCTTTTGATAATTTCTCGGATAACGATTCAGTTATTTGGGAAGCAATATAAGAGGGTGTCGCAATGATCAACTTATCACAGTCATGGATATTGCTATCATCGAATGTCACTTTATATCCTGATTTTGTTTTTTTTGCAGAAATGGCCTTATGGTCATAGCTTATCAGGTCGGAATATTTATCGGCCATCGTTTCCGTTAAAACATCCAGCCCGCCATAAAATGTCGTCAGCCATCCGGCCGGGCCGGCGGGACCGCCCGATTTGACATCATTCTGTTTGGCTTCCTTTTTTTTGGCAATCATCGCCTTAAACAATGAACCGTACTTGTCCTCCATCTCTCTCATTACAGGAAAGCAGGCTTTTAATGATAATCTATCCGCAACTCCCCCATACACACCCGAAACCATTGGCTGGACAAGATAATCGGCCGCCTCCCTGCCAATTCGCCTGCTGGCAAAATCATAAATCGATTCGTCGTCGACTTTTCTCTTCTTTTTCACGATCGGTTCCGAAGCGACGCGAAGTTTTCCCTTCACGCTCAAAATATCCGATAACATAAATTTTGGAGGTGCCATCGGCACCTGGCGCAATTTACCTTTTCGAAGAATAAACCTCTTGCTGACATTCGGATTTGCCCGCTCTATCTTGGCATCGAGTCCCAATTCATCGCACAGTTGCAGAGTCAGCGGTTCCCGATCAAGAAATCCATTCGGCCCCCAGTCAAAACTGTAACCTTCGATATGATCGGTACCTATTGTTCCGCCAGGGCGTTTATCAGCCTCAAAAAGATGTACCGATAACTCAGGCTTATTACGCTTGATAAAATGCAGGGCCGAAAGCCCCGATATCCCACCGCCAACTATGATAACATCATAGCCAGCCATTTTTTTTACACTTCTCTGCTATAAGATAAGACAACGCCGCCGAAAATTTTTCATCGCCGTTAAACATCGGCATCCTTTTAATACGGTTTCCGTTTTCGCCCATAAGCTCTTTCAATTCAACATCAATTTCATACAGCGTTTCGATATGATCGCTGACAAAACTAATCGGCACTATGAAAAGGTCGGAGTCTGATTTTGACAATAGTTGCCGGGTCATCTCAATAGTATCCGGCTCAACCCATTTTACCGGGCCGGTCCGGCTTTGAAATGATATATAAAATTCCATCCCTTTTGCCGCGATTTCAACCGTTCTGCGAATCTGCGCCACATATGGATCACCTTCGAGCACAAATTTCTCGGGCAACGCATGCGCTGAAAAAAGCAGGTTGGCATTTTCGGGTATGTTATCGATTATATATTTATGAAGCAGCGATGTATAGCCCGGATCATCATGATAATCGGAAACAAACAGCGCCTCGATATCGGGGTAATTGGCTAAAGCGATTTTTACTTGTTCGAAAGCTGTCCCCGTCGTCGCCCGGCAGTAATGCGGGTATAACGGAACGAAAACCATCCGACGGTAACCATTATCATATGCTTCTGAAATCGGCTCCTGGATATAGGGCGGAAGATAGCGCATCCCGACCATACATTTAATTCCTTCAAACCGGCTTTTTAGCAAATTTTCAACCTGTTCGGCCTGGATTTTAGACCAGTGCAAAAGAGGCGATCCGCCGCCGATTTGCTCATACCTTTTCTGTACTTTTTTGGCGCGGAATTTGGAAATCATCCGGGCAAATGGTTTTTGAAAAGTCTTGCCGCCCGGAAGCTGAATAATACTGCGGTCAGAAAAAATATTATACAAAAACTCGCGAACCTGGGATAAATCCTCCGGTCCACCCATATTCAGAAAAATTACACAAACCTTTTCTTTGGAGGCATTCATCTGTTATATGGTTCGGGAGAAAGTTGCTTTCTTCTCTTCTTGCTGACGCTGAAAATATATATCAAATGTCATGGCAATATTTCTAACAAAAGTCCGGCCGATTTCTGTTACCCTGATGGCATCATCCTCAATAACCAGGAACTTGTCATCGACGAAATCCTGCAATTTACTGTGCTCTTCTTTGAAATATTCATGATAGTTGACACTGAATTTGTCATACAGCTTATCAAATTCCAGCCGGAAATTGCACATAAGAGAATTTATTACAAACTGCCGGATCAAATCATCATACGACAATTCCATTCCGCGGAAAACAGCCATTCCATTCTCTTCGACTGCCTCCTCATATTCATGCAGTTTTGATAAATTCTGCACGAACGTATGTTCCACGTAGCCAATAGACGACATCCCGAATCCGATCATATCATGCGCTGATTGTACCGTATAACCCATAAAATTTCGATGCAGGCGGCCGTCATTTTGAGCGATCGACAGCTCATCTTCCGGCCGGGCGAAATGATCCATACCAATTTGATTATAACCTGCCGCGGTAAGTATCTCTATTGCGCCTGCAAAAAGGCTGTATTTCGTTTCGGTATCGGGAAGATCGTCGGGATTTATTTTTTTCTGGTGAAGTTTCAACTCCGGAAGATACGCGAAGGAATATATAGCCAATCGATCCGGGGCCAAACTCACTGTCTGCTTGAGCGTTTTTCTGAAACTCTCCACGCTTTGTTTTGGGAGTCCGTAAATTAAGTCGAAGTTAATTCCGCCGAATCCGAGCTTTCGCCCGTAATTCAAAATATCTTCAACCGTCTCAATCGGCTGTATCCGCCCTATCGCTTCCTGCACATCGGGATCAAAGTCCTGCACACCGAGCGAAATGCGGTTAAAACCTCTACCTGCCAGAAAATCCAGCTGTTCTTTGGTAGTCACTCGAGGATCGAGCTCAATCGATTTCTCGCATTTATCAGTAAATTGAAATACACTTTCGAATTTATCGAGGATTTTGCCAAGACGTTCAATATCAAGATAAGTCGGTGTCCCTCCTCCGAAGTGAAACTGGCTGATCAACCGCCTTTTTTCCATATATGATGACACTTCGTCGATTTCTTTTTCGAGCCGATCAAGATACTGATCTGTCCGAGAAATATCGTTTATGACACAGGTATTACATCCGCAGTAAAAACATCGTTTCCGGCAAAATGGAATATGGCAATAAACTGCGAAAGGCTCTTCTGTCCTCTCCACAGCTTTTTTAAGCGATCTTATATAATGCCCGTTACCGATACCGTCATGCCATTCCGGAACAGTCGGATAGCTGGTATAGCGCGGGCCCGGACGATCATATTTTCGGAGAAGTTCAACCGAGACGGTGGTTGGTTTGTTTGTCTTTTTCATAATGCCGGTTATAATTCTTTACTGTTTCTACCACTTTATGAACCGATTCCAATGGGGTCGCAGGAAGTATACCATGTCCGAGGTTAAAAATCAACCGCTTGTGGCAGTCGACCGAATCAAGTATCTCTCTCGTTTTCTGGGCCGAAATTTCAGGTCCCGCAAATAGTACCGACGGGTCCAGATTACCTTGAAGCGCTTTTTCCGGCAGTGCCTTGGCCGCTTTCTCCATTGAAACGCGATAATCGACACCGGCAACTTCAAAATTTACGTCGCGAATGATTTCAAAATAGGGAGCAATATTATTTATAAAATAAATTCGTGGTATATCATAGTCATCAAGCGTCGAAAATATTCTATCCGCCGGTTCGGCCGACCATTTTTCGAAATCGGACGGCGAGAGAACGCCTCCCCAGCTTTCAAAAAGTTGAACCGCATCGACTCCGGCCTCAATCTGGGCCGAGAGATACCTTCCGGTCACATCGACTATCAGGTCGAACATTTCTTCGGCGGCATCAGGGTACTTATAGATAAATTGCTTGGCCTTTGCGAAATTCTTTGAGCCCTTTCCTTCGATTAAATAGCACGCCAGAGTGTACGGTGAACCTGCAAATCCGACCAGAGGCAGATCGGGCAAGGCTGCTTTAGTCCGCCTGACCGCCTGGATAACAAAAGATAAATCCTTTTCAACATCAAAATCCTTAAGCCTTTTTACATCTTCCGGCTTTTGAATAGGATTCTCGAGAACCGGCCCGCCTTCAGGAAAATCTACCTTAATACCCATAGGTTCGAGAAGTGTCAGTATATCAGAGAACAAAATCGCCACATCAAAACCGAATCTTCGAATCGGCTGACTGACCACCTCGGCCACCAATTCCGGCGAGCGGCATAATTCATGAAATGTGGCCTTTTTTCTAACCTCTAAATATTCAGGCAAATACCTTCCGGCCTGGCGCATCATCCATACCGGAATAGGTCCCATATTATTGCCGTAGCAGGCATTTATGAAATTATTGTCTGTCACCCTCAGAGCCAAACCTCCATTGAAATTACATTATATTAGCATACGTGACAAAGTAGGCTATTTTTTAAATAGAATTGTCACAGAAATGTCACAAACCCGGAAAATAGCCGTTTTTTGCCATTTTAATCCATCTATCGACCTGATGGCGTAAATTTATAGCCGGCCCCCCGAATTGTATGGATATATTTCGGATTAGACGGATCCCGCTCGAATAGCTTCCGTAACCTGACTATAAAATTATCAACTGTTCTATTCGTGGGATAAACATCATAACCCCAGACAGCATCGAGAATCATATCGCGGCTGACCACTTCGTCGGCATGCTCGACCAGAAACTTCATTATCATGCATTCCTTCTGCGAGAGCTTTTCAACCCCCTGCAGTCCCTTTGCATCATACGAAGAAAAATCAATCCAGTTACCATCAAATTCAAACCGCCCCCCACCTTCCTTCCCGGAGGTATACCACGCCTGCCTGCGAAATATTGCATTTATCCGAAGCATCAACTCCTGAAGATTGAACGGCTTGGTTAGATAATCATCTCCGCCCGAAATTAACCCCGCGATGCGGTCATCTTCCCTGTCTCGGGCGGTAAGAAACAATACCGGTATCCGACCGCCTTCGTCACGAATGGTCCGGCAGACTTCGAGGCCGTCAATTCCCGGTAGCATCACATCCAGAATAATTAGATCAAATGTCCCGTTGCGCCACAATTCCAAAGCCGTGCCGCCGTCAGATGCAATTGTAGTCTCAAATCCGTTCGATTCGAGGTTCAGTTTCAATCCCTCGGCAATATGTTCTTCGTCTTCAACTATGAGTATCTTTTTGCTCATAACTAAGTTGCGGGTAATTCAATTATGAATGTACTGCCGTCACCTTCTGAATTCGGTTCTACCCTTATACTGCCTTTATGCCCCTCAATGATCTGTCTCGCCAGATAAAGCCCCAGACCGGCCCCATGGGATTTCTTTGTAGATTCGTTATTGATTCGATAAAACCGTCTAAAAATTTTCTCTTTTTCTTTCTCCTCTATACCAATCCCCTCATCAGATATTTTTAATACTATTTTTTCATCCTTTTTCTTCAAAGAAATCCTGATCTGTTTTCTATCTTCTGGTGAATAATTAAGCGCATTATCTATTAGAATCTGAAAAACCCGGCGCATCGCCTGATAATCGGTCTTTGCAGATATATCCGGCTCAATATCTTCTGTAAATGTCCCTCTTTTTCGCTCGATATACGGCTTTTGAGAATTTATATATTCCTCGATATCATTGGATAGATTCGTATCTTTTAAATTTATAACAACGCGCTCTCCACCGAGCCGCCCGGCATCGAGTGCATTATCCACGAGGTTATTCAAACGGTCGCAATCGGCCAGCATTTTATCATAAATTTCATTGGATTTCGGTTTGTCAAGCTTGCCCCCCTTCAATGTCTCGAGATATAACCGCAATGATGTAAGTGGCGTTCGAAATTCATGAGTAACTGCCTGCATAAAACCGATCTGCCTTCGGTTCAACTCCTCCGTCTTTTGCAAAGCCCGGTAAATCAAAAAGGCCCCGATGATCATTATTACCAGAAAGAAACTCCCCTCCGAAACAAACATAATAATCCGGCGATTGGACTCTGATTTCAAGCGGTTTAAAGCCGTTTTCCGGACCTTAAGCATATTCTGATTGACATAATCCCACGTCCTGCTTTCAGACTCTACCGGATATGAAAACATTAAATTGGGATTTAATGCCTTCACAACCGAATCGACATACATACTGTCATAAAAAATCGTCACACTATCATCTATCTGACGCCTGAGACGGGATTCAGTATCGCCGACAGATATTCGCCCCCGCCCGTACGATCCTAAGGTATAGCCCGATAAGGCACTATTTTCAATAAGCGCATTTAAAGATCTCTGCCAGTTTTCTTCCGATGGCGAACCGATAGCCGATAAAACTCGACGTTCTATGCTGTCGAACCTGTCATTGACTATCATTACCGCCCGGTCGGCCTCTGAAAATAGATTGTCGACCTTCAAGCGATAGAGTTCCTGGCCGGTTTCGATTTGAAAAATAATCCACCAGGTTAACTGCGCGGCGCAGAAAACAACCAGACCAATAAAAACCCAAAAAGCAAAGCGTGAGTTTTTTCTTTCCTTAGTTTTCATCGCTGTTAATATATAAAAAATCCGCGTATCGACAGATAAATAATCTCATTATATACTGGATTTATATATCCTTTAAAATATAACTTAAGGCGAACTATTTGAATAGATTTTAGTTTTAATAAATATCCGGGATTTAAATAAGTAACTGTAAAGCGAGGAATAGATATGGGAAAAAGTGTTGCGCGAAAGTTAATCGAAAGCCATCTGCTTGATGGCGATATGGAACCGGGGAAGGAAATTGCCCTCAAAATTGATCAGACTCTCACCCAGGACGCCACCGGAACTATGGTTATGCTGGAGCTGGAAGCGATGGACCTCCCGCGCGTAAAGACCGAAATTTCCGCTCAATATGTCGATCATAACCTGGTTCAGTCGGACCATAAGAATCCCGATGATCATTTATTCCTCTTGAGCGCCTGCAAAAGATTCGGAGTTTGGTACAGCCGACCGGGCAATGGTGTCAGTCACCCGGTACACATGGAAAGATTCGGCAAACCGGGTAAAACCCTGCTCGGCTCCGACAGTCACACTTGTGCGGCCGGATCAATGGGGATGCTGGCTGTTGGCGCCGGGGGGTTGGAAGTTGCCCAGGCAATGGCCGGTGAACCATTCTATGTCAAAATGCCCAAAATAATGGGCGTCAAAATTACCGGCAAACTTCCCGACTGGGTTTCGGCCAAAGATGTTATTCTGGAAATGCTTCGCCGGCATGGAGTTTCAGGCGGTGTCGGCAAAATTATTGAATATTATGGCGAAGGTTTAAAAAGTCTTTCGGCGATGGATCGGCATGTAATCGCCAACATGGGCGCCGAACTTGGCGCTACAACAACCGTTTTCCCCGCTGATGACAATCTGAAAAAATTCCTCGTTCTCCAGGAAAGAGGCGATGATTTCACCCAAATCCTCCCCGATGAAAACCCGGAATACGATGAGCATGATGAAATAAATCTCTCCAAACTGGAGCCGCTGATCGCCAAGCCGAGTTCGCCGGGCAATGTTGTTCCGGTCAGCGAAGTGGCCGGTAAAGAAATATATCAGTCGATGATCGGTTCTTCGGCCAATCCCGGCATTCGGGATTTCGCCGTACCGGCTATGATGTTCGACGGCAGACGTGTGCACGAAAGAGTCTCCCTTGACATAAACCCAACCTCGAGGCAGATTCAGGAAAACCTGATGGATATGAAACTGCTGGGCAAGCTTCTCCGTGCCGGCGGAAGAATCCACCAGGCCGGATGTAACGGATGTATCGGTATGGGGCAGGCGCCGGCTTCCGGAAAAATCAGCCTGCGGACCGTACCGCGTAATTTCCCCGGAAGGTCGGGCACAAAGGAAGACTCGGTTTATCTTTGCAGTCCCGAAACCGCTGCCGCATCGGCCCTGACCGGTGTCATTACCGATCCCAGGACTCTTGACATGGACTACCCCAAATTCGAAGAACCGGATGAAATAATAATTAATACCGATATGCTGGTCGAACCGCCCGAAGATGGGCAGGGAGTTCAACTCGAAAAAGGCCCCAATATCAGTTCACTGCCGATTTTTGAAAAATTGGAAGATGCAATTGCCGGACCGGTAATTATAAAAACAGGTGACGATATATCGACCGACACCATCATGCCCGCCGGTTCAAAAGTTCTGCCGTTCCGGAGTAATATACCGGAAATAAGCAAATTCACTTTTTCTCAGATTGATGACAATTTCTATAACCGGGCGGTTGAATTCAAAGATAGCGGCTCTGTCATTGTCGGCGGAGACAATTACGGCCAGGGGTCATCCCGCGAACATGCCGCTATCGCCCCCAGATATCTGGGCGTGCAGGCTGTTATTGTCAAAAGTTTTGCCCGGATTCACTGGCAAAATCTGATAAACTTCGGAATTGTCCCGCTTACTTTCAAAAATACGGACGACTGGAATAAGATTGATCAGGAAGATAAACTCCGTATTGAAAATGTCCGCGAATCAATCAAAAAGGATAATAAGCTAACCGTCAAAAACGAAACCAAAGATTTCGAATTTGAAGTGGAACATCAATTATCCGGGAGACAAGTTGAAATAATGCTGGTTGGCGGTTTGATTAATTATTTCCGGAAACACCGCGAAGAATTAATAGAAAAGTAAGATTACTCTTTGATCTGGGCGAATAGATTATTCAAAGATTCGCCCAGAGTTGGATGCGCGAAGATGCCGTCACGAATTTCCGTGTACGGCATTTTTGCCATCATGGCAATCTGAATCATATTCATAATCTCCCCACCCTCAATGCCCAGAATGGCGCAACCAATTATCAGATGAGTCGACGGATCAACCAGAACTTTCATTTTGCCGCGTGTTTGATCAACTTCTATTGCACGAGCGACATATTCCATCGGCATTTCCGCTTTCTTATAATCGATACCTTTTTCTTTAGCTTCCTTTTCCGAAAGCCCAACCCGTCCAAGTTGCGGATCAATGAAAATTGTATACGGAACCAGACGGTCCTTTATGCTTCTGTTTCCATCGTTGAGAAGGTTTTCCTTAAGGACACGATAGTCATCATATGAAATATGTGTAAAGGCGGGACCGCCTTTGACATCACCAATCGCGTATATGCCTTTCGCCGATGTTTCCAGCTTATCATTCACTTTTATAAAGCCATGTCCGAATGACTCAACCCCGGCTTTCGAGAGATTCAGCATATCTGTGTTTGGCTGGCGACCGATAGCTGCCAAAACATGAGACCCGGTTATCTTTTTTTCATCCCCGTCTTTTTTATAAGTCAACTCAATATGGGAATCATCAGTCTCAGTGAATCTTTTGGCTTCAGCATTGAATATAAGGTTTATTCCATCTTCCTGAAAGATCTTGGCGATTTCTTCAGCAATGTCTTCATCTTCCCGGCCGGCCAACTGTGCTCCCCTTTCTATTATCGTAACATCACTGCCAAGGCGCCTCATATACTGTCCGAACTCCAGCCCAATATACCCCCCGCCAAGAATCAACAGATGTTCCGGCAGGACATCAAGTTCCTGTATCGAGGTTGAATCCAGGGGATTTACATCCTCCAATCCGTCAATTGGGATCTGTGCCGGGCGGGCACCCGTATTGATAATTATCTTATCAGCAGTGATCGATCTTTCGCGACCATCTTCTGATGTAACGATAATTTCCTTACTTCCTTCAAACCTCGCTTCGCCTTCGATAAGTTCGAGATTGTCAGTATTTTCCGTCTTTTTTTCCAGACCACCCCGGAACGATTCCACAATACTGTGTTTGCGCTCACGGATTTTTTCCATATCGATCATCGGTTCATTGGTATTAACACCATAATCACTGCTTCTCTTAACCATATGTGCCGCTTGAGCACTTGCGATAAGAGTCTTTGTCGGGGTACATCCGTAATTGATACAACTTCCGCCGAGATGTGCCTTTTCAACCAGGGCTGTTTTCCATCCGGCACCGGCCAATTCAACCGCCAGCGGTTGTCCGCCCTGTCCCGAGCCAATAATAACGGCATCGAACTTATCCATAAAACTATTTTGCTTTCTCTTTATTTGATTTATCCATCATTTCACATGCGACTTTCTTCGCCCCGTTAACCACCTTTTTTACTTCCCACATCGAATCAATAAAATATCTTTTTGAATCATACAAATGCTCATTGACTGCAAATCCTGTCTCTCGGGCAATCTCATCAATATCCGATTCGAGATATTTGTAAGAATACTCCATATGTATCGGTTCCCAGGGTTTGAAACGAAAAGAACGACCAATTTCCTCTATAAAAACTTCCTGTCTTTCGAGGCTGATCAGGTAGCTTTCCATCGCACCGGTAAAGACATCATATGTATCCATATGTCTGAATTTAGTGAGATCAAAATTTCCGCCCAACTCACGGTTGATTCTTTTTAGCACATTTAGATTGAACTGCGCAGTCACTCCCTCGGGATCATTATAAGCCTTGATCAAAGTTTCAATATCCTTTTTTAAATCAAATCCCAGAAGGACATTGTCGCCGTTATCAAGACAGTTCCATAAGTTTCTCAGGAATATTCGGTTCTGCGAATGACTGAAATTACCAATATTTGATCCCAGAAAAAGCACCAGGTTTTTTTCCTCGAACTGATCATTCAACCAGTTGATCCCCTGAAAATATTCCGAAACAAGAGCGGTAATCTGAAGGTCGGGAAAATCGTTCTTAATATTATTTATCAATTGATCCAGAGCCCCCTCAGAGATATCGATCGGGACATATTGAAAGTCATAGCCTTTTTTAAGAAAATTATCAATCAATATTTTCGCTTTGCTCCCGTCACCCGGCCCGAATTCCACCATGTTAAATGGCGCACCATCGACATACTTGCCAATTTTATCTTTATTTTTATTAAGAGCATCTTTTTCACATCGCGTGGGATAATAGCTCGGTAGTTGTGTGATTTTATTGAACAACCGGCTGCCTTCATCATCATACATATACTGCGATGGTATCGACTTTTTGCTATCCGACAAACCGGTCAGGACATCAATCGCGAATTTTTGCCTGCCCTCCAGAAATGCACCACATTCATGAGTACATATCGTTCTTATTTTTGTGGCCATTATAGCCTCCCATTATTTTACGTCTTCGACCAGTCTAATACCTGTAAACTGCCATCTCTTATCGCAGTGGAAAAAATTGCGATAACTCGGACGGATGTGAGATTCCGGTGTGGCACATGAACCACCCCTAAGAACCATCTGGTTGGCCATGAATTTGCCGTTGTATTCACCGAGCGCATCACGAGACTGCTCATACCCGGGATATGGAAGATAGGCGCTTCCGGTCCATTCCCACACATTGCCCAACATCGAATGCAACATTCTATTATTGGTTGCTTTGCTATCTATTCGTAAAACCGGGTGCATAACTGCATCATCGAGGAATTTTCCAGAGATCCCGCCGTTTGTGAATTTCGTTGCCGCAATTTCCCACTCTGCCTCAGTCGGGAGCCTCTTACCGGCCCACCGCGCAAACGCCGCGGCTTCATAATAACTGACATGTGTTACCGGTTCATTTAGATCAAGCGGTCTGAGCCCGGACATGGTCATTATCTTCCAGCCGTCATCATCTCCTTTTTCCCAATAAAGCGGATGCTCCCAGCCGCGTTCCTCGACAGCCGCCCAGCCGTCGGATAGCCAGTAGTTGGGCTCTTTGTAACCGCCGTCATCGATAAATTTTATATATTCGCCGCATGTTACCGGTCGGTTAGCGATGCGGAAATCATTGATAATAACCTTGTGCCGGGGATATTCGTTATCATAGGCAAATGGGTCGTCCTCAGCCCCAATTGTATAAACCCCGCCCGGTATATCAACAAAATTCAAATCCAGATGCTGCGACCGTATATCTCCCAGTGCATTTTTATCATACGCCGGGCGTATCGGATTGGTCGCCAAAATATTCTTAATATCAGTTACGAATAATTCCTGGTGCTGCTGTTCATGATGGATTCCCAATATTGTCAAATATACAATTTGCTCGTAGTGCTCTTCTTCTATATTCTGAAGAAGGTGTATCATCCGACCGGTCACATCTTTTCGATAATTGTAAACTTCTTCTATGGGCGGCCTTGAAAGATTGCCCCGATTCGATCTTTTAACTCTCTCACCGAATGAATCATAATATGAATTAAAAAGAAAATAGAATCGTTCGTCGTAATGCTTGAAATTTTTATCGAATTCCTGAAGAATTACCCGTTCAAAAAACCATGTCGTATGCCCCAGGTGCCATTTAGGCGGCGAGACATCTTCCATTGTCTGAACAACATAATCCTCGGGAAACAAAGGACTGCAAAGCTTCTCAGTATAATCTCTGACACTTACGAGATATTCTACTAATTTTTCTCTATTAATAATCTGTTCTTTTTCATTGGTTATTTCAATTTTTACCGGCATATTAAAAACCTTTCAAGGGCAATATTTAAATAATAAAAATTTATCGCTAATTCTGCTAATAAGCCTGACACAAAACAATTACAAGTTGTAGACTTAAAACAATAGTTGAACGAAAATGTGCCTGATTTTTTGGGAAAACAGCCAGATTTTCTACTTGATTTGATTATATAGAAATTGCGCCGCGCTGTCAATTGCAACCTTATCAAGGTCAACCATCTTATTCGCCCGCTGCATCAGCCTGTTATCAATAGAATTGCTCAATAGTTCAAGACCATCAACAATATCGGTCCTCTTTGATACTTCTTCAGAAAGCAGCATTAGCGCGTCATAGGGCGGAAGTGCCTGTTTGGGGTCTTCGAGTACCACCAGATTATGCGCAATAATACGTCCGTCAGTCGAATATGCTGAAATCACGTCGACTCTTTCTTCCGATATTGCACTATACATCAGCGACGGGTCAAAAGTGCGCTGCACGTTGAAATTCAAATTGTAACTGCTTTTAAGCGCTTTCCATTCCGGACGGCTGAAAAATTCATAATCAGACCCTACTCCCATTTCCGGCGCATATTCGGCTAAATCGCCAATCGTCTGCAAATTAAGGCTGTCCGCTGTTTCCTTACGAACAGCCAGCGCATATGTATTTTCAAAACCGAGCGCCCCTGCCTGATAAATTCCATGCTCTTCCATCAGCCATTGCGCCATCTCTTCCAATATTTTCCGCCTATCCGGATTATCTTCCCGATTCATTACATTGGTCCATACCGTCCCGGTATAGTCAACATAGCAATCGATCGATCCATCCGATAGAGCTTCGAACAATATTATCGAACCCATACTGGAACGGTTATTAATCCGGTATCCTTCATCTTCCAGTACCTTGCCGATCAGCTCCGCCAGTATGTACTGCTCGGTAAAAGGTTTCGACCCGATCGAGATCACCTCCGCTTTGTCTTTTCCATTCCCCAATACCGAAGGTGTTAATCCGCCGACAAATAGGGCTGCCAGAAGAACGGTCGAAACAATCCCGCGGATTATACTTCTTCTCGACGCCGCCATTTCCATCTGGTGTATCAACTGGTCGATTATTATTGCAAGAGCCGCAGCAGATATACACCCGACAACTACGGCCGATAGATTCTGTGTTTGAAGCCCGGTAAATATATAATTTCCGAGCGATGTTGCCCCGACCGGCGTTGCCAGGGTTGCGGTCCCGACAACCCAGACCGAAGCCGTTCTTATACCGGCAACTATAACCGGCAGGGCCAGCGGCAATTCAATTTTAAAAAGAAGCTGCCTGTCGGTCATCCCGATTCCCCGTCCCGCCTCAACAACCGCCGGATCAACTCCGATTATCCCGGTCACGGTGTTTCGTAAAATCGGCAAAAAGCTGTATATAATCAAAGCCACCAGTGCCGGCACAAAACCTATCATGCCTAATATGGGAACCATCAGTGCCAGAAGTGCAATCCCCGGGATCGTCTGCATGACGCCGGCCAGCCCAAGAACCGGTCCTTGCACTGCCTTTATTCGAGTTATCGCGGCGCCGAGAGGAACACAGACCACAATCCCTGCCAAAATAGCCAGAAGAGACAGCAGCAAATGCCCGCTAAGATAACCCGGAAGGAAGTTCAACTGCTCTGATAACGCCCCAAAACTCAATCTTTTTTCTCCCCGTTAGTCATATCCTTTAAAATCTGCGACTGCTTTCGAGGCATCTCCAATAGTTCCTCGGCATAATCATCGCCCGGATTTTTAAGCAGTTCAGCGGGCGTTCCTTTAGCCGTGATTTTTCCTTCTTTCATAATAGCTATTTCATCGGCCAGCATAAGTGCTTCCATCATATCATGGGTCACCATGACAACCGTCAAATTCAGTTTCTTTTGAAGCTGGCGAAATTCATCCTGTACCCCGCTCCTCGTAATCGGGTCCAGCGCTCCAAATGGCTCGTCCATCAGCATCACCTCCGGTCCGGCCGCCAATGCTCTGGCGACACCGATCCTCTGTCTTTGCCCTCCCGATAGTTGATCCGGATTCTGTTCACTGAATGCACCGGGGTCCAATCCCAGCATTTCCAGAAGTTCATCAACGCGGTCGGCAACCTTCTTTTTGCTCCACCCCAACAGCCTTGGAACCGAGCCGATATTTTCTGCGATTGTCATGTGCGGAAAAAGCCCTATCTCCTGAAACACATAACCGATACCCCGGCGGAGCTGTACCGGGTCGAGATTCATGACATCTTTGTCACCCAGGGTAATTTTACCGGAAGTCGGCTCTATCAAGCGGTTGATCATTTTAAGAGTGGTCGTCTTACCGCACCCTGATTCACCCAACAGAACAACAAACTGCCCGTTCTTAACAGTCAAGCTGATTTTATCAACGGCGAATGTCTCACCGCCATCATACGTTTTGGAAATATCTTTAAGCTCAATCATTTTTTTTCAGGATTTCACGCACCTTATCAGCGACATTCTCCGCCGTGAATCCAAACTTCTCAAATAAATCACCGGCCGGAGCCGAAGCCCCAAAACGGTCAATCCCGATTGTATGAACATCACTTCTAACATACGATCTCCATCCAAGAGTAACTCCCGCTTCAACGGCCAGAACCGGTATAATGTCATTAAACAGCTCTTTTCTATATGATTCCGGACGGGTCATAAATATTTCCCATGACGGCATACTGACTACCCGTGCATAAATCTTCTCTTTTTCGAGCTTTTTGGCAGCTTCGAGCAACAGGTGCACCTCCGCCCCTGACCCGACAAGAGCGATATCAGGACCGTTTTGCGATGATTCATATAATATATACCCGCCGTTACTCACTCCCCTCGGAAGTTGGGGGTATTCTTCAATATCGAGAACCGGAAGTTTCTGCCGGGAAAGAACAATCGCCGTCGGTCCCCGGCTTGACTCCACCGCCAGTTTCCATGCCGATACGGTTTCGTTGGCGTCGGCCGGACGGATGACAGTCAAATTGGGCATCGCCCTCAGGCTTAACAAATGCTCAACTGGTTGATGAGTCGGTCCGTCTTCACCGAGACCGATACTGTCATGAGTGAAAATATAAATCACCGGAAGTCCGCTTAGTGCCGCCAGCCTGATTGATGGCCTCATATAGTCACTGAATATCAAAAATGTTGCTCCGTACGGGCGAATACCTTTATGCAGTGCCAGACCATTACATATTGCCCCCATCGCATGTTCACGAACTCCAAACCGAATATTTCTACCGTGACGATTATCGGCCTGAAAGTTTTTACTCTCATTTATGAGACTCTTATTGCTGGGGGCAAGATCGGCAGATCCCCCGCACAACTCCGGTATGGAACCGGCAATTGCATTAAGAATTTTCCCCGAAGCGGCTCGTGTTGCTATTGGTCCGTCATCCGTCTTGAATGTCGGGGCACTCCCAAAATATCCTTGCGGTAACTCGCCCAAACAGGTCCGGTTAAATTCATTTGCCAGTTCAGGATAATCATTTCTATACATATCGAATTTATCACTCCAGTCTTTCTCCAATCCTTCTCCCTTCGCCGCCATCTCACGAAAATGACTCAAAGCCTCCGGCGGGACATGGAATAACTCCTCCTCCGGCCAGCCCAGTGCGCGTTTGGTTAGCCGAAGTTCCTCTTCGCCCAATGGTGATCCATGGGCATCCGCTGTATCCTGCTTATTTGGACTGCCGAAACCGATATGTGTCGAGATATCAATAAAAGACGGTCTTTTAGTATCTTCCTTCGCCTTAAGAATAGCCTTTTCTATGGCGTCGATATCATTGCCGTCATCTATTTTAAAAGTTTGCCAGCCATATGCATCGAATCGCGCCATTCGATCTTCACTTAAAGCAAGATCGGTACTGCCGTCGATAGTGATATTATTGTTATCATACAAAACTATTAATTTTCCCAATTTGAGATGCCCCGCAAGAGATGCTGCTTCCGATGAAATCCCTTCCATAATATCACCGTCACTTGCCAATGCAAACGTATAATGATCGACAATATTAAGCTCATCCCGGTTGAAGCGCGCGGCAAGCATCGATTCCGCAATAGCCATCCCCACCGCGTTACCAAATCCCTGCCCCAGTGGTCCCGTTGTTGCCTCGACTCCGGGTGTTATGAAATTTTCCGGATGTCCGGGGGTTTTACTGCCTAATTGCCGGAAATTTTTCAGATCCTGAAGCGATAAATCAAATCCGGTCAAAAAGAGAAGTGAATAAAGAAGTGCTGATCCGTGCCCTGCCGATAAAACAAACCGATCCCGATCCGGCCAGTCAGGATTTTCCGGATTGTATTTCATTATCTTTGTCCACAATGTATAGGCTGCTGCTGCCGCTCCCATAGGCATTCCCGGATGTCCCGACTTGGCCGTTTCGACCGCATCGGCAGATAGAAAACGAATCGTATTGATACAAATATTATCGAGATTTTTTTCTGTCAATTTTTTACTCCCATATATTAATTATTATTCCGAACAATCGGGCGTTATCGATGTTGTTAGTACATATATATCTATGCACAGCCAAGATAAACAATAACCGCGAGAATTAAAACCTTTTTGAACAATTATCTCGAAAAGGAGCTGTATATTATGAGCCGGAAAGAACTTCCCATTCCCAATCACTTTAATGAAAACCGAGTTGAACAGCACTGGAATGTAGATTACCAGCAAATCGCCGAAACCGCCGAAAACTGGGCCGAAGAACATAGCATAAACAAAGCCAAAAATGATGACCAGAAAGTCGGCTTGTTTCTCATTGACTGTCAGAATACTTTTTGTCTGCCTGGGTTCGAGATGTTTGTTGCCGGACGAACCGGTCGCGGAGCAGTCGAAGATAATATACGAATCATCAGATTCATCTATAAAAATCTGCAGAATATTACCAGAATTATTGCCTCCATGGATACCCATATCGCCGTCCAGATATTCCATCCGATATTTCTCGTAGACGAGGACGGTAACCACCCGGGCCCTTTTACTCCCATTACCCACGATGATCTTAAAAACGGCAAATGGAAAATAAATCCGGAAATCCTGCATGAACTCGATCTCGATAAGGTCGGTGATCCCGATGAATATCTTAAGCATTATGCAAAGAAATTGACAGAAGCCGAAAAATATGACTATATGATTTGGCCGTACCATTCAATGCTTGGCGGTATTGGTCATGCCCTCGCACCATCATTGGAAGAAGCTTTGTTTTTCCATAATATTGCCAGAAGCAGCCAGACCGAATTTGAAATCAAGGGCAGCAATCCTTTAACCGAAAATTATTCGGTCCTTTCACCCGAAATAACCGAGAATGAAAAAGGCGAGTCAATTGCATCCAAAAATGCAGGTTTGATAGAAAAAGTCCTTACTTACGATAAACTGATAATCGCCGGCCAGGCCAAAAGCCACTGCGTTGCCTGGACAATCAATGATCTGCTCAGTGAAATCAAAGAGCGCGATGAATCGCTGGTAAATAAGGTTTATCTCTTAAATGACTGTTCTTCTCCTGTTGTTATGTCCGATGAAGTTGATTTTACCGAGGCAGCCGAAGAAGCTTACCAAAAATTCGGCGAAGCCGGCATGAATATTGTCAATTCAACCGATCCTATGGATTCCTGGCCGAATATGGACAATTAGCTTTTATTTTATTATCATACCAGGGATAAAAACGGAGATACTATGAGACCGGTCAATAATTTTGTCGGCCCGCTTCTAACCGACATGTATGAAGTAACAATGGCTTACGCTTATTTCAAAAGCAACCGTCATGAAGACCACGCTGCCTTCGATCTTTTTTTCCGCACAAATCCTTTCGGTGGTGAATTCACGATATTTGCTGGCCTGACTGAAGTGCTGGCTTTTGTACAGAATTACCATTTTACCGACGAGGATATAGAATACATCTGTAAGTCGACCCCAAAATGCGATCAGGATTTTCAGGATTGGCTCAAAGGACTGGATTGCTCAAAAGTTAAAATCTATGCCCTTCGCGAAGGTGATCTTTGCTTCCCTCGAGTATCCCTGCTTCGTGTCGAGGGACCGCTCGGTATCTGTCAGCTTCTCGAAACCACGCTGGTCAATCTTGTTTCTTTCCCCAGCCTGATAGCAACAAATGCCGCCCGGATGAACCTTGTTACCCGCGATGATCAAAAACTGGTCGAATTCGGCCTGAGACGTGCCCAGGGCCCTGATGGCGGTATTTCAGCCTCTCGCTACAGTTATCTGGGCGGATTTGACGGTACCAGTAACATGCTGGCGGGAAAACTTTTCGATATCCCGGTCAGCGGCACTCAGGCCCACGCCTTTATATCATCATATGCCGGACTCGACGATCTTGAAACTGAAATGTTGGTCGACACTGACGAAAACGAACGCAATTTTGTCAAAAAGGCTCTTGAATATCGAGAGAAAATAGGTACCGGTAACGGCAATGACGGCGAATTGGCCGCCTTCATCGCTTATGCTCAGGCCTACCCGACCGGCCTTGTGGCCTTGGTCGATACGTACGATACATTAAAATCCGGCGTTCCGAATTTTCTCGCCGTCGCAATGGCGCTGAAAGATTTTGGATACGAAGCAGTCGGGCTCAGGCTTGATTCCGGCGACCTGGCTTATTTGTCAAAACAGGCTCGCCAGAAAATCCGCGATGTTGAAAAAAAGCTCGGCGTTGACCTGAGCGGTGTCAAAATTGTCGCAAGTAGTGAGATAAACGAAGATACCCTTGATTCTTTAAAAAAGCAGGGCAATGAAATCGACATCTTCGGTGTCGGGACACATCTCGTAACCTGCCAGGCACAGCCTGCTCTTGGATGTGTCTATAAAATCGTCGAAGTCAATGATGAACCAAAAATAAAATTATCTCAGGAAGCTGCTAAAATAAACCTCCCCGGCCGTAAGCATGTTTTCCGATTGTACGGCAAAGAGGGTTTCCCCCTGGCCGATGTTATGGTCGGTATCAATGAAGAAAAACCGCAGGTTGGCAAAAAATTCCTCTGCTGTCATCCTTTTGAGATAGTGAAACGAACCTACATTACCCCCAGCAGGGTGGAACAAATAAATAAACTTGTCTGGGACGGCAAAATAAATGTGGATCTGCCCTCTCTGAATGAATCCAGAGAATTTGCGCAGGAACAGCTAAAATCGCTTCGTGAAGACCACAAACGACGGCTCAATCCAACACCATACAAAGTCTCTCTGAGCGAAAAGCTGTTCGATAAAATGCAGGAACTCTGGACTCACCAAATCCCGCCCGGAGAACTTGAATAAAAAAACCGGATTAAAAAATCCGGCTTTTTATCGCAATCAATAATTATCTATTTCTTACGACCGCCGAGAGCCTTGAAATATTCACGGTTCATCTTGGCGATAAACTTGACACTGATTTCCTTGGGGCAGGCCGCTTCGCACTCATACTGGTTGGAGCAGTTGCCGAACCCCTCGATATCCATCCGCTCGACCATATTCAAAGCCCGCCTTTCGGCCTCAACTTTGCCTTGCGGCAGAAGCGCCAGATGAGAAATCTTGGCCGCTACAAATAGCATCGCCGAGGCATTTTTACACGCCGCGACACAGGCACCGCAACCGATGCACGCCGCAGCGTCGAAGGCCGTCTCCGCCGAGCTTTTGCTAATCGGGATACTGTTGGCATCGGGAGTTCCGCCGGTATTAACAGAAATATATCCACCCGCTTGAATTACCCGTTCGAATGCCTGCCGGTCAACAATACAGTCTCTTATAATCGGGAACGCGCGCGACCGCCACGGCTCGATATAAACGGCATCACCATCCTTGAACCGCCGCATGTGCAGCTGGCAGACTGTGGTACCGCGGTCGGGCCCGTGAGGCACACCGTTTACTGTCAGGGAACAGGTTCCGCAGATGCCTTCCCGGCAATCATGATCGAAAGCGATCGGTTCAATACCTTTTTCTTCGAGATCTACATTAACCACATCGAGCATCTCGAGAAATGACATATCGGGACTGACATCCCTGGCTTCGTATTTTTCCATCCGGCCCTTGTCCCCGGCACTTTTTTGCCTCCAGACATATAATGTGAGATTCATTATTTATAACTCCTCTGTGCCAGTTGGACATACTCGAATTCAAGCGGCTCTTTATGTAAATTGGGCTTCTTATTGACACCCGTATATTCCCACGCCGAGACATATGCGTAGTTATCATCGTCCCGCATAGCCTCCCCTTCATCGGTCTGGTGCTCCACCCGGAAATGTGCTCCGCATGACTCGTCCCTATCCAGTGCATCGAAACACATCAACTCACCGAATTCAAGAAAATCGGCAACTCTACCGGCCCGCTCCAGCGCCTGGTTTAATTCCTCACCGGTCCCGAGAATCCGAACATCCTTCCAGAATTCTTCCCTGATTCCTGGAATTACCTCCAGTGCCTTCTTCAATCCTTCCTCACTGCGGGACATTCCGCAATATTCCCACATCACCTTCCCCAGCTCGCGGTGGAAATAATCTACCGTCCTGGAACCATTAATCGATAACAGCTTCTTAATTCTATTTGAAACTTCTTCTTCGGTCTCTTTAAATTCATCATGGTCGGTCTTGTTATCTTTCGGACCGGTGCGTGCAAAATAATCGCCAATCGTATACGGCAAAACGAAATATCCATCCGCCAGACCCTGCATAAGCGCACTTGCGCCCAGTCGATTGGCGCCATGATCGGAATAATTGGCCTCGCCGATTACGAACAGCCCCGGAAGGTTACTCATCAGGTTATAATCAACCCACAAACCGCCCATCGTATAATGCGACGCCGGGTAAATACGCATCGGCTTTTCATAAGGATTCTCCGCCGTGATCTTTTCATACATATGGAACAGATTGCCGTAACGATCCCTGATCGTATCTTCGCCGAGACGGTTAATGGCATCACGAAAATCAAGATAAACGCCGTAACCCGTTTCACCCACACCACGACCCTCGTCGCATACTTCCTTTGCGGAACGTGACGAAATATCTCTTGGCGCCAGGTTGCCGTACGATGGATATTTCCTTTCAAGGTAATAATCGCGGTCTTCTTCGGGGATTTCGTTTGGCGGACGGTTATCATCTGCACTCTTCGGAACCCATATTCGCCCATCGTTTCGAAGCGATTCCGACATCAAAGTCAGTTTCGACTGGTACTCACCGCTGACCGGAATACAGGTCGGATGAATCTGCGTGTAGCATGGATTGGCAAAGAATGCACCCTTTTTGTAGGCTCGATATACCGCGGTTACATTGCACCCCTTGGCATTGGTCGAAAGGAAAAAGACATTGCCGTATCCCCCTGTTGCCAGAACGACTGCATCCGCCGCATATGAACTTATCCTGCCGGTTATCATATCCCTGACAATTATTCCACGTGCATGCCCGTCGATAACAACCAAATCGAGCATTTCGGCCCGGGAATACATCTTCACCTTACCCGCTGCGACCTGACGAGCCAGTGCCTGGTATGCTCCCAGAAGCAATTGCTGGCCGGTTTGACCCCGCGCGTAAAAGGTACGCGAAACAAGCGCACCGCCAAATGAACGGTTGGCCAGAAGTCCCCCATAATCACGTGCAAACGGCACTCCCTGTGCCACGCACTGATCGATAATGTTCTCCGAAACCTGCGCAAGGCGGTACACATTGGCTTCACGGCTCCGGAAATCACCGCCCTTTATTGTATCATAAAAAAGCCGGTAAACCGAGTCGCCGTCATTCTGATAATTTTTCGAAGCATTGATCCCCCCCTGCGCCGCAATACTATGTGCCCGCCGGGGGCTGTCCTGATAACAAAAGCATTCCACGTCATAGCCGAGTTCGGCCAGCGATGCCGCTGCCGAGGCACCGGCCAGGCCGGAGCCGACAACAATGACACTGTACCTACGCTTGTTGGCCGGACTGACCAGCTTTACATTGAATTTATGCTTGTCCCACTTTTGAGACAGCTCTCCAATCGGTACTTTGGCATCTAAAGTCATAGTGACACCCCCTCCGGGAGCTTTACCAATCCCAGTAAGACTGTAATTGGTATCGAAATGTATCCAAGAAAAATTATCCACGCAAAAGCGATTGCCAGCCGATGAAAAAACGGTTCCGAGGCATCGCTGTTCCACCCAACTGTCTGGAACATACTCCTCGCAGCATGTACTAAGTGATAGCTTATTATCGCCAGGGCAACTATATATATGCCCGATATCCAGTAGTTCTGAAATCCAAAGATCACCATCGAATAGACATCAAACCGCCCTTGTGGATCAGTCAGGGTTTCATACTCCGGATTGGTGATGATCAAAGTAAACTGCATGACATGATAAACGACAAAAAGAAAAAGCCCGATCCCTGTCCAGATCATTGTCCGTGATGATAAAGTCGCTTCGACATAATTTTTCTTTTTATATTTAACCGGGCGGGCCGAATTATTCTCGAGAGAAAGCTGTATAGCGAACCAGACATGGATAACCAGCATGGCAAAAAGAAATATCCTCGCTGTCCATAAGACCGGCCCGAGATTGTGAAGTGTCTCGGCATAGGTGTTTATCTGATCCTGTCCCATATAAATCTGCCAGTTGCCCAGCATGTGTCCGATTATGTAAAGAACTAAAAAAATACCGCTTATGGCCATCAGGTATTTTTTCCCGACTGACCGAGCGGTGAATCGATTGACCAATTGACCGGTCATTGAAGCCGTTTTGATATTTTCCATAAAATTTATATCCCCATCTTGTGTTAGGGCTAATATGGGTCAATTAACTCCACTTGTCAAATAAAACTGAGCTGTTTAAATTCTATACGTATTCGGCTTGCACTAAAACAAACACATAAAAGTATAGAATCGCATGATACAGGCGGTCAATTACATACTCCGCCGTACCACGCATTCTATTAATAACTTTTATCAACAGTTGACTATAATCGTCTCGAATTGCCTTTAATAAATGAACGGATAGCCTGCCTTGCAATCGCGGGATTCCGCTTGCATCGGCGAATCAAGTAAGGATAGGCTTTGTCGAATTCACCGTACGGAAGATACAGCTTAACACGGTATTTTTTGGCATATTTTATCGCCAGATCCTCCCGAACACCGTACATCGTCTGTATTTCGAAATCCTTATCGGAAACCTTAAATTCCTTGAGCGCGGCCAGCGAACGCTCCAGTGCCCTGTCATTTTGGGTGGCCACCGCGGCATATAAACCGTTCTGAAGCATCAGCCTTAGAATTATATCGAAATTATCAAAAATCTTTTTATGAGTCTTGTAAGCGATATCCGAGGGTGGATCGTACACCCCCTTAACAAGTCGAACCTTCGCCGGATGTCCTTTTGCCTTTTCGGCGATAAAAACGATATCCTTGGCGGTCCGGTGAAGATAAGCCTGGACTATTATGCCAACATCATTTTTCCCGCCATCGTAATGCTTTGCCCAGAGTTCGAGCGTGGCGTCGACATACGGCACATCTTCCATATCAATCCAAATAGGGACCTTATGCTTAACCGCTGAATGCACTATTTCCGTTAAGACCTTATCGCATATTTCAGTGCCTTTACCGTTAGGTCCAAGACCAAGCTGGGTTAATTTTAGCGAGACATCGACATCCAACCCTTCGTCCAAAAGTTTTCTCGCTGCCTTTATAACTTTGAGATATTCATCCCGATATTCGTCGATCAAAGATTGCTTTTCAACCGATTCACCGAGGACATCCAAAATAGATCCCAACCCCTGTGAATGAAGTCCCCTTGCTGCATTCAGGCACTCCTCCAGAGTCTGACCGGCCACATAGCGATTCATGATCGGATCGCGAATCCTGCGGCGGGTTAATTCAAACATATTTACAACCGGCATCCCGGCTACCATAACGCGATTGAAAGCCTTATCGATAGGACTGAAGATCTTCAATGCAGGCATTGTTCACCCCTTATTTAATTAGCGGCAATATAATAAAGAAACCCCTTCTCCTCAACATTTTTCGCTCAGAATCTCTCTATTTAAAGCAATTATAAAGAGTTAGAAAGCTCTGCCTGTATAAATTATCCGGGAATAAATATGTACGGATTATTCACACATTTATAGATAGCCATCAATGTAAATGTGTGAATATTTCAAATATGAACCTCGGATAAATTTATCCAAGGTTCCAGGTATTCGTTGTAACAAGCAAATGTCCGCTATACGCGGTCGGTCATCTCGTCGTGACCCTTCACTCCGGCGCAATGGGCGCTGCAATACATCGTGCCGCCGGCCTCCATGCCGTGACCGACAATCTTGACACCGCAGTTGTTACATGTTGGGGCCAAAGCGGTTATAGCACACTCAAAACTGTCGTATATATGAGTTTCCCCGTTATGTTTAATCTCCAGCGGCTTATCATATTCATTATTACACTGTTCACATCTGGCCATATCTCATCCTCCTTTCAATATTTCTAAATTAATAATTAAGCAAAAACCTTGCGAGATATGTAGAGAATCCCCGAGAAATTTAAATTACGATTAAGGTCAATTAAAAATGGAGATTACAAAAACAGCGACCGCGCCGCTTCCTGAATAAGACCGTAAACCGGCCCGGGATAGATTCCCAGATAGATTGTCACCGCAGTTAAAGCCAGGAGTATAAATTTACCGAACCAGGATACTTTAATACCCGATGGCTCGACATAACCCTCGCCCTGTTCTTTTATCATAAAAACGACTATCCTCAAATAGTAATAAACTGCAATGGCACTGGTCAAGACTACCGATAAAATCAGTACCCACTTCAGACCGTCGACACCGGCAGCAATTAAGAAAAATTTACCTATAAAACCTGATGTTACCGGGATCCCGGCCAGGGATAACAACATAACCGATAGAATTGTCGCCGCCAGCGGGCGCCGCCAGAAAAGACCTCGATAATCCTCCAGATCCGATTTCTCATCATCGGTGTCTGACAAATACGATACAATCCCAAAAGCCCCGATTATAGTGAAAGAATAAGCCACCATATAAAGCATCACAGCGCCGGCTCCCAACTCTCCCAATACAACCAATCCGACCAGAGCATAACCCAGATGAGCAATCGAGGAATAAGCCAGTATCCGCTTTACATTATCCTGCACCAGAGCCATTATATTTCCTATAAACATGGACAAAATTGCAATGGCACCGATCACCGCCAGGATCGGCGAGCCTGCCGGAGTATCGACAAAGATCAAATATCTCAATAGCACCGCCATCATGGCGCTCTTCGACACCGATGCTATAAAAGCTCCGACCGGGGCGGGCGCTCCCTGATAAACATCCGGCGTCCACATATGAAACGGCACCACCCCGAATTTAAATCCGGCTCCAACCAATACAAGTCCGGTTCCTACCAGTAGAAATAGAATCCCTTCTCCACCACCCGTCTCTGCCAGAGACCGGGCGATGATACTAAACTCCATACTGCCGGTTTCGGCGTAGATAAAAGCTATCCCCAGAAGCAGAAATGCCGTCGATGCCGCGGCCAGGATCAGGTATTTCATAGCCGCTTCAATACACAGCTTATCATCACGGAGATACCCGATCAGGACATACAGCGAGATAGTCAGGGTTTCAAGCCCCAAAACGAGCGACACAAAATGATCCGATGCCGCCAGGGCCATTCCTCCGAGAGAGGACAATATAATCAACAGATAAATCTCTTCTTTATTCTCGCGTCTTTTATCCAGATAGGGATAAATCATGACCGCGACAATCGCCGAGACGATCAAAATCAGCCCAATGAAGAAATTGGCATAGCTGTCAACTATAAATAGAATTCCAACATGCAGCGGCGATGAAATATTCAGATTAAGAAGAGAATAAAATGATATAGCAATTCCGCCAATTGTCAGAATCATGGTCAATAAATGATTCCGCTTTATGGCGACCACCAGGGTGATTAAAATAACAGCCGCCGCCATAACTATTAGAGGCGATAGGGCATTTAAATTTTCAATCGGCATATTCTATCCAAATTTATCTTTACCTTCTAAGGTTTCTCAGAACATCGACATCGAGCGTCTTGAACTGCCTGTATATCTGCAGTACCAGAGCCAGGCCGATGGCGACTTCGGCCGCTGCGACGGCCAGGATAAACAAAAACATTACCTGTCCGTCAGCCTGCACCCATCTTGCCCCGGCGACAACAAAAGCCATCCCGGCCGAATTGAGCATGATCTCCAGCGACAATAGAATAAAAAGCACATTCCGCCTCGTCAAAAGGCCGATTAATCCGATCACGAATAATATAGCCGCCAGAAGCAGACCATGACTCATGGGAATCTCTATCATAGTCAATCCACCTTCCCACCCAGCTTTTCTGATTTTTCCTGCTCGCCCGAAACAGCTTTAGCGGGAACATGCGGATGTGTCTTTTCATGTTTTCGGCCAATGTGAAAAGCGCCAATTAGTCCCACCAGAAGCAGCATTCCGGCCAGTTCCACACCCAGCAGATAGATCGAGAAAAGTGACACTCCGATTTCGTGCGGTCCGACTACATGTTCACCCGATGACACAACCGCGCCCTTATACAGAATATATCCGAACATCATTGCCAGAATAAGCGATAAAATTCCGGGACCGATATACATCGACGGCTTCAGCCATTTTTTCTCCTGGTCTGCCGCCCTCTGCCCCAAATTCAGCATCATCATGACAAATATAAAAAGCACCATGATCGCCCCGGCATAGATAATTACTTCCAGCGCGGCAATAAAGGGCGCTCCCAGCATAAAAAATATCACCGCAATCGAAAGAAACGAAACCACCAGGTACAACAGCGCGTGCACCGCATTGGCTCTCGTTACCACGAGAATCGTTGATATCAAGGCAACTGCAGCCGCTATGTAAAACAAAATACTCATATCATATACTTATGGCAGAATACTCTTCGGATCAATCGGCGGATCCTCATCCTCAGATTCACCCTTATCTTTCCCGCCTATTTTCACACCGGCCACCCGGTAGAAATTATATCCCGGATATTTCCCCGGTCCGGCGATTGTCAGATTTTCTTTCTCATAAACGAGATTATTGCGGTCGTACTCACTCATCTCATAATCCGGAGTTAACTGAATGGCGTAGGTCGGACAGGCTTCTTCGCACAACCCGCAGTAAATGCATCGGGAGAAATTTATGCGGAAAAATTTCGGATAACGCCGCCCATGTTCATCTTCTGTCGCCTGGAGAGAAATGCAATCAACCGGGCAGGCCACCGCACAAAGATAACAGGCCACACATCTTTCCTGCCCATCCGGATCGCGGGCCAGGATAATCCGACCCCGGTAACGAGGAGCCAGATGCGGCTTTTCATCCGGATACTGCACGGTCTCCCGCTTACGAAACATGTGCATAAAGACCATGAATAATGAGCGTATCGCGCTAAACATCTATATCATCCAATCACCATTATTGTAACCATATTATCACCGCTCCCGTTACTACGAGATTTAGAACCGCTAACGGAAGCATAATTTTCCACCCGATCGCCAGAAGCTGATCATATCTGGGCCTCGGAAGTCCCGCCCTGAGCAAAATAAAGAAACATATCACGGCAAAGGTCTTTATCATAAACCAGACCAGCGGCGGAAGCCACGGTCCGAGCCAGCCACCCAGAAACAGCGTCGTTACCATCGCCGATATCAAGGCCACACCGATATATTCGCCGACAAAAAACATCCCGAATTTCATCCCCGAATACTCGGAATGGAATCCCGCCACCAACTCGCTCTCGGCCTCGGGGATATCGAACGGCAGTCTATGGCTCTCTGCTACACCAGCTGTCATAAACACTATAAAACCTATAATCTGCGGGATTATATTCCACATCCCTCGCTGTGCCTCAACAATCTCGAACAAATTGAATGAACCGGTCATTGCCACTACTCCGAGAAGTGACAGCCCCATGAAAACCTCATAGCTTATCATCTGCGATGCCGCCCTCAACCCACCAAGCAGTGAATATTTATTATTGGAAGCCCATCCGCCCAATACGACGCTATAAGCACCCATCGAAGACATCGCCAGGAAAAATAAAAGCCCAATATTGAAATCAACCAGAACACCGGTTCCCGGTGCAATCGGGACTACCGCAACCGACATCAATACCGTGACCATAATCACACCCGGCGCAATAATAAAGACAGGTTTGTCTGCAAAAGGCGGGATCCAGTCTTCCTTGAAAAATATCTTTATCATATCGGCGACCACCTGGAACAACCCGAACGGCCCCGTCCGATTCGGTCCATATCTGTCCTGCCAGAGGCCCAATAGACGCCTCTCCAGCCAGATAAGCCCGGCCGCAATGGTCAGGACGCCGAATAGTACCGCCAGCGCAATTATTGATGCCACAACTGTCGCCGACATCAACTGCCCCCTCCGCTTATTTTATATTTGACCCCGTAATTCATATATGGAAAATCCGGTAAACTAAACGGGATTCCGATAATCCCCTCAGGTAGATTGGCATCAATTTTCGCTTTGAGGCTTAATTCAATATTTTCCGATTTTGCCTTCACCATACTATCTTTATCTATGCCCGCTTTTTTTGCATCGCTCTCGCTGATTATTACATACGGCGCAGGAATCAACTCCGCCATTACATCCGTATTATTGCTCAATTCATCGCTGCCAAAAATATGGTAAACCGGCACTGCAAGATATTCATCTTCAGTGCGTTTAAATCTTTCTGGAACTGTTTTAAAAAACTCAATGGTGGTTTTTTCATCATACTCAAACAGCCTTACCCCGGGATCGCCTCCGCGAAGTTCCTGTCCGATCTCTTTCTGATACCTGTTAAGAGATTGCACCGAATTCCACCCCGGCGCCCAGTAATACGGATTCAGCACCGACGGCGGATCGCCGTGAAAACCTTCCATCGAAAACGATAAAGGTGAATCGGGATCGCCCGGTGGTTTCTGCTCATGTATATTTATATTCGCCTTCATGGCCGTTCTGCCGCTGTACCGGTGCGGCGAGCGGGCAACCTGCATCACCCCGAGAATTCTGTAAGCCGCACTCGGAATCGGGATTTCTTTGCCCTTGAATATATCAACTGAATCAAACATATCTTCATGAAGATCTTCTAATCGCTCCCACCCGACATCTTTTTCCAATTCGGCCATCAGATCATATATAATTCTCCAGCCCTCACTGACACCTTCATCCGGCTCGAGCGCCCGGTAAAATGTCTGAAACCTGCCTTCATTATTGATAAGCGACCCTGCCGCCTCCGAAAATGGCGACGTTGGAATCAGCACACCGGCATTTTGGAAAGTCTCATTACTTAAATAATCACAGACAATTACATTTTCTAATCTATCAAAAAACTTGTCGGCCGAATCTCTATCAATACGGTAGTACAAATCATTCTCAATAATCACCGCCGTATCGACTTCGCCCTTTTCAATTCTCTCACTTGCATTTTCGAGGTCATTACCCCCGAGCGAAGCCAGTCCCAAATGGTTGCATTCCGGAACAGTATAAAACACTTGCGGCTTTTTACCATTTTCGCCCAAAGCCATAGCGACATTCGCCGCCGCCTGAATTACAGCATCACTTTTCATCCCCATCCCGGAAATCACAATTGGCTTCTCGGCATCTTTTAATGCATCAGCAATTGCCTTAACCTTCTCCTGCAGTTCGCCATTTAAATCGTCTACTTTCGAAGCTTTATCGCTTAACAGTGAAGCAACAGCAAATCCTGTCCGGGCAATATCATCAGGCTCTGAAAACATGACCTCTGTCGCGATATGATCCAGCTTGGTTGATACCGGATTGACAATAAACAGCGGCCCCTGCTCATCCTGAACCAGTTCCCTTACGGCGGCATCATTCCAGCGGTGAACATTTATCTTCTTAGCTTTCTCGGCCGGTTTGTTGCGTACCGCCTGTCGTACTGCCAGAGCAGCCATCGGTGCCGACTGTGTCAAATCCTCGCCGAGAATCAAAACCGCATCGGCCTGTTCGATATCTTTCAACGAAGCCGAATGTACCGCCCCGCTTTTTAATATTGTATAAATCTGGCCCAGCATCTTATTATCATATGCCGACAGACCGGAATAATAATTTTCATCCCCGACCATCTTCTTGAGCGCATAATTACTCTCCAAAGAAGCCCTCGGCGATCCGATCCCAATCACTCCTTTGGCCCCGCTTATATATTGCGCCGCCCGCTTTACGGCATCTGCACGCGGTACTTCCTCGCGCTTATCTCCAATTTTTAACGAAGCCTTACTTACCCGTTTCTCACTATTTACGAAACCGTAACCGAATCTTCCCCTGTCACAATTAAAATAGCCGTTCACATGGTAATTGTATCTGTTCAGTATCCTCACCACTTTGCCGTATCTTGTTCCCGTAAAAATATTACAACCGATTCCACAGTGATGACAAATCGACGGCGATGACTGCAAATCCCATTTACGGGCATAGTGATGCCGCAGCGTTTTATCGGTGAAAACTCCGGTCGGACAAACCTCGACCAGATTGCCGCTGAATTCATTTTCCAGTTTGCCGTCCTCATTGCGCCCGAAATAAACTCCGTTATGAACACCGGCCGCCACAAGATCATTGCCCCCGGCATAATCATGATAAAACCTTACGCACCGGTAACAGGTAATACAGCGGTTCATTTCATGATAAATAAAAGGACCCAGGTTCTGGTTACGAAAGGTCCTTTTTTTGAAGCGGTACCTTCGGTAATTGTGTCCGGTCATCACTGTCATATCCTGAAGATGACATTCGCCGCCTTCATCACAGACAGGACAGTCGTGCGGATGACTCGTCATAAGCCATTCGATCACACGAGCGCGGAAATCGACCGCCTTGCGGTCCTCCACCGATATATACATATCATCTTCAACCGGAACCATACAGGCCATCACCAGGCGACCTTGCTTATCTTCTTTATCCTTATATTGGATGATAGCACACTGGCGGCACGCACCGACCGAACCCATCGCCGGGTGCCAGCAGAAATATGGCAGATCTACTCCCAGGGTCTGAAGGGCATGCAGAAGATTCTGCCCCTTTTCTGCCTCATATGTTTTGCCGTCAACGTGTATTGTCGCCATTATTACGCCTGCTTGTACGGGCATGCGCCCGTCTCAACATGTTTTTCAAAATCATCGCGGAAATATTTCAAGGCACTCTGTATCGGCTCCACCGCTCCGGGAGCCAGCGCGCAGAAGGTATTCCCCGGCCCCAATAACGGACAGTGTTCTTCCAGAATGTCAATATCTTCTTTGATACCCTTGCCCTTTTCGATTGAGCCCAGAAGTTTATACATCCACGGCAGTCCGTCCCGGCAGGGAGTGCACCATCCGCACGATTCCTGGGCGAAAAATTTCATCAGGTTTTCGCACATCGCTACCGGACAGGTCTTATCATCGAGAATTATCATCGTCCCGGTTCCCAAGCGCGAACCCGCCTCCTCCATGACCGATTTAAAATCCAGCGGAACATCGAGATGATCGGTTGTCATAAAATCAGTCGATGCCCCTCCGGGCAAAAACCCCTTCAGTTTCAAACCCTCACGCATCCCCCCGGCATGTTCTTCTATTATTTCTCTCGCCGTTGTCCCCATCGGAAGTTCCCATAAGCCCGGTTTATTCACCTTGCCGCTGACGCCGTAAAGTTTCGTCCCGCCGTCCTCGGTCTTACTCAAACCTTTATACCAGTCCGAACCATTCATTATAATATGCGGGACATTGCACAAGGTCTCGATATTCTGCACGATTGTCGGCTTGCCCCATAGCCCCGATATCTGCGGAAACGGCGGTTTTGCGCGCGGATTTGCCTTTTTTCCTTCAAGAGCATTTAAAAGTCCCGTCTCTTCACCGCACATATACCTTCCGCCGCTGACATGTACATACAAATCAAAATCGAATCCCGAGTTCAAAATATTTTTCCCCAGATAACCGGCGTCGTATGCCTCGCCGATCGCTTTGCGAAGTCTCTCCTGTGACAGATGATACGCCCAGCGAATAAATATATACCCGACTGTCGCCCCGATTGCATAGGCCGATACAATCATGGAATCGACTAACTGATGCGGATCACCCTCCATGAGAAGCCTATCCTTGAATGTTCCCGGTTCCATCTCGTCGGCGTTGGCAACCAGGTATTTCGGCGATGGTGCATCGTCGCCCGAGGGAACAAAACTCCATTTCATTCCGGTATTGAATCCTGCCCCGCCGCGGCCCTTAAGGTTGGCCTCCTTGACAAGGTCCTGCACCTCTTTAGGCGAATAATCCTTGAAAATCTTCTTAACCGCCCGGTATCCTCCGGCCTCTTCATATTCCTTGAGCGAGAGATATTCCCGACCCGGTTTTATTCTTTCTGTCAGCGGTCTTTCCATATTATCTATTCTCTGTCGACCTTTTCTAAAATGTCGTCGACCTTCTCCGGCGTCAACTCGGTGTACGATGTCTTATCCACTATCATCGCCGGCGCTTTATCGCATAAACCAAGACATGGAATCGTCACAAGGGTGAATTTGCCGTCATCGGTTGTCTGTCCCGGCTCCAGTTTCCATTTATTTTTCAGATGCTCCAGTATTGCCTCATAATTTAATAACCAGCATGACACGCTATCGCAAATATAGATGACATGTTTTCCCACCTCGCGCCGAAAAATCAGATTATAAAATGTAGCGACGCCGTTTAACTCATGTCTTGACATGCCCAGATATCCGCTTAGATCATCCAATCCTTCGTCGCTCACCCAGCCGCGGTATTTCTGGATAATCTTCATCGCTCCGATACATGCCGCCTGGCGTGTCGGAACCTCGGCCAGCTCCTCATCAATCTCTCTTTTTTCTTCCGGACTAAGCATCCATCATCTCCCGCCTAACGGTCAAGATCCGCCAGAACAAAATCCAGTGCCCCCAGTATCGCCAGCAAATCCGCAATAGTATGTCCCCTGCTTATATACGGTACCATCTGGATATGAGGGAAGGAAGGCGTTCTGATCCGCGTACGATACGAAGTCGTATTATGGTCACTTATCAAATAATATGAATTGGCACCCTTGCTGGCCTCGACTATCACCTCCGCCTCCCCGGCCGGAATAACCGGTCCCCAGCTTACATTGAGAAAATGATTGATTAATGTCTCAATGTGATGCATCGTGCCGTCTTTAATCGGCGGTGTCGCTTTCGGATTACGCGATTTATAATCACCTTCCGGCATATTTTCAACACACTGGCTGATAATTCTCAGACTCTGCCTTATCTCTTCTACTCTAACCCTGGCTCTCGCGTAACAATCACCTTTAACATCGGTCGGAATCTCGAAATCGAATTGATCATAACCGCTGTACGGCCTTGCCTTTCTGAAATCGAATTCCATTCCGGTCGCGCGCAGGCCCGGACCCGTAACCCCCCAGTCTATAGCCTCTTCTGTATCATAAGCACCGATACCGACTGTCCGGCCCTTGAAAATACTGTTCTTCATCACCATCGAGTCATATTCCTTGAGGCTTTTGGTCATATGCTTGACAAAATCTCGAATAATCCTGTCCCATCCGTTCGGAAGATCCTGCGCCACTCCGCCGATACGGAACCAGTTCGGGTGCATCCTGTCGCCGCATATCGATTCGATGATCTTTAATATTCTTTCCCTGTCATTGAATGTAAAAAATACCGGCGATAACATCCCCAAATCCTGGGCAAATGTCCCATACCAAACAAGATGACTGGCAATCCGAAACAACTCGCAAAGCATAACCCTGATTACTTTCGCCCGCTCAGGAACCTCTATTCCCGCAAGTGTCTCAACCGACATCACATACGGCAGGTTATTCATAACGCCGCCCAGATAATCTATCCGATCGGTATAAGGAATATATGTATGCCAGCTCTGCCGCTCACCCATCTTTTCCGCGCCGCGGTGATGAAATCCTATGTCCGGGACAACATCGATTATTTCTTCTCCGTCGAGCTGCACCACCAGTCTTAGAACACCGTGGGTTCCCGGATGCTGCGGTCCTAAATTCAAAAATATAAATTCGCTATGTTCACTCTCCCGCTCCATCCCCCATTCTTCCGGATCGAACTGAAGTGCATCCTGCTCGCGATCCTGCCTGTCGTCGGGAAGAGTAAACGGCCCCATCTCCGTTGCTCGCGCCGGATGTTCTTTTCTTAATGGGTGGCCTTCCCATGTTCGAGGCATAAGTATTCTTATCAAATGAGGATGGTCCTCGAATTTAACCCCGAACATATCGTAAATCTCACGTTCATACCAGTTGGCCGCCTGCCAGACAGAAGTAACCGATTGAATGTGGGGAATATCTTTATCGAGCGGAACCTTAATGCGGATACTTTCATTCCTATCGAATGATATCAGATGATATACAATAGTAAAGGTACTGGGCGGTTGACCGTTACGTTTATTTCTGAACCGCTCATCGATGGCGGTCAGATCATAAAGCATCCCAAACGGCTTTTCGATCTCATTTTTCAGGAATATCATTACCGGGATAATATGTTCCGAGGCAACCCAGATCGTTTCAAAACCGTCTTTAGACCTTTCACCATGCAGAACCGCATCGGCAAATCGCTCTCTTAGACGATCAAAGATGACATTATCCCGATTTTCTTCGGTCATTTATAGTCTTTCCCCTACAATCCTAATCGATACCATCCGGCGTTCGCAAATCAGTTGTCTTGATCCGCTCGTCATGTTTAAGATCTCTTTGTGACGGTTTATCCGCTTTTGTAACACCCTGAGGTCCCACCACCCAGCTTAACGGCCGCTTTTCCTTACCCACCGACTTTTGCAGCAAAGTCAATCCCTCCATAAAAGCCTCCGGCCTGGGCGGACATCCAGGTACATATAAATCTACCGGCATAAATTTATCGACACCCTGAACCACACTGTAAATATCATACATTCCGCCCGAGTTGGCGCACGATCCCATTGAAATCACCCACCGCGGTTCCATCATCTGATCATAAAGACGCTTTATTATCGGCGCCATTTTCATAAAAACCGTTCCGGCTATGATCATAATATCCGCTTCCCGTGGAGTTCCCCGGATCACCTCAGCACCGAAACGGGCAATATCGAACCTCGATGTCAAACTGGTAGCCATCTCCACATAACAGCAGGAAAGCCCGAAGTTAAACGGCCACATCGAGTTTTTCCGTCCCCAGGAAATCAGACTCTGCAGTTTGGACAAAAGTACCGACTGCCTGACAGCCTCTTCATAAGAACCGCTGCTGACTTCTTTTATTATCTTGCCGTCGTTCGATTCCTGTTTCATTTTTCCAGACGTCTTCTCTTATGATAACTTTTTATTTCATCGGAAACCCAATCGAGGGCGCCGTTGCGCCATTCATAGATCAGCCCGACAACGACAATCGCCACGAATACCAAAAGACCGGAATAGCCGAACCAACCAAGTTCTTTGGCTCCAATTGCCCATGCAAATAAAAAAACGACCTCGAGGTCGAATATTACAAAAAGCATGGCAACCAGATAAAACTGGGCCGAATATCGAAAACGGCCTTCACCGGTCGTCTTTATCCCGGATTCATAAATTTCACCAGTCTCCCGGCCCCGGTGACGCTCACCCAGGACATAGGCAACGCCGTACATCACACCCAATGTAAGAATAATGCCGCCGATGTAAATCAAAAGGGGAACAAACCAGGAAACAGCCAAAACTAACAACCGATCATTACTCCTTGAAAATCTCCTGATACCCGCCCGCCAATAATAATTCCCAATATTATTAAACGGGTGGCGATATCAAATATATGCACGCTGTAAGATTAACTAATGTTTGCATCATTCGTCAAGTGATTATTTCACTTTTGACTTTTTTGCTTTAATAATTCGTAATAATCTTTAATTATCTGTACATTTTTGGCATTATACCACCGGCCGTTGGCAAATACTCCATAATCGGCCCCGGCCATTGCCGCTGAAAGACGAATCGAATTCGAAAAAAACAGCCATTGTTCAACCCACATCTTTTCGATAGCCTCGTCAAATATATTTTTATTGTCTTCCAGACCTTCGGCGAGATTCTCCTCCCATGCCATCCGCATAATATTGGTCGCCGTTAACACCATCTGGTCGGTCGTCTCATTGGCCCGCTCAAATGCCTCAAAATGCTCCTCGACCCAATATCTGCTGTGACACTGTAAACATACCCGCATCATTTTCTTTTTCCTTATCGCCTGTTCCTGTTCGGTGATCAGCGATGCAGTTTCCACTGTCCCGTCTAACTGCGTCGGTAGCTGAAGTCCGTTGCCATTGACGATAACCGACGTATTCGGCCCCTGCGGATGCGGATGCGAATATATAAGACCGAAAATACGAACATAAATGCGGTCATTCATCTGGTGTGTCCTGTTGACAACCACATCGCCTTCGGCATTATGAAGGAGACTCACATGGCAGACAGCGCAGGTCGGGGCCGTAAAATCTTCCCCAATCACCCAGGGAACATTGGTAAAATTCCAGTCCTCATTCAGCGAATAAAAAATATTGCCGTGTTTACTGACCATATACACCTTATAAGCGGGCACATCCGGACCCTTATGACACTCCGAACAGGTATAGGGCTTGCGGGCCATCTCAATCGAAAACTGGTGCCGCGCATGGCATGGCGTACAGGCCCCCATACTTCCATCAGGATTGAGCCTCCCGACACCGCGATTAGGCCATCCGGTCAAAACCGGAAATTCCATTTTACCGAAGCCCGTCTTACGTTCCTCCATCCGGGCCACTTTAACCGATGTTCCATGACAAAAAAAGCAGGAATTCTTATTTGTAATCGAGTCAGGTTCCATCAGAGTAATCTTGCTGTCATAAATTGTCTGATAACCATTTATGGCCTTTATTAGCAACTGGTAGACAGAATTCTCAGTCAAATTAATATAAGCGTGCGACATCAGATTCTGGCTGTACTGCCCCCTCTCATGCGGATGGCACACCCCGCAATCCTCCGGAGTTACAACCGTATGAATCCTATAACCGTTATGAAGATAAGTATCTTCATGCGACTCGGCATTGAGTCGATGGCACTCGGCGCAACCTACCGATATATTCATCAAAGAATCCGGGAATTCGGTCGCCGAAACTCTTCTCTGCGGGAGATCCATTTTTAAAGCCAGCGCTGGTGTTATCATCGAATGACGCCCGTTTTTCCAGTCGGCAACGATATCAGGGGTTACCGACTCGTGACAGGTAATACAAAAATCGGTCGCATCGCTCATCGATACACCCGCTTGTCCCTGCTGAGCAAATGAAAAACCGGCAATAAATACTAGAACAAAAAAGCAAAATACGAATATCAAAAAGAGATATAATTTTTGCCTTAACATCCAAAGTTCCCCCATTTGAATTTTAATACTCACCTAATGTTCGTGATCATGACTCCCCAGCGAATCCCTGAGCCCCAGATAATCATAGTAGCCAACATCCGGTAATCTTCTGACAAAAGCAACTATTTTCCAAATTTGTTCATCCGAATGAGTCGGCGTAAAAGCCGGCATTCCTGTCATTTTAACACCATGTTTTATAATCCAGAAAATTTCCGCCTCACTCCATTCTTCGATTTCTTCTTTTTTGTTAAGTGCCGGTGCCAATGGATACAATCCCTGGGCAAATTCTACTCGTCCAATACCGGGAGCACTGTGACAATTGGCGCACATGGCGTCAAATGATACAAATCCATCATTGAAATAACTGGTATCGCTCAGATCGGGAACTTCAATATCCTCGGCGTGATTCCTGACCGATGCTTCCATCGTCATTTCTATCATACTCTCGGTTAATGACATATGCGGCTCGGTAGCCGCAATATTATAGACACCGGCGTTCATAAAAATGAGCCCGGCAATACCGACAATCACTACAAGTATGAAAATACTGGCTATAAATAAAACAACCGGTCTTGTTTTCATGATATTTCACTCCTTGTTAACCGGTTAAAATTAGCCGGAATCGGTCGTGGGACGACCGACCCCGGTTCCACCATGACGATAGGCTGTGGGATAATTTTATTTTCTATCGTTTGTAAAGAAATAATCATTGCCCTTGGCCTGAAGATGGCAGGCAATACAGCCTTTATCAGCGCCCTTGGCAACCCGCCCGGCCATTTTCATACCTTTGGCATTTTTATCAAGAGAACCGTCTTTCAAGTATTTCGCCCAGAACCAATTGTCGTTATCAGGATCATAACCTTCATCCATCTGAACCATTACAGTTACAGCCGCAAGATAATCATCGGGCGACTTCGAAACGGTCTCCATAGTCGCCCCTTCTCCGCCGTAATTATCCTTGATTATAACGTGATAACTTTCTCCATCGATATTGACAATATTGTAGAAATTACGCAAAAATTCCCCATGCGGCGACTGACCGGGGAAATAATCGCTGCTGATCATCCAGCCTTCATAGCCGTCAATGGCCTTCCAGAGCTTCTCAGCAAATGCAACATCTTCTTTCCCGCCAAACGGCTGGTCCTGGCCCCAGGTAATAGGAACCGCGACCAAAACAAAGGTCAGCGTTAATATGATTAATAGTCCTTTTGATTGCTTTCTCATTCTCTCTTCCTTCAATTATATATTCAAAATTAAATTCTGCATCATACCTGTCCCTGCCCGGTTCTATCAGTGGGTGGATTATACAATGCCCCGACAAGAAGCCCCCATATACCGTGCAGCAAAAATGAACTGACTATAATGGCAGCGGTCATTGGCATCCCCTGAAACATCTGCGCTCCGGCGGCACCGGCGATCATGGCCGCAATTGAATATAAAATTGTCCAGGCAATACCGAATACAAGTCCCTTTAACCATCCTCCGCCGGGCAGAATGTTATAAACTACCGGCCAGGCGAATATGAGCGCGAATATTATTCCATCGATATGGTGCTCCAGCATCCACCAGGCATTTTCGGTCCCGGGAAACATCCCGAAAAGACCCAAAAACCCGGCGAACCAGTGATCGATAAAATACATCACATAGCCGCCGACAAAACCTGCCGCAACTATACTTTTAAAATTGATTCCTTTAATTGTCCCTGAATTCATGTTTACTCTCTCCTGAAAACCTTAATTTGAGATAACTTCTTTCGATAAATACAAACACCGTGCCGGCGCAAAACATTATCATTATCTAATTGCACACCAATAATATAGACAGACATTCAAAAATCACGTTTCCTTATAAAACTCATATTGTTTAGTATTTGTGAACCAATCGAACATTGATAGACATAAATAGCGATATTTGTGAACAATCGGGACACCTGAAACCACACGCTCATCTCAAATACAAATCTCCGAGAAATATGTTGATTTGCGCCCCTGCCTCGTCTTATTTTATGCGATACAATATGACTTCCAATGAACACAAAAAACTGCTCGAAGATGTCTGCACCGACCGCCGCGATGTCAACAAAGAGACCTTGCGCCAGCTGATTATGCTCGCTATCGAAATCGGACGCGAGGGCCGCGAAGGGCGCAAAATCGGAACCATGTTCATAATCGCCGACCACAAGGAAGTGCTCAAGCGCTCCCGCTGTCTTATTCTCGATCCCCTCGCTAACCATCCGGAAGAAGCCAGGCATATCGAAAACCCCAACCTGAGAGAAACAATTAAAGAACTCGCCCAGCTCGACGGCGCCTTTGTTATCTCCGATAACGGTGTCTTTATTTCGGCGACAAGGTACATCGATGCTTCTTCCAGAGATATCGACCTCCCCCTCGGCCTCGGAAGCCGTCATATGGCTGCCGCGTCCATATCGAAAGAAACAAAAGCGGTCGCGGTTGTTGTCTCCGAAAGCTCTATTGTTCGTGTCTTTGATGATGGTGAAATGATCTCGGAAATTATTCCTGAACTCTGGCTGATGAAACGCCATAGCTCGCTTATGGAAAAGCCTTACCGGACAAAATCGGGTGAGGATGTAACAGTTGTCAGTAAAGACGAAAACTCCAGTTAGAATATTGATAAAGACAGATATTTGTTGATCTACAAACTGTTGCTGCTGCCCTGTTTGACATCATCGTCCGACAGCATAAAAGTCTGCTTTTTGATGCGGATTCGAGTGCTTTTCGTTTTGGGGCAAATCGCCGCCAACTCCGATTTCAAATCACCAAGATCCGGCGACTCAATAGTACAAACATCGGCCGCCCAGTAACTGAAATCATTCCAGTATTCCCGTGATTCCAGCACCATTAAAGTCGCTACCCGCGGATGAAACCTTTTCAAATACTCCAGTATCTTAAACCCTCTGTCTTCCAGAGATGCCGCGTGGATCACGACCGCATCGGCATCCTTACAAATGAACAGCATTCTCCAGTCTTGCGCACTTGATTCAGCAAGCCTTACGCGAAAATTTCCGTCATCGAGATATTCCAGACACTGTTTCTTAAACTTACCGTCATTTGACAGCACCACTATATCAGGCATCATAGTTCCTTTGCCGATCACTCGGCAGGTTTTTGATCAATAAAATCTTCCTTGATATTATGTTTGACGAACTTGCTGTACAATGACCGTCGCGATATCCCCAGCACTTCGGCCGCACGCGTGCGGTTATTATCATTATCAGCCATCGCCCGAAGCACCATCTCCCGCTCGACATCATTCAGACTGGTACCAATCTTGAATGTCACCCGCTGTGAATCATCCTCATTTCCGTTCATTCTTTGCGGAAGATGCTCCAGACAAAGCTCCGGTTCATTGCATGATATAACCGATACCAAAACCACATTCATAAGCTCCCGGATATTACCCGGCCAGCTGTACTCATTAAAACGGCTGTATATTTCCGGGTGAATTCGGCTGATTCTCTTATTGAAACCGCGGCTGTAATTTAAAACGAATTCCTCGGTCAGAAGCCCGATATCCTCGCCCCGTTCACGAAGCGGCGGCAGATCGATTCGAAACGCCTCCAGACGATAAAATAAATCTTTGCGGAATTTACCGGTCCTTACCATCTCATCGAGATCCGAATTGGTCGCGGCAATCAACCGCACATCAACTTCGATATCCCGCTTGCCGCCCAAACGGCTGACCTTATTCTCTTCCACCATCCGCAACAAACTAATCGCTGTTTTGTCATCCACCGAATTAATCTCGTCCAGAAAAAGCGTCCCCTTATCGGCTCTTTCGAATACACCCGGGTGTCCGCCCTGGGCGCCGGTGTAACTTCCCCGGTCATGGCCGAAAAGCTCATTGGCAACCAGTTCTTTGGGGAAAGAACCAAGATTGACCGGAAGATACGTATTCTTATTCCGCTGACTCAGCCTGTGAATACTCGCCGCTACCAGTTCCTTGCCGGTCCCCGTCTCACCGGTTATAAGAATCGGTATATCGACCCTGGCCGCCTGCTCGATCATGTCATACATCTGCACCATCCGCTCCGATCGGCCGACCATCTCACGCATCCCGGGAAAAACTCCTTCATCCATGAATCGGTTCAACCCGAATGCCGGGCGGTCCTTTAAAGCCGTTTCGATTATCAGCCGAATTTCCCGATCCTTGCTCGGAAGCCGGATATACTGATACGCACCCTCATCCAGGCCCGCAATGGCCAGCGGAATCTCATCCGGTTTGACCAGCGGGATTATCCTCGTCCGCGGCGAATTCGCAGAAATAATCGAAATAACATCGAGACACTTCTCCTCCTGCCCGCCGCAGCACGACCCGTCCATGAGAACTATATCATAAGTCCTTTTGCGGAATCGCGACGGTAACGCACTGATACGAGACTCCCGGTAAACATGCATATTATCATCGGGGAATATACTCTTGATTTTCTCTTCAAGAGTCGTTTTGCCGCTTACCAGTAGAATCGATACCGTATTAATTTTTTCCTTATTATTTATTATTGCACCTGTAAATTAAATTGGCATGGGGCGCCAGGATAAAACCTTGGCAGACTTCGCAGAGGGTATATAGTGCGAGTGATGACGCCCCAAGCTTTATGAAATTTTTTATATCCGGCCGGAATCGCCGTTTCGGCTCAATTCATTGGCATAAGCCTTCAGAATTGTCTCTTCGAACATATTACGGACTTCCGATTTGATCGGATGCGCCACATCGATATGGCTCCCGTCGGCAACCTTACGGCTCGGCATTGACACGAAATAGCCGTTCTTACCGGCAATGACTTTCATTCCCTTGATTGCAAAACAATCATCCAGGACAATGTTGGCAAAAGCCTTTAGCTTCTCCTCGTTCATCAATCTAATGCGTATGTCGGTGATTTCCATTTCGTTTCTCCTCAAAAAAATCTCAGTTTGATTCCTTGTAGTTTAATCCTTCATGTTCAATTCTGCTGAGAAAGCTCCGGATAAGAATAAGCCTGGGGGCATAAGGGGGCTGTTCAACAGACGAAGCGAATTCAAAACTCCAAAAAACGGCTTCATCTAACCGCCTGCGGCCGGGGCAACCAGAGTTATGAGGCATCTGGCCGCAGGTTGTCCAAAAAATACCGTTATTCGAGTTGAAGTAGGATTTTCATATTTCTAATTTCTCCCTCCTTCCATGGAATTTTCTATGCCGGTCAATTGTTTTCTTGAATCTGCATAGAAAAATTATCCTCTTTGAAAAGATCTCAGCCGGCTTCGATGCCGGTTATCTTGTTTTGTCTGAATTCAATTACGCCAATTTTAAACAAAACGTCAACACGGCACAATCACACCATTACCGCGTATATTTTTTACGGGGGGGGGCCGAAAGCCCTTGTCACAGGCCAACCTACGCAATATATACGGAAATCGTCAAAATTCCCTAAAAAAATAATTTTGACAAATAAAGATTATTTTTTACATTGAATTAAACAATATGATAAAATCCTCTTCGAAATAAACAACCCGAATATTCATTAATTTATAACCGGGATTCCTAAAATATAGTTGGGGCTTTGAGAAATAATGATTCTGACACCTTAATCCAATAGAAATATTACTATGGAAATCAATAATGGCCAATAAGATAACAAGTGGTGCGCAATTTCAAAGGCTGTTTAGTCAAGCTCTTGAAATATTGAAAAACAGGGACCGCTACAGGGAAGAAGAATTTCTCGACAGCTATGAAAAAATTCTCCAGGAGCTCGATATCTATCAGGTCGAATTGGAAATGCAAAACACCGAGCTCCGCCAGATGCAGGAACAGCTCACCGAAGCTCGCGATCGATATTACCTGCTTTTTAATTCCGCGCCGGTCGGATATCTCCTCGTAAATGAAACCGGAATAATAGAAGAAGCCAACCTTAAGGCTGTCGAAATATTGGACAATGATCTAAGGCACATAATCAAACGGCCGCTGGCGAGCTTCATTCACGAAGACCACATGGACGAGTTTATAAAATTTCGAAAGAATCATCTAAAATCCAATGCTGATTACATGCTGCACTCCCGAATAAAAAGATCCGATAACCGTCAAGTTGATGTTCAGATCAATTACTCCATTGATGACGTTACTCTTGCCAGACCGGGCACAAGAATGGTTACAATTACCGACATTACCCAGCAAAAAGCCACCGAAGAAAAGTTGGTTGTAATTCAAAACAAGCTCAAATCAGCCCTTAAAATTACTCATAGAAAATATGAACAGGTGGTCGAGAATTCAAGCCAGGGCATAGCGGTTACCCAAGGCGGCAGGTTGAAATTCGTCAACAACCGCATTTCCGAGGTCCTCGGGATCGGCAAAGATGAGTTGATCGATGAGATTTTCGAGAATTACATACACCCTGAAGATCGGGATATGGTCACCCAGAAAGATACCCATAAGCTGAAACGCAACACCAAGCCCAAAATCTACGACTTCCGAATAATCGACCGCAAAGGCCGTGTCCGCTGGCTAAGAAACAACGCCGTCCCCATCAAATGGAGCGGTGAACCGGCCGGCCTTAATTTTATGACCGATATCACCGTTAGAAAAGAAATGTCAAAAAGGCTCAACCAGCAGCGTGAATTACTACAGAAGGTTATTAATAATATTCCAGTAATTTTCACCGTGTATGATAATGATGCCAATATATCACTCATAAACAGCGCCTTCGAAAATACTCTCGGATGGACGTCCGATGAAATCAACGATATTGATATAATGGAAGTCTGCTACCCCGACCCGGGACTCCGAAAGGAAGTCTGGGAATTTATGCAAAGCCCCAATACAGGTTGGCGGGATTTCGAAATAACCACCCGCTGGGGCACGAAGTTGCACACTTCATAGACCAATATTGCACTCGAAGATGGTACCACTATCGGAATCGGTATCGATATCACTGAAAGAATCAAGACCGCTCAGGAAGTGAAGCGGCAAAAAGAATTTCTTCAGAAAATCCTCGACAATATCCCGGTTATGATCAGTATCTTTGATGAAAATTTAAATTTCACCATGGTTAACAAGGAATGGGAGAACGTTTTTGGCTGGTCCCTGGAAGAAGTGCGTAATACCAATATAATGAAAGAAGTCCACCCCGATCCGGAATACCGACAGAAAATATATGAATTTGTTGGAAGACCGGATTCTGGATGGAAAGATATTGATACCACAACTCGGTGGAAAACAAAATTAACATTGTCCTGGACCATAATTTCTCTCGGTGAAAATACAACTATGAATATCGGAATCGATATTACCGAAAGAAAAAAATATGAAAAAGAAATCCAAAACGCCAAAGAAAGGCTTGAAATCGAAGGCCGGGCTATGGAAGAAAAGAATATCGCCCTCAGGGAGTTGGTCGAATCATTCAACCGTCAGAAAGCAAATATCGAAAAACAGGTCGTTGGCAATATAGAAGAATTTATCCTCCCTGCTATCCGCAGACTGAAAGCTTATTCTGACAAATCTCTCGAAAGAAGTTTCGAAATGGTCGAGGCCAATTTACATGAAATCGCCTCCCCCTTCGCCAGCCGACTTAAAACTGATTTTTCTAAACTGTCCCCGAGGGAACTCGAAGTCTGCCGGATGATAAAAACCGGCATGACCACCAAGGAAATTGCCCAGTCGCTTGGACTCTCCCACAATACCGCCCAGAAATACCGGGAGCTGATCCGCAAAAAACTTGGTCTTACAGGCAAAGATGTAAATTTAAATACATTTCTCCAATCGATAGATGATAAAAGCTAATATTCGCGCTTTAATGAATAGTGAAGGAAAAAAACAATTACTTATTACTTTACTCGGCAACAAAATCGTAATATATTTATTAATTATTTAAATTTTTAAAGACAATCAAATTACGGAACACTAAATGAACTCACACCCTGCTTTATCTGGGATGAAAATATCCGCCATTTCGGCTTATGTCCCGAGATATAGAATTTCCAACAAAAGAATCGCCGCCCGCTTAAGACTCGAACGTATGCGGGTCGACGCCGAACGAAGAAACAACGGCAAAGACGAACTCGACGCCAAAGAAAAGAAACTATTCGCCACTTCAGACCGCTGGGTCCAGCGCTTTATAGGCTTCAAAGAACGCCGCTTTGCCGCTGAAGGCGAAGGCACAATAGACCTCGCCGCCCGTGCTGCCCTGATGCTCATGAACCGCCCCAACCTCGATATCTCCGGCATCGATGGCATAGTCTTCGGAACCGTCACCCCGTCATACTTAAACAGCCCGCCCGACTCCGCCCTCCTGCAGGACCGTCTCGGTATCCTCCCTTTTGAAAACGACAAACCTAAAGAATTTTTCTGTATAGATTCATCATTGGCATGCAGCACCTGGGTTGCCTGTCTCAGGCAGGCCTATCTGCTGATTTCAACCGGCGCCGCCAAATCGATTCTGGTTATCGGTGCTGACAAAATGAGCGATACCATCAACTGGCGCGACCGTGCCTTCGCCACCGTATTGGGCGATGCCGGCACTGCCGCCCTTTGCACTGCCGTTCCGCCCGAGGAAGACTGGTTCTCCCCTAATCAGTTCTGGAGTTGGGCCAGCGGGAAAGATGCCGATATCATCACCACCCCCAAAGGCGGCTCGAAAGTTCCGGTCACAAGCCAAAAAGATCTCACCGAATACCAGAACAAGCTCAGCATGGATGGTGCTATGGTCAAAGAACTTATCGTCCCTATGGTCGGCGGACCGGGTATCGATTCCGCATTGGAGAAAGCCGGCTGGACTATTGATATGCTCGACCTCGCCACTTTGCATGAAGCTAATCTGGTCTTGAATCGTCAGATAGTTGACCAATGGAACGAAAAGGGATTTAACGGCGAGGTTATTGACGGAGGCGGCATGTTCGGCAATACAACGTCAGCCACGATTCCTTTGGCTGTGGCGGTCAACGCCGACAAACTGCAGGTCGGCAAACGCTTCGTCTGGTCTGCTTTCGGAGGCGGTCTGACAGTCAGCATGGCCCTTGGTCAAATCCGCCACGAAATCGACATCGTCACTTCGACCTGATCGAGCCATATTTGATGATTAATTGGCTTAGCGGTTAAAGTATCACCGGGAAAAGATTAAAACGAAGTACATAAAAAATAGCGGTGCAGGGATTTGAACCCCGGACACGCGGATTATGATTCCGCTGCTCTAACCGACTGAGCTACACCGCCATTATACTAATTTTTATAGGCGTATCAATTTAATATTATATCGGAAATTGTCAAGAAGTTTCAAGCTCTCTCAGACGGTCCCGTACCGCCGCCTCGATCTCATCAATATCAACACAGGTGTTTTTGCACGGCCCCTCCGGACGCCGGTTCGGAAACCCGATCACCGGGATATGCGTGTTGACATCCTTAAACCCGGTCAGCAGATCCCGCTCACATGCTATCGCAATTATAACCTCCGGTCTCAACTCGTGAATCTTTTTGCGTGCCTCGGTCCCGCCACCTACCGTCGCCATCTGGATTCCATACTTGTCACGAATCGCCCTTAGCTGCTTATAATTGTCCCGCGTCAAACAGCGCGGCAGAAGTACCATAAGCTTTTCATTTTCCGTCTTTACCGCATGCGACCCCAGAAACAAATTATGTATCTTCAAAAACGAATTGGTCAGACGGTCGCGTGATATTCCCACCAGCCGGCCGATCGCCAACGCGATATCAAGGAGTTTATTAACCAGTTGAGGAATGACTATCCATCGCGTAATCGGTTTCCGAAACACCACCGCAAAAACAAAAAGTAACAGCCAGGCAACCAGAATCCCGGCAAAGATTAAAAACAAGACAGAAAACAGCTTCGGAAGTAACTCCCCGGCCCCGGTCAAACGCGGATAAATCAACCACAAAAACAACCCCGCCGCAGTAATGACTGCTATAGTCGATAATACCGCCAGCCCCAGAAATACCCGGTAATCGGACTCTGCCGATTCCTGGATAGTCTTGCCGTCCCAGTCGAGCCATTCATCGCCTAAACGACGGTCGCGCTTTTTTGTTGATGATTTATCTTCTTCTGCCATAAGTCGAATATATAACTTGCACGTTATACGGTCAACCATTCAATAAGACTTGATTTTTCCGGGGTTATAAGAAAAAAATCCGACCCAAAATGGTAAAGGACTCGCCCCTCACTAGCGAGTCCTTTATCCCCACCTCAATTACCCTTCACCGCCATACTATATAAGAGTAACTAACTTCACCGATAATATTAACAACATATATGCCAAAAGCTAACAGCTGCGCAACAAAGACGATAAATCTATGCTATATAAGTTTTTACACAGGCCTTTCCGGATTATGCTTGATTCCCTTTTCAATTAATATTCGCAGATCCTGCGCCGACATATTCTCCCGCCATTTAACCATATTTCGCAATGCCATACAATGCAACAACTTAAAAAATGTAAATCCTGCGCAGAAACTGTTAACCCTGTAATTTTGGCAAATATCTCCCGAATTTGCACCTTTTTGCCTGCCGGGAGCCGGAAAAATTAACCATAGAAAGGTGTCATAAATACTTGATTTTTCTCTAAATATAATAATTATCAATAGCTTATAAAATTAGACTATTATTAACTGCCCTGTATTTCAGATCTCTCCCAAAATTTTTCTCAGCATCTTCCCGGCGCAATTTATGCGCACCGGCCTCGAAATAGGGCCATTAATTTAAATTACCCTTATAAGCTATTATATGCAAATGTCTTACACAACCCGACTTTGCCTCGAGCAGCAACCTGAACAGCAAGAAACAGCTTTACTCCGGTTAGTCCCGAATTGTCATTGCTCATCAAAAATCTCCCCTCAATCGGTAGAGATTTGTTTAGTAAACTATAACTTTATATTTATTATAATGTTATAGAAACTATCATGGATACCATCGGTCAATATTGTAACTGCCATTAAATAATAAGGTTAGACCGAAAAAAATTTTCGAACTTTTCTATTGACAGTTTCGTTAAAGGGAATAAATTAGGCTTGCTTTATTAAACTTTTTGAGGTTGTTTGCTAAACTTATGAGACTGCCGATTGGAAAGAAAATCAAAGCCTTAAGGCTGGCATCGGAACTTACACAAGCGGAACTGGCTACCCGTGCCCGCCTGACAAAGGGCTTTATATCCCAGGTAGAGCGGGATCAAACCTCCATTTCGCTCGATTCCCTTCTGGATATTCTGGACGCCCTCGGTGTTGGAATTGGAGAATTTTTCGGCAAAATCCATCAACCTCAGGTAAATTACTCCCCGGCCGACCGGGTCGAAGTAAAAGAAAGGAATGTCCAGAGTTTTGCCATGCTTATTCCCGGCTCGACCAACAACCTGATGGATCCCATTATGGTTACTCTTGGCCCGGGTGAATCTCTTCCCGAAGAAACACCGCATTCGGGCGAAGAATTCGGCTACATATTATCGGGAACCATGACACTTAGAATCGGCAAACAGACATATAAGCTGGGTCCGAAAAATTGCTTCTATTTTGAAGCTCACCAGACCCATCAATTTGACAACAGGGGGAAAAATCCGGTTAACTTCTTATGGGTAACCTCTCCCCCGCAAATGTAGCGATTATTGGACAACGATAAACCCTTAAAATAGCAAAGGAGGGATCGGCAATGAAAATTCTCGGACGACATTTAGTTGCAGAAATGACTGAATGCAAATCGAGTCTATTGAATGATCTGAGCGGACTGGAAAAGGCAATGAAGGAAGCGGCACGACAATCCGGCGCAACAGTGGTTGATTCCGTTTTTCATCATTATAACCCGCAGGGTTTGTCCGGGATAGTCGTCATAGCCGAATCCCACCTTTCGATCCATACCTGGCCCGAATACGGTTACGCCGCCATCGACTGCTTCACCTGCGGATCGTCGGTTGATCCCCACAAAGCTCTTTCTTACCTGAAAGAGATACTGGAATGCGGATCCATACAGGTCATAGAACTGAATCGAGGGATGCCTTCCGAAGAGGACGAAATTATCGACCACAAGCCATTTAACCGTCCCAAAAAGACGGTCAGCGCAAAATAACCTGTAGTGCAATCGGGAGAAAAAAATGCTTAAGGCCATAAATATAAAAAAGCCGACAGAGAAACCGCGTCTGTCCGGCCTGAATCTGACCGGACTTCGCCGTATCCTCGGTAAGGACGATGCAAAATCGCCCCTCCTGGTCCTCTCCCGTTCTGCGGTCAGGCGTAACTTAAAAAGCCTCGCCGCCGCATTGCCGGGTGTGGGAATCAGATATGCGGTCAAATCGAATGATCATCCCGCCATTCTCGAAGAAATCGCTCGGGCAGGACAAAGCTTTGATATAGCCTCTGCCGAAGAACTGCGCCGAGCCGTTCGAGCCGGTGGTAATGTTGAATCATTCATCCATTCGCATCCGATTAAACCACTTCGGGAAATCGAAGAATCGATAAATGCCGGCGCCGCGCTTTTTGTTGTGGATAATCCGGATGAAATCGAAAAATTTATCCCATTCGCCGACAAGGTCCGCCTGCTTATCCGTTTCAGCGTTGAAAACTCCAGCGCCGTAGTCAACCTGTCATACAAATTCGGATGCCACCCGAAAGAAATCATACATCTGGCCGAAAAAATCAGGAAGTCCGGACTCAAACTGCACGGTCTTACTTTCCATGTCGGCAGCCAGTGCCTTGACAGCAGCATCTATGTAAAGGCTGTCGAAACGGCCGGCGATGCCATCAAACAGCTGCAAAACAGAGGCTTCAAAATCGGAATGCTCGACATTGGCGGCGGCTATCCGGTACCTTATACTCATGATATTCCCAGGATAAAAGAATTCTGCCGGCCGATAAGAAATTCCCTGAAGAAAAATATTCCCGCCAATATTGAGATTATATGTGAACCCGGACGCTTCATTTCTGCAACCGCTGTTACCCTGTTCACGACTGTTATTGGCAAATCAAAAAGAGGCGGGAAATACTGGTATTTCCTCGATGATGGTCTGTACGGATCTTTCTCCGGACGCATGTATGACCACGGCATCTACCAGGTATTGACAAACCGTAATACGACATGGAAGCGATCGGTTCTCGCCGGGCCAACTTGTGATTCGATCGACGTTATCTATAAAGACATTCTGTTACCGCCCCTCGAAATTGGCGATCAACTTGCTTTTCCTGCTATGGGTGCTTATTGTTCCGTATCAGCGTCAACCTTTAACAGTATTAGAAAGGCGGAATACGTTGTCATCGAATAAAAAACCAAAACGGACCAAAAAGAAAAAAACGACTCCGGAAGTCTACATCAAAGAAGAAAGCATGTCCGATCTCTGGAATGTCTGGTATTCCGAACTGCATCAGGGCAAAAGCGGCTTAACTCTTAAAATTCGAAAATTGATAGAATCTACCGAATCCAAATTTCAGCGTATCGATGTTGTCGATACCTACGATTTCGGAAAAGCCCTTGTTCTTTATGGTTCGCTTATGGTGGCCGAACGTGACCTTAATGCTTATAACGAGATGATTACCCATGTCCCGCTTTTCTCTCACCCGAAACCGAGCAGTGTTCTAATCATTGGCGGTGGCGATGGCGGCGCCATGACAAATATAATGAAACATCCCGAAGTCAAAAAAGCGGTGCAGTGTGAGATTGACCGCAAAGTCGTCGAAATATCGAAAAAGCACTTTCCAAATTTGACAAAAGGATTCAACGATAAACGCTGCAGTGTTGTCTTTAAAGACGGCAAAAAGTACATCGAACATGGAAAAGAAAAATTCGATATCATAATTCTCGACTTATCGGATCCCATTGGCCCCGCCGCCGACTTATTTCAAAAATCCTTTCATCAAAAGGTTTTTGAGCGTCTCAAAAATGACGGCATCATGGTGGCCCAGACCGAATCACCATTTTACAATGAAGCAACAGTGGGCCACATGTTTAAAAACTTGAAAGACATCTTCCCCATAGCAAAAATGTATACTTCCTATGTCCCGATCTATCCTTCATGTTACTGGTCATTCGCGTTCTGCTCCAAGAAATACCATCCGATCGATGACTTCAATGCCGAGCGCTATAAAAAATTGTACAGGAAAATGAAAAACGAATACTACAACGCCGAGGTTCACATCGGATCTTTTTTGCTTCCTCAGTTCGCGAAAAAAATAATTGGCGAATAAAAACGGAATATATACAAATTAAAAAAGGCCGCCCGAACATGGACGGCCTTTTTCATTGAAAAATCTACCTATATTTTGACCAGCTCAACCCGACGATTATTCGCCTTGCCTTCCGACGTATCATTGGTGTCGATCGGCTTGGACTCGCCCCATCCCTTGGCTTCCAAACGATCTGCTGATATACCATATTCATTTATAAGATAAGTCCTCACTGATTCCGCCCGACGTTTCGATAGATCCATATTGTAATCATCTGCGCCGTCAGAATCGGTATGCCCTTCAATCGATAGCCTCAAACTCGGATCTTCCTGCAGCAACTCGCCGATCTCCTTAAGGGTTTTGTATGACTCGCCTTTTATTTTGTGCGAGTTGACATCGAATAGAATCCCATGCGTTACGATTTTTCCCGTTTCATCGAGTTGCTGACGCATCGGTTTGCCGCCTTCGGCCAATCTGAAATTCCTGAATACCGTTGGATTATTGAGGTCCTGTTTGGGACGATGCCTGAGAATGAACCCATACGGATTGAAATTCTCGGTTTTTGGCACATTGGCAACACGTTCTTCATCGACATATGCCTTAATCGAACGATCAGAAACCATGATACGCATAGTATGCACACCCTTTTTCGGCTTATTCCGCATTTGCTTATCTGAAAGCTGATTACCATTGATCGTCAGCCAGGTATCATCATTACTGTAGACCCCAAATGTACCGATTTCCTTATCATTTTCATCAGTCCACATGACATAATAATAATTCCCGCTCATCTCCGGGCCCTGATCATAATATTCCATCTCAACTGTGTACTGCTTTGGAAGTGGACCGGCTGGTAACTTGGGAGAAATCTTGCCATCATCGGTGGCCAGTATCCATTTTTCTCCGCCGTATTCTGCAATTTCATAGACGCCGTTGATTAAGTTCCAGCGGTACGGAAATTCTCCTACTTCATCACTGCTTAAATCATCATAGAAAATGACCTTATTACCCGGCACAAAATCATATCTCGTATAAAGAGACATATTCTCGGCAATCGAACCTGCGGGCTGACCTTGCGTTGTTTGCCCCGATGATCCACTCGAACCGGTCGATGGCGTCCCGGATGCCGCCGCCTGTTGCCCGCCGCCGCTTCCATATTCTTGAGTATATTGTCCCTGTCCGGTGTACCGGTAATATTCATCAGGTGTTTCATCGATGATCTCTTCAACTGCTTCTCGCAATACTTCCCTGATCGCATCGGCCATCGGTTCATTGGCATAAACGCCGAGTCCTCCGACCAAAACAATGTCTTTTGTCCAGGTGGCGCCCGCGGCCCCTACTTTCCATTTTGACGATTTGGCATCGAGCGACATCGCTTTGATAATTCGTCTGGTACGAATATCAATTAGCTTCAGCTCAATCGCTATCTTGGCCGTCTTTTTGGATGCTCCGAGGCCCCCGATTGCTTTCTTTTTAAGGCCGCCCAAAACTCCTCCACCGCCGCCGGCATCCGGTTCAAATCCGGTAACCGCTCCGGTGACCAGTATATCGGCGCCTTCCATGAGTCCCTTCTCAGGGCCGCGCCCTTCCTCCACATACCCCGATTGCCCCAGATCGATTTCGTCAATCAGTTCGTCAACTTCCTCCTGAGAAGCAAGCACTATAAACTTATCCGTATTGGTTAGTGCCGATGATAGCATCTCTCCGACCGCGCTGGCTTCCTGCGACGATATCCCGCTTGCTTTGTCTTTGAAATTACCCACCGTAATACGGGCCTTATTGCCCTGGTGAGTCAGCTTTTCTTCCATGTCCGCCAATGCAACTGAAACAAATAACAGCAGCAGACTAAAAAACATTATGCCGACACCCACAACCTTTGTTGCCTTCATGATGTCCTCTCCTTACTAAAAAACGGGGCCCGCTATTAGCGAATCCCCGTTGTCATAAATTGTACTTAAGCGAATTATTGTCTATGTTTTATTGACCCATTCCCGGCATCGTGAACGGCTTTTCCGAATAACCTTCCGGGAGATCAAACGTACCCTCAGGAGCCTTCTTTTCTTCGAACTCCAGAAGCCGTGAATACATCGGCACGCTGTTACCCATCATTGTAAGTGTTCCGGTTGTCTCGATCGCAACGCCTTTGACCTTTTTCATCTGCTCCATTGCCTGGCTAAAGCCCGGGAATGAAGACATCGTGAAATAATTCATTTTATTATAAATATCGTAGTTCACATTGATCTCGTCGGTTGCCCATACTTCGGTCTTCACATCGACCATCCCCATGCTCATGGTAACGTCATACCTTGTACATTCATAACCCTGTATCTCTTTTGTCAGCTCCGTCGGCTCAACTTCTGCCGAGATTTTCATCGCAGACATCATCTGTTTCATCATTTCCGCTTGCTGCTTTTGCTGCTCGGTAGCACCCTCACCGGCCATCATCTTCGAAACATCTCCCAGAGCATCCAGCGGAATCTTGGAGTAAATCTTATCCTTGTGGTTTATCATATACATTGCATTTTCTTCGGCGAGTGTCAGGACTGTCGCGCTGTCTCCCATTTCCATCTTGCCCTTGTTTTCAGTAACCCAGGTTACGATTGTATCGGTCTTCGCCGGCATCTGCTGACCCTGCATCTCGAAAGCGTCGGTATGGCTTAGCTGCTTCATGTAGATCGCGCTCTGAGCCATCATCGGAATAGCCAGAACCACAACCAGTGTCAATAATAATGCCGCAGGTTTAAAGTTTCTCATTCTTTCCTCCTGATATTATTGTTAATATGTATGTTTTTTTGCAATGAGATATCGATTTCCCGTCCAAAATTGTGACTAATTGTAGTAATTTTGAAATATTAAGTCAACCGAAAACAATTTTGATGATCATTGGCTGATCTTCGCCTCCTGCCACCACCTCTCCAATTCTTCAAGGCTGAACTCATCAAATCCCTTTCCGGATTCCTTAACACGCTTTTCAATATACTTGAACCTTTCTACAAACTTATCCAACGTTTTGTTCAGAGCCTGTTCAGGATTTATTTCCAACTTGCGCGAAAGCGAACTAACCGCAAAAAGCAAATCCCCAATCTCTCCCTCTAAGGCATCCTTGTCCTGTCGGGCAATCTCTTCTTCTATCTCGCCGATTTCTTCCTTTATTTTATCCAGAATATCGCCGGCATTCTCCCAGTCAAACCCGACTCCACCCGCCTTCTCACCCAGCCGGAAACCCTTGACCAGCGCCGGCGCCGATCTCGGAATACCCCCCACGACAGATTTCTTCTCTCCCGACTCAAATTTCCTCTTCTCCCATTGATCCCTGACCTGCTGCGGGTCAAGCTCCTTCTTGTCGCCGAAAACATGCGGATGCCGCCTTATCAGTTTCTCATTAATCGATTCTATTGAATCGTCCAGATAAAACTTCTCCGACTCCTCGGCCAGTTGCCCGTGAAAAACTATCTGACAAAGTAAATCACCCAGCTCTTCCTTTAGAAGCTCAAAGTCCTCGCTTTCAATGGCTTCTAAGACCTCATATGTCTCTTCAATTAAATATGGAAGTAGCGTCTTATGTGTCTGCTTGCGGTCCCAGGCACATCCGCCCGGAGCCCGCAATGTAGCGATTATTTCCCTTAACCGCAAGAAAGGCTCTAACTTATGTGACATTTTTAAAAAGTCCTCTTAATATTCGGTTTTCCGCCGATAAAAACGTATAATACCGAAACATGGCGCCGAAATAAAGCATTTTTAAAAATACGTGCTTATTGACAAATCCAGTATATCCGAGTATAATTTCTGTCTTTAGAAAAGGAAGGCATACTTTGGAAACGAAAGATAAAGCGAAATTAAAAGCCCAGCCTTACGACCCCAAAAAGGTCGAAGACCGCCTCTACAGCGAGTGGCTTGATAAACACTATTTCAAAGGCGAGATTAAAAAAGACAAAGATCCATATTCTATTGTCATCCCTCCGCCGAATGTTACCGATGTTCTCCACCTCGGCCATGCTCTCAATAACACCATTCAGGATATACTTGTCAGATATTACCGGATGCGAGGCTTCGAGGGCGAATGGATCCCCGGGGCCGATCATGCCGGAATCGCCACCCAGGTCATAGTTGAAAAACTTCTAAAAAAAGAAGGTACCACCCGGCGGGAACTGGGACGCGAGAAATTTGTCGAGAGAACAAAAGAGGTCGCCCTCAAAAATAAAGACTATATCTTAAATCAGCTTAAAAGAATCGGATGCTCCTGCGATTGGGATAGAACCCGCTTCACGCTCGATGACTCCCTGTCACGTGCCGTTAAAAAAGTTTTCATCCACCTCTATGAAAAAGGACTCATCTACCGCGGCTATCGAATCGTCAACTGGTGTACATCCTGTCAAACCTCTCTTTCCGACGACGAAGTCGAACACGAAGAGAAAAAAGGAAGCCTCTGGTATATTCGATACAAGCTCAAGGGAAGCGACCAGTACTTGACTGTCGCCACCACCCGCCCGGAAACAATGCTGGGCGATACCGCCCTGGCCGTCAACCCGAAAGATGCCAAGTACAAAAAATTTGTCGGCAAGACTGCCGTCCTCCCGATATTGGAGCGGGAACTGCCTATCATAGCCGACAATTATGTCGATCCCGAATTCGGAACCGGCGTCGTCAAAGTGACTCCGGCACACGACCCCAACGATTTCGAAATCGGCAAACGCCATGACCTTGAAGAATTAAACATTCTCAACATCGACGGCACCCTGAATGCCAACGCCGGCAAATTCAAAGGAGCCGATCGCTACGAAGCCAGAAAAAAAATCGTAAAAGAACTCGACAAAAAAGGTCAGCTCGAAAAAACCGAAAAATACGACCTCTCCGTTGGTACCTGCTACCGCTGCCATAAGGAAATCGAACCTTATCTTTCGGAGCAGTGGTTCGTCCGCATGGCTCCGCTGGCCAAACCGGCTGTCGAAGCTCTCAAAAAGGGCGACCTGCGTTTCCATCCCGATTACTGGTCGAAGACCTATTTGCACTGGATGGAAAACATCCGCGACTGGTGTATCTCCCGCCAACTTTGGTGGGGACACCGCATACCGGTTTACTATTGCAGCGAATGCAATGAAGTAATGGTCGCCGAAGAACAGCCCGAAAAGTGCACCAAATGTGAATCGACCGAAATTGCGCAGGACGAAGACGTCCTCGATACCTGGTTTTCATCATGGCTGTGGCCCTTTACCACTATGGGATGGCCGGATGATAACCCGATGCTGAGCTATTTCTACCCGACCAAGGTTCTTGTCACCGCATCGGAAATTATATTCCTGTGGGTGGCCAGGATGGTTATGGCCGGGTTCGAATTCATGGAAGAAATCCCGTTCAATGACGTCTACATCCATGGTACCGTTCGCGATGCCAACGGTATCAAGATGTCAAAATCACTCGGCAACGGTATTGATCCCATCGAGATTATTGATCAGCACGGTGCCGATGCCCTTAGAATATCTCTGGTGCTGGCGACACCCGACGGACAGGATCCTTGGATATCTAAAAACACATTCGAGGTGGGACGGAACTTCGTTAACAAATTGTATCAGGCATCGCGCTTTGTCATGCTTCGTTCGGGCGACGCCAAATACGATATTAATACTATTCCCGAAGATGACCTCGTTCTGGTCGATCGGTGGATTCTATCTCGATTGGAACGAACCATTGAACAAACTAACCGATTCGTTACCGAATTCAAGCTCTCTGCGGCATCAAAGAACCTTTACAGCTTTACCTGGAACGATTTCTGCTCGTGGTATATTGAACTGATCAAACCGGATAAGCCGGATGAGCCGATCCGGGAAACATCACTCCGCGTCGCCTTCTATGTTCTCGACAAAATCCTCCGCCTTCTGCACCCGTTTATCCCCTTTGTTACCGAAGAAATAAACAAGATTCAGCGAGACATATTCCCTTCCAAACAGGAAACACTTACCTTCGGGCCCTGGCCGGAACAAACCTCGAAATACAAGGACGACAAGCTTGAAGAATCTTTCGAATCGATCCAATCGGTAGTCAACGCGGTCCGCTCTATCAGGGCGGAGATGAATGTCCCGCCTGGCAAAAAAGCCGATCTGTACGTCCGAATATCCGATAATGAAATCGGCAAACTGCTTGAAAAATATCAGGATTATTTCCGCTCGCTGGCAAAGATTGACAATTTGATTGTCGGCGAAGATATAAAAAAACCGGGCCTTTCAGCCTCCGGAATAATTTCCGGTGCCGAGCTGTTTATTCCTCTCGAAGGACTGATCAATATTGAATCGGAAAAGAAACGTCTCGAAAAAGAGCTCTCCAATCTAAAAACCCAACTTGAGAAAGTCTCCAAAAAGCTCGCCAATGCCGATTTCCTGAAAAACGCACCTGAGGATGTCATCGAGCGCGAAAAAGGCAAAAAGGCCGATTTCGAAGAAAAGATCGAGAAACTCAATAAAAACCTCGAACAGCTTCTCGGCTGGTAAACAAAACTATATATAAATAATAAGAGGCGCCCGAAAGACGCCTCTTTTCTATATAACCTTTGGGAGAAAGGTTTATAGGGGGGTTATTTTTTAAACTCTTCCATATAACTCGATATCGACCTTGCTCCAGCTGCATCAGGAAACGAAGAAATCTCAATCGGAACCATATAATCGGCTTCATGCTGAAAACGGTCGCTGCAAAATCCATTGATCGATTCGGCTATCCGGTGAGCCGCTGCCTCGGCACCCTGACGCGATGTCTCTGGAAGCAATACACCAATCTTTGGCTGACCCGAATTCGAAACAAAATCTATTTCTCTTGTCGAACTGCGGATAACCCGGCTCAACTCGTCAATAATTTTTCCCTTATCAATGCCTTCTTCATTCCTATTTTGGGGAGTTGTCAAATCAACAATCGGCCCAATGTTGAATACAAGCAGCGACAAAAATACTCGATACCGCTCCGCCCTTTTGAGCTCGTATTCAATTTTCTCGGCGAACTTTTTAATTGGAGGGTGTTCCATTGCCTCTTTCTCTTAATGCTTTTTGCCCCTCTTATGCCCCCGTAATAAATCCCTAACAAGCAACTAACGTTCCCGAATGTTCAAAATCAAAACAGTAATGGTTATCATAGCGAATTAATATTCTGCCTTTTTGAAGCCTTTCAACTACTTGAAAGGCACTATTATAGATGTAATAAAAAACAAAAATATGGGATTTCACCTATAGATAAATAAAAAGATGTGCATTTATTGAACATAAATGCGCAAGAAAATAGAGTAATTATGCATTGGCATGCACATTGTGCGCCCTATTTGACTGAATTGAGATTGTATTCTTTGATCTTATAAAGAAGAGATCGATAGCTTATTTCGAGAAGTTCTGCGGCTTTGCGGCGGTTCCAGTTGGTCTTATTCAAAACTTCGCTTATCAGCTTCTTTTCCTCGCGGGCAATCGCATAACCAACCCGCTTTTTTAATGAATAGCTGTTGGCCAGTTCGTCCGGCATACTGGTATCCTCCACAACTGCAGTCGCCGTGGACGACCCACCCTTGGATTGGCCGGATGCCAGCATATCACTTACCAGAGATTCATCACCTCGAACCACTATCTGTTTGATCAAATTTTCTAGCTGACGAACATTTCCCGGCCAAGAAAATGAAGTCAGGCGAGCCATCGTCTCTCTGGTTAACTCAGGATGTTTTTTCTGATACAGTTCATTATAGCGGTTAAGGAAATGATTGACCAGAAGTGTTATATCACCCTCCCGCTCCCTTAAGGGCGGTAGGTAAATCGTTATTTCATTCAAACGGTAAAACAGGTCATCCCGGAATTCACTTCTGCTAATGGCATCCTCAAGATTCTTATTTGTTGCACAAATTATTCTGACATCGACATGAATGTTGTTTATGCCGCCGACCCGTACAAATTCCTGTTGTTCGAGAACCTGTAGAAGTTTCGACTGAAGTTCCAGCGGCATATCGCCAATCTCGTCAAGGAAAATTGAGCCCTTGTTGGCCACTTCGAAACGCCCCGGCTTTGTCTTGTGCGCCCCCGTAAAAGCACCCTTCTCATAACCGAACAATTCCGCCTCAAGGAGATCTCTCGGAATAGCCGCGCAGTTTACCTTGGTAAACGGCTCATCCGATCGCCCCGAAAGAGAATGCAGCATCCGCGCCACTATTTCCTTACCGGTTCCCGATTCACCCCGAATAAGAACCGTCAATTCCGAATCGGCCACCTGCTCGACAATTCCCTTGACCTGCTGCATCTTGGTCGAATCGCCGACAAATTGCTCATACTGGCTGCGCGATTTAATTTCGGTTTTTAGAGTTCTGACTTCATCTTTGAGTTTGCTTTTTTCGAGAACCGCATTGATATGTATCTCGACTTCTTTGACATCAAACGGCTTGTTTATAAACTCTGCCGCCCCGAGATGCATCGATTGTACAATATTCTTCGTTTCACCATGGCCCGAAAGCATAACTACTTCCGGACGATTCGGCATCTTATTGAGCTTTTCCAGAACTTCGAGCCCGGACATTCCCGGCATCTTGATATCTAAAAGGATCAATTCCGGCTTCTCGGTCGAAACCATCTGGATCCCCTCGGCGCCGTCCTGGGCATTTACAAACTCGAAACTGTCCGAAAGCCCTTCGCTTAATATCCAGGAAACTTTGGGATCGTCGTCTATTATGAGTACTTTTGTTTTATCTTTCTTCATACGCAATAATTTGCACTTTTTCCAATTATCGACAAATTTGCCCAAAAATCAACTATATTCGGCAAAATACATTCTCTTTTTTTGCAATTCTTTGCAGGAATCAGTTTGGAAAATATAAATGGAAATCGGTTCCTTTGCCGTACTCCGATTCAACCTGAAGAGTGCCCCCGTGTGATGCAACAATCCTTTCAACGACAACCAATCCCAATCCTGTGCCCGTATCTTTGCTCGTGTAATAGCGGTCGAATATTTTCGACAGGTGCTCCTTTTTAATTCCTGACCCGTTATCTGAAACGATTATCTCAAGATAGTCTCGCTTCTTAAACGACGGTCTACCAATTTTCCCTGTTATTTTCAGTATCCCGCCTTCATCCATAGCATCAGTAGCATTTAAAAATAAATTCAAAAATACTTCCAATACCTGGTTCTTATTAACAGCTACCTCATAATTTATATCATCATACTGCTCATCAAACTTGATTGATTTCTTCCGCATTTCCGGACCCATCAAATCGGACGCCCTTTTAATTATAGCACGAATATCTTTCATCTCCGTCTCATACTTATGAGGCTTGGAAAAATCAACCAACTCCTTGACAAGTTCATTTAACCGCTGTATCTCCTCTTCGGCCATGCCAAAAAAGTCGGAATCCTCGGCAATATCAGGGTATTTCCCTTTTAGTACCTGCACCCATCCCTTGATATTCGTCAAAGGCTTACGCAAATCATGAGAAATCTCCGAAATCATATTCCCCATCGTCAAAAGCCGTGTCGCATTAAGGAGCGCTTTTTCTCTTTCATACAATCCGGATGCCTGAGAAATAATCAGGCGTGCCAGTGATATTTCCTGTCTGCTGTACTGCTCTTCATCTATGGAACCGATACAAAAAATATGCTTCAAGCCCTCTTCCTGGATCACCGGGAGAGCGGTGAAATTTATTCCCGGGTTCGGATACGCCGGCAGTTTACTCACATACGAAGCAACCAGTTTGGAAATTGAATCTATATCTTCGAGATCAGTTTTATCCAAATCCAAATTCTTTATGATTAAATCTTCTCTGTCCAGTTCATCCAGGTTAATCGATCCGCTTTCAGTGAGCGGTATATCGGTCCCCGACGCCCCAACTAACCGCAGGCTTCTATCGGCGGCGTCCCATTCAAACCAAAGCGCATAATCGATTGGCATCAGTTTCTTTATATATTCAAAAACCGCGTTCCGCATCGCCGCTACCGAACCAACGGTCGATAGTTCTCTGGAAACCTCGAACAAAATCGCAAACTCTCTGAGTTTCCTCAGATTATCTTTCAACTGACGGGCATCATCAATCGCCACCGCCGCCTGCGACGCAAAAGTACTTAAAAGCTTCAAATCATGGATACTGAATTTCCGGCCTTCCTTCTTATTGGCCATATTGATCACGCCCAGAATCCGATTAGATACCTTCAAAGGCACACAGAGGAGTGACGACGATGTATACCGCTCTTTGTTTATTCGCTTGAACCTCTCGTCCTGTTCGACATCTTTGACAATCAACGGCTCGCCCTGCTCTGCCACATAACCTGCTATAGAAGAACCCTTTTCCAGCTTCACTATCCCGGCCAGTTTCGGATCAAGCCCGATCGATGCCTCAATTGTCAAATATTGATCGGTTTCATCCAATAACATAACCGAACCGATTTGAGCCTCCGTTACACCGGCAGCCAGATTGACAATCTGGTTTAGAAGTTCTTTGAGATCCGAGGTCAGCGCCAGCGACCGCCCAGCCTCATATAATGCATTGATTTCATGTAATCGATTATTGAGATTCAAATTCGCCGCTTTGAGATCTTCCAGGAGTTGCTTCCTTTCGATATTAGCCCGACGAATTTCCATCCCGCGCTTAACAGATATCTCAAGCTGCGAAAATTCCACCGGCTTGAGCAAGTATTCAAATGCCCCGTTCTTTATCGCCTCAAGAGATGACTCCAGGGAGGCATAACCGGTCATCAGGATTACAACCGTCTCCGGATCGACATCCTTGGCCGCCTTCAAAATATCCAGCCCGGTAACGTCCGGCATTTTTATATCGGTTATTACTGTCGCGAATCGTTCTTTTTTGATTAGATTGAGAGCCTCAGCCGACGATTGAGTAGCGGTTATGTTGTAACCGTTATTGCTGAAAAGCTCATAAAGCGAATCGCACATTCGCTTCTCATCATCAATCACCAGCAGTTTATCCGACTCCGGGCTCATCCTCTGACTCCTCCTGCTCAATCGGCAGCTCCACCTTAAAACATCCGCCTTCATTTGTGTTGCGAAATTCGATCGTCCCGTTATGGCTCCGAATTATACCCTGGCAAACCGAAAGCCCCAATCCTGTTCCGGTATTTTCATTCTTGGTCGAATAAAACGGCTCAAATATATGCGGAATATGCTCCGGCTTTATTCCCGGACCGTTATCCTCAAACAAAACCTGCACCTTATGATCCCCTGCAATCATATCTATTTTTACCTGTCCATCCTGCCCTATGGCATCCCCGGCATTTATCAAAAGATTCAAGAAAACCTGCTTCAAACCATCCGGCCAGCCCATTATATGCGCCGTCTCGGAAGGCAAATTCAGCGTAACATTTATATTGCTGTTCTGAAAATGTCGGTTCATCAGTGAAACACTGCTCCTCAAAGTATCGGCGATATTGGTCTTAACAAATTTCACCTTGGCCGGCTTGCCCATATTCAGAAGCTGCTTGACTATCCCGGCAATACGATCGATCTCCTCCCTGACAACATCGACATATCCCGACGCCTTATCATTACCATCGGTTACACCCTGCAGTAACTGCAGATAATTCTTTATAATACTCAGCGGATTATTCACTTCATGAGCCACCTTTGCCGAAACTTCACCCAAAAGCGCCAGACGTTCCGATTGAAGAAGAAGCTTCTGTGCTTCCTGAAGTTTCACCAGTGCCTCTTTCTCCGATTCATACAACCGTGCGTTTTCAATTGAAACCGCCGTTTGATTGGCGAGAATCGATAGAAATTCTATATCCTCATCGCGGTACCCCACACCCGATTCCTTACCGGCGATAACGAGCACCCCTCTGAGTTTTGTCTGGAAAATAAGCGGTACTACCAGCCCCCGGGGAAAATACTTGCCAAAATTATAAATCTTTTCCTCGGACAACCGGCGTTTCAGTTCGCTTATATATATCGGGCGGTTAAATCCCGCTATGAATTCCCCGAATTCACTTCCCGGATCAATATTTATCTCATGCTTCGGATGCGGCTTTGAACCCTTTACACGCACCAATTGAAACTCATTGTCACCGACCTCTTTCGGAAGATACAAAGCCGCTTTGGCCGCTCCCATCTGTCCCATCGAAGTCAGCACGAACGAATCAAGCAATGTCTCATAATTTAAAACTGCATTAAAATTTCGACTAAGTTCGAATATCGTGTATAAATCAAAAATGCGCCTTTTAAGCTGACGATTCGATTCCGTTAATTCGATTGTTCTCTCTTTAACCAGAAACTCCAGTTCGTCATGCGCCTTCTGAAGAACCTCTTCCGCCTCGTGCCGCTCCGTTATATCAACCAGTGAGACAAAATCTGCATTTTCACGCCGGAATTCAACCGTCCGGGAATAAATATCAACCCAACTTATCTCGCCGTCCTTGTTTAACAGCCGGAAACTATACCGGTCAACGACATCGGGATCACCGGTCATCTTCTTCTGAGCCTGCTCAATGGCAAAACCCCGGTCCTCAGGATGCACGAATTGCGCATACTCATTTTTCCCCAGATTCATAAGCTCATCGATACTCAAACCGACAAGCAGCGAAGCGGCTTCATTGGCATATTTAATATACCCGTCCTGGATTATAAATATCGCCAGAAGATTCTTCTCTGAAAGATCTCGGAACTTATCTTCGCTCTCTTTTAGCGCCTCCTCGACCATTTTCCTGATTGTGATATCCCGGGCGTAGGCGACATTATATTCCTTATCTCCAAACTCCAGATAGTTTATATTCACTGCCACCGGGAATGTCGTTTTATCCTTTCTCTTATGAACCGTCTCTATTTCGAAAGATTTCTCTTCGATTATCTGGTCCCAATGCTCGTCCCAGTTCTTCTTATTGAAATTGGGATCAATATCAAAGACCTTCATATTGAGCAGTTCCTTTTGCGTATATCCAAGCGAACTGCACGCGGCATCATTGACAAAATAAAAACTGGCGTCAGAACCAATCCAGAAAATAGCCTCTTTGGTATGGTGAGATGAAACGGTCTTTATCGATGGTTTATACTCGGGTTGGGCATTCGTATTCTTTCTTTTTATCGAAGTCTTTTTGAAATCACTCCGGGCAGGTTCTTTTTTGCTTTTATTATTAATATTTTTTCTGGATTTATCAGTCATAAGATTTCATTCTGCTTTTCCAAAAATTCTCCGACTGTATAATGAGAACCGCAGATAATAATAATATCGTCAGCTCTTGCCAATTTGACCAGTCGCGATACCGATTCGGCTACCGATTCCGAAAAGACAAAGGGCGTCGTATGGCTGAAATATCCGGCTATTTCTTCCGGCTCTGCCGTACGATGCGTCTTCAATCGGACAATCTCCGCCGATTTTACCAGCGGGCAAATATCATCCATTATATCATCGAGATCCTTGTGCCTTACAAATCCCAGAACAAAATGAGCCTTCTTTCCGGGATACATTTCCTTAAAAGAGTCAACCATTGCCGCTATCCCGCTCGGATTATGCCCCACATCGCAAATAATGGTCGGTTTCCCCTTCTTCTTTATTATTTCGAATCTTCCCGGCCAAAATGTATTTCTAAGGCCTTCTGAAATATTCGCAGGATCAATGCGAAATCCAATATCATTCAAAATTTCAGACGCTTTCACTGCCAGAGCGGCATTACGTACCTGGTGGAACCCCGGCAGTGACGACCGCAGTTTTTTTAAACAAAAACCGTTATGCTGATAATCAAAAACGAACGGCCTTCCGTTATGTCTGAATTCCGACGGCTCCAACCGATACAATCGAGCCATGCGTTCCGACGCTATCGATATTATCTCATCCGCCGCTTCATCGGGCATTATTCCCAAAAGTACCGGCACATTCTTTTTTACTATTCCCGCCTTCTCAAAGGCAATCTTTTTTAATGTGTTACCGAGTATATTTACGTGATCAAACGATATATCAGTAATAATTGAAAGCTCCGGCGTAATCGTACTGGTTGCATCGAGTCGCCCGCCCAGTCCGACTTCAACCACCGCTATATCGACATCCATATCGGCAAAATAAGCATATCCCAATGCCGTCGCTGTTTCAAAAAATGTAATATTATTACGAACAATGCGTCGCCGATGTTTATCCACAAAATCTGCTATATAATCAGGATTAATTTTCTGGCCGTTGACCCGAATCCTTTCCCGGTAATCTACCAGATGCGGCGAAGTAAACAACCCTGTCTTAAAACCGGCTTCCCTTAGAATCGAGGCTATCATTGCCGCCATCGAACCTTTCCCGTTGGTCCCTGCTATATGCACCGCCGGGAAACGGTTCTGCGGATTGCCGGCATTCTTTAAAAACCGGCTGATATTTTCAAGCCCCAGCTTGATACCGAAAAGCTCTCGATGCATTATAAAATCGAGAGCTGACTCGTAATTCAATCTTTTGGTCGGCATACTATCTTTGGAAATATTTTAGAAGTAGCGCCAGAGTATGGCGAAGTTGACCGCGGTCAACAACTTTATCCAGAAAACCTTTCTCGAGGAAAAATTCTGATGATTGAAAACCTTCCGGCAGATCCTGCCCGATTGTCTGCTTGATCACCCTCGGACCGGCAAAACCCAAAAGCGCTTTCGGCTCGGCAATTATCACATCGCCCAGTGAGGCATAGCTGGCCATGACTCCGGCTGTCGTCGGATTGGTCAGAACCGAGATAAAGGGTGTTTTCTGCTTGTCCAGAACTGCCAGCAAAGCCGAGGTCTTGGCCATTTGCATCAGGGATAATATCCCCTCCTGCATGCGCGCACCTCCCGAACATGAGACAATAATCAAAGGTATCTTGCGGTCAATCGCCCGCTCTATCGTTCGGGCAATCTTTTCGCCAACGACCGAACCCATCGACCCGCCTATAAAACTGAAATCCATTATGGCAAATGAAACTTCCCTGTTATCTATTTTGCCTATTCCGCTCCTGACCGCATCTCTGAGGCCCGATTTTGTCTGGGCCGCTTTTATGCGATCGTGATATCTCTTGGAATCTTTGAACTTCAGCGGATCCAATGACTCAAGCTCGGTATCGAATTCTTCCAGCTTACCCTCATCGAGAATGTATTCAATATATTTTTGGCTGAAGATACGGAAGTGGTATTCACAGTTTATACATACCCAAAAGTTTTTTTCGAGCTGTTTGTTATAAAATATCTCTCCGCATTCGGGACATTTCGACCAGAGGCCGTCCGGGATATCCTTCTTCTCCTCCGTCGATAATCCTGTCTTTGTTTTTTTAAACCAGTCCATTATCGGTATAATCTTCCTTGAGACTTTTTACCATTACCAGTGCATCTTCATTCGGAGTCCGGTAATAACCCGGGCGGCGGTAAAGTTCCACAAATCCGAATTTCTCATATAAACTAATAGCGGCCGAATTACTCGGTCGCACATCCAAAAAAATACATTGGCTTTTCGCCCTTCTTGCGATGTCTAAAATACAATTTAATAATTTTTTGGCAATAGATTTTCCCCGAAATTGTGGCATTACCGCTATATTTGCCAGATGAGATTCCTCATAACCTGTTATAATAGCCGCATATCCGACAATTTCACCCTTAACTTCGGCGACTATAACACCCTCGCTGTCCACTTCCAGACAATCCTCAAAAGCCTGCATCGGCCACGCATCAGAAAATATCTGAGTTTCCAGAAGATGAACCCGGTGAAGATCCGAGCGCTTCATATTTCTAATCTTCACATCCAGTTTTTCTCTGGCAGGCTGATTATTCACTTCTTAACCTTCGCCGGAAAATTCTGTATATACAAAGGCTCCAATCGGCTCAAATCATCCCCGCCCGATTTTTCATACTTCTCATATGCCGACTGCACCACATCTTCAAGAGTAAACTCATATTTATCTCCGCTGACGAAACGCTCAAAGCTAGCATCAATTGATTCCGGGTCAAAATCAACCGCAAGTATCGCTCGGCCCTTTGTTCGTAAATCGATATCCTTCGCCTTAACTACTATTATCTGAGTATTATCAAAGACAGCCTCATCAACAAGTCCCAAATAGAATTCATTTCTCCGCGAAGGCACCAAAATCGCCGACGAACCGCATTCTCCATAAAGACGGGGCGCCGCCGCCTCGAATGTCGATACTCCTGAAATTGGTACATCAAGCGAAACCGCCAATCCCTTGGCTGTCGACATCCCTACTCGCAAACCTGTAAATGATCCCGGGCCGACATTAACGGCAATCATCTTTATATCATCTCTGGATAATCCACCCCTGCTCAAAACATTTTCAATTAACCGGAATATATTCTCCGCGTGGCTGAACCGATCCGCATTTTCTGATGATACAACATCCCCTTCATTAAGAGTCAGCCCTACTTTAAGCACCGATGTCGAGCTGTCTATTACGAGTATATTTCCCCAATAATTCATAATTGCCGTACCGGCCTGGAACCCTATTTTTTTATCCTGCTAACTCTTATATCACGCGAATTATCTGAGACAATCTCGAAATCGATTTTGATATAATCGTCCGCGATATACTCCCCCGCCTTTTCTCCCCATTCCACAACCACAATTCCATCCCGCATAAGATAATCGTCCCACCCGATTTCAATTAATTCCGAAATATCTTTCATCCGATACAAATCGAAATGATATAGATCAGCATCCCCCCTGTATTCATTTACCAGCGTAAACGACGGCGACCTGACCGCGTCGCTTGAAATCCCCAATCCTTTTGCCAGTCCTTTTATGAAAGTAGTCTTACCTGCTCCAAGCGGTCCCGATAATACAATTACATCACCCGATTTCAATTCCCCGGCGAACTTTTCGGCAAATTCAATTGTTTCCGCCTCGGAACTGCTTTTATATAAATTGTCTTTGTTAATATTTACCATCAGCGCGGCGTCATTACGGCAATCGGAACGACCATCTCCTCGAGCGAAATCCCGCCGTGCTGGAATGAATCCGAAAACTGCCTTACATATTCATTATAGTTATTGGGATAGACAAAAAAGTAATCTTCCTTGGCAATCAAATAAGTCGTCGCCAGGCTGAATTTCGGAAGATGATACTCCTCCGGAATTTTTATTATCCAGCCGTCCTTTTTATCGCAATTGAGATTATCCCCATACTTGTATCTCAGGTTGGTCGATGTATCCCTCTTCCCGTGCGCCACCGTCCCCCGCGAACATAAAACCGAGCCGTGGTCGGTCGTTACTATAACTGTATAATCCCTCGCCGCAAAAGATTTCAAAATCGAAAACAACGGCGAATGAACAAACCAGCTCCGCATAAGCGACCGAAACGCCGCTTCGCTTCCCGCAATTTCCTTCAATATTATATTATTGGAACGCCCGTGCGCCATTATATCGAGGAAATTGAAAACGAACGCCACCAGATTCGACTGATAATAATCCCCCACCCTCTTCGCCAGTGCCTCACCCTCGGTATTATTGAAAACTTTCTCATAACGAATTCCACCGGAAAGTTTTATTCGTTCGCGGGACACAAGATTCGCCAAAAGTTCATTCTCGTTACGGTTAAGCGATCCGTCGCCCTGTTCGCCATATATCTCAGGATACTTTTCGTCTATCTCATCGGGAAACATCCCGGCAAAAAGAGCATTCCTGGCGAATGGAGTCGCACTCGGCAAAATCGAGTAGTAGCTTTCCCTGTTAATATTATAAAACTCCGCCACCAGCGGCTCCACTGTCAACCACTGGTCGAACCGCATGCAGTCGATAACTACTAGCAGTACTTTCTGGTCTGCCTTGAGCAAAGGCACCATATATTTCTTCAGGACATCAGGCGAGAGTGTCGGCCGGTCCTCGCTGTTGACCCAATTCGAATAATTCTTATCGAGGTATTTCGTAAATTCAATATTCCATTCCCTGCGTGTTCCCAGATGAGTCTGGTGCAGCCCCTCATCAGAACTGACATCTAATTCCAAATCCCATGCCGCCAGAATCTTTCCCGCCTCCATCCAGTCTTCCGCCTGTAACCCGCCGTACAATTTCTGATTGAACCTGTTTATATCGGTGATATAACGCTTCATCTGGCTCTCCGAGATAATCTTCTTCGTATCCAGAATCCGCTTGGTCACCATCAACACCTGCGATGGATTAACCGGCTTTGTCAAATAATCATCGATCTTCTGGCCAATCGCCTCTTCCATAAGCGATTCTTCTTCCGACTTCGTAACCATCACCACCGGTAAATGCGGATTAATCTCCTTTATCTCTTCGAGCGTCGTCAGGCCGTCCTTGCCCGGCATCATTTCATCCAGGAGCACCAGATCCAGCGGAAGTTCCCTCACCTTGACAATTGCATCATCCCCCGAAACCGCCTCTTCCACCTCGAATCCTTTTTGCTTTAGAAACATAATGTGCGGCTTTAGAGAATCTATCTCATCATCTACCCAGAGAATTCTTTTCTTGGTCATCTATCATCCTCGCAATCAATTTTTGTCTTTGATAGGAAGTACAATCTCAAAAACAGTCTCTCCCGGCTTCGATTTAACCAGTGAAACCCGCCCGTTGTGATACTCCCGTACAATCCGGCGCACAAGCGTCAATCCCAGACCCCAGCCCCGCTTCTTGGTAGTGAATCCCGGACGGAATATCTTCCGCGCATAACTGGCCGGAATACCCTTGCCGTTATCGCGAACATTTATTATAAGTTCGTCGCCATCCCGCGATTTCTCGGCGCTCAATTCAATCCTGCCCGTCTGCGGGTCAACCGCCTGAAGTGCATTCTTAATCAGATTTTCCACCGCCCAGGTAAACAACTCCCCATTTATACGGACCTCGCCCGATACATCCGAACGATACCCCAGCTTGATTCCTTTTCCCTCGAATGGCAACCTTCTTTCAAAATACGAGACCGTCTCCCTCATTAACTTGTCCACATCAGTCTTCTTCATTTCCGGTCTGGAACCTATCTGCCCGAACCGGTTGGCCACCTTCTGTAAACGGTTACTGTCGGTCTTCATCTGTTCATATATCTCACGATCGGTCATTTCATCCGGATGTCGCTCCTTATCTTCCTCACTAGTCCGGCCTAAAAGAATTTCCAGCCAGCCCATCAGCGATGAAATCGGCGTTCCCAGCTGATGTGCCGTTTCTTTGGCCATCCCCACCCAGATCTTTCGCTCCTCCGAACGACGAATATTCTGAAAACCGATGAACCCGACCAGAATAAAAAGCCCCACCAATCCCAGCTCGACAAACGGCATCCATTGAAGCTGCCTGATCACTTTTGAATCACCATAGTAAAAATAATTTATCGTAATCTCTCCAAATTTCACCGGAATCTCACCATTTTCCGCCTTATAATCGGCAACCAGCTCCTTTAAATATTCTATATCCTCCTCGGTCGGCACATTTTCCTCCATTCCGGGTACATTACGCCAGATTGTGGGATAACCCGAGGTATCGGTAATTATCACCGGAAATTCCGCCTTGGTTATGATCTCATCGAAGATAATCTGGATTTCACTTCCGGAAGACTCATCACTGGCCGCCAACTGCCAGAACTTAACATACGAATTTACTGTTCGTTCCGCCTCTTCTTTCAACTGGTCGATAACATTCAAGGTGTACCATATAAAAACTATGGCAATGACTACTATTCCCACCAGCAAAAACAGCTTGAAAAATGTGGTAGGACCGACTGATAATCTTATAAATGACCTGTTATTCACTTCTGCTAATTTCGGTCAGACCGCCCATGTACGGACGCACCGCTTCCGGTATCACGACCGTTCCATACTCGGTCTGGTAATTTTCGAGTATTGCCGCCATAAGTCTCGCCAGGGCGACCCCCGAGCCGTTCAGGGTATGCACGAACCTCGGCTTGCCGTCACCCTCCCGGAACCGGCAGTTCATCCGTCGCGCCTGGAAATCCTCGAAATTCGAGACCGAAGAAATCTCGAGATACTTCTCGACTCCCGCCGACCAGATCTCTATATCGTAGCACTTCGCCGCCGCAAACGATAAATCGCCGGTAGCTAATAATCTTACCCGGTAGGGAATATTAAGTTTCTGGATTATTTTCTCCGCCTGCTTTAAAAGCGATTCCAGCTCCTCATAAGATTTATCCGGATGGACTATCTTGACCATCTCCACTTTCTCGAACTGGTGAAGTCTCAAAAGGCCCCGGGTATCTTTCCCGGCCGCTCCCGCTTCCCGACGGAAACAGGGCGTGTAGGCTACATATTTAATTGGAAGCTGCTCGGCTGTCAGAATTTCTTCCCGGTGAAGATTCGTTATCGGAACTTCCGCCGTCGGAATCAAATAAAAGGTCTCATCCTTAAGCTGGTACATATCCTCAGCCAGCTTCGGCAGCTGCCCTGTCCCGGTCATCGCATCATCATTGGCCAGAAACGGCGGCCATACCTCGGTATATCCGTCCTCCACGTGAGTATCGATCATAAACTGAATCAGCGCCCTCTGAAGCCTCGCTCCCGCCCCTTTCAACGCATAAAACCCCGACCCGGTAACCTTGGCTCCTGCCTGAAGATCCAATATTCCCAGCTCCTCACCTATTTCCCAGTGAGGCTTGATTACAAATTGCGGCTCCTCAACCTTCCCCCACTCGTGTGCTGTTACATTGAATTCCTCATCCGGTCCCACCGGAACATCCGGGTGCGGTATATTCGGAATTCTTATCAGATGATAATTGAGCGCTTCCATTACAGACCGAAGTTCCCCGTCCAGATCGGCCACCTTCTGCCCGACCTCTTTCATCTCTGCGATATCGGCCGATGCATCTTCCTTATTTTTTTTCTTCTTGGCAATCTGCTCGGAAACCTTGTTCCGAATCGCCTTTAGTTCCTCGACCTTGCCGATTATCTCACGTCTTTTCTTATCCAGCTCAACAATTTTGTCAACATCGGCCGTCTCATTTTTGTTTTCAACCGCCTTGCGAACCAGTTCAATATTTTCCCGGACAAATTTCAAATCGAGCATATATACCTCAAATTATCTTTTCCAAAATTATAACTACCGATATTTCCTCAAGTTAACCAATTATAATAACCGTTTTAAATACCGGTGTCAAGACTGCTAAAACGACGCCATATATATGGAACAATTCATTTTTACCCCTGTTTTGCCGATTAAAAGAGGCAGTGGAACCAAATAAGCCTTGATTTTTTTTGGCTTTTGATTATAATAATCGTCTTGAAAATATGACGGAGTAATATAAAATGGCTAAAGTATGCGAAATATGCGGCAAGAAACCGGTCTTCGGACACTCGATCTCACACGCCCATAATATTACCAAACGGCGTTTCAACCCCAACCTCAAAACTGTCCGGGCCAATGTTAATGGAACCGTGAAAAGAATCCGGGTCTGCACCTCCTGCCTTAAAGCGGGCAAAGTCATGAAAGTGACCAGCTACAAAAAACCGCGGCCGGAGGAAGAAGCCTCGGCTTAAAAATATCTTGATATTGCCTATAAAAAAACCGCCCCATCGGGCGGTTTTTTTGTTGGGTAGGCCAACGACCTAAGAAAAAAGTTGACAATTCCTTAATAGTTATAATAATTCAAATATCCATCTCAATTTCTCATATAAACGGCTCCCGCAATGGATATTAATGGTATTGATCCCGTCATAGGGATATAAGCTTGGCGACGGATATCGCAAATGAAACCGCATCCTTTAAAAACGACTTATCGACGATCGATGTTGATTGGGACGTTATTAAGCTCAATTGGAATATTATTACTGATTACTCTGCTTATATATACTGGAAACAACAATACCCGTTCAATTTCTTACAAGAGAATGCATTCCGAAATCTGGCTGAATAAATATGAATTTCAAGAAAAGAAAAGTACTTATGCTTATCCGAATTCTGAAACAGAGAATCCCATTCCGAATCCGGGTCCAAACACCGCAGAAACTCTTATAACGTTTCCAATTAGACCGGTGCGGGACCTTTCCCTTTGCGATATTAACGTAAATTTACAGTACTCAGGGAAAATAACTGGCAACTTCGATGGGCCTTCACCTACTCTCGGTGAAGGTCCCATATTTAACAAAAGTGAGGTTGATAATATTGAAAAAATAATATCAAACCATAATAATAACTTGTTTCCTTTTGCGAATTCAGATAAGCCGCCCGATGAACATGATCCCAAAATCAGCAAACCTTTACTTATTAAATTTAATGAACCCATAAAATATCCGCCGAACTTTTTTGGTCTTACAGATACAATAATTGTCCTGATATATATAGGCTCTGATTCTCGCATTATTAAAATCGAAACGATATACAACAGCCATCCTGAATTAGGTTTTGACGTAGCATTTAAAACGGCATTGTACGATGCCTATATCGAAGCGGAAGTGATCAATGGAACACCTGTAGGCGGGAGATATTATCTCTATTGGATAACTCGCTCCAACGGTCCCCAAAAAATATCGAATTCAGATAATGTACATCTTACATTTCGCTAAACGGATTTCTATTACTGATTAATTAGTGTTCAACCACTGCAATCCGGTGCCGGACCGCCCCGATACAGGTAGCTGATAAGATATAATACATCCAGAAGATTAATATTCCCGTCTGAATCAACATCAGAAATACTCGCATCTTCAAAAGCCGGACCACCCTTGTACAGGAAATTTATCAAATAAAATACATCCAGCACATTCACCGTCCCATCTAGATTTATATCCCCGCAGATTGACTGTGATAGTTTGAATATAATAACCCCTCCTGCATTATCAGCAACGTAAATATAATCCCCGGATATCCTTATATCGGAAGCTGCTCCCGGCGTATCATACATCGCCAGGTAACCCGGTGTTGCTGGGTTGGATATATCGACTACCTCCAGCCCTCCGGCATGAGACGCAGCAAATGCATAATTACCTGAAGCAGTCACTCCATAGACATAATAAGGCGTTGTAGAATAGCTCGCTTCTATAAAGGGATTTAAAGTATCCGATATATTGATAATCTGTAACTCTATAAAATCAGAAACATATGCATAATCGCCCGATACACTTATGCCAGTCGTAAAGCCTACCGTACTACACCCGCCTTTGAATACTGGATTTAATGGATTCGATATGTTAATTATTAGTAAGCGGTTATTGTCTGCCAAATAGACATAATCTCCAACTATATCCAAATCATTTGATAAGTTGTTGGTGTAATATTCTGATGCATAATATATAGAATCCGGATCTGAAATATCGACTATCCAGAGTCCGTAACCACTATTCGCAATATAGCCATAGTTATCCATTATGGTTATTTCCAGGGCATATAGCAATGACTCGTAATAAATACCCACATATTCTGGATTGGTCGGGTCAGTGATGTCGACTATTTCAACGCCATCCATTCCCATAGTAATATATGCGTAATTGTTATTTACGGTCACGCTGTAAGCCTCGGCTAAGGTCTTATAACTCGCTAATTTCGTCGGTGATAATGGATCAGTAATATCAGCAATTTGAAGCCCCCCTTTTCCCACTGCATAAAGATAATTGCCTTCAATTTCTAGATCAGAAGGATATACTTCGGCAATACCATATTCTGATTGCACTATTGGTGAAAGTGGATCTGAGAAATCGACCAAATGAAGGCCCGCCATATCTATATTCAAAATTGCATAATTTCCAAAGATGGTAATGCCTTTAGCAAATTCAGGTGTATTATATGATGCCACTTTAAAGGGGGCCGATTTATCCGTAATATCCACGATTTGAATACCACTGTCTCCATCAGCAACATATATTGAATCTCCCATTTTCGATAGCTCCTGGGCTTCTCCAATGGTACTAAAGCTGCCTTCGAGCGTCGGAGACGATGGATCAGTAACATTAATTATCTCAAAACCGGAATGTCCCTCAACAGTATAAACGTAATTGCCATCAATGATTAAATCGCTTGTTTCTATGTATGTGGAGTAAGAACTTTCAATTACAGGATCATGCACATCAGAAATATTAATTATTTGTAACCCCATATACCAGTCGGAAATATATACATAATCACCCGATGCTACAATCCCTACAGCATCACCGGGAGTTTCTATGCTTGATTCAATACCTGGGGAATAAGGGTTTGAAATATTAACTATCTGAAGACCCGATGTTTGATCAGCTATGTAAGCATATTCTGCTTGAACCGCAACGTCGCGGGCATTATCCGGTGTATCAATCCACCCCACTAAATCTGGTGATGCAGGATCAGAAATATCCACTATTTTTAGCCCTGCCTCGCCATATGCAATATATGCATAACCACCAACTATCTCAATCGCATTCCCCGTACCCCCTTCACCCAAATATAATTCGCCCACCTTGACCGGATTACTTAGATCTGTTATATCAAGCACTACCAGTCCCGGAGCAAGTACACAATACGCATAATCTCCCGCTACTGCTACATCCGAAAGACCGCTCCACAAACAACTCCCAACATATTCCAGCGTAACCGACTCACTCCCCCTAATTTCAGATTGAGAACCTATTGTATTATTATTATCTAATTGTCGTGTAGTTGCTTCATCATTGGCAAGCGTTATAAAAGAAAAAATAAAAAATACCAAAGCCAATAAAATTAATAATCTCCTCATTTGGTCCTCCTGACGGGTATGTATAGATATGCAAAATGGCAGGATTAGTGCCTTACCAAACCTCAAAAATATAAATCAAAATCCAGTTTTGTCAATTAAATAAGACTAAAGAAAACTTGTATTGGAAACTTATTATCTTTTGGTTTCTACTAAATTCTGAGGGAAATTTTGCAACCAGTTTAATTATGAAACATCTTATGCCCGGCCTTTTTATCTCCAGGACACGTTGTAGTGCCGTTTTTTTTCATTCCAATTAACACTTTCCCCATCAAATCTATGGTAATCTACCTGCGGATCCAATATATAGAGATCACTTTTCCATTATGAGGGACACTCATGTCTTTATTTAATAATCTGAACCGTTCCGGGGTTGCCGGAGAGTAACAAATGTGAGATATTACTGTTATG
>CAZDPY010000004.1:0-203899 GCA_964507455.1 uncultured Ignavibacteriaceae bacterium
TTTATAATTATTCATATCCCCTAAAACAAGACTTTTTCAACAAGCCCTTTATGGTCGGTAATGACCTTCTTCCGGTAGGTCGAAATCCCCTGTCGATGAGCGAGCGACGCGAGCGAAACGATCCCGAAGCGAAGCGAGGGAGGTTTCGACTTTCTTCAAACCCGGTAACACACCCTTCCAGGGTGTGAGAGGACTAAAATGGCAAAGACATACAGATTGTACACGATGGGCAGAGTATACCGAGATGACAAAACTCTTTCATTATGATTTCGATGCTCGCCCGGTTACCCCTGACCATTAGACCCGGTATATACCATATCAACATATCCCATCAATTACACTTTCCCTACCAAACCGATGGTAATCTGTTCCCAATGCCCTTTTATAGAAAGGGCTATAAATATATCCGGGAGGGACACTCGTGTCTTTATTTAATTATCACAGAATTTGCAATATTAATAAAAAGGGGCTTTTGCCCCCCCAATTTTACTACAAAACTGATATTCCCAAAAACTACTTTTTGAGGAAACAAAACCATTTCTTGATCCGGAGAAATCCTAGGAGACAATGCACGAAGTGTATTGTCGAAGATCCTGAACGAAGTGAAGGACGATGAACGAGCAACGCGAAAAAGGTTTCGACTTTCTTTATCTCAAAAATGACAAACGGAAAAATAAATCCCGGTTATACCGGATGCCTTACCTGGTGCCCCCGCCTCTCATTGCCTCCTTTGCCAAATTGGCCGGAATTATATATATTGGGCGGAAATGTAAACTCTTAAATCTGTGAGGAAATCATGGCTCTCTCTGCCGAAGAAGCATATAAGGAACTTATTGAACGATGGAAAGAAGCTAATCTGCTCGGATCGATTTATTCTGTCCTGCACTGGGATGAACAGACCCAGATGCCCAAAGGCGGCACGGAACACCGGGCTGAACAGGTGTCGTATTTATCCGGGGTCGTACATAAGAAGGCGACCGATCCTCGCGTCGGTGAACTTCTGGATACCCTCGAAAATTCTGATTATGTCAAAAAGGAAGAATCGGACGAAGCCTCGAACATCCGGGAAATCCGCCGTGAATACGATCTCTCGGTAAAAGTACCGCAGAAACTTGTCGAGGAACTATCGCGCACGAGAACAATCGCCCAAAGAAACTGGGCGGAGGCACGTGCGAAAAACGATTTTGCCAAATTTTTGCCGCATCTTGAAAAAGTTATCAAACTGAAACTCGAGCAGGCCGAACACCTCGGTTATGAGAAAGAGCCGTACGATGCTCTGTTAAACCAGTACGAGCCGGGTGCATCGGCAGAATGGATCGAGGGTGTCTTTGCGGCTTTTAAAGATGAACTGGTCGACCTTGTTAAGGGGATCGCCGATTCCGATAAAAATCCCAATATGGATATACTGACGCAGGATTTCCCGGTGGAACGCCAAAAACTGTTCTGCCAGGAAGCCGCGGCGGCGATCGGCTACAGTTTTCACGACGGACGTCTGGATATATCGGCACATCCGTTTACGACCGGCCTCGGTCCGCATGATACCAGAATAACCACCAGGTACAATGTAAATCATTTCGGACAGGCGTTTTTCGGAACTCTGCACGAAGCGGGGCACGGAATTTACGATCAGAATCTCGATCCCGATCACTATGGAACTCCGCGGGGAGAGTCGGTTTCGCTGGGGATTCATGAATCGCAGTCGCGGATGTGGGAAAACCTGGTCGGACGGAGCGAGCCGTTCTGGAGACATTTCTTCCCGCGGGCACAGCAAATGTACCCGGAAACTCTGGGCGATGTCGAATTTGATGATTTCTATTTCGCCATTAATGATGTGCGGCCGTCGTTTATCCGCGTCGAGGCCGATGAGGTAACGTATAACCTGCATATTCTGCTTCGTTTCGAGCTGGAACGGGCGTTCACCAGGGGTGATCTCCAGGCGAAAGATATTCCGGAGGCTTGGACCGAGAAATTCAGCAAGTACCTGGGTATTACACCGCCGAATGACAAAGAAGGTTGTTTGCAGGATGTTCACTGGTCGATGGGACTGATCGGATATTTCCCGACATACACGCTGGGCAATCTTTATGCCTCGCAGTTTTTCATGACCGCCAAAGATGAAATCAACTACCTCGAGGACCAGTTCAAGGCGGGCCATTTTTTGGAATTGAAAAACTGGCTGGTTAATAAGATCCATAAGCACGGTCAGCGCTATCGGGCCGGAAAACTGGTACAGGTGGTGACCGGTAAAGAATTATCGCATGAACCGGCAATGGAACATCTCAAAGGAAAATACGGCCAACTGTACGGATTGAAATAGACTGATTAAAGCCATTTAAAAAAAGCAGGGCCTGTTAAGGCCCTGCTTTTTTATGCTTGTTTTAATGATTTTCGAGATATTATCATGGCCAATAATTATTAAATCACGGAGATAAGCATGGCAGAATTTTTTACCAGTGCAGGAGCGGTCCTCAAGGATATCGCTTATATCATAATCTATATCGCGATTATCTATTATTTTGCAAATGACCGCAAACATCCGTCTTTTGTAAGAGTGAGTTTTATTGCTGTCGGTATCCTGAGTGTACTAACAGAATTGATTTTGAGTTTAAGTCTGTCATTAAAGTGGGATTTGTTTTATAGTCTTCTTGTCGATTATAATTTATTCGATGCCGTCTATTCGCCGCTGGCTTTTATCAGATTTTTTATTCTGATATTCGGCCTCACATTTTTTGTGGGAAAGGGATATGATGATCAAAATTCGAAGGAGGAATTTCCAAAACTGGTGGGCAAACGCAGAAATGCCGGCCTAATACTGTTTTTATTCATTATAACTTTCGGGATATATTTCTTCTTCTGGCTATATAAGACAGTAAAAGAACTTCGGAATAATTTCGGTGAAGATGTACCACTATCACCCGGCTGGGCGGTCGGCGGTTTGTTTATACCGATCTTCAATATCGGCTGGATATTTTATATGACATTTACCTTGATGAAAAGTATTGTCAGGATAGAGGAGAAATATTACGGGAAAGCCGCAGGATTTCATTTCCATCCGATTCTGACGGGCGTTCTTATAATTATATTCCTTATCGTATCTCAGCTTCAGTGGAGAACCGAATTACTCTATGATAAAATCGGCTCATGGATATTTATTGAAGTGGTAATATTCTATCTATGGGTGACGGTACAGGCAAAGATTAATGCATTTTACGACATATCACCCGACGCAAATAGCGATATGTCGGGAGTACAGCCAACTGGTACAGCGGGTTGATTATTCCTGAAGGGCCAGTTTCTTTTTGGAATAGTACAGGTAAAAGAAATATCTAAGCAACGCGAAAACTGGAACCATAATTATTAGAAACAGTGGCGTTTGATTCTGGACGAATAATTCATATGCGATCATGGCCAGCCATACTATTCCAATGATAAATATCAAAGCACGATTAGCCAGAAGCCAGCCGAGTTTCTGGCGCTCGTCGAAGCGCATTATATCCATTTCATTTTTCATCTTATTCCTCCCGATTATCAAGTTCGAAAAGTTCGTCGACTTTCATCCCCAGCGCTTTCGCAAGTTTAAATGCCAGGATGGCCGACGGATAATAGTGTCCTTTTTCCAGGGCAAGAATAGTCTGCCTTCGAACACCTACCTTCTCGGCCAGATCCTGTTGGGTCAGATCGAGCCTGGCCCGATGCTGTTTTATGTGATTTATGAATTTCATAATTGAGCTGTTATTAATTACGAACATAATGTAAGGAATACCGAACATTTTGTCAAGTAAAAAACACCAGATAAATTAATATTTTTATTTTTCAGGAGCTTTCGCGGAGATTGTCAATATCTTTTTCACTTCCGAGAATTACAAGAGTATCACCCTCTTCGATTTTATATTGTCCTCCCGGAATAAAATTAAATCGTTCTTTATTTTTATGTTTAAAGGCGACTACCTGGATATTGTAATTTATACGCAGGTCAAGTTCTGCTAATGTCTTGCCAACAATTTTCTTTGGTGCCGTTAGCTCTGCAACGAAAAATTCGGGAGAAAGCGGCAAATAGTCGACAAGATTGGTTCTAGCGAGGGCATAGGATAGTTTTTGGGCCATTTCTTTTTCAGGTATAATTGCCTCATCGGCTCCTACTTTAAGAAGAATTTTGGCGTGATCGGTTGAATTTGCTTTGATGATTATTTTCTTGGCGTTCAATTCTTTGAGATAGAGAGCGATTAAGATGGCCGAGTGAGGATCCTTCCCCGTCGAAGCTACAAAGCAGTCGTATTTATCTATACCCAGGTTATTAAGAACCTCTTTATCGGTTGCGTCTGCGAAAATGGCGGTCCGGACATCACTGTCGAATTTCTGAACTTTATCTTTGTCAAAATCGATGGCGGTAACACTGCAACCCAGTTCAGATAGCTGCTTAGCCACCGTCGCTCCAAAGTTTCCCAAGCCGATTACAACGAATTTTTTCATAGCCATAATTTATCCTACAATTATGTCTTCTTCGGCATACATGTATTCCCCTTTTCTTTGTGGACGCGCCATTGCGAAAACAAGAGTTAATAAACCAACTCTTCCGGTAAACATCAATAATATTACTATAATTTTTCCGAAAACAGTCAGTTTACTGGTCATACCAAGCGATAAGCCAACTGTTCCGAAGGCGGATACAACTTCGAAAAATGTTTCCAGAAACCATCCAGCGGTTTCTGTATGCGGCATTGGCCTTTCCTGGGCGAACAACAGTACGACAAACATCAATATAATGACCGCTGCTGCAAGAAGAACAATTGTCAATGATCTGCTGATGGTATCACCCGACAGGGATTTATTGAAGACATTGACATTTCTGTAACCTCCAAAGCGCCTATAAGCCAGAATGAATACCACCGCCGCGGTAGTCGTTTTTATACCGCCGGCAGTTGAACCGGGGCAGCCGCCTATAAACATAAGAATCATTGTAATAAGGAGACTTACCTCGGTCAGACTTGTTTGGGAAATTGTATTAAATCCGGCTGTTCGGCATGTCACCGACTGAAAGAAGGCATTTGCCGTACTCATAATCGGTCCCATATCGCCCAACACGTTTTCATAATCTGCTAAAAGGAATAGAACAGTTCCGGCTATAAGGAAAATGGCGGTGGCGCTCAGGCAAATTTTGGTGTGCAATGAAAGGCTCTTTTTTTGGAAAAAAATGGTGGTCAGTTCCTTTATAACGACAAAACCCAAACCTCCAAGGATAATCAGGAGTGAGAAAACGGCAATAATATATAAATCGCCAGAATAATTTTCCAAACTGGTCGAGAAACTGGAAAAACCGGCATTGCAGAAGGCTGATACCGAATGAAAGATTGAATGAAAGACCGCTTCGCTGGTAGGGAATTGTTCTTTAAATTTGGAAAATAATGCGACCGCGCCGATTGATTCGACGGTAAATGTAGTAATCAGCACCACGGCCAGTAGAGATTTAATATTCTGACTTCTGCGGCCGCCCAGTGTCTTATTAACCAGCATCATATCTTTAATGTCAACAGAAGACTCAATTGTGAGAATAGCGACAGTGGCGAATGTCATTATACCGAGCCCACCAAGTTGAATTAATAACATAATAACTATCTGCCCAAAGAGAGAAAAGTCGTGTCCTGTATCAAGGACAATCAGACCGGTAACACAGGTTGCCGACGTTGAAGTGAAAAGAGCGTCTATAAATACTATTGGTTGCGATGAAGCGCTGACGGGAAGCGAAAGTAAAATAGTTCCTAGACAAATAACCGTAAGAAAATATAAAATGACCTTATAATCGGGTCTGGATCCCAACAGTTCCATATGTAAACCACCAAAAGATATTTACCCGAATATATGGATTTTTTTATTCAGTTAAAAATATATAATTAATCCAGGCCCCATATTTCCCGGATAATCGGGATGGGGAGTGCCCCTTCGCTTATGAAACGATCATGGAAATTTTTCAATACGAACGCATCACTCTCGCGAGCTTTCAAATCATCGCGAAGTTCTATAAGCTGCTGTTTTCCTATCAGGTAACTCATCGGAATGGTAGGCGCCATAGAATACCATGATACTTCAACACTGGTCCACGAGGTATCGGCGTCCAGTGTTTCAGCCATCCATCGGACAGCTTCATTGTATGTCATCTGACCGGTTTGGAGTTTGACATCGATAATAATCCTCGCGGCCCGGAAAACAATCCCGCCGAGAATATTCAGATATTTTCTCTGGTCATTGCCGTAGAAATCCTGATTGTACATCATCTCTTCGCAGTAAAGCGCCCAACCTTCCATCATGGCGTAATTTTCCTGCCATTTGCGGATATCATCATTCAGTCTCGAGGTCATCTGGAGCTGCAGGTGATGCCCGGGGTAAGCCTCGTGCACGACCGAACTCTTGAACCCGCGGCGTTGAATATAACGGTAGTATGATTCACGCAGGCCCTTGTCCATTTCATCCGGAATGGGGCGGACGTAGAATAGTCCTTTTTGCACGGTATTGAAGCTCCCGGGGGGATGGTAGGCGATGGAGCTGATGACATTGGTTAGAAATTCCGGGGTTTCGACAACTTCGCACTCCCCAATATCTTCTGGGATGGTCACCAGATCATGTGCTGTTAGAAACAGCTTGGTTTGGTCGACTTCCCAGTTGTAGTACCGCAAGATATCTTCCTTGGAAATGCAATCGATGGCGAAGACCGAGTCGACACCTTCATTTAAAGAATCGATATAAGCGAGGTAATTTTTATATTCAGCAGTATATTTTTCAAGAAGATTTTCGCCGATTTTAAGGAGTGAATCGGAATCGAAATCAAGGAAGTACTCATGTTTCAATTTATAGTCATAATTATTTTTTCCGATGCCGATCATTATATCCGGGCCGACTTGTATATTTTTCAGAAAGGTCCCAAATTCCTGCATGGCGGCTATGGCATTATCGGCGGCACTTTCGATATCCCGGGATAGATCCGGGAAAGCGACCATCAACTGCTCTTTGGTCTGCTCATAGAAATTTGCACCGGTTTCAAGGTATTCCAACGCAAGATCTACGAAAACCTGGGGCGGACTCTTGAGATTATCCTCGGCGTCCTCGAATAGCTCGGGGACCTGTTTCATGCGGGATATGATATTCTGAACTTTTATTTCAGGGGGAGATGATTCGGAAATCATCAGAAGATAAACACCGTTGATAGCTTCATCGACATAAAGATAAGGATTTTTTTCATGCCATCTGATATTATTTAAATCCTGGAGAGCAATATCGCAATTACTTTTCAGAAGTTTCCAGTTTATTTTGCTTTGTGGGGAAAGATTGGTGCCGATGTATTTATGAAGACGGGTTTCGTATCTTTTGAGAGTTTTTATCATTTTTCGAACGGAACCGGAGGAATAGTTAGCCAATTCACCGTCGTAGTCCGTTATTCCTTTTTCAGAGGCGTTAACGGGATAAAATTCCTTTAAAGATGTCATGATGCTATTTGACAGGTCCGCAAAATTTTGCTCCAATTTACTCTGAGAGTATGCGAGAGGACCAATGATTAACATGGTGACCAAAATCAAGGATATCTTTTTCACAATTCCTCCAGTTATGCGTTATTTATTTTCTGCAATCCTGCAACCAGCTCAATATGCATTGTATGAGGAAACATGTCAACCGGAGTTACACTGGAAATTTCATATCCTGAATCGACAAGTTTAGCCGCGTCACGCGCAAAGGTAGAGGGATTACATGAGATATAAACCAATCGGGGCAGATTGATTGAAATCAATTGTTTCAAAGCTTTGGGGTGTAATCCGGCACGGGGTGGATCGACAATGGCGCAGGTAATATCGGAAAACAGCTCCGGTTCTATCCTGAGGATATCCTGCACCGAAGCGGCACGGAATTCAATGTTAGTAATATTATTAAGGGAGGCGTTTTCCTCAGCGGCGCGGATCGAGGATGGTTCCAGTTCTATGCCGAGCACTCTATCGACTTTGTCAGAAGCGCAGATGCCGATAGTTCCGGTGCCACAGTACAGGTCGAGGAGGTGGTCGTCCTTTTTTGGAATCAAGTATTCATAGGCTTTTGAGTAAAGATTCTCAGCCTGTTTTGTATTTGTCTGGAAGAAGGAGTTAGCAAAAATTCGGAAATGGCGGCCGAGGATAGAATCCTCTATAAAGCCATCTCCGTAGAGCACATTTTCCTTTTCACCATACGCAATATTGGATTTTTGTCTGTTAATATTGTGGACGATTGTTCTAATCTGCGGGATTTCGGATATTATCTCGTTTATCCATTCATCGATGCCGGGGATTTCGCCATCGGATGTTACAATATTTATCATTACCTGATCGGTGTTTTTGCCTTCGCGTATGACCAGAAAACGGAGAAGACCGGTATGGCGCTCGACATCATAAACGGGGAGTTTTTTTCCAGTGACAAAATCTCTGAACGAATTAACAATGCGGTTTGACCTTTCGGATTGCAGGAGACATTTTTCAACATTGAAGATTTCGTCGAATTTACCCCGACGGTGAAGACCGAGATTGAAACCACCATCATCAGTCGAGTTGAACGAGAATTCCATTTTATTGCGGTAGAAAAATTTATCTTTGGCGCCAATTATATCTTTGACCTCAATATTTTTTAGTTTGCCGATGTGCTCAAGGCAGTCGATCACCTGTTTGCGCTTGTATGATAGTTGGCGTTCATATCCAAGGTCCTGCCAGGTGCACCCACCGCAAATATCGAAATGCCAGCAAGGAGCGCTGATACGCTCATTAGATTTGGAAATGATATCAAGCACTTTACCTACCGAGAAATTGCGCTTTTTTCGAGTGATGCGGGCACGGACTTTTTCTCCGGGAAGGCCGCCGTTCAAAAATATAATTTTGCCGTTAAGGGTCCCGACCGATTTGCCGTCAAAGGCGAGGTCTTTTATTTCGGCTTCGATGATATCGCCGATTTTTTCATTAACTTTCATCGGCACCCCCGGATTTGAACCATCCAATATCTTTACTGGCACATGCGTCGCGTTCCGCCTGGATGGTAGAATGGCCGATATTGAATTTTTCATTGAGCATTTTCTGCAGTTCGCGGATTATCTCCGGGCCCTGTTGGTAATCTTCGGTGGAAATACAGATATGGCAGGACATGACAACATCGGTCGATGACAGCGACCAGATATGCAAATCATGCAGGCCAATTACTTTGTCGTGGCTTTTTATTGCACTGGAGACTTCATCGTAGTCGATTCTTTTGGGGACAGCTTCTAGAAAGACTATAGTGGCCTCGCGGAGGACGTCGAACGATGAATATAGAATGGCGAGTCCGATCAAGATGGATAACAGGGGATCTACCAGATACCAATCGGATTGGGTAATAATTACCGCGCCGATTATTACGGCGATAGAGGAGATGGCATCATAGAGCATATGCAAAAAGGCCGCTTTGATATTGAGTGTCCTTTTACGCGTAGAATGCAGGATCAAGACTGATATTATATTGCCTATCAGACCGATAGTTGCGACAATAAATAAGACTGTCGTATTTTTTAGCTCTACCGGCTGTATTATTCTGTGATACGCTTCATAAAAAATATAGATGGCTATCACGACCAGGGAAACGGCGGAAATAAAGGCGGTCATTACTTCGAGCCGTTTGAATCCGTAGGTCGATTTTTTGGTCGGCTGTTTTCTGGAGCCGATTTCACCGATATAAGCCAGAATCAGTCCGGCAACATCAGAGAGATTGTGAACGGCATCCGCGATAAGTGCCAGGTATCCGCTGATTATTCCGCCAATAAATTCGGCTGCTGTAATAATGACATTAAAGACAATGGTGGCGAATAATTTTCCGCCGGAACGTTCGTCGGTATGTGAATGCGTATGCGCCATAAAAAATCAATATAACAAAATAATAGTTCAGAAAAAAATACGAAAATAATTTGAAGCGGTTTATAGAGAAAATGATTTATCGGCTATCGAAGTTTTTCTTTTTGCGGAATTTTTTCTATTCGGAATCGTTTCATCCGCGTCCCTTCAACTTCGAGCACCTTAAATTTGATATTATCTATTACAACCTCATCACCTTTTAGGGCAGGGCGGCCAAGCCTTTCGAATACTAATCCGCCAATCGTATCCGAGCCGTCTTCCGGCAGCTTGGTATTGAATTCGTCGTTCAGTTCGTCAACGCGTAAAGAACCAGCCGCAAAGGCAAGCGACTTGGATTTTTCTACATATTCTTTTTGACCGGTATCGAATTCATCCTGGATTTCTCCAACGATTTCCTCGAGAAGATCTTCCATCGTGATAATACCCGCGGTACCGCCGAATTCGTCAAGAACTGTGGCCATGTGAACCCTTTTCTGCTGGAATGTTCTAAGTAGATTAGAGAGAGGTAGAGAGTCGGGAACGAATAGTGGTTTACGGATAATGTCGTTCATTATAATCAGATCGGTGTGTTGGAGGACTCTGAGAATATCTTTGGCATATATAACCCCTGCGATTTTATCCATAGTGCCCTCATAGACGGGGAATCTGGAAAATCCGTAAGATGAAACAGTTCTTAGTATCTCATCCGTTTCGGAATTGACATCAATACCGACAATATCTGTTCTGGGAGTCATTGCCTGGCGAACATTAGTATCGGCGAAATCAAAAACCGAATGGATCAGCTCTTCTTCGGTTTCATCGAATATTCCTTTTTCGCGACCTTCGGATATAAGTATATTTATTTCATCTTCGTTTATCTGGCCGGCGGTGGCCGGCTTGCGGATGCCCATCATGCGAATAATAATTCGCGCTGTACCGGTGAGTAATTTGACCGGAAGAGAGCCGATGGTGATGAATATGGATATTAATCCCGAAATTGAAATGGAAATGCGGTTCGGTTTAGAAAGAGCGATATACTTGGGGACGAGTTCACCAAGGACGACTGAAAAGAAAGAGACAACTACGGCGACGATTATATATGAGAGCGGCCTGGCAGAGGCTGATATGAATGCGACCGGGATTTCTCTAATCAACGGGATAATTCGGTTTACGATGGTAGCGCCACTGAAGACACCTGCTAGCATGGCAACGAATGTTATTCCAACCTGGACAGTAGCCAGAAATGTTTCCGGCCGGTTATGGATTTTTAAAGCTCTGGCGGCCGCTTTACTTCCATCAGAAGCCAAACGCTTAAGCCGGCTTTTTCGGCTGGCGATGAGAGCGAATTCCGAAAGTGAAAAAAAACCGTTGGCCGCTATCAGGATGAGGATAGCGATTATTTCTATATATATTCTATTCATTTATTGTGGGCGGATGGGAATCATCCAGACCCGCCCATAGCATACTCCTGCAATTTTTTGATTCGTTTATCGACTGGTGGATGAGTTGAGAAAAGAGACGAAAAGCTCTTGCCTGACAGAGTATTGGCGATAAACAAATGTGCTGTTTCAGGCCGCTGATCAAGATTCAAGCGAACCGGTGAACGATGAAGTTTATTTAAAGCTGAGGCCAGGGCCAAAGGCTGACCTGTTATCTCAGCTGAAGATTTATCGGCTTTATACTCCCTATTTCTGGAGATGGCCATTTGAATCATCATCGCCGCAATCGGTGCAACAATCATGGCGACTAAAAGCCCGAAAATACCACCGCCTTCACGGTCACGTGAGTAGCCGCCGAAAATCATCGACCAGCGTGCCATCGATGCCAGAAGCCCGATAGCTCCGGCCATAGTCGCGGCCACGGTTTGAATTAGCATGTCCCTATTTTTGATATGGGCCAGTTCGTGCCCGATGACACCTTCCAGTTCCGCGTCATTAAGCATCTCGAGAAGCCCTTCGGTAGTCGCCACAGCCGCATGCTCTTCGTTTCGACCGGTCGCAAAGGCGTTGGGGGCTTTTGTCGGAATTATATAGACTTTCGGCATTGGCACCATAGCTTTTTGAGTCGTATTTCGTACGATTCTGTACAGGCGGGGGTGGTCGGTTTCTTTAACAGGTCTGGCCTTGTACATTTTTAAAACGACTTTATCGGAAAACCAGTACGAAGCAAAATTAAGTATTGCCGCGAAAATGAAAGCGATGATCATTCCGTTCCTCCCGCCAAGGGCGAATCCGACTGCCAGGAAAAGCATAGTCAGAAGCAGGAACAGAAAAAATACTCTAATGCTGCTCATTTTTGTTTTACCTTTCTATCCTGATAGAATATAATAATTTCCTTTTTCAAAAGGTCAAATGTTTTTGCCATAAAATTGAACGAAAAAGTGAATAAAAAGTTCTAAAAATCGGCGGCATTTGCATTATAAAATAGCCTGAAAACAGGGCACAAATGAGAAGGACAGCCCGATTTGAGCTGTCCCTGTAAGTCGTTATGTCTCAATTACTGGTAAAATCAGCGGGGACCTTTCTTACTTTTGGTGCGTCCCCACATGTCTTCATCTTTCTGATCTTCTTTTTCTGTCTCTTCCTTTTTTGATTCGGTTTCATCCGGTTCTGGTGATTCTTCGACAGGTTTTTCCTTTTCTTCTTTTATTTCCTTTGAAGAATCGGTATCCACTTTTTCGCGGTCAGGCTTTTCTTCGCGCGGCTTTTCTTCGGTTTCGGTTTCCTGATGCTTATCTTCGAAAAGATTCATTTTGGAAAACTCGGCTCCGAAGAATTCATCTTTTTCCTTTTTTCCTGACTCAGATTTCTTTTCAGGTTCAGGTGGAGTTGATGTTACATCGAGGTCATTGAGTTCGTCGAGCTGTTTGCGCACTTTCTCCAGTTCCCGGTCGAGAGTTTCCTTTGAGATATTGAGATCCTGTTCCGGTTTTGATTGTTCTTTGGGTTGTCCTTTCGGTTCCGGCTTCGGCTCGGGTTTCGGTTGCGGCCTGTGTTGCTGCCTTTGAGGCTTTTCAGCATGCTTTCTCTGTTGTTGCTTGGAGCGATCATACTGGCGGCGATCCTGCTGACGCCGGTCCGACCTTTGCTGTCTTTGCCTGGTATCCTGTTTCCGCTTCTGGTGAGAGTCCCGATCCTGATTTCTCCTGTCTTCACGGGATTTCCGACGATCTTTGCGCTGCGGCTGGCGGTCGCGATACCGGTCGTCACGAGAGGGCCGTCCGCGCTGATTTCGCCATCCGGTGCTCTTTATTTCGGAAGTCTCGCCGATAACGGCGGCACCGATGGAGTCGCCCCAGACATTAACGGTTGTACGACAGCGATCTAAGAACCAGTCGATGGCCCAGATAAGCGCGATTCCTTCCAGCGGAAGTCCCACGGCGGTCAGAACAAAGACCATCGTAACAGTCCCGGCATGGGGAATTCCGGCTGCGCCAATGGAAGCCAGGGTAGCGGTGAGGAAAATTATCACCTGCTGTTCCATCGTCAGGCCGCCAGTATAAATCTGGGCGATAAATATAGCCGCAACCGCTTCATACAGGGCGGTACCATCCATATTGATAGTTGCCCCGAGAGGAAGAACAAACGAGGCGGCTTTTCGGTCCACCTTGTTTTTCTCTTCGACCCCTTCCATGGTTATCGGCAGGGTTGCCGATGACGACGCAGTCGTAAAGGCTGTCGCCAACGCCTGGCCGACACCGAGGAAGTAACGAAATGGGTTTTTCTTGCCGAAGAATTTCAAGATCAGCGGCAGGATGATCACGGCATGAATCGCCAGACCAACCAGTACGGTAAGTGAATACAATCCCAGGGATGATACCAGTTCAGTAATTGAGCCGCGATTCTCAGCGACAATACTGGCGATAATCGCAAAAACGCCTATCGGCGCAAAATAGATGATGATTACGACCAGTTTCATGAGGGCAGCATTGAGGCCCTCGAAGAAATTAATGACTGTCCGCGCTTTTTTGCCGAGCGTCGCCAGAACGGCACCGAAAGCGAGGGAGAAAATGATCAGCGGGAGTATATCGGTGTTGGCTGCCGCTTCGATCAGGTTACCCGGAATAAGGGAGATAACGACATCGAGCAAAGATTTTCCGCCCGATTCGGCGACAAGGTCAGGAACTTCGCGCCCGGCCAAATCGACTCCGGTCCCGATTCCAGGCCGTATGATATTGACCAGGATAATTCCGATAAGGACCGAAAATCCGGTGGTAACCAGATAATAGAGCAGAGTCTTACCGGTAGTTCGCCCGAGCTTTCTTACATCGCCCAGCGAAGTCACCCCGACAATCATCGACGCTACAATAAGCGGGACGACAATCATCTTTAACGCATTCAAAAAGATGGTGCCCAGAAAGCCGATATAGATGAGGTATTCCCCGAAATAATATCCGCCCAGGACACCCAGAACTGCGCCGAGAACCATTCCGATCAGAATGATGTTACTCGTCTTGTTAGTCATATAAGTATATCACCTGAGGTTAACAATTGGCTCGTATAATAAGCGTTTGGCCCCATGATGGCAACTGAAAATGCTTAGAAGAGGCTATAGAAGGTATAAAAAAGCGGCATATCTTGTTGATAAGAAATAATATAAGAGAATTGATACGAGATCGGGTGTCGATAAAGGGGCAAATGATTCGATTTTGGAGGAATAGAAGAATAAATGAGTCTTGCATATAATCGGCAATTGTGTAATATTCGAATCTATGGAAAAAAAGGAAGATCATATTTATTTTATGAAGCAGGCTTTCCGTGAAGCGGGAAAAGCGTATGAGGCCGGAGAGGTCCCGATCGGGGCGGTAATTGTAAAAGACGGCAAGATAATTGGCAGGGGGCGGAATTCGGTCGAATCGTTAAAGGATGCCACGGCTCACGCCGAGATGATCGCCATTACCTCGGCGGCTGAAGCTGCCGGTGACTGGCGACTGGAGGGATGTACGCTTTATTCGACGGTAGAACCGTGCGCCATGTGTGCCGGGGCGGCGGTGCTTTCGCGGGTAGAGCGAATAGTGTATGGTGCCAGGGATCTGCGTTTCGGGGCATGCGGGACGCTTTTCGATGTCGTTACCGATAAAAGATTGATACACAGGATTGAGATAGTACCCGGAGTGATGGAGACGGAGGCGGGAGAGTTGATGCAAATATTTTTCAAGGAAGTCCGGGCCGAAAAGGAGAAAAAAGGTGGATGAGGAAAATAAATACGGGATAGATCTTTATGCGATACTGGTCAAGCCGGTTTATATCGGGTTACTGATCAACATACTTATCCCGTCGATAATACTGTTTGTCGCATACTATCTTGACAGGTCCGGAGCGTATCATCCGCCGACACAACCGCCGCCTGAACTGAACGTAATATTTTTCGTTTTTCTGGCGCTGTCTCTGGCGCAGGGTGGAGTGGGGCTGTTTTTGAAGCATAAATTTTTCATGTCGCCGATGATACAATCCAAAGGGACATTCGCTGAAGATTTTTCCAAAAGGACGATGACGCTGTCGCTGATCGGTTATGCTTTTGGCGATGCCATCGTTATTTACGGAATTATTATTTATGTTCTGGGCGGGACATTCCGCCAGATGGCGCTGTTTGTTTTTATTGCTTTTATCGCGTTTCAGTTGATCAGGCCGCGATTGGGATTTATGAAGAAGGCTTTGGAGGCGCAGGAGAAGTTTGTTGAGGCGGGTCAGTATTTCACGCCAAAAAATTAGCTCTTTACATTGGGGACGAAACTTATTAATTGAGCGTAGTATAAAGATTTGTATATGAACGGAGAGGTGCCGGAGTGGTTGAACGGGGCGGTCTCGAAAACCGTTGAGCCTTCGCGGGCTCCCAGGGTTCGAATCCCTGCCTCTCCGCTTTATTTTTTTCCATTATTCTTCTTTAAGCTGAGATGCCCATTGTTTTCATTTTGCGCCAGAGAGTCGAACGGTGCATCCCCAGCTCCCTAGCGGCACGGGCCTTGTTGCCGTTGTGCCGGCGGAGTGTCTGAAGAATAATGTCCTTTTCGTCCTCTTCAGTTGAATGATGATGGTTATTGACCGGAGCACTCTGAGAGACTATATGAGGAGGAAGGTGACGGGTCTCTATTTCATTCTCATGGCACATAACAAAGGCATGTTCCACAGCATTTTCAAGCTCCCTGACATTACCGGGAAACTCATAGCGCCTGAGGACCGCCAGTGCATCGGGCGAAACGCGTACGATATTTTTGCGGCTTTTTTTGCGGAATATTTTCAGGAAATGATTTACCAGCAGAGGAATATCTTCGGGTCTTTCGCCAAGCGGGGGGATACTTATATCGACAACATTGATCCGATAGAATAGATCTTCCCGAAACCTTCCATCGGCAATGGCTCGTTTCAGATCGGCGTTGGTGGCAGCGAGGATTCTGGCATTGGTATGGAAGGTCTTGGTAGAACCGAGCGGACGGTACTCACCGTTGTTTAAGACCCGGAGCAGTTTGACCTGGAGGGAGATATCCATCTCGCTTATTTCATCGAGAAGCAGTGTCCCGCCGTTGGCCAGGCTGAACTGTCCCGGTTTGTTGCGTTTGGCATCGGTGAAAGCGCCCTTTTCGTATCCGAATAATTCCGATTCGAGGAGACTGGCCGGCAGAGCGGCACAGTTGATTTTTATATACGGGCCGTAGCGGCGGGAGCTGAGGCCGTGAATGACCTGAGCAAAAAGCTCTTTACCGCATCCACTGGGACCCTGTATCAGAACATTGCATTCGGACTCGGCAACATCGGGAAGCAGTTTTATCAGGCGATGCATGTGCGGATTGACACTTATAATGCTGTCGAGGGTGCTTTTGCGGTCGAGACTTTTCTGCAGGAATTCAATTTCTGAGACATCCCTGAAAAATTCGACAGCGCCGATCAGGTTGTCGTTATCATCCTTGAGCATGGTCGTGGAGACACTTATGGCCAGCTCGTGACCATCCTTGGTAATAATAGTCACGCGGGCGTTTTCTATCTGGTCGTGGGTTTTGAGGGTGTCTTTGAGGGCGCAGTGACGGTGGCAGACCTCGGTTCTGAAGATGTCGAAACAATGTTTACCGACAGCTTCCGAGGCCTTAAACCCGGTTATTCTTTCGGCCGACTTATTGAATGATGTAATGACACAGTTGCGATCGACAGTAAAAACGCCATCGCTGATACTGTCGAAAATCAATTTTGACAGCTCTCTATCCACGACTATTCTTTCATCTACCCTTCAATTTCAATATACCCCAAATATTATACAGCACAAGCGTTTTTGGGATTTCAGGAAATCCGGCTATCTTTTCAGATTGGGCTCGATATGCTGTATTTTATTCCACTCGTGGTCTTCCAGCCCGAGGTTATCGACAATTATCGAGGCCCGGCTGTTTAGATGAAATTGTTCGGGATGTTCGGGGCCGACCAGAACGACGGGGCAGATGAATGATTCTGCAAAATGTTCAATCGGATAGGCGCCGAATCTGACCGAATAGTCGATATATCCCAGCACCAGGACCTGGAATTCACGAACCACAAGGCAGCGGTGAAGTTCCACCCATTCGGCATGCTCACAGAGTCTGAACCCGACATTAAGATAATCCCCGGCACGGTCGTCGTAATATAGTCGTAATTCTTTTTCGCGCTCGATGGCCAGTTTTTCTCTTTCGGCTGGCGATAGTTTCTCGGCCGAGTTATCCTCGGGGTTGTACGGATCTGCCAGGAAATGAAAAACATTGAGCTGCAGATTGTGCTGGCGCGAGAGTTTGAGAGCATAATCAAAAGCCCAGTCGCCCTGTTTTGAGTAATGGGCGCAAAAGCCGACTGCGTTTAATGTTGGAATTGCCATAATAAAGTCCTTTAATTTAAAATTTCATAATTTCTGTTTATCATCTTGTTAATACTTTGGCCGCTTCTTCGAGATAGTAATCGGAATAGAGGGCACCGATTGGATTGTTGGCCAGTGATTTGTCCTTGACGAAGAGAGTCGTTACCGGGGCCTGGCTGGCCTGCATGAATATGCAGTCGGCACCCATACATATGCCGATCATGATGTTGAGGTCGGTCTTTTCATGGTTTAAGATTGCGGCCTGTCCCCAGGGATTGCAGGCGATATCATTGCCTTTCTCAGAAGTACGCTTACCGCCTTCAAAATTGGGCGGATTGGAAATTCGGGAGCCTTCCACTTTGCAGCAGACCGGGAAAACATCGAAGAAACGTCTGAGGAGTCTTACCAGGATTTCGGCCGGTTCCTGGAGATCGGTGCAATAAGCGACACCCAGCCTTTTATATTTCATTTCAAGGCAAAAGTAGATTAGTTCGGAGAGGCGGCAGAGGGTTCTTTCGCTTTCGCAGGCAATATCGACGGAGGCTTCGAGCATATGTTTGAGTTCCTGGTCGGGGAGTTCTATTGCAGCTATTTTGGAAATATTGTTGGGGCAGCTTTTTCCGCGCATGCAGGCCCGGTCCAGACAGGCGAGGCAATCCCAATTATTTTTATCGATGACGGCTGTATTTTCATGATCTATATCCGATGATTTCTCATTTACACTGCCTGAATTGATACCCAGTCCATATCCGGCGCAGAGGATGTTTTTTTTGAGGGCCAGGATGATGTCATCGACCGTGCTGATGACATTATCAATTATCTTGAGTTTCTGGTTTTGGAGAAATTCTTTATTTTCCCGGGTAATCCCGCCGCAAATGAGGGCGTCAATACTGTGCTGCAACAGGATGTCGCACAGGTCGTGGACACTGTGATTGGGCATGGGCAGATTTTTTCCGGTGGTGACGCCGTTTCGCCGGCTCGAAACCATTAGGATATAATCTGCATGCGTACATCGCGGTGCAACACGGTTGCCTAATAATGCTATACCATACTTCATACCATTTCCTCTCCGGAAGAACATTTGGCAACAAGTGTGCCGAATATTGATTTGGAGAAATAGTTGGGGGTTATGGATAGACGGTATCGAAAGTCTGAGAGATGAGATTTAGGGGCAATATTAGAGGGAATAGACCGGCGGTTGATGCCATTTTGTTTTTTTGAAAACGGGCTAAATATTTTAGGAGGAAATTTTTGAAGCGGTGTCGATTGTTTCAATGATGTCGTATGTAACCGTTGCAATACGTTGCGTCGTGCGACATATGTTGCAACACTTGCAACGGTTTGGGCTGGTATATCAGTTCGGGATTTTTTGATGCTTAGATCGGTTTAAAAAAAAATTGACGCGAGAATATCTCTCCAAATTTACGATTAAAAATCGACTGTTCTGCCCTGAAATAATTGCCAATTGGATTTAATGAACCGAATATGATACGTGCAGAGTTGTACTATTGAATTTTAGTGATATGTTAGTTTGGAATACCTTTTGCATACCACGGTGGCAGTTGCACAATTTAGTCAGGGAAAGAAATGGAAGAAAAAGCAGTTAATTCTCAGCAGTTGCAAAAGATGGATGTGCCGAAGAAGGCATATCCTTATTATATCGAGAACCCGGTCAAAGAGAATCGGGTGGAAAGATTTCTGGAAGCTTTTGATGCCATATTACAATACAGCGATTACAAGGCGCTATTGGATTCTTATTGTACATCGTCGACCAAATGTAATCGATGTGCGGTAGCGTGCCCGGTGTTTATGGCGACCGGCGATCCGCGCGATATTCCATGCTATCGGACCAATATAATTCTCGATATTTACAAGCGGTATTTTACTATTGGCGGTGCGCTGAAAGCACGCTTTACCGATGGATTCGAGTTAACCGATGAGGTTATCGATGATATGCTGGACGGCTTTTACCGCTGTACGGCCTGCCGCCGCTGTACCCGCGAATGCCCGCTGGGTATCGACCATGCTCTTATTACCAGGCTGGCCCGGTATACACTCAGCCTTATCGGTATCGTTCCCAAAGCTCTCCAGGTAAGTGTCCGCGAACAGCTCGAGGGAGAGACTCATAATACCTCCAAGGTACCCAAGGAAGCGATGATCAATACGCTGGAATTTTTATCAGAAGAGCTGGAAGAAAGTCTTGGAGTGAAGCTGGATTTCCCGGTTGATCAGGTGGGGCGCGAGTATGTTTTCTTCTGCGCCGTAAGTGATTATCTCATGGAGCCCGAAACACTTATGGGCAATGCGGCGGTATTGTACGCCGCCGGTGACTGGGATAAGTGGACAGTGGGGACAAGGAACTATGACGGTATTAATTACGGCCTTTTTTACAGCGACTGGCATCTGGAAAATATTATCAAGCAGCTTGTCAGCGAAGTGACGAGGTTGAAAGGCAATCGGATTCTGATAGGTGAATGCGGTCATGCATCGAGATCGGCTCATGATTTCGTGCCTATGTTCGGCGGCAGTGAAGCTTACCCGGTTATAAATTTCATGGAATACACGCTTGACTGCATCCGTAAGAACAAGATAAAGCTCGATAAAAATGTCATTACCGAAAAGGTAACTTATCACGATCCGTGCAATATCGCCCGCTCGGGGTGGATTGTGGAACAGCCCCGGGAGATACTGAGGTCATTTGTCAGTGATTTTGTCGATATGAAACCGGGCGGTCGGGATAATTACTGCTGCGGCGGCGGCGGGGGGCTGGTTTCGATAGATGAAATCCATGAATACAGAATGAGTATCGCCGGTAAGGTTAAGGCCGAGCAGCTTCGCCAGACCGGAGCGGATATTTGTATTGCGCCGTGTGCCAACTGCAAGAAACAACTCAAGGAACTGGTTGAGTATTATGAGATTCCCTGCAAGGTTATGGGGATGCATGATCTCATCCTGAAGGCAATAGAGGTTCCGGGCGGGAAATCGCCGCAGGAACGCCGCGAAGAAGAAAAAATGCTCGAAATGTAAACCGGAAATCAAAGAGATAAATAATGGAACAGTGGATTGAATTTGCCAAAGGGCCGTTATTTGCCCTGACCTTTTTAATCATGCTGCTCGGATTAATCCGACTGGCGGTAATCCAGGTTTATTCAATAATAGCTCGAAAGGGGAGAAGGCTGAAGAATGTTCCCTGGAAGAAAATATTTCTCGAAGCAATGAGCTGGGTGGTACCGGTCCGGCATTTGATACCGGGGACGAAAATATTTTCGATTATTTCGTTTCTCTGTCATATCGGATTGATACTTGTCCCGCTGTTATTGGCTGATCATATAATCTTATGGGAAGGTTTTCTGGGAATAAATCTCCCTCAGATAGGTTACGGCGTGGCCGATATTCTGACGATTTTCACGATTGCATGTATCATTGTACTATTCGGATTCAGGATGTTTTCATCTCGATTGAGATCGATGAGCAAGAAGTCGGATTACATAATTTTAATAGCGGTATTTTTGCCTTTTGTAACCGGTTATATGGCGGCACACCCAAGTGCCAATCCGTTTTCATGGCAGGTTACGATGTTACTGCATCTTCTTAGTGCGGAACTTCTGTTTTTGGTGATTCCATTTACCAAGATGGCACATATCGTCCTGTTTTTCTTTGACCGTATTTCAGCGATTCACTGGCAGTTACGTCCGGGTGCCGGGGATAAAGTCGCCGAGACACTTTACGGTAAGGAGGCCAGAGTATAATGTTTGGAATATTGATAGATACGACCAGGTGTACGGCGTGCGAAAGCTGCGTTTATGCCTGCGGGCGGGAACATGATGTCGACTCTCAGCAGATTATCAAGGAGAAAGCCTTAAATAAAGAGGGCCTGTCGGCATACCGTCCGACTTCGATAGTCAAAGTCGATGAGGGCAGATTCGCCAAGAAAAGCTGTTTTCACTGTGTGGAACCAAGCTGTGTTTCGGCCTGTCTTGTAGGCGGGATAACGAAATCACCGGAAGGTCCGGTAATTTATGATCCCGAAAAATGTATCGGCTGCCGGTATTGCATGCTGGCCTGTCCGTTCGGGGTTCCCAAGTATGAATGGGATAAGGTGACGCCTGTGATGGTCAAGTGCGATATGTGCTTCGACCGGCTGGAAGGCGGCAAAAAACCGGCTTGTGTCGAGGCCTGCCCCAATGAAGTATTAAGATTCGGCCACCGCAGTAATCTCATTAAAGAGGCTAGGGCAAGAATTAAAAATGCTCCTGAAAAATATATTGATCATATCTGGGGAGAAAAGGAATTTGGCGGGACCTCGGTTTTATATATATCCGATACCGATTTGATTAAACTGGGCTGGCCCGATGAAATATTGAGATCGATTCCGTCGCTGACAGAACCCCTGGTGCACAAAACGCCGTTTATAGGTATGAGTGTAGCTGCGGGGTTGGTGGGAATCAACTGGATAATCAAGCGCCGAAACGAACTTGCCCGCAAACGCGAGATAGAAATTCCGGGCAGAGAAAAATCGAAAAAGGAGGAAGGAGATGAATAACCGGGCACGGGTAGTGAAGGATATATTGTGGTTTTTCGCATTGTCCGGTTTGGTTGCAGCGATCTTTCGGATGATATTCGGGCTCGGAGTAACAACCAATCTTACCGACGGCGTACCATGGGGGTTCTGGAAAGTATTTAACATGATCGCGGGTGTCGCTCTTTCGACGAGCGGATTTACGGTTGGGTTTCTCGTATATGTCCTTCGGTTAAAGCAGTTCAAACCGTTTGTCAAGCCGGCGATATTGATTGCATTTCTGGGGTACGGCTGTTCGTGCCTGGCGCTATTATTCGATATTGGCCTGCCGCAGAGATTCTGGCACCCGATTTTCATGTGGAATATAAATTCGTTTCTTTTCGAAGTATTCTGGTGTGTACTGCTGTATTTTACAGTCACGGCAATAGAGTTGGCACCGGTTATATTCGAGGGGATAAAAGCCAAAAAGCTGGCGAAATTTTTCCACGGTATTGCATTTGTGGCGGTGATAGTCGGTATCTCTCTTTCTTCACTGCACCATTCTTCGCTGGGGTCGCTGTTTCTGGTATCCCCGCAAAGGCTCTTTGAACTTTGGTATTCACCGCGACTGCCTTTGTTTTTTATAATTTCGGCGATGGGTGCCGGGTTGATGTTTGTCGTCTTTGTCAGAATAATCTGGGCGAGAATTTATGATCCGGAGCCAGTTTTCGGGGCCGGGTCGGCTACCGGTGATACGACGACATTGACAGGTGCCAACGGCCTGGTTTGCAGTATATCGAGCAGGAGAGAACCGGGGCCGGCGATGAAAGAAACAAGGCGGCTGGCTTCAATAGGTGCGGGATTACTTTCAGTTTATTTTATCATAAAAATTGTAGATTTATTTATACGCGGAGACTGGACGGCGCTTACATCCGGAACACCGGAAAGCTGGCTGTATGGTATTGAGCTCGGACTTGGAGTCCTTTTGCCGATTGTGCTTGTAGTTGTACCGTGGACAAGAAAGAGGCCGGTACCGCTGGCTACGGCGGCTTTTCTGGCAGCATTCGGACTGGTTATGAATCGGTTGAATGTCGGTATATTCGGTTATTTCAGAAATGCCGGGGAGATTTATTTCCCATCGCTGGCCGAATGGGCTGTCGGATTTGGTGTCATTGCGGCAGCCGGGTTGGTGTTTATGGCCCTGACCGAGTATCTTCCGATTTTCGATGAACGTCCGTTCGGACTTCGAACGGTCAGTGCATTTCGCCACAATTTTGGGTCACTAAGACAAACCTGGAACAGTGTTCTGTCGGACAGCCTGCACCGGGTATCTCTTCTGGCAGTCTTCGTGATCCCGGTGGCATTTGTCTTTTTGTACCCGCCGTACAAGGCCGCCGATAATATATCAATTGAGCCGCCCTTGGCGCTTGATCAGCAGAGGAGAGTATTGAATTTGGATGGTGACCGGTCGGGTCTTATGACCGTCTTCGAGCACGGTGAGCACCAAAATCGTCTGGGAGGAGATGAGTCCTGCGGACGGTGCCATCATGTGTCGGTACCCGATGACAGATCGACGCCTTGTTCGCGGTGTCATACGAATATGTTCGATTCGACCAAAATATTCGATCATGAGGAACATCTGCTGCTGGTTGCCAAAGACAAGCAGATTGGCGGGTGGCATCCGGAAAACAAATCATGCGGCGAATGTCACGTTCCGGGAGAACCGGAATCGCGAGCGTCGGCGAAAGATTGCATGGAGTGTCACAAGCAGGATATGTTTCTGGTCGGGAAGCCGGATAGTGATGAGGACCTGATGTATGCCAGTTCATTTTGCACCGCTATGCACGGAACCTGCCTGGAGTGTCATAAGAAGGAATCAGAAAAGAATGTCGACCTGGCTCATATTGATGAATGCTATTCGTGTCATCGGTCGCTTAAACGAAAAGAAGAGATAAAGACATTGGCGGGACAGGATGTACCTATAAAGACACGATAGATTAAATCGGTTTTTGGTATGTCCTAGGATCAATAGTAGATGGGCTTTGCTTTGCCTTAATTTAAATTAATAAGTCTTTTTATTATTTTTTCATCACTCTTTCTGCAATATTCCTGTTATATCTTTACAGGAACATAAATCTTCGATGGCGGGCATATTTAGCAGCCGGGCTCTTGACTTATTCATAATATTTTTTATACCGTCAAATTTTGTAAGGAGGATAACCTATGGTTAAACCAGAGAAGGAATTCGGCATTGTGGGATTAGGTAAGATGGGTGGAAATCTGGCACTGCAGGGACTGGAAAAGGGATTTTCGGTTGTCGGCACAGATAAAAAGAAACCAGCAGATGAATTAACCGACAAAGGGCTGACTTTTATTGATGATATGGAAAGTTTTAAAAGAGAATTGTCTCCGCCAAGAGCAATATTTATTTATGTTCCGGCGGGACCGGTGGTTGATATAGTGATAGATCAATTGTCGGAATCATTGGATGATGATGATATTATTATCGATGGCGGCAATTCCTACTGGGGCGATTCAATTCGCCGCGCGAAACGTCTTGAGGAAAATAATATTCGTTATATCGATCTTGGTACCAGTGGCGGTATCTCCGGCGCCCGTAAAGGGGCCTGCTTTATGGCGGGGGGGCCCAAGGACGCCTTTGATAGGATTGAGCCCATATTAAAAGCTTTATCAGTTGAGGAGGGTTATGTGTATGCCGGAAAATCAGGAGCGGGTCATTTTGTAAAGCTGGTTCATAACGGTATTGAGTTTGGCATGCTTCAGGCAATTGCCGAAGGGATGGATTTGCTCAAAAATTATCATGATGAACTGGAAATTGCCGAGGTCCTTCACTGCTGGAATCACGGCTCTGTTATACGTTCTTGGCTGGTCGAATTAATGGAAAAAACCTGGCGAGATAGAGGCGGCATGGATGATGTCCCGGCGTATGTCGAGGATACCGGTGAGGTCAACTGGCTGGTTGATGATGCCATGCATATGGAAGTGTCAGTGCCGGTTATAGCGCAGTCGGTTATGCAGTTGTTCGCTTCGAGAGATGACGACCGGCATTGGTCAAAAGCAGTTGCGATGATGCGTCATGGGTTCGGTGGACATCCTTACGGAGCAGACGATGCTATTGCAGCCGAGCGTAAACAAGGTCGAATTGGCGGCTTTTACAAAGCTGAGGATTAGAAGAATATACTGAAAACGTGAACATTTTTGTTCGCGACTCATTATATCTACAAAGGCCGGTCGACCTGTTTACAATTGTAGTTTTTCTATAATTCAAAAAGGAGTCAGCGCCTATGAAGGATAATAATAAAGAAAAAGCTTCGGAAGTTGTAATGCCCAAGCCGGAACCGGTTAAACGTCTGAAAGGACAGAAAGCGCTGGTAACTGGCGGCAGTTCGGGAATTGGAAAGGGGATCGCTATCGAGCTTGGCAAAGCTGGAGCGGATGTGGTGATCAATTATATCGGTAATCACGAAAAAGCGGAAGCTGTTGTTGATGGTATCAAAGAAGGTGGGAGTATTGCTTATTCGCAAAAGGCTGATGTTTCTGATGAAAAGCAAGTTATTGAAATGATAGATCATATGAAGGAGGAGATGGGGACGATTGATATACTGGTTTGCAATGCCGGTATTCAGAAGGACGCCGACTTGCTCGATATGACACTTGATCAATGGAATATGGTTCTCAATGTTAATCTTACAGGTCAGTTTTTGTGCGCCCGCGAGGCGGTAAAAGAATTCAAAAGGCGCGGCGTGAATAAAGAAGTCTCCTGCGCGGCGGGGAAAATCATCTCGATCAGTTCGGTGCATGATATCATTCCCTGGGCAGGGCACGCCAATTATGCCGCCTCGAAAGGAGGCGTCAAACTGCTGATGCAAAGTATTGCCCAAGAGGTGGCTCCGCATCGAGTACGGGTTAACTGCATATCACCGGGAGCGATTCGGACGCCGATTAACAAAGAGGCATGGGAGACAGAAGAAGCTTATAATTCACTCATGAAATTGATACCGTACAACCGTATCGGTGAAGTCGACGATATCGGTCGGGTGGCGGCCTGGCTGGCATCGGATGAAGCCGATTATATTACCGGGTCGGTTTTGTATGTAGATGGCGGGATGACGCTTTATCCTGCATTCGAATCGGGAGGTTAAGCAAAAAGGGAGCAAAAATGGCCTATCAACCAATAGAAAATCACGGTATTATCGGAGACATGCATACGGTGGCGCTGGTTTGTTCGAATGGTACTATCGATTGGCTTTGTTTTCCGCATTTCGATTCGCCGAGCGTTTTCGCTGCGATCCTCGATGATGAGAAGGGTGGCTATTTCAGTATCACGCCCTTGCATACCGATGCCACCCAGAAACAAAACTACTGGCCGGATACGAATATTCTGGTCAGCCGGTTTCTCTGCAGTGACGGGGTTGGGGAAGTAATCGATTATATGCCGATACACAATCCGCGCCGGGAACATGGTAATCACCAGGTGATTCGTCGGGTTGAATCGACTCGGGGTAAGATGAAGTTTCGTATGGAATGCAGGCCGGCTTTCAATTACGCAAGGGATTCGCATGAGGTTGAAGTAAATGACCAGGGAGCATCGTTTCAATCGCGACATTTGAGTCTCGGCCTGGCGACTCAAATACCATTAAGCCAGCGGGAATCAGGAGTATATGCCGAGTTTACCCTCGAAGAGGGAGAGAGTGCAACATTTATTTTGCACGAATTAAAAGAGGGGCAGAAGTGCGGGGCGAATATTTCAGAATCGGAATCGCAGGAGCATTTTGAGCGGACCGTTCATTACTGGAGAAGATGGTTATCGCAGTGTACTTACTTTGGGCGATGGCAGGAGATGGTGCGGCGGTCGGCGCTGGCATTAAAACTCCTGACTTACCAACCTACTGGTGCCATTGTGGCCGCCCCGACGACGAGTCTTCCGGAAACAATCGGCGGTGAACGTAACTGGGATTATCGTTATACATGGATACGAGATGCGGCATTTACGCTTTACGGGCTGCTTCGTATCGGTTTTACCGAGGAAGCGGCGCATTTCATGGAATGGATCGAAAACCGTATTAATGAGCTTGAACCTGATGGTTCTTTGCAGATTATGTACAGTATTCACGGTGATCATGAACTCGATGAAAAAATACTGGATCATCTGGAGGGTTTTAAAGGATCATCACCGGTTCGAATCGGTAACGGTGCTTATAATCAGCTTCAGCTCGATATATACGGCGAGCTTCTCGACAGCGTGTATCTATATAACAAGTACGGCAGTCCTATTTCTTATGATATGTGGCAGCATATAAGAGATATGATAAACTGGTTAATCGATAACTGGCATAAGAAAGATGAGGGTATCTGGGAAATTCGAGGCGGAAGACAACATTTTGTTTATTCAAAATTAATGGCCTGGGTGGCGTTTGACCGGGCAATCAGACTTGCCGATAAACGTTCTTTTCCGGCCAGCCGCGATAAATGGCTCAAGGTGCGGGACAATATATATGAAGAAATAATGGAAAAAGGATGGCACGAAGAGCGCAAGTCATTCGTGCAGGCGTACGATAATAATACCCTCGATGCCGCCAATCTTATAATGCCGCTTGTCTTTTTTGCATCGCCGACAGATCCCCGGATGCTCAGTACAATAGATGAGACGCTAAAATCGCCTAAAGAGGGCGGGCTGGTTTCAAATAGTCTTGTTTACAGGTATAATATAGAAAAATCGCCCGACGGTTTAACCGGCGAAGAAGGAACATTCAATATATGTACATTCTGGCTGGTTGAGGCGTTGACGAGGGCGGGGGAGATTTATCCGGAAAGGCTGGACCATGCGCGATTAATGTTTGAAAAGATGCTCGGTTATTCGAATCACCTGGGTTTGTATGCTGAAGAAACCGGGCCGAGGGGAGAGGCGCTGGGCAATTTCCCACAGGCATTTACGCATTTATCGCTTATAAGTGCCGCTTTTAATCTCGACCGGCGTTTAGGGGGCGGGGAGTCGTAATTATAGGGCAAAAGGCGGCCATGTTTTTTGGATCCAGTACTTTTTGGCAATTCTGAAATTTATCCTTCAAGAATGACCCGCAGGTACATATTAGATGCCGAAGAGGGCGCCGAATAGAAGGCGTACCTCGGGAGTATCGCCGAATCCGTAGCGGAGCTCCAGATTGTAGTAATTGGAACGTCCGAAAGGAAGACGAACACCGGCACCGGTGGTAACGCCTATCTCGGTGTCGCTTCCGGCGAACTCGGAATCCCAGACAGTGATGGTCGGGCCGGCCTTGACATAGAATTGAGCTGATGTTTTCGGCGGAGAGAACAATCTCAGGAGAAGATCGCCGTTGATAGTATAAGTGGTGACATTATCACCAAAACCGAAATCGACAGAAGGCGCGAAGCGGAATATTTTGAGAACGCGGGCGGTTACAGCCTGGATTCCAATGACTGCCTGATCGGGGTCGAGGCCGAATCCGGCGCGGATCCCGGCACCGGTGGGGCGGGCAGGTGATTGTTGGTCCTGGGCATGGGCAGGATATATTATTAAGGCGAATAGGCTTATTAGAATTAGATATCGAATGGCTTTCATAGTTTCCTCCGGAAGAGCGCAATTAAAAAGTTAGACTATTTTCTCGTGTTTATTTTATTGTTAAACGAGTTGTTGTGCATAAACAGCAAGATTAATTGAGGATTTTCTCAAACCAGAATAGTCAGCAGCCAGATATTGACAGGGAGGATGAGGAAGGCGGAGATTCCGCCGGGGAAATATGCTCGTTTATAGAGCATTATGCCAATGTGCCCGACCGCATTTAGAAACATGCCGATACAATAGATCCACGCCAAAACGATCCCGAACGGTTCAATAAGAATATTCAGGATGATCGTGATTGCTATAATCGTGTAGATCAGTATATTAAGGGAAACGAAAGTCCTTAGGGACATCTCACCGACCGGCAGTTTCTTGCGGAAGCCGTACTTGATTTCCTCGACGAGATGGATAATAAGGATTACCGTTAGAACGATTAATGCAATTACTATCTCAGACAAGGCAGTTTATTCTTTTTTTAGTTAATGCACCTGTCTAAAATTAAGGGCATTGTCCGTCGTGTCAAATATTAAAATTTCTTCCTGTTCTGACATCCTCCCGGTCTATGACCCTGTTCGTGACCATGCCCGGAACCGTCGCTGTCGCACAGGTTGTACCCCGTGATAAGCTGGCCGTTTAGATAGTCCATGACCAGTTCTTCGGGTCTTTTTGACCGCGCCCCGCAGGTGACATTTATTCCGGCGCTTTCCAGCATCTGCATCGCCCGGTGCCCCATACCGCCGACAATAACCATATTGCAGTCCATCTGTTCCAGCCAGCGGGGGAGTATGCCCGGTTCATGGGGCGGAGGTGTGGCGGTTGTGGAAGCCACGATTTTCTTTTCATCGGTGTCAACATCGATTACCGCAAATTCGCGGCAGTGTCCGAAGTGCGGACAAAGAACGCCGTCGGCGGTCGGTATTGCTATTCTCATTTTAAATCCTCTGTAATTGTATCGGTTCTTGATTTGCTGTTTGTTTCCGAGGTTTTCTCAGAATCGAGTTTATCTATTCTTACTTTCAGGTTACACCATAGTTCGGCGATGTTTTTATAAATCCCGTCCCGGGAGTAAGCCGGGTACGGCAGTCCCTTGAGTTGGGCCTCGGTAATACCCCTGTTGTATGGAATTTTGCCGATGACCTCGATTTGTTTTTCTTCGGCGAATTTTTCTATTTTGCCGGTGAGGTCTTCGTTGATGTCGCTCTTATTGATACAGAGATACGATTTTATATTGAAGTGCGATGTAAGCTGCAGCAGTCGTTCCATATCATGAAAGCCTGAGAGAGATGGTTCGGTGACAATTAGGGCCAGATCGGTGCCCGTAATGGAAGCAATAACCGGACATCCGATACCCGGAGGGCCGTCGATAAAAATTATATCATTACCCTGATTCTCGCCGATTGTACGGGCGGTGTTGCGCAAGATGGAAACCAGTTTTCCGGAATTGGCCTCGGCGATTCCCAGCCGGGCATGAATGAGAGGGCCGTAGGGTGTTTTGGAGATGAACCACTGTCCGCTGGTGACAGGATGCATGGTGATGGCATTTTCGGGACAGAAGTGGGAGCAAACGCCGCAGCCTTCGCAGGACAATTTGTCGATAAGGTAGTATCCGGTGCCGGATTTTTCGGCGTCGACTATAGCATCAAAACGGCAGTATTCCAGGCATTCACCACAGGCGGTGCATATTTCGGGATCGATAATGGAGCGGGAACCGGCGGTGAAATCGTGGGTTGCAGATATTTTACCGTTAAGGATAAGATTCAAATCGGCGGCGTCAACATCGCAGTCGACCATGATTTTATTTTTGGCCAGCGCTGCCAGTGATCCGGTCAGGCTGGTCTTGCCGGTGCCGCCTTTGCCTGATATGATGACTACTTCTTTTGGCATAGTGTTTCTTTTCCAGTTTTTGACGATTTTGCCAGGTCGACGACTTTTTCCGCGAGCCTTTCGAAATATTTTTTGTGCTCCGGCAGAGCTTTGGCAATCAAATTTCCTGCGGAGCAGGAGGCTGCAATATCGCGGTCTTCGGGTATTTCCATCAGGATTTCGATATTCTGCTCATGACAGTAATCGATTACCCGGTTATCGCCGATATCGTGGCGGTTGATAACCAATCCGAAAGGGAGGCCGAGTTCGCGCACCATACCGACGGCAAGACGAAGATCATTGAGGCCGAATGGTGTCGGCTCGGTTACCAGAATGACATAGTCTGAACCTCTCACCGTTTCAATGACCGGGCATGATGTTCCGGGGGGGGCATCGATAATTTGCACTCCGGGTTGGTCGGCGGTTTCTTTGAGAGACTTGATTAACGGCGGTGAAATGGCCTCGCCGATATTGAGACATCCCTCATAGACCATCATTCCGGCATTTGCACCGATATTTATAACGCCTATGGGACGGTCGATTTCGGTTACGGCATGTTCCGGGCAGATATGGAAACATCCGCCGCAACTATGGCAAAGTTGCGGGAAAACCATGACTTTATCGAGAAGGACGGCGATAGCATTGTACTGGCAGATTCGGGCGCAGTCACCGCAATAGGTACATTTATCATTATCGACTTTTGGGATCTTGACCGATACTTCCCGCGTGTCCGACCATTCCGGCTTGAGAAAGAGCGAACCATTCGGCTCTTCGACATCGCAATCGATGTAAATCGTACGAATGCCGCTCTCGGCCAATATATAGGTGAGATTGGTGGCAACGGTGGTTTTACCGGTGCCACCTTTCCCGCTGGCGACCGCTATTTTCATGGTTGTTTCCATTTATTTTCGAATCATCTGGGATCCGCATTTGGGGCACTGCATCTCAAAGCAGGGGATGCCCTGTTTGTGTTGTACCGTTTCTCCGCAATTCTGGCAGATACATTCTCCGCCCGGTCCGGCGCCTCTTCCACCGCCGCGACCGCCACCCTGTCCCTGGCCTCCGCCGCGGCCTCCTCCTGATCCCTGGCCACCTCCTCGGCCGCCGCCGCCTTGACCACCACCACGGCCGCCGCCTCCGCGGCCACCACCGCCACCGCCTTTAGGGCTTGCGGTGAACATTGTTTTAAAGGAATTCCAGTTTGGGAATAGTTGCATCATTACTTCGACTCCGATTTTGTTTTGCTTTTTTCCAGTTCTTCGATCCGACTTGTAATATCATTGAGGGATTCGGTCAGATATTCGGCCTGGCTTTTCAGATATTTCAGTTCATCGTGCCTGTTCATGGCAGAAGGGGCATTTTGCGGCGGGATATCGCCAGCATATCCATATGCCCAGTCACCACGCGCCCATCCGGGGACTCCGGTTGCATAGAAGCGCCAGCGGTTTCCATGCCCCCGACCTCGTCCCATACCCATGCCTCGTCCATATCCGAAGCCTCCTCCGGGATTTGCATATCCCGGTACATTGTAACCGGCACAGAAGCCCATGCCTCGTCCGGTTCTCGGTCCTGCTCCCCAGGGTCCTGTTCTGTCTCCACCTGGCATTTTATCCTCCTTGTATTTTGTTTAATATGTTAACTTTTCTATACCCAGTGTCCTTCGACATTGGGACTGTCGACAAATTTCAGTTTTCCTTCTTTGGCGAGATTGATCGCCTTTTCAACTGTACCGTCGGCCCAGCAGGCCGCTTTAATACCGGCTGCCTGAAGGGTCGTAAACGCTTTGGGCCCAAGGTTGCCCGAAATGACAACATCGGCTTTTTTATTGACCACATGCTGGGCGGCCTGAATACCGGCGCCCTGAGCGGCCTGGAGATTCTGAGCATTGTCGATGACTTCGTAGTTGTCATCGGCAGTATCATAGATTACAAAGTACGGGGCCCGCCCGAATCTCGGATTGACCGGGCTCTGAAGATCTTTTCCGTCCGAAGATACAGCTATTTTCATTACATCCTCCTTAATCTGAATTTTAGTTGCCGTTTCGATAGCCCCGGCTTCTACGGCATCGCCCCTGGCGCCGTCCCTGTTTTCTCCTGCAGTAACCGGGAAGAAAGTAGTTTCCGTTTTGAAGTTCTCCGTTCCGGTATGCTTTATAGACTTCATCAACCGTTCCGCGGATAAATGGGATTATTTTAATGTTTAGGGCGCCCAGGTTTCTGACCATCTGCTGAGAAATAGCGCCGCATATTAGGACCTCGATACCGAGGTTCCTGATAAAATCTATTTTGCCGTACGGGTGTACGTTTGGGACATTTACTGCGACCGGACGATCATTGTTGTCGGTGTCGGCTGTGAATACAGCCAGTTGTCCGGCGGTATCCATAACCGGCGAGACGCGGTTTTGCCATATCGGAATTGCAACCTTTTTGTTCATGTTGATATATAGAATCAAAATCTGTGCCGGGATTATCGTGGATTTTTTTTGTAGCCATAAGATGTTGTTTAGCAGGGCATTAGAAAATACTTGTAGATTAATTAGAGATTTCGTATCGGACAAAGACTGCAATAATGCAATTTTTATAAATTTTAATGATGCATTAGTGCAACCGCTTGTTCGCGGGAAATGTATCGTGGAAAGGGATTGGAAGAAGGCAAGTTGGCCAATTTGAAGTTAAATTGGATGTTGACGTTTTTGTCAATATTTACTTTATTCCTTTAAGTAAGGTCAATTTATCCGGTATATTAAAAGGCAAGACAAGAATAATTTTTCAAATTTCTATTCAGGGCGGGGTAGTATCCCCAATTAAACTGTCTGCCAAATTAAAAATGGGAGTTGCACTATGAGAAGGCTCGCAATTTTCGTCTTGACTGCGCTAATATTGCAATCATTGTTATCTTCGGCTTATGCCCAGACAATCGATACGGTGTGGACTCAGAATTACTGGAACGGCTATTTCGATTCGGTCAACTGCGTTCAGCAGACCTCGGACAGCGGTTTTATACTGGTGGGGATGACGTCGAACCAGGGTGAAGTCTATGATTATGTAAATTTAATTAAGACCGATTCACTGGGGAACGAGGAATGGACCGAAGTAATCGGGGATACTTCGTATCAGTGCGGATTTCATGTCCTGGAGACATATGACGGCGGCTATTTGATTAGCGCAAACAGTTATATGTTTTTTGACGGCGGGGCAACCTGGATCATAAAGACCGATAGTATGGGTGATACGCTCTGGACCTATGCCTTTCACCCGGAGGACAGGGGCAGTTTTCCGCTGTATGCGGTGCAGACGGTGGACAGCGGCTTTGCCATAACTGGAGTGCTAAATTTAGCGGGATATTTTAATCAGGCTTTTATTCTTAAGCTAGATAAGGACGGCAATTATGTCGATTATGCACATTATGGCGACGGTTCGTACCAGAGCGGAAATTTTATAACCCAGATGCCGGACAGTGGCTTTATTGTGGCGGGCAATTTTGATGATTATTATGGGACCGGATACGATTTCTGGGCATTTAGGACCGATAAATTTTTAAATATTTCGTGGGATTCCACCTATGCAATAACGAGCAGTTTTGATGGTGTGTATGGCGGATGCCGTCTTGATGACGGTATTGTAATGGTCGGCGTCTCCGCCGGAATATCTCACGCCATGAAAGTCGGTTTCGATGGAAATACAGTATGGTCAAAATCAGTTTCGATAACGCCTTATTCCGAAAAAGCGACGACCGCTTGCACCACTGAGGACGGTGGGGTCATGGTCGGGGGATGGGTAAATGTCCCGTATCACCGGCGGGATCATTGCTTTATAAAACTGGATAGTGCCGGTGATACGGTCTGGACATATAAAGTTGGCGGGACGGATGATGACCATGCTCGTTATGTTATCCCTACCTATGACGGCGGTTACGCCATGGCGGGCAGCAGTTCATCGTTCGTTAACGGCGGTAGTACATATCTGACCAAGATAATGGAGTTTTTCAATACATCTCCGGGTACCAATGTTGAAGTATCAGTTTCGGACAGTTTGACTTTAATATTCGATAATGTTATTTCCGAGGGCGAAACTGAGGTCGCGATTGAAACAACCGGGCCGGCGCTGCCGGGCGATTTTCAGACCGTTCCTGTTGATCCATCGACATATTATAATATAACAACGAGTGCAACATACGACGGCAATATTGAAATATGTATTCTATATGATCCATCCGATGTTATTGGCCTGGAATCGGATTTGACACTTATGCACTATAATGGTATTAACTGGGACGATATAACCTCTGACATCGATACCGCCACAAATACCATTTGCGGGATATCCACAACTCTGTCTCCGTTTGCAATAGCAGAACCTTCCGGCAGTGTGGGAATCGATGATGGTGATTTATTGCCTTATAAATATATATTGAATCAAAATTATCCCAATCCATTTAACCCGGTGACTGAAATTAGCTTTGGTCTGGCATCTGCCAATCATGTCAAACTGGAAGTATTCAATATCGAAGGCCGGATTGTGGAAACGATTTTGGATGAATTTCTTAAGGCAGGAGAATATAATATTGAATGGGACGGAGGGGATTATGCAAGTGGCGTATATTTCTACCGGCTGATATCCGGCGATTTCGTCGATATAAAAAAGATGACTTTGGTTAAGTAGCTCACTGCCATTTTCTTATGCGAGTTGATTGGTTTTCATCATTCTTTTTGTCTGTCTTGCATCAGTGAATTAAGGCCCAAAAACGGGAATTTCTCAAGAAAACCATTGACAAAAAGCGGACCAAAAAGGATATTATATACAGTATAGAGCCATCTCAATACCCTCATCTTAATATTTTAAACCATTGGGGGGAATTGCTATGAAAAATATGACTTCTTTGTTAATTGTCCTGATTTTATGTCCCGTATTGATGTACGGTGCGGTACTGGAAGTACCTTCACAGTATCCTACAATTCAATCCGGCATTGATGCCGCCAATCCGGGTGACACGGTTTCAGTTGCTCCGGGAACATATTTCGGGGCGGGCAATATCAATATTGAATTCAGGGGAAAGTCGCTGCATTTGCTGACATCGGACGGTCCAATCGAAACCGTGATCGACTGCCGAGCGGCCGATTCTTCGGGGCGCGGATTTTATGTGCATGAAGGAGAGGGCCCGGCAACGGTGATTGAGGGATTCACCGTTATAAACGGTGTGCCCAATTCGCCGGGTGGAAGCGGTGGTGGAATTATGTGCAACAGCAGTGCGCCGACAATTTATAATTGTATTTTCAGGAATTGCGGAGGATATAACGGTGGTGCGGCAGGCTGCTATAATGGTGCAAACCCGAGATTCATCCGATGTGAGTTTTACGAAAATGGAGCTCGATACGGTGGGGCGGTTGGTGTCCATTCCAGTTTCGATAGTATCACATTCGATTCATGCGTATTTGCCGGTAATTCAGGAGAATATGGGGCAGCGGTCTACGGGTACAATTTGACCTTCAATAATTGCACCTTCCATGACAACAAATTATTCGAAAGCTATCCCGGTCACGGAGCTATCGAATTTTCGGCGGCGTTTGTTTATCTGAATAACTGCCTGGTGACATATACCGATTATGGTATGGCGGTTTTCAACGGCGACAGCAGTCATGCCGTATTGACCTGCTGCGATATCTACGGCAATGAGGGTGGTGACTATGTAAATGTCATTGCCGGGTATAATGGGATTAATGGTAATTTTTCAGAAGAACCTCAGTATTGTGCACCGAGGATTTATAATTTGGGTGTCGGCCCGGAATCACCCTGCCTTCCGAATAATAACGGCTGCGGGGTTTTGATTGGTGCCCTGGGTCAAGGATGTGAGATACCCTTTATTTGCGGTGATGTAAACGGCGACGGCAGATTGAACCTGCTCGATATATTGAAAGCTATTCGCTGCATATATTATAATCCGGAAGAATGCGACCCGTCCGATCTTGATCCGATTGATTATAATGATGATGGCGAGGTAACTCTTCTGGAGATTATGTATCTGATTAATCATCTATATAAAAGCGGGCCACCACCGGATTGCGATTTGTGATAAGATCGATTTGAAAAGCGGCGCAGATGATGCGCCGTTTTTTAATTTGTGCCAATCGCAAGTCCTTTATTGACAGATATTCAGTATGCCTTATATTATATATATGTAAGGTAAAAGATATCGGGTCATCTCATATTATTCGATTGATAACCAATTCGTTCGGCTAAAGTTGAATATATTTTTCTAGTATTGAATAGATAAATTTTTAATTTAATTTTTTTGGTCGCGGAGGACTACCATGCTTAAGATTGTATCCTGCATCTTCGTGGTAATATTGGCGGTTGGGTTAATTTCTTCAGTGATAGCGGCAGATGTGCCGAGGGCAGTCAATTACCAGGGCCGATTGACCGATGGATCCGGAAGCCCTGCCGCTGACGGGACATACCAGATTAATTTTAAGATTTACGGTTCCGAAACCGGGAACGACTCTCTCTGGTGGAGCGGTTTTCAGTCGGTTTCGGTGACCAATGGGCTTTTCAGCTATCGACTTGGTTCTTCGGCAACACTGCCGGACAGTATTTTTGCCAATGATTCGGCGCGCTTTCTTGGAGTAACGGTTGGGACCGATTCTGAAATTTCTCCAAGGACGAAATTTTTATCGGTGGGGTATGCTTATCAGGCCCTTCATGCCGATACCGCTTCAGTTGCCCTGTCGGGTCCGGTCGGCCAGGGCGGATGGTCGGATGATGGGACTTCAGTAAGATTGACGACCTCGACCGATCAGGTTGGAATCGGGGTATCAAGTCCTACCGAGAAGCTCGATATTGACGGCAATATCAAGGTGAGCGGTACAATACAAAGCGGGAATTCGATTATTATTGACGGTGTCAATGATCGGATATCATCGACAAACGGCAGCATTGAGTTAGAATCGACCGATCTTGAATCTTCGGAAGATATCAGGCTGGGTAATACTGCCGCGATCGAAGATAGTATCAAGCTTGGGATCAGGATACCGACCGATTCGACACTTCCATTTATCAAACTTTATACTGAAACGAGTTCTCCGAGTGATTTGACTCATCCCGTATTTCAAATTTATAATCCCAGCTATAATTATACTCCGCTTGATATTGTTGCGGGAGGTGCCCTGATACAGCGTAACCAGGCAAAAAGTGACGGAGTTATCGCGACCAAAATCAGTCCCGATACTTCGTTTTTCGTCGGAGGCCCGGTAGGAATAGGCACTAAAACCCCCGGTGAGCTTCTGGAAGTCAATGGCGTGATACATTCTACGGCAGGGGGATTTCGTTTTCCTGACGGGACGGTTCAAAACAGCGCGGCAGATGGCGGAATAACCGGCGTATATGGAATTGACGGTCTTGAAGGGGGCGGAAGCTCGGGTGATATAAATTTGAGTATCAAAAATAATGGCGTGACGGGGGACAAGATAGAAGACGGAACAATTACAAACGGGGATATAAGTGATTATGCCCATATCGAGCCATCCAAAATAGGCGGCGTAGCAGCCACATGGACGGCAAGCAATTCTTTTGAAGCAACAAATACTTTTAACGGCGATGTAATAGTGAGAGGGCATGAGTTGGCAGTTTTTGATTCCGACCTGGTCCTGGGCAATATGGGCTCTGATCGATGGCGCCTGAAGGATTCGGAAACATCGGGTCTCCAATTTTATCAGGCATATGCAAACAACGGCGATGAGCTTAACATCTCCCGAATGGAGATAGGTGATCAAGGAAATATTGGTATCAATAATGTTCCGCTCCCGGATTCGCGATTGAATGTTAAGGATAGTACAGACAGCCCATTAGATTATTATGGTATCTACAGCGATGTGCACAGAGTTACCGGAACTGGTGGTACGGTACACGGTATCTATGGGCAGGGGGTTTCATTTGATGATGACAGGACCGGTGTTGAGGGGCGGGCTTTTGCGCCGAATTCAGCAGGGGCTACGGGCATCTCATATGGTGTAAAAGGTTATGCTGAGCACGGTTCACAAGCTTATGGCGGCTATTTTACTGTCTACGACGCGACTTTTAAAGCCGCAATTTATGCAACTACCATGAGTACATATGGAGATTATGCCGGCTTTTTTTGGGGTAATGTTGTGTGCAGCGGCACGATTAATGGCTCCACGGGCGCCATAAAAATTGATCATCCGCTCGATCCATCCAATAAATTTCTCTTACATTCTAACGTGCAATCACCGGATATGATGAATGTCTATAACGGCAATGTGATTCTCGATGAGAAAGGCGAGGCGGTAGTTGAGATGCCTTCATATTTCGAAGCATTAAACAGTGATTTTCGGTACCAGTTGACCTGTATTGGGGGATTTGCGCCTGTTTATGTTGCGGACGAAATATCGGATGGACGATTTGTGATCGCCGGGGGCGAGCCGGGGATGAAAGTCTCATGGCAGGTAACCGGAATCAGGGCAGATGTCGTCGCAAAGGCACATCGTCTTCCAGTCGAAGTTGAAAAAAGCGATGAGGAAAAGGGGCTTTATATTCATCATGAACTATTTGGATTTGGTTTCGAACGATCGATAAATAAGATTCATGAAGATGTTACCCGGTTGGAAGATAGAATGGAGATTGATAATGAATAAAACAGTACTATTTTGCATGTTTGCGGTTCTTCTATTCGCCGGATTTATCACTGCGGGCGATAAATCGGGTGAAAAAATAGACTGGCAGGTAATTTCAAGTGGCGGGGGTATGGGTGGAAGTTCCACCAATTATACCTTGAGCGGGACTGTTTCACAAACGGCAACGGGTGAAGGAAGCTCGACGTCGTATGGCGTAACCCACGGATTCTGGCAGGATTTTTCAATCCAGAGCGGCTGTGCCTCGCCGGGCGATGCCGATAACAGCGGCGGAATTAATCTCCTCGATATTACCCGTCTTATAAATTATCTTTATAAGTCCGGACCTGCTCCTGTGCCTTATGCTGTCGCCTCGGGAGATCCAAACTGCGACTGCAATGTGAATCTTTTGGATATAACATTTTTGATAAATTTTCTGTACAAGAGCGGGGCGGCGCCATGTGACTGCGCAACATGGTTATCCAATTGCTGAAGGTTATAGCTGATAAATTGGCTTGACGAAATTTACAAAGGCGTTATTTTAAATATAGATATACTGCTTCTTAAGCCTTGCCACCGAATGACGATTGCCCGCAGCAAGAAATTTGATATTTGATAAATTAAATTGAAGCGAGCTGATTTTTCAAATTTTTATGAGATTCGGAGGGACAGGTGAAAATCAAGTTTATTATTTTAATCCTGATTTTGGGATCTACCATCGGCGCAATGGCATCCGATATAACGGAAGCGCCGCCCAATGAGGCGAGAGGCTCCAAAATCGCAAATATACCGGAAATTGATATAAATAATCGGCAGGATTGCGAATTGTTGTACTGGCACAGCGGGACTGTTGGTTACTATTGGCCGATTCCGGAGCCGGGGCCAAGTTATGAAGCCAATGCATTTGCCGTGAATTATTATATTTATGACAGGTTTGATCTCCAGGGGGCGTATTTCGTACCGTATGATGCCGGAGATGGGACCTTTGGCGATGATACTATTTATGTTTCCGTATATGATGATTTTTTCGGGCCTAATAACCTGCTTGGTCGAGTTGCGGTCGAGCCGGGAACATATAACAGTTTGGAATACAATTATGTGGATCTTACATCCCTAAATATCAGTCCGGTAACCAATTTCTTTTTAGGTATTTCGACCAGTGCTACTAACGACTATGAGAATTTCATTAGCGACGACGGAAGCGAGCATACTTTTTCGCGCAGTTTTGTTCTAGACGATTTGGGTGAATGGCATAATATGGGAGATTATTTTGGCGATAATTATGAGTTCTTTCTGGATGCCGAAGTCTGCAAGCCGGAAGCAGTATATAGTGAGCCTGTATGGATTGGGGCGACAATTCATATGAAAATCTATTTGGACGACGGCTTTACAGAACCGTCCGAAGAATCATTTTCGGTCAGCGGAGATGCAATTCTGGGATGGGACGATTGGAGCCAGAGTTCCGGAGATGAGTTTACTTTTTATAATCAAATAATCGACTTGAATTTATCGGGCCAAAGTGATCTTTTGGGACAGGTGGTTATAACACTGCCGCTCGATTTGCCGATTTCTGATGGATATGCATCCAATCCTGATGGGATGTCCGATTTCCCTGCTGAGAGTTTTTTCGATGTTTTCTGCGAAATGCAACTTCCGGACTCGGGATATTCCTATATACACAGCGATACTATGTGGCCGATTAAACTGGAATCGGCCCACCCGATAGATTCGTTTCCTCCATATTGGGAATATTATGTAAATAACATGGGTACAGTTCCTTTCGTCAGCCGAAGTGGTGAAGGTCCGTACATGATATTTATAACTATGGATATGACCATCCTTCCCGAGGCTCTTGAAACCTGCTACAGTACTACTGATATTAACGGTGACGGCATAGCTTTATCAGTTGCGGATTTATTGTATTTGGAGCAATTCGTTGCCGGGTCAGGGCCGCCTCCGCAGCCTCTTTACCAGGGAGATTTAAATGGGGACTGCATTATCGATGAACTGGATGTGGATGTTTTTAATTGTTACATTGAGCAAGGGATGTCTTGTTTCCCCGAATATCCGATACCGACTTGCTGTCACCCTGACGTATTCCGAAGCGCCTGCTGTTTTTTCTATGAAGATGCCTGCCGGGTACTTCATGTCGATAACTGCAGCGCTGCTGAAGGAGAGTTTTATTATACCGGTATATATTGCAATCCCGATCCATGCCCGTGCTTATGCAATCCGGGGGATGCCGACGAAGATGAAAATGTAAATTTGCTGGATATAACCTACATGATAAATTTCCTCTATAAGGAAGGTCCTTCACCTGTGATATTCCCGATTTGCAGCGGCGATGCCAATTGCGACTGTGCTGTTAATCTGCTGGATGTAACCTACTTAATAAATTTTCTTTATAAAGAGGGAGCCCCGCCCTGCAGCTGTGAAGAATGGCAGACTTCGTGTACACCCTGAATTAAATGAAAAAGGGCGGCAAAATGCCGCCCCTTTTCGTTCTACCAATAATTATTAACTATATCAACTTTTCGAATTCATCGAGATCGCTCATAACTCGATTAACAGCCTCGACCCAGAAATCGGGCTTGGTCAGGTCGACGCCCATGTGCTTTTTGGCGACATCTTCGGAGCTCATTCTCCCGGTGTCGGCAAGAAGAGCTTTATAGTTTTCGGCAAATGAAGGCCCTTCTTCCTGCGCCCGGTTATAAACTCCGGATGCAAACAGGTAGCCGAAAGTGTATGGGAAATTGTAGAAAGGTGCATCGGTTAAAAAGAAATGCAGTTTTGAACACCAGAAAAGCGGATGATAACCGTCGTCGGCCAATGTCCCCATAAAGGCCTTTTTCTGTGAATCGACCATTATTTCATCTATTTCCTGGCGGGTCAAAAGGCCTTCTTTTCTTTTTTCATAAAATGTTCTGTCGAAGAGATAACGGGCATTTATATTACAGAACAGGGCCAGTGCATTCTGGAGTTTGACATCGAGGAGCATGAGTTTTTCATCCTTAGAATCAGCTTCCCGATAGGCGGCGTCGGTTATGAGGAATTCATTGAAAATTGAAGCGGTTTCAGCGAGGGTCATGGGGTAGATTCTCGCGAAGGGCTGGAACTGCTGGACAATACTCTGGTGAAAGGCGTGCCCCAGTTCATGCGCCAAAGTGGAGAGGTTATCGAAAGAACCTCCGTATGTCATAAAAACGCGGCTTTCTTTGGCAATATCGAAATCAGTGCAGAAGGCGCCGCCCGCTTTGCCGCTTCGGTCCTCGGCTTCGACCCATTTTTTATCAAGTGCCATGCGGGTGAATTCGGCCTGTTCTTTGGAGAAGGTGGCGATTTTGTCGACTATGAAGTTACCGGCTTCTTCGAACGTGTAGGTCTTGTCAATCTCACCGACCGGGGCGAACTGGTCGTACCATCTGAAATTTTTGATATTCAGGATTTTTTTCTTGGCCTTGACATATCGGTTGATTTTGTCCTTTGATTGCGCGACGGCATCCCACATGGCGTTAAGAGTATCCTCGGTGATTCGAGAAAACTTGAGCGGCTGAAAGAGAACATCCCATTGGCGATGTCCATAAAGAGTCAACCTGAACCCGGCCATAAAATTAAGGGACATCGAGGATTCCGCGGCGCGGCTTTCCCAGGCGGCTTCGATTTGCTCGTGGGCACGGCGGCGGATATCGCGATCGGGGCTGGTCATTTTATTGGCGAGTTGTCCCAGTGAGAGTTCCCTGGTTTCGCCGCTTTCAACGGTCATTTTGCCTTTGAGGAGGCCGTACATCTTATCGTAGAGCCGATTCCAGGCATGGTAGCCGTTCACCGCCAGATCAGCGGCAAGCGATTCGAACTCGGGCGGCATTTTCTTTTTGGCAATCTCGCGAACTTCGTTGAGATAAAAGGATACTTCGCTGATCCTTTCATCGGCAATGAATTTTTGCCAGGTTGGGTCATCCTGCAATTTTGCAAAAGATTCCAGTTTGACCTCGAGTTTTTCATATTCTGACTGAAAAATATCAATTTCGCCATTTATCTGCTGGGCCTTTTCGTCGTTGACATCGGCGCTTATCAGGCAGTGGTTGTAGGAGCCGGCCTGACCGATTCTGGCAAGCAGGTCCTGCATTGACAGGACAAATTTAGTCCAGTCCGACAGGTTGGAATCATCGAGCTTTTTGGGAAGCGTGTCGAATCTCTGATTTAGTTCTTCGAGCTGTGCTTTAATTTTTTTCCGGAATTCGGCGAATTCTTTAGATTCGGCGCCTCCCGGGAAGATGGTATCGAGGTTCCATCGGGGAGCTTTGGGACTCATTTTCTGGCACTCCTATACTTTAGCTGTGTTATATCATATACCTGGCATGACTTATTCTCACGGGCGAAATGTTATTATACGCACATATTCGCAATTTCCAAAGCGAAAATAGCGTAGAATATATTGCGTGGGGGGTTGCGCTTTTTGGGCAAATTTATAAATTACCGGGACGAATTGGTTTTGAAATAACAAACTGGATTATAAAAGGAGTTTTTGATGGAAAACGTTTTTGAGTTTGCGATGAAGATGGAAGAGGATGGTAAGGCACACTATGAAAAGATGGCTTCAATGACTGACAACCAGACGGTTAAAAATGTTCTTCTGGAGCTGGCGCAGGACGAAGAGAAACATTATCGGATTTTTAAGAAATTCCGTGACGGTGATTATACCGGTGGCGAAGAGATAAAAGCTCACGGCTCAAGGGCCCTGGAAAACGCCAAAAATGTTTTTGAAACTCTTCCTGATAAGGAATACACATTCGGCGAAGATGTCAAAAAGACGTGGAAAGAGGCGCAGGAGCTGGAAAAGAAATCAGAAGATCTCTACCGCGAAAAGGCCAAAGAAGAGCAGAACGAGGATGTAAAACATACGCTCAATATTATAGCCGACGAGGAGCATAAACACTGGGCGATAATCGAGCAGGTGCTTCAGTTTATGGATCACCCGAAGCGCTGGATCGATGACGCTGAGTGGCGCACGATGATGGGTTAATCATTTGATTTTGATAGACAATATACTCGGAGGACGAAATGGGTAAATACCAGGTGCCGATAATTACGAACGAGCCGGTTTATGATTATGCGCCGGGCGACAAACATCGGCAAAAATTAGAAGAAGCGTTGAAAGAAATAAAGAATACCAAAATCGATGTCCCGATGATCATCGGCGGCAAAGAGGTCAGGACGGGCAATCCGATTAAGATTACCGCTCCGCATGACCATTCGCTTGAATTAGGGCAATATTATCAAGGCGGCAAAGAAGAAATCAACGCCGCAATCGAGGCCTGTGCCGAGGCCAAGCATGAATGGGAATATATCCCGTGGGAAGAGAAGGCGGCTGTCTTTTTGAAGGCGGCAGACCTTCTAGCCGGGCCGTGGCGTTATAAGTTCAATGCTGCGGCTATGCTGGCGCACAGCAAGACAGCGTTCCAGTCGGAAATCGATGCCGTTTGCGAGTTGGCTGATTTCTGGCGTTTCAATGTACATTATGCCGACCAGATTTTTGCCATGCAGCCGGAAAACGCCAAAGGAATCTGGGACCGCCTGGATTTCCGTCCGCTCGAAGGCTTTGTGTTCGCCGTAACACCGTTTAATTTTGTTTCGATCGCGGGTAACCTTCCGGCCGCACCGGCTGTGGCAGGTAATACCTCGATCTGGAAACCTGCTTCGTCGGTTACATATACCGCTTATATGGTCATGCAGATATTCAAAGAAGCGGGACTTCCGGACGGCGTCATCAATTTGGTGACGGCCCGCGGTGCCGATGTTGGCGAGCTGGTCCTGAAACACCGCGATCTGGCCGGAATTCATTTTACCGGTTCGACGAATACCTTCCAGACAATGTGGAAGACAGTTGGCGGGAATATCAATAACTATCGTTCATACCCCCGCATTGTCGGTGAAACCGGCGGTAAGGATTTTATATTCGCGCACAGTTCGGCTGACCTCGAAGAGCTCAATACGGCTATTATACGGGGCGGATTCGAATACCAGGGACAGAAATGTTCGGCGGTTTCGCGCTGTTATATTCCGAAATCGATCTGGCCCCAGCTCAAGGAAATGCTGGTCGAAACGGTCAAGCAGGTGAAGGTGGGTGCACCGGATGATTTCTCGAATTTCATGAATGCGGTTATCGACCGTTCGGCATTCAATGATATCACCGCCTTTATCGATTATGCCAAAGAATCTTCCGAAGCCGAATTCTTAGCCGGGGGCGGTTATTCCGATAAGGAAGGCTGGTATATTGAGCCGACCATTATACAGACCACCAATCCGCAGTTCAAGCTGATGCAGGAAGAGATCTTCGGTCCGGTCATTACGATCTATGTGTATGATGACGATGATTTCATCAAGACCATTAAGATCTGTGACGAAACATCACCGTACGCCCTGACCGGTGCGATTTTCGCCAAAGATCGCAAGATTGTGGCCCAGGCTCAGACATTGCTGCGTCATGCGGCCGGTAATTTCTATATCAACGACAAACCGACCGGAGCAGTTGTGGCCCAGCAGCCATTCGGCGGCGCACGGGCCTCGGGAACCAACGACAAAGCCGGTTCCTGGCTGAATATGATTCGCTGGATGTCACCGCGGGCGATCAAGGAGAACTTTGTTCCGCCGAAGAATTTCAAGTATCCGTTTATGGGATAATATTCTTACGGTGAGATTTAGATAGAGAAGCCGGGTTTTAAAGAGCCCGGCTTTTTTATTGGGTCGAAGTTTTTTAAATTAAAAGGAACGATGTGTATCAGGACACGTTCTATAAGTTACAGGTACTCATGATGTACTGTAATTTGTAAATGAAAGGAGTCACTGATGAATTGGGACAGTATTAAAGGAAACTGGAAACAGTTTAAAGGAACGGTCAAAGAGCAGTGGGGGCAGTTGACCGACGACGATCTCGACCAGATTGAAGGCAAGCGCGACCAGCTTATCGGAAAGATCCAGGAGAAATACGGCGTGGCCAGGGACGAGGCCGAGTCGCAGGTCAATGAGTTCGAGAAAAAGATGTAACAATACCTCAGCAGGTAGTATAATTTAGTTATCAGGTATTAAGAAAGAAGCCGGGTTGCGGCCGCAACCCGGTATTTTTTTGGTTGTTGCAATTGACTAAAGGCCTATTGTCTTAGTTGCTATCCAAAACGGCTTACGGCCGAAATCGGCGGTAGCGATTACTTTAAATTGTTTGGCATCAATAAGGCAAACCTCATTGCTGTAGCCTAACAGGAAATCATTGAAAGGCGAAACCAGCATAAATTTAGAATCATTGGTTATTGAATAAAACCCGGGTTCAAATATATCGTCCAGATCAATGGTAGCAACTGAATCCTCGGTATCGATATCATAGACATATATTTTTTCTGACATCCAGTTCCATGAAGGCGGTGTGGAAAAGAAGAGATAATTTGCATCAGGTGTTACCGCCGGAATCATGCCCCATCCATCGAGAACTTTTAGTACAGATACATCCTGGGAGTCTATAAATGCAATACATGCAAAAGTATTATTGGGTGTTCTTCCGTAAAAACAAACTTTGTTTTTCGAATGTATGGGATACGAGTATAATGTACCCAGTGTATGTTCACCCAGTTTCTTCTGCTTTGTCAACAGGGAATCACGAACAACATCGTACATCAAAAGGTCCCAATTACCTGTTTCGGAATTGGGTGCAAGAAAGGAGAGCATTTTTGAATCCTGGCTGAACTGGGGCAGGAAGGGTTCGCTCGGGTGGGAATAAACCAGACTCATATCGCTAAGCAAGCGAAAATCCCAGCGATTGTTCGTCAGGTTGTTTGCAAGAAACAGGTTTCCATCCGGAGCGACGATCATTTTGCCATAATCGGAGTAGCTTCTGGTAATCTCCCTGGTTTTCAGGTCATATATATAGGTTCCTTCAGCATATGAAGCGACCAGCTCCTCATCGTCGCCGAGAACCCATATCCGCATGTTTTTGTCGGATGGAATACTGTCGATAGTGAATGAGTCGGTGAAGGCTTTTTGTTCGACATTGAATACTTTGACCAATCCACCAGCTTCCCCGGCGACATAGAACAGGGTCTGTTCATCGTCGGATGGTCCATCGGGGATGTCATCCTCATCACAGGCCGCGAAAAAAAGGCCCAGGCTGAGGAAAACGGCTGTGAAAAGATAGAGAAATTTCCTCATATAATCACCTCCTGTCCGGCTTTCTTTTGTGCTAATCAATATTCCCAATCACCAAGTTCACAGCATGGAGTAATTGGAGGTTCGCCACTTTTATAAATCCAATTTATTAAATATGTAATGTCCATCAAAGTTACAAGGCCATCACAATTAAGATCTCCGATGATTGGATGTGGATCGGGAACATCTTTGTCCATATATAGGTACTCGATTAAGTGGGTAATATCAAGAATATTTGTAGAACCACTATTGTCAACATCACCTCGGTACAAGGTAGCTAAGGCCCGCAGTGGATGTACCATTCCATACCCGTATTTTTCTTGCGGAGGGTCGATTATTGGGATGTAAAGATCGCGTTCGGCTGAACATTTCATTGCTTCATAAAGCTCTTCTCGCGTTAGATCGGGATTGATAGAAAGCATCAGGGCGGCTACACCTGCAGCTACCGGCTGAGCCGCGGATGTGCCACCAAACATACAATTATAATCGTAATCCGGCGGGTTGCCGCAAACGGCGCTTCCTCCTTCGTAAATTTTGCCCATATTACCCATTTGATCCAAAGTCCAAATAGGATGTTCAGCCGATTTTCCGGAAGGTGCCATAAGATCTACTTTTCCATAACTGCTGTAGCTCCATGCACTATCATCGGGATGCAATGATCCCACCGATATTACTTCGGGAAGCATGGCAGGAAAGATAGAGTCCGGGCTACCGGAATTGCCGGCGGAAAAAAATATACCGCAACCTTTGCCATCACGTCCAACTATACTAGATAAGCTTATAGCATTAGCGATTACGTCAACAGGCTCAATTCGATGCCAACTACATGAGAGAATATCTGCACCATGAGCCCATGCCCAATTTATGGCACCGGCAATACGTTCGTCAGTAGTAAACCAGCCCCAGCCGTTTTCTAACCCGGGTCCCCATCCTGTATCTGGAATCAGTGTATCCGGTGCAGGAATTCCTGAGCCGATTTTAATAGGCATTATTTTTACTCCAGGTGCTATGCCGTAAATACCTGTATTACGGTCGGAATATAGCGTACTGTCTCTATTGTGATTAGCTCCTATAATACCCATAATACCCATACCATGCCAGCCTTGATTGCTGGTATCGCAGGCTGTCGGATCGTTATCCATTCTTTCGAAGTCATAACCTGGTGTAATTAAATTGGGATTGAGATCTTCATGAGGTGTTATTCCTTGGTCCAACACCGCGACAATAACGGATGAATCTCCGGTTGATATTTCAAATGCCTTATGTCGAACAGAGTCGAAAGTAATATCGAAAATTCTGTGCATAGCCCATTGTTCCTGCCAATAATGATCATAAATATGGTATTTGTTATCATATTCATAACCACCCAGAAAATTAGGGTGTGAAAATTCAGTTTCAGGAAGTTCATAGTATAGATTGGCAATATCAAGAACAGAATACGGGCTATTGTCATTTACTCGCAAAAGGAATTGTTTAGGCGTATACTGGTTTTCATATTCTATAGATACATGAAAAACAGAATTTAGACTATCGATAAAGAAATAGCTGACATTATTATGAAATTTGCAGCAAATAGTATTTCCCATAAGTGATGGGATGTTAGGATCAAGGTATGTATAATAATTTATCTGATCAATTCGAGGATCAATACTTAAAGAATCAATAAAATGATCGATAATAGCGCTTGAATTTATCGAATATACACAAAAATCATCAAGCGTATGCTGGAGAATGATCGAATCAATCTGCTCATATTCGTTTATAAAATTTTCTTCGTCATATATCCAATCATTACTAAAATTGAGTAATATTTTCGTCGAGTCTATATATAGCGGAATTTGTCGATCATTTGAATAATAGTATAGACCAAAAATATTGCTCGTTGCTAAAAAAACAAATATAAGCGTTATTTGTGCAATTTTTACCTTAGACATATTAATATCCCTTAATTAATTTTAGTCTTAGTTGCTATCCAAAACGGCTTACGGCCGAAATCGTAAGTCCCTAAACCAATATAGGATTCCACATTAATCAGGGCTACAGAATTTGGATCATGGCCCAGCCATTCGGGATAAAATGGCGAACTTAAAATATATTTACCGTCATAAGATATTCTCATTAAAGCCGGTTCATGAAGATCACTTAAATCGATAGTCGCTACAGAATCACCACTATCGATCTCATAAACATACAATACTTCCGGCTCCCACATATCCCAGCTGGGAGTATTAGTAAAATAGAGATACTCACCATCCGGGTCGACAATTGGGACCATACCGGAACCACGGGAAAATGCTTTCAATACCGTAACATTTTGAGAGTCCACATAAGCCATACATGCGAAATTCCCATAGGAATTCCATCCATGAAAAAAGATCGTACCTTTAGAATGGATAGGGTAAGAATAGAATGCATTGAGACGATCCTCATTGAATTTTCGTGGAATAGCAATAAGTGAATCACGATTTAAGTCATAAAGAATAAGGTCCCAATTACCTGTTTCGGAATTGGGTGCAAGAAAGGAGAGCATTTTTGAATCCTGGCTGAACTGGGGCAGGAAGGGTTCGCTCGGGTGGGAATAAACCAGACTCATATCGCTAAGCAAGCGAAAATCCCAGCGATTGTTCGTCAGGTTGTTTGCAAGAAACAGGTTTCCATCCGGAGCGACGATCATTTTGCCATAATCGGAGTAGCTTCTGGTAATCTCCCTGGTTTTCAGGTCATATATATAGGTTCCTTCAGCATATGAAGCGACCAGCTCCTCATCGTCGCCGAGAACCCATATCCGCATGTTTTTGTCGGATGGAATACTGTCGATAGTGAATGAGTCGGTGAAGGCTTTTTGTTCGACATTGAATACTTTGACCAATCCACCAGCTTCCCCGGCGACATAGAACAGGGTCTGTTCATCGTCGGATGGTCCATCGGGGATGTCATCCTCATCACAGGCCGCGAAAAAAAGGCCCAGGCTGAGGAAAACGGTTGTGAAAAGATAGAGAAATTTCCTCATATAATCACCTCCTGACCGGCATATTTTTATAGCCGGTGGTTTAAAGAGAATTATTTGGCGGTGAGACTTTTTTCGGTTTTCCGATGAAAAGGCGAATGGTGCTCCAAGTATTAGGAAAATATATAAGTAGAATGAAATGTCAAGTAATATTTCCTTCACAATCCATTTTGACAGATTCTGTCAGTGACCCATAGTACTTATTGTAATACAAGTAGATATTTAAAACTGAGGGACTCTGGGATGGGTGCGTAGAATCTCCGCAAAGGATGATACATTGATATTGGCCCCTGTAAGGAGACAAACCACCCGGCTGCTCATATGAAATTCACGGCACCGATGCAAAGCGGCCGCCGCCGAGACTGCGCCGGCAGGTTCAACTACCAGCTTGGCTGTCTGGCAGAGAGCAGTGATAGTCGATGAGATTTCATCCTCGCTGACGCGCAGAATGGGAACGCGGAATTTTTTCAAAATCTCGAACGGTCTTTCGCCGAGTTCGGAGACTTTTATACCGTCGGCAATAGTACTCAGTTTGGGCATAGTGACTCTTTTATTCTGTTCAATTGAACGTGCAGCGGCATCGGCCGTTTCTGATTGCACCCCGAATATGGAGACATCTTTATGGTGAGTCATGATCGCAACAGTGATGCCGGATATAAGTCCGCCGCCGCCGACCGGGACAATAATAGTATCGACATCGGGCCACTGCTCGAGAATTTCCAATCCAACTGTACCCTGTCCGGCGATAATGGCGTCATCGTCGTACGCATGAATATAAATGAGCCCGCTTGCTTTTTGTATCTCTCTCGCATGGGCGGTGGCTTCGTACAGATTTTCGCCGTGGAGGATTATTTCCGGTTTGCCGTAGAGTTTGGTCTGGATAATTTTGATTTCCGGGGTATTTTCGGGCATGACGATGGTCGCCTGGATATCCAGAAAGGACGATGCCAGGGCGACACCCTGGGCATGATTACCGGCCGAAGCGCAAATTACTCCGGCCTTTCGCTCCATTGGGCGCAGCATTCGCAGTTTATTCCATGCTCCACGGGGTTTAAATGATCCGGTCCTCTGGAGTGTTTCCATCTTCAGCTGCATCACGCGGTTAGTGACATCGGAACCGTAACGCCAAATCTGGAGGGGTGTCCGGATTATCTCCGGATGCATTTTATCGCGAGCCTCGAGGATGTCTTCGTATTTGATCAAATTGTAATCTCCGGCTGTAACTATCCAGTATTGAATAATATAAACAGGTGAATATTAAAAAAGTTTTTGGAAATTACAAGGATGAATCGGTTTGACAAACGAAGGATAAAACGGTGGTTTTATTCGACGGGCCGGCTTGCAGCCCGCCGATTTTAGAACGAGAGCGATATAAGCAAGGAAATAAGAGGTTTATTTGAACGGGAGTTAATCTTCGATAATTTCTTCCCAGACATTTGGTTCGCCGTGGCAAAGATTGAATTTACAGCGCTCGGTTTTAACGCCTGAATCTGCCTTCTTTGATTTTCCTGAGTTGTATTTACTTTCGTTTATGACCATGATTTCAACGCCGCAGCGCTCGCAGGCGTATATTTCGCCTTTTTCCATATCCTGGCAGGAACTCATAATGGCACCTTCCGAATAAAAATATCAAATGTAGTATTTATCGTGAAACGCGACAAATATTATCTCCTTTCCACTTATTACGAAAGAGTGCCTTAGAATTTAAAATAATTAATATAATTTTTAGATTCTTCCTGTACCCAGGAAGAGGGTATGCAGAGCTACTGCCAAGATTACGAATAATTTATGGGAGGTTTTAGGTGTAAGGTGGAAATAATGATAATCAATAGCATTATCATCGCACTGGCCGAGGCAGTCGCCGCAAAGAGTGCAATTTATATTCGGCTTGCGGTTTTTTATATCCTTGACATAAAGGGCGCCGTAGCGGCAGGCTGCCCGGCACTGGTAACAATCGGTACAGCGTGAGTTTATTTTCAGGCGGAAGGGATTAAGTTTCGCCAGGATGATTGTCACCACGCCGATAGGACAATAGGAGATGCATTGAATCATGAGTCCTTTGCGGCGGGAAATAAAGAGCATCAACCCGACACCGATCAGACCGAATATAATTGCAAGGATGGTGGCGGTGACCATAGGCAGGCCGGCCAATCTAAGCGAAAAAGCGGCGAGAATAATGCCGATAAGAATTGCAATTCGAGTCGGCCAGACCCAGCGGGGGAGGGAACGCGGGAATTTTTTTGCGCTCGATGCAGCCAGATCCCATGAACCAAGATAGCAGAGGTAGCTGCACCAGGCGGGACCGATGATAAGGATCGAGCCGAGGAAAAGGAATATCATTATAGTCAAATCGCCGCGGAAAATCGGTCCGGCGAGAATCATGGCGGGAACAGGCAGGTGCAGGTCCCCGGTCATGAGGAATTTTTCAAAACCGGCAAGGCCGAGAATCAGCTGACTGAAAAATACAATTGAAAACAGAGTCCAGATTTTTTTGCGCCAGGCGGCGGATTTTCGGGGATCAATTATCAATTCGGCAATGAAGGCGGAATAGGTCGCCAAAATAAATATCTCGATCCATCCGCCGCCCGGTAAAAATCTTTCGAGGAGCAAAATCGGTATCGATACCTTGAGATGGACTATTGTCAGGAGCAGCGCAGTCAAAAAGAAAGTAGCTGTGCTGAGTACGGCTGTTTCGTCCTTTATGTTGTACCTTTGCCTTATTTTGCCCAATCTGAAAACCAGCAATGATGACAGCGTAAAGAGAGTGACCGCACCCAGAATAATAAGCATCCTGGTCGGCGATTGCCCGAATACGGTTCGAATATGATACAACCGGGAGGCAGTATCGATCCATACCAGGCCGCCCATGATGACAAAGGCACTGATAACATAAGTAACCCATTTTCTTTTAATAAAAAGCAGTCCGGGGACTAAAAGAGAAACAACCATCAGCCCCTGCTGATCGGCCCTTAAGAAGTGCGCCGCCATGAGCAGTGAGGCGATAATAAAAGGCAGCAGGCGCAGAAGGTTCAATCTATTCCTCCGAGCTTTTGCGAATCATGCTTAAAAGCATCTTAAATCTTTTTTCCGCCAGAACGGCATGGGGAATCCCCGCCGGCATCATGACCGCTTCGCCTTCCGCGGCAACCACTTTTTTCCCGCCAACGGTTAAAACGACCTCGCCGTCGAGCACATATACGAGAGCGTCGAATGGAGCGGTATGTTCGCTCAGGTCCTGACCGGCGTCGAATGCAAAGAGGGTTATTGAACCTGTTTTACCCTTGGTGATGGTACGGCTGACGACAGATCCTTCAGAGTAGTCGATCAAATTTTTCAGGTTATATGTTTTGGCGCTTTCAAATGATTTATCGGTTTTGGTTGTATCTTTCATCGTTTCCTCCGGAATTATGAGTTGGGTTTACGGAAATATGTTTTGAACACTTTAAGCTCGGTCGAAGTTGTCCAGGCATCGAATCCTTTCTCTCTTGCTTTATCTATCAGGGGTGCCGGCTCGAATGGTGTGATTAATTCATAGATATCATCTTCTTTGATATCGCGAAGATCTTTCATGACGGTACCAAGAGGCTGTTTACCCTTTTCCAGCATGGCACGGGCGTCGAAAGTCGTTATTATTTTATCTTTCTTGAACCAGTCAGGTTTTTCGGAAGATGCGCTTTTTGCGGTTTCGATATTTTCGGCAGCCTCCTGACCGACTTCGCCTCTCAAATCGTTTATCAGGTCGGCCAGAGGGATATTGGCCACAATTGCGACCTGTCTTAAGGTGGCGACTTTTGCAACGGTCTTTCTCAGGACAGGATTTTTAAGCTTGCGAAAAGAGGGGGATATTTCAATAAGGACATCCTCCAGTTGAGGGTACACTTTTAGAAGTTCCGCCACCTTTGTATCGGGGGTTATGATTAAATTTGCATTGTCTGCATTCATAAATAATTCCCCTATTCCACGTAGTTGAGCAGTCTTTGCTGGCCTTCGAGTTTTCTTTTCTCGGTTAAATCCTGACTGACTTCGAGGCAGCCGAGATATTCATCATCCTTATTCCTCAGGGCGAAATACTCGATACTTACGAAGCGCTCTTTCATGGTGATCCAGAAGGCGGCATGGCTTTTTTCACCGGAGCGAAAATCTTTGAGTATTTGTTCTACAATATGAACACTTTTCGAGGGATGGCATCTTTGCACTTTGCGTCCGAGGATTGCACGATTGCGGGCAAATATCCTTTCGCGGCCCTGTGTAAAATAGCGGACAGTGTCTTCGCTGTCGACGAAGGTCAGGTCAAATGGTATGGTATTTAAAATTGAATTGAGTTCTTCCGGCGTGAAATTACCACTCGGTAGCTGGACACGTCCTTTTTGAAACTCCTGTGCTTCTTCGGTTATCTCAACCCCCTCCGGCTTCCATTCATCGGTGGGATCATACAGGCAAAAACCGATTTCGAGACTTTCATTGTAGATATTGTACCATTCCTGTTCACTCAGAGTATCGAGGCACATCGGAAAGAGGATGTTTTCTTCTTTGTAGATCATCTCCTCGATCGAGTCCGATGCCGGTTTGAGGGCAAGATCGGTGATCGATTTCGCCTCGCCGGCGTTTATTTCTTCGATATTTTCCAGAGTCTCAAAAGCGGCTTTTAGATATTCCCGGGTTTCATCATGTTTGCCCCACATAACCTTGGGTGGTCCGGTGATTTCATGCTTTTCAAGATAGGGGAAAAGCAGGTTTTCTTTTCGTTGATAGTGCTTCTCGACATCGCTTAAGGCATTAAAACGGGTTCGTATATCGAGCATAATTTCCTTAGCGTCGGCGTCATCGGGCATTTCTCTTATCTTTTGAAAATCTTTTCTTAGAGCATCGAGTTCCCATTCAAGTGCCCGATTTTCTTTGTGGAATGTTTCGATCGGATGGCCGGGCGGCGGGGTTTTGGATGGTTCGGAATCGATATTTCCTTTCAGGGCGGCGGTATGAATATCGCAAAGACGGAGAATTTCTTCCTCCGGCAGGCCCTCATTAATCAGTTCCTGTTCAACTTCGACGACTTCATTATAGGGAATCTTTCCAAGCAGGCGGGCGAGTTGTGTTTTAACAGTTTCCGGTGCTTCACCTTTATGAAGCTGCATGATCATGTGTTTGAGAAGTTCTTTTCGTTTTTCGGCATTATTCAATAATTCACTCATCGGGATACCTCCTTCTTCTTCATAACCGTACCCGACTGGATTATGTTTCCTTTAATACCGATACGAGTCGCCTTGACCGGGATATCTTTGCCCGCATTATCTACAGCGTTCTTTATAAGTTGTACTAAGCCAAAGCAGCACGGGACTTCCATAAATCCGATAGTTACAGATTTGATTTCATTAAGCTCGAAAATTTGTGTCAATTTGTCTCGGTAGATACTTGTATCATCCAGTTTGGGACATCCAATAAGAAGCGTTTTACCTTCCAGCATATTATCATGGAAATCAGCCATTGCAAAAGGAACACAATCGGCCGCTATTAGTAGATCGGCATTATCGAAATACCGCGCCTGAATCGGAGCCAGATGCAACTGTACCGGCCAGTTGGAAAGTCGTGATTGTGCCGGAACCATATTTGAATTTTTCGATTTCGGCTGCTGTTTGCGATCAAACGAATGCGCCATGGAACCGGGGCAGGCCGGTGGTGATTGGGGCGCCGGGTTTAAAGGCTGCGGCTTCGATTTTTCCTGAGCCTTCATCCGTTCCTTTACCGCTTCTTCATCAAATTCGGCTGCCTCGCGCTCAATGATCGAGATAGCATCCTGCGGGCATTCACCCAGGCAGGCACCGAGGCCGTCGCAGTAAGTTTCGCTGACCAATTTAGCCTTGCCATCGATAATCCTGAGGGCGCCTTCCGGACAGGCCGGGATACAAAGTTCGCAGCCGTCACATTTATCTTCATCAATATGTATAATTTTTCTGATAGCCATATTCCGCCTCCTTCAAATTTTAAATTCGATTGTAATTTCGGTGGAATTGGCGTGGGAATCCTTGACTTAAGTCAAGAATATTCAGATTTTTTCGCCTTCAGAGGCAGAAATTAGACGATTTTTGTCTATTATTGAGATTTTATCCTTTTCGACTTCAATGATCCCGGCCGCTTTGAATTTTTTCAGGGCGCGGGAAAGTGTTTCGCTTATGGTGCCAAGTCGGCTGGCAAGATCGGTTTTAGTGAGATCAAGAGTTATTGTATCGGTATCGAATTCTTCGGCACGGGCCAGAATGTAAGAGGCCAGACGGGAAGGGACCTCTTTTAATGATAATTCTTCAACCTGACGGTTGAAATCGCGGACAAAGGCCGAGAGAGAGGCGATTATTTTAAGCGACATCTGAGGGGATTTCTCAAGGAGGTTGATAAATTTATTCTTAGGGAAAAAGGTGGTTTGAGAGGTTTCCATTGCGGTGCAGTTGGCCGGGAAATTTACACCCCGAAAGATGGCGGCCTCGGCAAATAGCTGCCCCGGTTTGATTATATGGATCGTATATTCTTTGCCTTCGGGTGAGGATTTATAAATTTTTACCTGACCTGTCAGGAGAATATAAAATCCATCGGCCCGGTCCCCTTCTAAAAAGATAATCTCATCTTTATGATATGTCTTAAAAGCCGCGATTGCGGCCAGAGTCTCCAGATCGTCTTTATCCAGACCCGAACCGAGATGGGTACGGGCCAGCATTTCGATATATTCCATAGCGCAATATTGTTAATAATTGAACTTATTGCAATAGCGGAAAAGCAAGACTATTGAGACGCTGAAACTTCCGGAGATTGCGGAGGTTGTTCTGTGCCCGGTGATGACAGGTTCATGAAAGCCAGGGTCCAGATTGTGCTGGAGAATGTGCCCAGGTAAGCATAAATAAAAATACCGATTGTAAGGACTATGAGGGCGCCGGGTATCAATCCCAGAAACAGTTCGATTTTAGCGAGGATTATAAACGGGACCGCGATAATCAGTGCAACTATTAAAGTGGCTGCCCAGAAAATAAGCTGAGGGATTACCGAAGAAAATGCCACGGCAATTGTGGAGCCGATATTTTTTCTGAAAAGATTCCATCCTTCAGAGATCGATTTGAACCAGGCTGTATCATGCAATACGGCATAGCGTATTGACCATGCTTCGACCGCAACAATTGTAAAGATCGCGGCAATAATCAATGGAATAGCTATGACGGTCAGAATTATGCCAAGCGCGACTGACAAAAAGTATGATGGGATAATATACAGCAGGGATCCGAATATCAGAAGTAGTACAACAAATGTAGCGATGAGCATTATTCCGAGAAGTCTTAAAAATTTCGATGCACCGACGGTCAGGCAATCGGAAAAATCAGTTTTTTGATTGGATTCAATTCGGTTGATGCCGTGAATCAGCGCACCTTCGGCCAAGATACTTATAATCCATAATATGATAGCGGCCAGGATTACAATTGTCATAATAAGAACAATTATTTCTGCATTGAGAGAAAAGTCGCCTTTCAGGCCGAAAGAGAAATCGCCGAAATTGACCTCATCCATATCATAGTAGTTGGTGAAGCTGTAATAGCTGTTCCCGACAGCGACAAAAAATCCAAAGATCCACAGAAATTTGTATTTCCATGCGGTGTACAAGGATTTTTTACTAATTCAAAATAGTCCACGATATTCCCAAAACAAAACTATGATAATTTAATATACAGTCAGAATACGAGCCGGGCAAGATTATGTTTCATTTAACGGCGCGGTGAACGGCAGTAATGCCGAGAAACATGCGCTTATAAGAAACTTCCGAAAAGCCGCATTCCTTCAAAATTTCGGCCAATTCATCGGGATTATAAAAACGAGGAATACTGTGAGCAAGGTAAGTATATCCGGATTTGTTACCCGAAACGGCAGCCCCGATCTGTTTGACTGTTAGACCAACATAGAGATGCATCGCTTTTCTTATTGGCGCAAAGCGGGGTTGACTGGTTTCGAGATTATAGAAGACTCCGCCCGGTTTAAGAACCCGGTTAAACTCGGTAAATCGTCTTATGAGATTTTCGCGATTCGTATTGAGGTTTCTGGTAGCAAATGATATTGTAATCGTATCGAAAGTTTCGGATGGAAAAGGAAGGTCGCCGGCTTCTGATATGACAAATGGAATATCTTTGTTTTCAGGTTTTTGTGCGGCAACAAGAACCATCGGGAGCGAAAAATCGGCACCAGTAATTGAAACACCATTTTGGGAGAATCGCTTAAGGTACATGGCTGTTTCCCCTGTGCCTGTGCAGACATCGAGCCACATCTGACCACCGTCCTTGACAGCCATTTTTGCTACTTTCTTACGGCAGACAATATCCAATCCGAGGGTAAGCAGGTGATTTATTAACTCGTAGCGCCTCGGAATTTCCGAGTATATTTTTTGAAGTCCTTTGCTCATAAGCACCTTTATCAAAGATTACGGCAAAAGATATAATTTGAGAAGATAAATGCAATCAGTTTGGATATTAAAAATAAAAAAACGGACAGCCTTAAGACTGTCCGTTCACTGGGGTAACTTTGGCCCTGCTATCTAAACCGTTTTCGCAATCCCAATCCTGCAAGACCGGCGCCGAATAAGATCAGCGTTATTGGTTCCGGGACCGGGTTGGCATCCTTGAATCTGTCTCTGTTGCTGTTTTCGTCTCCGAAATAGGCACTTTCGTCATTGTGATATTTTGTTTGATAAGTTCCGATTCCTCCACCGTGATAAATACTGCCGTAAGAGGGGAAACTATTTCTGAACCATCCGTTGGAAGGATAAATATTATTGGTAGGTATGCTTTCATTTCGGTTTTCGAAGTCGAAACCGCCCGAAAACAGATTTTTTTCCGCGGCAATTCCTGCCGTGGATTGACCAGTAAAAGATGTCGAAATCGCAAAGGCATTGGAGGAAGCGATAACAAAAACGGCGCAGGCCAATATCATGAGGTATCTTTTCATACCTTCCTCCAGATACAAGTTAAAAATATTACAGGTCGATGGCTATAATTGCAAGCGGCGTGCCGTAATCAGGGTGTAGCATAAAATGCTATTGTAGAAGGACTTAGGATAGGGCGGGGGTTTCCTTTATGCAATTATATGCAATTTAAGGACAATTATTAATATACTGGACTTATTCTTATAGCCTCAACAGGCACCGCGGCCGGGGTATTTATTTTTTGGCTTTTTCCGCGAAATCTTTGCGGATGGGTGAGAAAACATCGAGCATGGCAAAAGGCTCATTTCCGCTGCACCTGGCGCTGTGGGACACATTGGGCGGGATAACCACGATATCACCGATAGTGATCGTTCTTTCGTCGCCATCTATTTCCATAATCGCCTTACCCTGCCTGACCATTCCGACCTGTTCATGCGGGTGAGAGTGTGAGGGGACTTCGGCTCCCGGTTGAATGGTGGTCAGGGTCATCATCATTTTCTCGCCATTTAATCCCGAGAGGACTTTGGTCTCGACACCATCAGCAGGAGAAAATTTCGCGGCATTTTCGGTCTTTATGAAATATTCAAATTTGCCGGCTTCCATATTATTCTCCGGATTTATTGATTAAATCAAATTTCTCTATCCTTGCGGGCAATGACCATGATTTCATATTCGTCGGGATCGATTTTCCGCTTTGCCCATGCTCCGGCGGTACCTCCCCAAATTTCAAGCGTCTCGAAACCCGCAAGATGAAGCATAAGCTTTATCTCGCTGCCGGTAAATCCTTTTTCACGCAGGGGGATTTTCTTTTTGCCATCGGGTGTATCATATTCCATCTCGAATATTTCAATCAGGTTAATCGGATCGAATGTACCGTCCTCGATATCTTTTTTGGTATACTGCCGTACCTTTTTGAGACCGTTTAGTACGGTCATTATAAATCTGGCCTTTGGTTTCAGGGCCCGGTTAATATTTTGAAGGACTATTAAATCACGCTCGATCGGATTGTCTTTGAGACCGATTAATCCAAGAGCACCCTCGCAGAGGCTAATCGCGGCATCGAATTTTTTGTCGGATTGAAAATAGAAGACATCCTGTTCAATCAGGTTAAGCTCGACCGATGATTCCTCCGCTGTTTTGCGGGCAACGTTTAGCATTCCCGAAGAAATATCGACCCCGGTCATGCGGTATCCTTTTTTAGCCAGCTCGACAGAATGACGGCCGGTGCCGCAGCCAACATCGAGGATTTCGCTTCCGGGCGGAAGGGCCAGTTCCTCGGCGATAAACTTAACTTCCTCGGCCGTATTGCGCGTGAAGACATTTTCCATGTACTGCGGAGCATGGTGATTGAAAAATATTTTATATTCATTTTCGTCGTTTGTCATTTATTTTCCTTGTCTTTTTGTACCATTAGAATAGTATTGTTTCGTTCATGAAAATATGCCAACAGGAGTTCTTTTAAAGAGGGCCATTCAGATGCTTCAAAATATGTTTTAGCAAGAGTCAATTCACAGGCGACGATTTGTTTTCCAAAATTTTCTGCGCTGTAGATAAGACAGCTGCCGGCATCATTTTCTATAATTTTTGTTTCGGGCAGGTATTTAAATTCGACACCCGAAGTATCGATTCTCAATTCGACCTTGAAATTCATCAGACAGGGGAAAATTACCGGGGATTCTCTTTCGGCATGGAGGATATTTACATCGTTTGGAAGATTTTCTTTCAGACCGCCGGCCGGATTATCCAAAATCAAAGGCAGCCAGCCATAGTCGCTCTTTTTCGGCTTGGGAAATTTAAATGTAAAGCCGGCTGTTACATTGAACTGATCAAACCGTTCGAGGTTGTATTCTTCAACTTTGGCACCGTCAATGACTCCCGATACAGCACTATTAAGAAATCCCTTGGTTTGAGATGAAAGCCCTTCCATTTTATCGAATGGATTAAGGCAGTTACCGGCGTTTAAATATCCTTTTCCATGAATTGTGTCTTTTTCATTACTAAATTTGATATCAAGTCGCAGGTAGTATCTGCTCTGTTCATTGTTGGCCCGGATTCGAACCGCCGGTTTTTCACCTTCTCCGGCCAGCCAGTAGGTTCGTCCATATAAATATGCGAAGCCGTTATATATGGCCCCAGTTGCCGGATCATAGTAGCCTTCAATATCTTCTCCTGATATCCAGACCCCGACTCCGGTGAATCTATCGAGTGAAGCTATATCGCTTTTTATCTCATTGTATCCTTTGCTTATATATACCGGAAAGGTAGACAGCCCGGCTCTGCGAAAGAGAGCAGCCGCCAGGATAGCTCGATCGAGCCTGTGGCCGTAGGCGCTCTGATAGATATCTGATGCCTGACGGGGATTGTCGTACCAGTAGTTTTCATCTATACCTATAAATCTTGTACGGTTATTTATAAAAGATGCAATTCTGTCAGCCGCTTCGGAACGGGTTCTGGTGCCTGCGATAACCGAGTCAACCGCTTTTTCCAGCAGGCTGTCGGTAACTGCCATCAGATTGAAAGTCTTTTTAATGTTGCCGCCCAGTTCATTCCAGCTTTCCCAGGTTGACCAGATTATATGCGGTGAATAGGCCGCCGGATCATCAGTATGAGGGTAGCTTTCCGTCTGCAGAGGACCCATTGTCCAGGCATAGATATCGAACTTTTCATCGGTGTCAGTTTCTTTGGTCGGTTGCGGAACAGATTCTGGAGCAAAATACGTTGGTGTTGATCCTTGCGGAACCTGCAGGGAAAAATAAGACTGAACAGCCGGATCGGGTCGGCTGAATATCCAGATGCCATCAGCGCCGGCACGGTACGGTTCTTTGTCCTCGATATAATAGGCAACTTCCAGAATACAGGGCAGTTCGATACCGTCGTGGAGAAGCATCATATCGCGCAGATTGGTATAATCGTACGCTTTCCTGACGGCATAGGGCAGTGTTTCGACAATACCGGTTTCGCCGGTCTGCCACCATTCGTTATCGCGCCATGTGCGAACGGTAACGACATTGAATTTACGGTTTTCGCTGTCGAACGTAATGCGGTGATCGCCATATGATTCTATTGCCTGGTCGGTATTGATCCAGATAACACGGTGCACAAAATGAGTTATGCGGCCGTCGGCATGCTGTCTGACTTTTTGACCGTCGAACAGCAAAACTGCGTCTTCTTTTTGAAGATCAAAAGTTTCCTGCGCTTTTGTCATCAGGGCAGGGATATCAATATCAGGAGAGACCGATTTTTGTGCCAATACAGCGGTGCTAAAGATGACAAACAAAAATGTAAACGCCATGATATAATTGAATAGCCGTCTCATCTGGCACCTCCCTTCTCGACCCGGTAGGTTTTGGCCGCGAAGTCTTTGGCCTCCTGCATTGCTTTTCTAAATCCTTCGTAGCCTTCAGTGGGTATCTGCCTCCTTTTAACTTTGGCGGTCGATTTTACCGTAAGCCTGTTTTTATCCATATCTCCTTTGCCGGAAAAATAGACATATGTTTCGTCGATTGTTTCAGCCTTTATCGATTTGGCGATTTCGTAGCCATTTGGTAATCTCAGATTTTCGCTGCCGTCGAGTAATTGTGTCGAGTAGAAGAAAAGGTCATTTTTGCGTTCTTTGCCCCATTCATTTCTGGTATAGCGGAAAAGGAGTGTACCATCGTATACCATCTGCATTAAAGGGCTTTTAAATTCAAATCCATCGGCGACCGGAAGGGCATATTCGGGGATCCGGTATTTTATTCTCCACCACATGCTTTCATGAAAATCAAGGATATCACCATGCTCGAAATCGACTATTTCGACGCGGTCGGAAATTTTCCCTAAAATACTCAGGAGATAGTCTGTTCTTTCATGGTAGCGGAACCAGTAGACCATGCCCCTTAGATAGCCGTCGATTTTGCCGTTTGATTTCATTTCGACGGTGGCTTCGAGGGTACCATCGGAAAGGATCTCGCCGTTATTCGTGATATATAAAGGCGATTCCTCGGGTGGGCTGTATGGTATTCGGCTTAAAGTATCACCTTCCGGCGTTCCGATAAGATAATGCTGCTCTGCTTCTGAAAGCGACCAGATATCTTTATAATATGGGACCCAGGTCGGGTCATACATGACAAATTTTCCGGTATCGGTCTTGAGGGCGACAACACAATGGTTAAACTGGTCGGCGGGAATTTCTTCGATACGGCTCCCGGCCATTGTCATAGCGGCATAGGAATCGAGCCCGGCGGCCCGCATCATGGTAACCAGCATACCGGCAATATCCTTGCAGACACCGCTTCGCTGCTCGAATATCATCTGCCCGGGATGAAGCGTGAAGCCCTCACCTTCACCCATGGTTTGCCCCGAGTAGCGGATATTTTGTGCTACCCAGTGGACCAGTTCAAATGCCTTTTCTAATTCGGTACCATCTGATACACCTGCACTGGCAAGAATATCATCAACCTTGGCCTGAATTGCCTCGGTGACATCGAACTGGTTATTATTTATCTCGAAAAACCATCGACTTTTGGCCTCCCAGCTTTCGACAGTCGCCAGGACGACTTTAGGAAGCATATCCGAGGCATCGGCGCTGCTGGGTCCCGGTTTCCAGGCAGGCATCTCTTTGGCCCACCAGCTGTAGATTGTGGTATCGGGATTGTAAGTCGTTCTCGCATAAAGAGGACCGTTGTAAGTCTCTGAATGAAGTCTTTTGTCTGCCGGAAGTTTCAAAACATGCCTTTTTTCAATAATCGGGACTCTGGCCTGGAACAGGATTATATCGAAATATTCTCCCGGCATTGGCGGGATATATTTTTCATCCTCGGGCGGCAGATTATTGTTATCGAGCAGGGCATATGAAAAACCCTTTCGGAAGGTTTTAATTTCGATGGCGTCGTTTATTTGCAGCCTTGGCAACTGAAGCAATTTAATGCGATCCTGCCAGTATATACCGCTCTGCGGGGCGGGAAGGTCTTTTATATCCTTAAGAGGAACCGGTATTCTGGCACCGTCTCGAATCAGGTTGACTTCTTTGACTTCGACCGCACTGGACATCGGCTCGTAATGCCAGCTTTGAACCGACATATCGCGGCATCCCTTTTCATCGAATATCTTATATACAATGAGCTGGTCTGTATATGTAACACCCCGGTCGGTGACTTTGTTTTCGAGTGAATCATAGACAATAATATAGCTGGTACCTTTGTGGTCTTTGGCTGTGCCAGCTTCTTTGACAAGATCGATTACGGTCATTGGCGGTTTATCGCCGGGCGGAAGTTCCGATTGTTTTTGTTCCTGAGCCGGTATTTCTGAGAACAGCATCAGAACGGAAAAAATTGCCGCTATCAAGCGCATGGTGTATCCTCCGAAAAAGGGATTTTACCCGAGATTGAAGTAATTTTTATAATGGGCATGTGAAGCAAAATTACGAAAAAAGAAGCTTTATTTCAAGCAGATTGTATCGTTCTATTAAATTTCAAAATTCTTCTTTGAAAAAGCCGCGATTAATAGTATCTTATTTAAAAGGGATAAGCAGAGAAGAACTCGTACCCTTCCGCCATCTATATTTGACCAATTATTTTGAACCGAAAACCCTCGCCGGACGTTAATTCTTATATGAGAAAGAAAGTTACATGGCTTATCATATTTTTTGCGTTTTCATTTATCCCCCCATCGTTTGGTTATTTGAGGGATTCGGATGCCGGCCACGGTCAATTTGCGCCGGATCGGCTGATTGTCAAATTTAAAACCAGCGTTGTATCAAAAGCGGGGGGAGCCTCACAATTAGCTGCAATTCAGGAGTTAAATAAAAAATATAATGTCAGCAATATTATATCTCTCAAGCAGGAAGCCGCCATATCGAACAGCGCAGAATTTCTCAACCGGGTATATTTATTTTCATTTGAAGCAGGGGCCGATTTGCGGTCAATTTCAGAAGATTACAACTCTCTACCCGATATAGAATATGCCGAACCCGATTATATGGCGGAACTGCATGATGTTGATGATAGTTTTTTTGAACAGCAGTGGGGGCTGACCAATTCCGGGCAGTGGCATTATTATATAGACCGGCGCAGTGGTGATGAAAACGATAAACTTGTTTTTGTACAGGGTTTAAGCGGAGCAGATATAAATGCCGGCGAGCTTTTGAACAATCCCCCCGATAATACCGAGACGGTGGTCGTGGCCATTATGGATACTGGAGTCGATCTGGACCACCCGGATCTGGCAGAAAAAATCTGGCACAATCCTCGAGAGATTCCGGCTAATGAAAAAGACGATGACAATAATGGCTATATCGATGATATAAACGGTTGGGATTTTGCCGCCAGTGAGGATGTTGTCGCTATTGACTCCGAGGATAATGATCCAACCGACTATTATGGGCATGGAAGTCATTGTGCCGGGATAGTGGCATCGATCACCGGCAACGGAACGGGTATTTCGGGTATAAGTGATCGATCGGAAATAATGGCACTTAAGATTCTTCCCTGGCCTCTTATGTCAAAAGTGGGGCGGGCTCTTATATATGCAGCCGATAACGGCGCCGATGTGATAAACATGAGTTTCGGCTTTCCTTTCTATAGTTATTTTCTCGAAGATGCAATTTTATATGCTCGCTCAAAAGGGGTGGTTTTAGTGGCCTCGACAGGAAATAGCGGAATCGTGGAATATAATTATCCGGCTGCGTCACCCTATACCATTGCCGTCGGGGCAAGTTCCGATTCGGATCTGGTGACCGGTTTCTCTACCTATGGTAATCACATGGATTTATGCGCACCGGGTGAAGCCATATTGTCGCTCCGGGCCGATACCACCGACATGTACGGCGATCATGAACCGCAGGTGCATATTATCGGTGAAAATTATTACCTGTCGTCGGGAACAAGCATGGCGGCTCCTCATGTAGTCGGTGCGGCGGCAGTTTTGTTATCTATCTCGCCCGGTCTAACGCCCGATGCAGTGCAGGAGGTACTTCAACAAACCGCCAAAGATTATATAGACCCATATGGAACAGGCGAAAATTATCCCGGATGGGATATTTACAGCGGTCACGGACGAATTGATCTTGGTAACGCTATCAATAACCTGCCTTCGATACGAACAAAAATATTTGCACCCGGGTGTAATGAAGTGGTTCGCGGAGTTGTTGAGGTTACGGGTATCGCGGACGGTAATGATTTTCAATCATATGTACTCGAGTACGGTGAAGGTAAATCTCCTGATAACTGGAATCAGATTGTATTTTCAGGCTTACCGGTTACCGATGAGCTTCTCGGCAACTGGAATACTCTCGGTCTTTCCGGGACATATACTCTTCGGTTATCGTCGGGAACGCAGAATGTCTATACTCGTACGGTATTTATCGCCAATAGTGCCGCTGCGAATATAATGACTCCGAAAAATTATGATACAGTCAGTAATATCGTTGAAATAATGGCCAATGCCTTTGCTCCGGATTTCACTCATTTTGAACTGCAGTTCGGAGAAGGTGAAGAACCGACAAGCTGGGAGATGATTGCTGCCGGGTCAGTGCCCCTAAAGAACTCAAAAATTACCGATTATATTGTGGAGGGGCTGGCGGAAGGTTTATATAGTATTCGCCTGGCTGTATATTCGGACAGCAAACTGGCCAGTGAGGATATTGTTACATTTTATGTCAAATCCAGATATGCGGGAGACGATGCCTGGAGGATAGAGGTAGACGGTCCGCTGGGTATTCTGGCAAATTATGGAGACTTTGACCGCGACGGCGTAAATGAAATACTGGCAGGTTCCGGCAACGGATTTAGAATATATAATCCCGACGGCGCGATTGACGACAATCCGATACTGCCTGTTATGCCGGACGGAAATTATATAATTCCGCCCGCGGTAGGTGATGTCAACGGTGACGGCTTCGATGATTTTGCGGTCATAGAAAGCGACCAGCCCCGGTTGTTTATTTACAGGTCAAACGATACAATAGCAGAAATTACTCTTGATTGGCGGCCCGATCTCGATGACTTTTTTGCTCTGGAGCACGATTTCCCGAAGGTCTTCTTGAAGGATATCGATGGTGACGGCTCCGATGAAATTCATGTCGTCCGTAATCCGTCAATAATGCCCGGAGCTTTGATTTACAGGAACAACGGTGAACAGATTGCTTCTTTTGAAGGAGCTATTGAATATTTACCGGCTGATTTGAATCGTGACGGTACAGACGAAATATATACTTATTATAACGGTGCAAGTATTCTGATTCAGTCGGATATTGATGGAAATGCTGTCGATACACTCGAGTTAAGGGCTGACGGAGCGCCGGTCCTGTGCAAGGGAATAACCGCGTTTGATGTCGACCGCGACGGACTACTCGAACTTGCTTTATTCTGCGACAATAGTAATACCGGCTACTGGCTGTTCGTTATCGAATCCGGATTGCAATTAAAGCCCGGGTGGCCAAGAAATCTGAATCTGCGGTCTTTCCTGGTTCCATCGGTTCCGACATTTGCCGATATCGATCTGGACGGAGATGTCGAGATATTATGTTCCTATTATGATTTCTCGGTAAGTTATGTTCTGGTTTGGAATCTGGACGGAAGCTCATTTATACCGGGAAGCCCGGACGGACTTTTTGCAACGACACCGTCGCCGGGAATATTAAACATGCTAACCGTGGCTGATGTAAGCGGCGACGGATTGCCTGAAGTAATTGCATCGTGTAATTATGACCTGTTTTTCACATATCGCGTCCAGAGGATTTATGCTTGGGACAATAGCGGCGATATTATCGATGGTTTTCCCATAATAACCACTCCCAATATTCCGCTTTCGATATTTTCGGATTATCGATTTACGCCTATGCTCGGTGATGTCGACAATGACGGCAAGATCGATCTTACCATGACAGCATCGGACAGCGCCCTTGTATTTTTGAATTTTAATAATGCCGTTTACGACAGTGCGGCGGCGCAGATTACTTCCTGGAGATATAACCGCAGGCTAAATAACAATGCCTATTTCAACGGTGATATTGCAACCGACATCGAAGATGACGAAGATATCCTGCCGGAAAACTTTGCATTGATGCAGAATTTCCCCAATCCGTTCAATCCCAGTACGAATATTGTCTTCTCGCTCCCGAGCAGGTCTGAAGTTAAATTGGAGATATTCAATATCCTCGGCAGGAAAATAAAAACCGTTGTAAATGAGGATCTTTCGGCGGGAAGACATCAGATTAAATGGGACGGGAAAGATGAAAAAGGCAATGATGTCAGCTCCGGAATCTATTTTTACCGTCTAAAAACAGATGAATATACAGAGACTCGTAAAATGACTTTGATAAAATAGCCATGAGACAGTTAAATACTACAATAATAATACTATTCATGTTTTTCATAGCCGTTTCGGTTTTGGCTCTTCCGCCGGATCATGCAACCATGATCAAAAAGCAGTACGATTTGTCAGAGTTCGATTCTGATTCGTATATCGATGCCAATAATATCCTGATGTTCGTCAATAATAGAGGTTCGATCGGATATGATTACAGCGCGCATTTCGGGAGAGTGGAAGGGTACTATTATCCCTTTTCTGGTGATACCATGTCAATTATAAATGACGAGTTTGAAGGGACTCTTATGTACTGCTCCGGAATTACCCTGGTGGGCAAGGTAAATGGCGAAATCCGGGCCGCAGTGCCGGCATATGATGTTCCGGAGTTTCGGCCGGGGCCGATGTCCGGCGGGACATTTCTGCCCGATGACCCCTCATTTAGAGTCTATAAAATCGACACCATGTCCGGTCCCGGCGATCCCGATTATGATGAATGGCCGGTATCACAGGGTGCGCCTGTCGATGAAATGGGGAATCCGCTGTTGATGGGGAATCAAACACTCTGGACGGTATATAATGATGCCGATCCGGATTTTCACAACAGCTTTATGGGAGGGGGAACAAGCCCGCTGGGAATAGAAGTGCAGCAAACGGTATGGGGAAGTAAAGATTCTTTGGAGAACAATGTACTGTACCTACAGTACAAGCTGCATAATCGTGGTGAAAATGTAATCGACAGCTTTTACATAAGTTTTTGGGCTGATCCGGATATTGGCGGCGCAAATGACGATTTTACAGGTTGTGATACTGTAAATGATATCTTCTTTTGTTATCAAGGCGATAACAGCGACAGTCAGTACGGTTTCGAAACTCCAGCCTGGGGCGGGAAAGTCTTGGCCGGTCCGGTGATAGCGTCGCCTGGCGATACAGCTGCTTTTAACGGAGGGGTTTTGCCCGGGTATAGAAATTTAAAGATGTCATCATATATTGGATATGTAAGCGGAGAGGAACCATCCGACCCACAGGAGCTCTTCCTTTATGCGCAGGGCAAAGACGGTAAGACCGGCGAGCCTTTGATAAATCCGATAAGCGGCGAACAATCCAAATATTTTGCACCGGGTAATCCGTTCCAGCGGGTTGACTGGGTCGACCTGAATCCGGCTGACAAGAAAATAATGGTTAACTGGGGGCCGCTGCAGTTCAATCCGGGAGACAGCCAGCAGGTACTGCTAAAGCTCGGGTCATATGTAGAAGAAAACCGCCTATTTTCACTATCTTATCTGAGATATCTTCTAGACAATACAATTAAAGTAGATTCTGCCTTCGATACTCTACAGTATTTTCCCGCTTATGATGCCGAAGTTACTGTGTCGAACTACGGCCTAAGCTCCGTAGTATTTTCGCCGTTTAAGGAGCAATGGATTGATGGTTTCTCCGGGGCTCCCGGGAGTTTCTTTAATAACGGGGCCGGCTATGCTTTGACCTTTCCGGGAAGCCGGCTCGACCCGGAAGTTGACCCCGAAGAATTTCATCCGGTCATGATTCGGTTCTCAAATCAATTGACTCAGAAGGCTTATCGTTATGTGTGGGGTGAGGTCCCGAATTTCGCTTATTCCGGTTATGAAGAGGTTCCCTTTACTGTCTGGGATCTGGATAATGATCGTCAGTTGAACGCGGCCTTCGTAGAACGAATTGGAACTGCCGTTTATGACGGAACCTGGAGCCCGGATTATACCGAGTTTTCGGGAGGATACGAGTATCTGTTTATTTTTGCCTCGGATTACAGCGGTGATGATCCTGAGAACTCCGACATACCATATACCATTCTTAATATTATGGAAGATGCCTATGATTTCGATATGCTGTATTTCCTCTGGCCGGTCCTCAGGGACGGAAGCAGTATGAGCGATCTTCGAGACGGGCATAATATAATCTTCTCCGGACAGTTTTATAATTTGAATGGGCGCCGCGATACCTTGTATTTTCGTACAACCGCTGTCAATCATGTTCATACTCAGGCCATCGAAGTAACTTCCTACGGCCCGGGTCCATCGAAATTACTTCTCAGTTCCAGCGCCACGTCGGCTTTCTACCCGTCAACAGGCCTTTTGAAGTTCACCGGAAATGAGTCCATGAGACTGGTAGTTTATTTTGCTCCATTAAGTGAAGGATTTTACAACGAAGAACTTTATGTTATTGACTCTTTATCAGGAGATACCCTGGATAGGGTGCAACTCGTGGCGCAGACTCTTCTGGCTACCGATGTGGATGATAATGAAAATGAGTTACTGCCCGATAATTTTGCGCTCTCCCAGAATTATCCCAATCCATTTAATGCCTCGACCATTATCGAATTCGAACTTCCGAGAAAGTCTGAAGTAGAATTGGATATCTTTAATATTCTGGGGCAGAAGGTAAAAAATCTAATTAGCGAAACGCTCGGGCCCGGCAGGCATATTACTCAATGGGACAGCCGGGATGCAAAGGGCAGGGAAGTTGCCAGCGGGGTTTATTTTTATCGGCTTAAGATCGGAGATCATGCTGAAACAAAGAAGATGCAGTTGATAAAATAACTTGAAAAAGAAAGCCGGTACAGAGTAAATACCCTGGACCGGCTTTTCCAATTCTAACCAATTTTCTATTCAGTAGCGGTTACTTCGCTTTTATTTTTGACATATGTGTCAAGCCATTGATCGGTTTCCCACAGGACATGCATGACATTTTCCCTTGCCCGGTAGCTGTGACTTTCGTACGGGAGCATTACCAGGCGGGCGGTAGCACCATGTCCTTTTAGAGCATTGAAAAACCGTTCGCTTTGCATGGGGAAAGTGCCCGGGTTATTGTCGGTATCACCATGAATCAGCAAGATCGGTTCATCGACTTTATCAGCGTGCATGAATGGTGACATCTCGAAATAAACCTGCGGGGCTTCCCAGAAAGTTCTGTCTTCGCTCTGGAAGCCGAACGGAGTCAGGGTACGATTATATGCCCCGGTTCTTGCGATTCCGGCTGCGAACAGGTCGGAATGGGCCAGCAGGTTGGCGGTCATAAAAGCACCGTACGAATGTCCGCCAATCGCCACTCTCTCGGGGTCGGTGACACCTCTTTTGACACCTTCATCAATGGCCGCTTTGGCGCTCATGACAAGCTGTTCGATAAAAGTATCATTAGGCTCCTGTTCGCCTTCGCCGAGTATCGGCATGCTGGGGTAATCTATCACGGCGTAACCGCGAGTCAGCCATAATAAAGGCGACCACCATCCGACCCGGACAAAACGATAAGGTGAATCGGTCACCTGTCCGGCAGCATCGGCACTTTTGTACTCTCTTGGATAGGCCCAAACTATAGTCGGCAGAGGACCATCTTCGACGCTATACCCTGCCGGAAGATACAGTTTCGCCGACAAGGTTATACCGTCGGCTCTTTCATAGGTGATCAATTCTTTTTGAACATCGATAAGCTGTGGTGTCGGGTGCGGAAATTTGGTAACTTGTGTAAGGCGGTCATCATCAATATCGCGGACAAAATAATTAGGCGGTTCGGTTACCGATTCGCGACGGGTAAGGAACTGCATTTTGGGGGCATTTATGGCATCATAAACAGCTTCATAATACGGATCTTCCGACTGCCACAACCGGGTAGTCTCGTAGTTGATCATGTTGAGTTTATCGAGAAAAGGACGGGATCCTTCCGGGGATGCTCCGCCGCCGGTCAGCAGCAGTGCAGTACCATTATCAACTGTAAGCAGGATATTTTTCCCGTATTCATTGTGGCGCATCATGGGTGAACCGGGATCGTTGTACCTGTCTTGCCATGAACGATCAAAAACCAATTCCGGCTCGACATCGGGTGAACCGGGTGCAAAGGCCCAGGTTTTGGTCCATCGGGTCGGCCACCACCATTCAGAAATGAGGGCCATATCATCATTTCCCCACATTATTCCGCTGTACCTCATTTCGAGCGCAAAAAACGGGATAGGGTTACCGTCGAACGGTGCCGGCAAATAATAGAGTTGATCGCGAACCTCGACAGCATTGCGCGGATCACCTTCATCGAGAGCTTCCACCCAGTACAGTGTTGCCGGGACATCGTTGCGCCAGCTAAATTGACGCGGGCCGGTGCGAACGGCTCCGGTGACGACCGGGATTTCTTCGGCCAGCGGCTGGTCGGTAACCTGGCGGATCAAATTGCCCTCAATATCCCATATTTCGATCCGGTGCGGAAAACGAGAAGCCGGAATAAGGTACGAATAGGGACGGTGGATAGTCGAAACAAGGATATATTCTCCCGATGGTGAAGGCGTTGCCCGGGTAAAAAGGCCGCTAATTCCAAGAGGAGTGATTTCACCTTCGATATCGACTCTAATCAGTTCGGATTGCAGGTAATATTCAAAAAGAGCTTCATCATGAGGATTTTCAAGCAAATCTGCATAAGTCGCCGCCGGAGCGGTCTTGCCGATGTTTTCCTGCACTACAGGACCTTCCGGTAAGGTGGATGCAATCGGCGGTTCGCCGCGGTCTTCAGGGACGATTTTGCAGAGCAAGGTTCTGCTGTCGGGCAACCAGTAAAAGACGCTGCCGTAGGCATCATTTAATCGCAAATCTATGAGTTTTATAGCCTCGGCTGATTTTCGTTCGGCCAACCATAATTCCACGACAGAATCACTCGTAATTGTAAAAGCGATCCGTTCACCATCAGGCGACCAGTTAACATTTGAAATTTGTGGGTTTTCTGGAAGTCCGGTGATTGGCGTTTCTTTTTGTTCACCTATTTCCATCAGGCTTAAGCTGTTGTAATATCTCTGTCGGCTGGGTCCGTTGGTTCTGGGATTGATGCGTACTCCGGCAAGGCGCTCTTCGGGTTGAGCCAGTTCTTCTATTGACGGCAAATTGGGATTTCCCAGAACAAGCAGTATTTCATTTGACGGGTCGGGATAGACCGACGGCGTTTGTGGAGCGTCGATCAATTCGGCAATTTCCTCTGGCGGCATCTTATATTGGATAACGCCGACTTCTCCCTGAGCAATAATGATCATCGGCAGTAAAAACATTATTGACAAGGCAGTCGAAAATATTCCGACAAGCATTCTTCGCCTGTTTTCTGGCATCGGGTAACCTCCTGTTGATGCTGGTAATTACTTTAATTATTTAGATTAATACGAAAGAGGCTGCGGGTCAAGCTATATTGATTGGTAAGGAGAAAAGAGACTATTTGACCGGAGCGGCTTGTTTTTTATCCAGTTCGGCTCTAATTGCCTGGGCAAGCTGATCCCGTGAATACGGTTTTCTGATATAGTTGCCGGCTCCGAGATCCATTGCTTTGTTCACGCGGTGGGTAGCGGAAAAGCCGCTAACGATTATCGCTTTTTGCCCCGGGTGTATCTTGATAATTTCTCTGTATGTATCAAGACCGTCAAAATCCTTTTCCATTATCATATCCAGAAGGATTATATCGGCTTTGTTTTTCTTGAGATATTCAACCGCTGCCCGGCCATTTTCGGCAGTATTGACTTTGTATCCAAGCGATGATAGCAAATCGGACGCTATTTCTCTCTGTTCGGGAACATCATCGATAACAAGTATAGATTCGGTTCCGCCGAAATCTGATTCGATCTTATCAGGCCTATTTACTTCTTCTTTGCAAACCGGGAAATAAAGGACAAATTCAGTACCCCGGCCCACTTCGGAAAATATGTCATAATATCCTTTGTGATCTTTCAAAATACCATATACGACAGATAATCCAAGGCCGCTTCCGCTGGAACCCATTTCCTTTTTGGAATAGTACGGCTCGAAGATGTTTTTTAGATATTTCTTTTCTATGCCGACACCCGAGTCACGAATTTTCAGGATAACATATTCGCCGTCTCCAACTTCAGCATGACCGCCATCAAGACGGGTGAGATGTTTCTGGGTTGTTTCTATCTTTAGTCTGCCTCCCTCCGACATAGCGTCGAAAGCGTTGACGACCAGATTCATAATAACTTTCATCAGGTGAGGGGAGGATCCCTGGATATTTGAAATGTTCGGATCCAGTTTTTCATCGATAATGACTTTGGGATTATTTGCTTTGAGTTCCACCAGGCTTACCGAAGCCAGATAAGCCTCGATGACGTCATTTATATTCAACGGGCTCATCTCATAACGTCCGCGGCGTGCCAATGTTAAGAGATCCTGGATAACTTCAGCAGCATCCTTGGCCGCATTACCCATCATCTCCACTTGTTTGCGAGCGGGTGAGTCTTCGGGAAGCTTCATGAGTATTATTTCGGGGTAAGCGACCAACGGACCCAGCAGGTTATTCAGATCATGCGCAACACCGCCGGCGAGAACACCCAGAGATTCCATCCGCTGCGCTCTTTCGAGTTGTTCCTGGAGCTTTTTGCGTTCTTCTTCTGCTTTTTTCAAATCGGTAACATCGGAGAAAATCCCGATACTTCCGGCAACCTTACCGTTATCATCATAATATGGTGAGGCCGACACATGGAGCTTGCGAACCGGGCCGTCTTTGCGTTTGATAGAAAATTCATATTTGGTCGACTGCCCTTCAAGGCGGAGATCGGTTCCGGTTTTTACCTTGTCGACATCATCTTCGACTACCAGATTACAAAGATTCATCCCGATTATTTCTTCGCGCGGATAACCGAAAATCCGGCAGGCGGCTCCATTGGCAAAGAAAATATTTTCATCGAGGTCGGCAATTGCCAGACCGTCGGAAACAGCTTCCACAAGGTTTCGATATTTGCGGTCGGATTGACGCAGCAGCCTTTCGGCTTTTTTCTTATCGGTAATATCTATAACGACACCCTGAATGTAGCCCTTCTCGGGGAATATTTTTGCCGCCAGAAGAATGTCCTTTTTGGTGCCGTCACGAAGCGTAAATTGGGCTTCGAATCCCGATACTTCACCCTTAGATTTAAGTTCTGCAACAAGGGCCCGGCGTTGTTCATCGGTGTAAAATTCAACCGCTGTATGCTTATTGACAAGCTCTTCAGGATCATCAAAACCCAGGGCAAGGGCGGCAGTTTTATTTAACCAAAGAAACATGCCGTCCTCGATACGGCTCCGCCAGATACCGACCAATTGATTCTCGAGTATTGACCGGTGGTGTTCTTCGCTTTCGCGCAGAGCGATTTCTGCAAGTTTGGCCTCTGTTATATCAGTAGTGATGACATAGCGCCCTGTGATTTCGTTGTTTGTGCGGTTGATTGAATAGCGGTTGCGAATATATCTCTTTTTGCCATCCTTGCGGATAATCCAGAATTCGAGCGTATCCGGAAAATCTCCCCCCTTTTTAGCTTTTTCGTTTATTTTCCTGAGGCGGGATTTTTCCTCCGGGGCCGCAAGTTCTATTCCGTTCATATTCATCAATTCATGATGCTCGTATCCGAAAATTTCAATAACCCGCCTGTTCATGAATACGATTTTGCCTTGCTCAATGATCGTAATGCCATCTTCAACACTTTCAGCCATTCTCTGAAAACGATGCTCACTGTACTCGCGTTGGGTATCTGCAACGGTCCGTTCAGTAATATCAAGACCTATTTCATAGACACCAATAATATCACCATTTTCATTGAATTCGGGTATCCGGCGCATCAACCACCGGCTGCCGTCAGGACTAACCGCTTCCGATTCCTGGACCTTTCCGGTATTGATGGCTTCACTGGCCTTGCAATTTTCACAGGGATTATTTAGTTCATGCCATACTTTGAAACATTTTTTGCCGACTATTTCCGATAAAGGACGACCGATTTTTTCAACGGCAGCTTTATTGGCCCATTTTATAATATTTTGGGTATCCTGATAGATTATCAATTCGGATAATTGATCAAGAAGATCGGTATCATGCCGAGGTGTTGGTATTTGATTAGACTTCATATTTCCGCAGATTGAATTGCAATATCATTGAATCCATTACCCAACATAATTATATCGATACATTATCTCTATCGACATAATGCTCCATAAGTTAAAGGATTGTCCTTAAACTGGATGGAATTTATTACAATTGATTAAAATAAAAACCCCGGCTGATTTGAATAGCCGGGGATGGTTCAATATGAAACAGTGTATTGGATTTATTCTACACGCCTGGCTTTAAAAACACCATTAGGCTGTTTGAAAACAGCCTCGATTACTTTGCCCTTCTTGTCAACAACGAACTCGACTTTGAAGCCTTCCATATCTTTCAGGTTGAATTCGTTCTCTCTAACAGGAACAAGATCGTAGGGCGGCTGGCCGGTGATATTTGAGACGAGAATGGAATCAGCTTTAATGGTGAATTCAATCATCTGGGTGGCCAGTTCGAATTTTCCCGTGTATTTTTCAAGATATTCGGTTTTGTAGAATTCGGCGGAGGCTTTGCGTTTGAAAACAATGGGATCCACAGTCGGCTCGAGCGGTATTTTAAGTTCGTTTATATCACCGCTTATATTGGTTACAAAGGTTACAAGCACTTTTTGATCAAAGTATACACTTTCTTTGGTACGGAATACATCGTAATGCCAGTGTTCCAGTTCGTCTTCATCATCGTGGTATTTTGCAGTAAGTGATTTCTTGTCTGCGGTTATTTTGACTGTTCCATAGGCAGGATTTTCATATACTCCGGCATAATCTTCGAGATCGTGCGATGGCTCGGTGTCTTCGACACGATCCATCTCTTTGCTTATACCCTCGCCGGCGATCATCTCTTTCATCTGGGCTCTTTGCGTTGTATACCTTCCATGCCAGTCAACAGGCTCAAGCCCGAGCAACAGGTCGGCGGTCATATACTACAAAATATTGGTAAGCATATCACCGCTCTTGTTGGCCAGAACAACAATACCAATATCATCCTGCGGCAGAAGAGTCACCATAGCAGTAAAACCATCAATCCCGCCGCCGTGCTGAACAAGGTAGTGTCCCCGATAGGATTCCATACCCCATCCAAGGCCATAAGCGGAAAATAGTATTTCCGGGTTGGCGGTCTTACCCTTCATGATGATTTGAGGAGAGTGCATAAGGTCGATGTTCGTCGAGGATATTATTTCATTTCCGTTAACTTCGCCGCCATTTAGTTGTAATTTAAGCCATCTGGCCATATCTTCAGCGTTGGAGTTAATAGAACCGGCCGGTCCCATAGCATCGATATTCCGAAAATCGGTAAGAGTTATACTATCCTTCTTTTCTATATAAGGAAGAGCATAATCATCGGCCTGTTGCGAGATGTTTACAGAAAAATTACTGTTTATCATCCCGAGCCGATCAAGAATTCTTTTCTTCACGAAATCTTCCCAGGTAGTGCCGGCAACATGCCCGACCAGAAGACCTGCGGTCATGAACATCAGGTTATTGTATTGGAACTCGGTACGAAATTCCTCGGAAAATTCAAGATATTTAAGCCGTTTGAAAAGTTCCTCCCGGGTCAGCGACGATCCATACCAAAGAGCGTCGTGTCTCGGCAGTCCCGAGCGGTGGGTAACCAGATCAATTAGGTTCATATGATCGGTTGCGTAATCTTCATGAAGCTGGAAAGCAGGAAGATATTCGGTGACTTTGGCCTCCCAGTCCAGTTTGCCTTCATCGACGAGAATCCCCATCGCGGCAGTGGTAAAAGCCTTGGTACAGGAACCGATTGCAAACAGGGTTTTTGAAGTAACCGGCAGCGAATCTTCGAGATTGCGGTATCCGAATCCTTCCGCCATCAGAACACTGTCGTTCATAACAATAGCGACAGAAATCCCCGGAGTATTCCACATTGCGAGTGAGGTGTCGATATAATTGCGAATTTCATCCAGTGTCTTATTTATTTTTGCCGCCTTTTCTGCCCTGGCCTCTTCGTCAAAACGAGCCAGATAGAATTTCATGGCCATCCCGCTCTGGATAAAATCACCATAGAGTGAATCGCCGTCGGGGGAAAGTATGCCTGCAAACCTGGGATCACCCGGTATATTGGGCATTTCGAATTTCGCCGAATCCCCATCGAAGCTGATATTGATCAAAGCCCAGTCTTTAATATTTTGAACCGGGATATCGATATCGCCTGATAAGGAATCATTGACCTTTTTGAATTCAACAATGATGTCGAGATTCATGCCAGGAGTTTCTATCAGCCCTTCCCATGTACCTTCGATTTCAGGCCTGTTTTCGGCATTAGCTGAGATGCCAATAATAAAAGCGGCCAGCAGGAATATTACCGCTGACCACGCAAAACATGATTCTTTTTTTATCATACTGGTGTTCTCCTTTGTCATAATATACTGTTCATGCTGAAAATTATTCACCAGTATTGCTGATTAATAGCCGTTATTCAAATATTTTTTTGATCCAGTCCTTTCTTTTCCTTATTGGCTTTAGAGGTAGCCAGGGCATAGAAAAATATTAATCCGGCACCGGCCGCTATGAGTATGACTCCAATTGCCACTTCGGCAGAAACATCGCCAACCGCCTTCAATATAACTGTGGTTATTCCGACCAGAACCAATACGATACCCCATTTAAGGGATGAAGGGAGGGATACTGTTTCTGTATTGGCATAAAGATGCCTTATATCTTCGTTTACAATACCCTTTTCGATTAATTTCTTTCTTGTGGAATGTTCCAGTGTGGCTTTTACAATATAATAAATGACCGGGAATATAACCAAGACCGGTATCATTTCGAATAAATCTGACCAGGGATACATAATATTCTCCTTTTATCAAGTTGCTTTTTTTGTTTTCTTTCTTTTTCAGTGAATCCGACCGGACAAATCGCCAAAATGTTGCAGAAAATATATTTATTTTTTTCTGCAACATTATAAAGCCGAATGGAGTCTTATTAAACCGGGAAAGATAATGATGTGGTTGACCATAATGATACTATAAAGCGGATACTTAATGGCGACAGCCGTGCTTTTGAAGTTATTATTAAAGATTACGGGCGGCTCGTAAACCATATTGTTTACAGGATGATACCAAATACCGATGAGCGCGATGATATTGTGCAGGACATACTTATGAGGATTTACAGGAACCTGGGGAGTTTCAAGCGGGATGCCAAATTGTCGACCTGGATCGGCAGGATTGCTTATAACCGCTGTCTTGACTATCTGGACAAAAAGAAAGTAATTCTGTTTGACGATGCTTTTGAGGACGCGATTGGAAATATTCCCGATCAAAGCAGCTCTCCGGAAGAAACGATAGAAAAGAAGTCACTATCAGAAGCTCTAAAACGTGAAATTGATAAACTTCCGGAAAAATATAAAACAATCTTGACTTTATATCATATTGATGAATTATCTTATGATGAGATTGGAAAAGTGGCCGGGTTGCCGGAAGGAACCGTAAAAAGTTATTTATTCAGAGCCCGGAAAGCTCTAAAAGAGAGGCTAGAGAGCCGTTATAAACGCGAGGAACTGTGGCAGTGAAGCATCCGGAAGATTTTGAAATACAGGAATATATCGACGGCGGTCTGACCGGCCGGCGCGAGGAGATTAAAACGCACTTGATGCAGTGTAAGTCATGCCGGGAGAAAGCCGATGCTTATGCTACGCTGTTTCAGAAAATCTCCGAGGATCCCATTCCCGATATCGCGCCGTCGGTGGTGGAAAATGTCATGTCCCAAATAGAGTCGAAGAAAGTCACTGAAACGGAGAGATCATTTATTCCGGCATGGGCTGTATCGCTCGGTGGACTGGTTTTGGCCTTTATTGCGACCGCGATATTTTTTGACTTTTCATTAATGTGGGAAGCTTTGCAGGTTAGCGGATTATCCAAATTCTATAATGATTTTGTTGCTTCGATCGGTTTGCAGAAATATGCATGGGGGATATATATAATCTTTGCGCTTCTTTTTGTAGCCGGTTTGGATTTCGTTTTGAAGAAATTCCGAAGACTACCTGTCTCTTATCTGGCCGTTTTAGCTAAATAATCTTTTTAAAAAACCGTCTGCCTTATCCAGCAATTTTTCGGCATCATCCCGGGAGATCTGTTTTAGCTGCATTACCATAGCGGTTTTTACAGATCCGCCCGATCGGGCAAGAAGTTTATCAGCCGTTTCGTAATTTATATCAAGCAAGTCGATTAGAATTTTTCTCGAGCGGGCGGCCAGTTTTTCCGAACGAGCCTGAAGGTCAACCATAATATTACCATAGGTTTTACCGAGAAGAATCATTGCGGTAGTTGTAATCATGTTGAGAGTCATTTTTTGGGCACTGCCCGATTTCATCCGGGTCGAGCCGGTAATTACTTCCGGGCCGACAGGCAGTTCGATTAATATATCCGGGCTTATTTTCAGATCTTCCGATCGGTTGCAGACTATTAGAGCGGTCCTTGCTCCAACCTTTTTTGCATATTCAATTCCGGCCAGTGTGTAGGGCGTTCTGACCGAGGCGGCAATACCAATCAGGAAATCTCTACCGCCAAGATCAATTTTGCGGCAGTCCTCTTCGGCCCAGTCGGTACGATCTTCGGCGCCCTCTTTGGAAAGAATTAATGTCTCATATCCGCCCGAGATAAGTCCGATAACCTGCGACGGATCGGTGCCGAATGTAGGCGGACATTCGGCGGCATCGAGAACCCCGAGCCGACCGGAGGTACCGGCTCCGATATAGACGATTCTCCCGCCGTTTTTCAAAGTTTCTGCGGCAGTCTCTGCCGCTCGGGCTATAACGGGAAGCGTCTTTTCGATGACACTGGGAACCTTCTTATCCTCGAAATTGATTTTACGGACAATTTCATCGGCAGAAAGAGTATCGATATCAATAGTGTCGGGATTTATCTTTTCCGTATCGAGTTTGGATAGGGTATCGATCAGGTTTTTATGATCTTTTTCCGTCATGAATAGAATAAAAGTGAAAGAAAGGCAAAAGGCAATGACCAATTGTTATTTGAGAACTTCGACCAGAACAGAATCTCTCTGACTGATTGATACTGCACCGTAACGAGCCGTAAAATCGGAGTTTATTGTTGTATCGGTGAATCCGGGGGGGAGAGGCACCGGCAGAAGTTCATTTTCCAGCGGATTATCAGTGAATGTATAGATGTAAATATAGTACCATCCGGTATCCAGATCGCCTGATTGCCTGAAAGCATCGGGTGGAACAGTTCCCGACGGAATACTGATATCAGAAAATGCCGAATATCCAAAACCTGAATACAAAGAATCTCTGGGCACCACGGCAATTATGTAACCGTCAGCGGTAAGAGCCTGGGTCCAGGTAAGGGAGAATTGGCTGCCTCCAGGGTTAAGGCTGTCTGATAGTGATTTGCTGGTAATGCCGACCACGCTGGGGACTATAATTGATACCGAGTCTCTCATATAGGGCAGGTCTGATAATGTCAGAGTGTATGCCCCGGTGCCGGGTCCGGGGACATTGTAGCCAAGACGATATTGCTGCTTAACGGAATCATACACGAGATCATCGTCGATGAAAGTAATATTGGCCGATTCATATATTTCACTGGATACCAGAAGCCCAAAGGCAATTAAAGTCGAATCGGCGTTAAAGTCCTTGACCAGTGATCCGGACAAATAATATTCTCTGTCGAGCTGTTCCTGGGTTAAATTTTCATTGCATCCGGTCAAAAGCCCGAGGCTCAATATAAATGCCGCTGCCAGGAATAATCTTATACTATTCATACTATTTATACATTTCGGTAATATTCGTGCTTAAGTTAAATATAATATATATATTTTTGACCGGAAAGAAAAAATGGACTTCCCGACTACAGATTGATAGCGGGGTGTATTTCATAAGATGTTGTCGGCGAAATAGTTGCGCGGCAAGAACTGCCGGGTGGGCTTTTTTCTTGCGAAAATCTCCTCTATTTAGTACATTTTCTAATGTTGAATAAAATACTCTACTTTTGCAACCAGATTTAATCTTCTACGTTAAATGCTTAATAGAGTTATAAAATGAGGCTATTATAATTGTACGGGAACAAGAGCCAGCCGGTAACTGTTATACTTTCTAAAGGTTACTGGTTTTTCGGCCACGCTCTTGTGCGAAGGATATAAACATGAGTGACCGAAAAGCTGATTCTGCCAGAAAACGAGAGGCTTTTGAGCGGGAAGCGATGCCGCACGTGGATGCGCTTCACCGCACAGCCCTCCGAATGACTAAAAACGAGGGAGATGCTGACGATTTAGTTCAGGAGACCTATTTTAAAGCATGGCGCTTCTGGGATAAATTCCAGGAAGGCTCCAATTGCCGGGCGTGGTTGTTCAAGATAATGACCAATATATTTATCAACAATTACCGCGCCAAGGCATGGACACCTCAGACAGTTGACCTTGAAGATGTCGATGATGATTTTCTTTTCGGACAGCTTTCGGCCCTCGGGCCTTCGGAAAACCCGGAAGAAACATTTTTTAACAAGGTATTTGATGATGATGTAAAGAAGGCGATAGAGGAATTACCCGAGGACTTCAGGCTGGTTGTTGTCCTGTCGTTTCTCGAAGGTTTTTCGTACCAGGAGATCGCCGATATCGTTGACCTGAATATTGGGACAGTAAAATCGCGGCTTCATAGGGGGCGTAAACTGCTACAAAAGTCGTTATGGCAATATGCAGTTAGGAATGGTTTTGTTAAGGAAGCATCACAATGAGTATTACATGCGAGGAAGCTTTAAAGAAACTATATGAAGTAATTGATAAGGAAGCTGACGAAGTCGATACCAAAAAAGTTCAGGAGCACCTCAAATCCTGCAAATCGTGCATGTCTCGGTACGAATTCGAGAGCATGTTCAAGCACTTTGTCGTAAAAAAAGCTGAATCATCACAAAAGCACGAGCAGCTCCGTAATCGAATACTGTCTCGAATATCCGAGGCTGAATCTTCGGGTGGGGGAGGGCTTTTCGGAGGCAGGTTTCGTTTTGGCGCAGTGTTAATGGCCGCTGCCGCGGCCCTCGTAATTTTCGTTATAAGTGCACTGGCACTTGCGGATTTTTACCGGCATAAGGAATACACATATCCTTTTGAAGCGCATCATATGGAGAATCGTATAGAGGATGTCCAGTCAGCCACTGTTGCTCAGACCGTTGATGCCGGCAGGTATTTGGTTAATGATCTTCATCTGGCCGTAAACGGAGATGAAAAACAGTTGAGGTTTATTGATGCCGGGACAGTTGAAATCCAGGATAAAGAATTTGTTCACCTGAGATATTTGTATCAGGGGAAATATGTATCGTTTTTCATGGGTAATGCCGAAGGTGTAAATCTCCCTGATTTTGAAAGACAGATCTACAACGACAAGGAATATTTTTATCACGAATGCCGCGAATGCAAAGTTATTTACTGGTATGTCGAAAACAGGGTCGGTGAGAAAATAGTTATCGTCGTTACCGAGGTTCATGATCTTGATCTGCGCCCGACCATCCCGACAGTAAAAGCAATTTAGCATACAAATAATATATACTTAAAGCCGCACAATTCATCCCGGAATTGGCGGCTTTTTTTTATTTTCAGAAATACCCTTTCAAAATTGAAAGTTTCTTTCATTTCTACCGAAAATTGTAATAAAGGAATGACTTGTTTTTTGTCTATTCAATTTTTATAGATTATTTCAACAGAGGTAATAAAAATCATGGATAGATTTTTGTGCAGAGGGGAATGGATTTTTTTCGGGCTCGTATTATTTCTAATCTTCAGTACAGCCCGGGGCGTTGAGAGTAATCTTCTTACAGATGAAAAAAAGCAGATCATTTTGGCCGGTGAAGAAAAAACTATGAACGGCCAGTGGGGTCGGGCTTTTCAAATGTTCGAAAATTATAATCTTCAATGGCCGGATGACCCGGCCGGGTATTTATTCCGGGCGGCGGTACAGATGTCCGAAATGACCGACTGTGAGGAAAATTTGTACGATGAACAATTTCATAATCTGTGCGACAGTATAGAATTATCGGCTCATAAATATATGGATAATTGCAGCCCGCGGGATTCTGCATTATGTTTTTTGTACCTCGGGCATCAAAATGCTTACAGGGCAATGTGGGAAGTTCGGTTCGGCTCGGTCTTTTCGGGTATGAGCTACGGCATAAAAGCCAAAAACAGATACGAGACAGGTTTAGAGATAGACTCCACTCTATATGATCTTTATCTCGGGCTTGGGACCTTTCATTACTGGAAATCGGCCAAAGCCGGAATCTTGAGGATGACCGGAATTTTAAAAGATGAACGCGAGCGCGGCATACATGAATTGCGCCTGGCGATAGATTCGTCGCAGATAACATCCGATGCCGCCCGCTCGGCTCTTATCTGGGTTATGGAAAATGAGGGATATTATGATTCGGTAATTATATACTCCGAAAGAATGATCAAGAAATATCCCGGAGGAAATTCATTCCTGTGGCCGCTCGGTAAGGCCCACTTTGAAAAGGGCGAATATGAGGAGGCAGCGGAAGTTTACAGCAAACTTCTCAACCGGCTCAAAGAAAGCCCCGGCAATTATTATAATGTAATCGAAATTACTTACAAGCTCTACAAAACCTGCGATGCCCTGGATAAAGATCGACAGCAAAAAGAAGTTGTTGGCTATCTTGCTTCGGTTTCCGACGAAATCCCCCGGACGATAAAAAGAAAACAGAGGGTGAAACTCTGCCGTATTCTCGGCCGCGGCAGATATTAGGCCTTCATCGTCTTGCTTTATCCCGATAAATCAATATATTGTAAGCCGCTATGAATAATAGTCGTGACGAAATTGGTGTCAAGTTGACAGCCGAAGTCTCATGTGCCGGTTGAGCTTCCAAGCTGGGGCCAAAGTTGTTGGCCCAGGTATTAAAGGGAGTTCCTTTTAAGGGGCACCCCAATCTACTGGTAGGCTTCAACCAGGCCGACGATGCCGGTGTGTATAAAATCAATGAGAGCCAGGCACTGGTTCAGACGGTTGATTTTTTCCCGCCGATTGTCGATGACCCGTACCAATTCGGGCAGGTCGCGGCGGCCAATGCCCTTTCAGATATCTATGCCATGGGCGGCAAGCCAATGACTGCTCTGAATATTGTCGGGTTTCCACCAAAGATGAGGCCGGAGGTATTATCTCGGATTTTGCTTGGAGGGGCGGATAAGATACAGGAAGCCGACGCCGTGGTGGTCGGAGGTCATTCGATTAAGAATAATGAGCTTGTTTACGGAGTCTCCGCTACCGGTATGGTAGATATCGATAAAATTATATCCAATGATAAAGCAAAGGCAGGGGACAGGCTGTTTTTGACCAAACCGATCGGGACCGGAATTATTACAACCGCCATCAAACAGGGGAAAGCAACGGATAAGGATACAAAAGCGGTAATCGAACAAATGTCGACTCTCAATAAACAGGCCTCGGAGCTTATGCAGACCTTCGGAGCGCACTCGGCGACCGATATAACCGGCTACGGAATTCTGGGGCATGCCCATGAAATGGCTGAGGCATCGGGTGTTTCAATCGAAATGGAGTTCAGTCGGATTCCAATAATTGCCGGAGCGGTTGATTATGCCGAACTGGGTGCTCTTACCGGTGGCGCTAATGCCAACAAAGAATATCTGGAAGATAAAGTTGAAATTACACTTTCGCTTTTAAAGGCACAGATTGATATTCTATACGACGCGCAGACATCGGGAGGGCTTTTAATTGCCTTTGGATCTGGTGAGGCCGAGAAGTTTATAGCCGAAGCCGAAAAAACCGGCCTTAAAGTGCATGAAATAGGTCACGTAATTAAAAAGCAAGAAAAGACAATTATTGTCTGCTAATATTTTTTCCGAAAATATTTGTTTCGACACTACAATAATTAAACTCAGGAAGATTAAATCCGTATTATATAGTACAGATTGGTTCTTTCGTGTTTCAACATAGATTTTCAACCAATTGGAACATTTGGTAATTTAAAACTTGTTAGACTACATAAGTTGTAAAAAGTTTTTGTTGACAACAACTTATGCTGTCGGGTAATATGGAACAGGCAGGGACGCTATGGAAATCGGATTAGTATATTCAAAAGATAATTCCGATCACAGACGCACAGCCATGTTTGTGAAGCGGGCGGCCAAAAATCTTGGCCTCTCAGCTAAAATAACCGAACATGATCAGGTGACGCAGTCTCCTCAGCTTGTAGTCAATGGATTTGACATGTCGGGCCTTCTTGAAAAACAGTCAAAGGGCTCCGGAAAAAAGATCACCTATGATTCTATTGTAAGAGCACTGGAACAGACCGCCTGGCTTGGGCTTTTGTAGAATTACTAATTTATGAACGTCTTTTAAATCGGGATTGAGATCCTTCGAATTGAGCGGCAACAGCCGTCGGCGCTATATTATTTCCTCATATAGTCACTAACAATCCAAAAAAAAATTGTCCGTATACGTACCGTTTCGTACCGATAGGTACGCTTCAGGCTGATTCCTAGAAGTCATCCCGGTTTATAATATCAATAAATTCAACAGCTTACACAGATTGAGCGATATTGGCACGGAGTTTGAATCTAGTTCAGGTAAACAAGAATGATAACGAAAATTAAAAAACTAATATTAATCCAGAAGGAGACAAGAAAATGAAACGCTACCTGTTTGTGGCACTCTTGAGTTTCGGGCTTTTGGCGCTTATTGCCGGATGTTCTGAAAATTCGACTTCAACCGGCGACGAGATGGAAGAACTTGCCGATCAATTCGGCGGCTATCTTCCGACCGATGAAGAACCTGCTTTCGGTGATGAGCAAATGGCTGCCGAAATGGAAGGGGATGTCGAATATGACGATCCAATACTGCTTTCCCCCGAAGTTGAATCGATGATTGAAGAAGACGCCACCGGTGCGTATGTTATGCGCATTGTCTGGGGCGCTCTCGAATATGATTCTTCCGTTACCGAATTGACGACCTGGGACGGATCTCTATCAGTAAGTTACGGCGCGGTCGTCGTCCGACATAAAATCCGTTTTGAACCGTGGCAGGATGTGATTCTGCCCCGTGAAAGCCGGGAAGAAGTTTCCTGGATGTCCAAGACCAGCGTTCATCATGATGGTTTAGCTCTTAATATCTATATACCTGCCCCGGATTCCGGTGAGGAAATCGAAGAACCGATTACCGTTACTTTCGATACTGAACCCTTCACGGCTACTTACACGATCGATGAACTGACTGCGCTTGATACAGTTTATTATCTTGAAGATTCAGTAAATGCTGTTGCCGTTATGGCTCACAAGATTTATCCGGGAGCCTGTCCGAGAGGATTTCTGGGCGGTTACTGGGGCGTTGATTCCACCGGTCAGGGCATTTTCTATGGACGGTGGATTTCAAATAATGGTGCCCTCGTGGGACATCTGCGCGGTCACTGGGGAGAGGATTCGGATGAAAATGAAGGTCGCGTGTTCTATGGCAAGTATATTGATATCACGGGCAAATTCGAAGGTCTGCTAAAGGGGCGCTATATGCCTCATCCGAACTGGCGCGCCAATGGAAATGCCTTCAGTCATGCCGGTGGAAGGTTCTATGGACAGTTCTACGATGAAAACGGCAGTCCCGACGGCGTTCTCAAAGGACATTACCGTAATCCGCGCCGGGTCAATGACAACAATATGGGCTTTTTCCAGGGCCGCTGGAAAACATACTGTCCCTCGAACAATGCCGACGAAGCTAACGATGGTTTTGACGACAATATATAATCGATTTATCCTCTCTTAGTGGTTATTCTCCATAGATGGGTCGGGAACTTTCCCGGCCCTTTTTAAATATGACAAATAATTTGCAATAAGTCGATTTATTCTCTATACTGGCCAAAGTTTGAAGATACCGAGGGGGAGAATTAACAGGAATAATATTCATGGCTGATAATAAACCGATGATAATGTCGCTGGTGGGCGCGCGGCCGCAATTTATTAAACTGGCACCGCTGGCAATCCGACTTAATAAAAAATTCAATCATATAATTGTCCATTCAGGACAGCATTATGATTTCAAAATGTCGGCCGTTTTTTTCAGGCAACTGGAGATTCCCCGGCCGAGATACAACCTGTCGATCGGTTCCGGTCACCACGGTGAGATGACAGCCGGTATCATGGCCGAATTCGAAAAACTTCTACTAAGACGCAAACCGCACATGGTAATCGTCTACGGTGATACCAACAGCACTATTGCCGGGGGACTGGCGGCGGCAAAGCTGCATATCCCGGTAGCCCATGTGGAAGCCGGCCTTCGTTCATTCAATATGGAGATGCCGGAAGAGGTAAACCGCGTTCTTACGGATCATATTTCGAATATTCTATTTTGCCCGACAAAAGTCGCGATTGAAAATCTAAAAAATGAGGGGATAAAAAGAGGTATTGTTCGTTCGGGCGATTTGATGTATGAATTAATCGATGTCAATCGGAGAAGAATTGCCACCAACAAAAAAGTTTTGGCGATGCACGAGCTGGAAGCAGACCGGTATTATTTTATTACCATGCACCGCCCGGCCAATGTTGACAGTAAAGAAAAACTTACCGGCGCCGTGGAGACTTTGATGAGCCTCGACAAGCCGGTTCTTTTTCCGGCCCATCCGAGAACGGTCAAAAACCTGAACAAATTCCGCCTGATGAACAAAGTCAAAAAATCAGATAATATAATTCTGGCTGAACCGCTTTCATACCTCGATAACTTAAGCGCGATATATTACGCTTCGGCGGTTATGACAGATTCTGGCGGAATTCAGAAAGAATCCGTTTTCCTGGGAACGCCTTGCCTGACGCTTCGCAAAGAAACCGAATGGTTGGAGACTCTCAAATGGGGAAACCACCTTGTTGGACTTTCTGAAAGGAAGATTAAACAGACTTTGAAAAAGGTCGAAAAACCTTTAAAACCTGTCAATTATAAGATCCGGGCAAAAAAGCCATCCGAAATAATTACATCGGCTCTGGCAAAATATGTCAAGAACGGCAAGGTCTGATTCGATAATACCAAAGAATAGTTGCATAAATTGTAAAAAGGGGCTAATTATATAATAGCCGAATCAGTAAACAGGTATTTTTGAGGTTAAATATGTCAAAAAGTTTTGCACTCACCGGGGCATCCGGCTATGTGGCACCCCGTCATCTCAAGGCAATTAAAGATACCGGGAATCGTTTAGTGGCGGCAGTTGACCCCCATGATTCAGCCGGAATCCTTGACGGCTATTTTGAGAATGTTCGCTTTTTTACCGAATTCGAACGATTTGACCGCCATATCGAAAAACTTCGGCGGCTCGATCCCGACAATCGTATTCATTATATTTCAATCTGCTCTCCGAATTATCTGCATGATGCTCACTGCCGTTTTGCACTGCGTGTCGGCGCTGATGCTATCTGCGAAAAACCGCTTGTGTTGAACCCGTGGAATATAGACGCACTCGAAGAACTCGAAGAAGAATTCAAGCAGAAAATATTTACCATCCTGCAGCTCCGGGTTCATCCGTCGCTGGTTAACCTCCGGCAGAAAATTATGAAAGAGCCGATCCGGAGCAAAAAGGATATCCGGCTGACATATATTACATCGAGGGGGCCGTGGTATCTGGTTTCCTGGAAAGGCCAGCTGGAGCGTTCCGGCGGGCTGGCAACCAATATCGGTATTCATTTTTTCGATCTTCTTATATGGTTGTTCGGTGGGGTTCAGTCAAGCGAGGTACATCTTTCCGAACAGACCAAGATGGCCGGATTCATAGAACTGGAAAACGCCCGTGTGCAGTGGTTTTTGTCTATCGACCAGAATGATATCCCATCCGATATCGCTGCCAAGGGGCAAAGGACTTTCAGATCAATTACCGTTGACGGCGAAGAAATCGAATTCTCCGGTGGATTCACCGATCTTCATACGATAGTTTATCAGGAAGTTATGGCCGGACGAGGTTTTGGGTTGGCCGATGCCAGACCGTCGATCGAACTGGTACATTCAATCCGCGAAGCCAAGGCTATTGAAAACAGCCTTAATGCCCATCCCTTTGTCAAAAAGGAAAGCGGTATTCCAATCAGTTAATCTGAAATAAGACAAGATAAACCAAAAAGCGGGTCAATTTATCTGTCCCGCTTTTTTTATTAAACGACGCTAAGGAGTTTATTTTCCGATAAATTTTTGCGCTGGGCTTTTCCGGAATCGGCTCTCGGTATTTCTTTTAACTCTGCGAATTTGACCGGAATATGATTGGCCGGAAGAATTTTTCTAAGATGTTTTATAAGTTTCGTCCGATTGAATTTCAAACCGGGCTTTAAGACATAGTAAAGACAGGGGATATTGCCCATATTTTCATCGTAGACCGGGCCGACCAGAAAATCTGAGAAATCCTCAAAACCGAAAACAGCTTCCTCGATCATTTTTACACTGACTTTCTCGCCGCCGACCTTCATGATGTCATCATTACGCCCCTTTAGATACAGGAAACCGTCTTCATCGAGAAAACCATAATCACCTGTCGCAAAGCCGTAGGGTTTAAATACTTTGTCGTTAACGTCGGGATTATTTAGATATCCCGACATAAGTCCGATTCCGGATACATGAACCTCGCCAACCTCGCCCATATTGACAATATTGCCGTTTTCATCGCGGATTGAAATCTTCATTCCCGGAAGAGGCTTGCCGACCGATCCCGATTTGGAGTCAGTCGTTTCGGGATCGAGAATACACAGGCGCCCCGCAACTTCAGTTAGACCATAGACGCAGTAGAATTCCACTTCAGGCAATGCCTTGCGGATTTCTTTGAGAACGGGAGTCGGCAGATGTTCACCGCTGTTCATTAGAAAGCGAAGAGTTTCCGGTTTTTTGCCTCTATCAAGTGAACCGGCAAGTCTTGAGAAATGCACCGGAACGCCGCCAAAACCGGTGCAGTGGTTTTTCTCGATTGTTTTAAGGAGTGCATCACCGAAGAAAAATCCCCGGTCGACAACTACCGCACCGCCCCGGCACTGCAAAGTCAGATTATGAATTATGGTACTCGTGTAATAGGGCGGAGTGTTTATCAGGATACGGTCCTTTTCGGTTAATTTTAAAGCTGATGATGTTTCCCAGGCGTTATGACCGATTGCCTTAGCGGTCATGGGGACCGCTTTGGGGACACCCGATGTCCCCGATGTAAACATAATGATGGCAGTATCATCCGGTTTGCACGGTTCAAATTTATCTGCTGCGCAATCGGAATTTTCCAAAAGTTCCATGGGGAAGCTGCGTTTGATATCGGATTTGTAATCCTCGGTATTGAATCCAATATCCGGGGTGACAATATTCTCAATAAGTTCCAGCTTATCTCTGGTCTGGGATATATGCATCGGCATAAAAACCGCTCCCAGGGCCCAGATAGCATACATGCTGACTGTTAACTCCAGTTCATTATCAGTATAAATAGCGGTTTTGCTTCCCTGCTTGACACCTTTTTCCTTAAAATACTGCGCCCGATATTTCACGCTATTCAATAAATCACGATATGTGAGTTCTTCGCTTCGGGCGATTAGGGCCGGATTTTCGGGATATCTTTCGGCGCATTGAAGAAACATTTCAAAGGGAAGCCGAGTGGTAAAATCTTTATTCATAATTGAACCTCGTGAATTCACATTAATCTAAAAGCCAACATACCGGAATTCCGGGATGTTATTGCAAATCGCGTAGTGAAATATAAATGTTGTTAAAACCAGGAGAGCCCAGAATAGTCCGGTCAGACAATCTTTGATTTTCGATTTCATGATAACCTCATATGATCGTTGCCATAAGTAGTTTAAATGCCTGTACGGCCGATCCGATAAAGCCATGCGATCTATCGGTTATGATAAATGCATAACCAAAAGCGGCAAAAAGTGCGGTCGCGGTCATGCCGAGGCCATAAGATAGTTTCGACGGCAGAAGACCGCGCAATTTTTTATTTTTGACTTTAAACCGATTCCATCGGTTGAAAATGATTATACCGGTCGCGTGCCACATCCCCCACAAAAGCCAGTTAAGACTGATATTGTGCCAGAGCCCCATCACGGCAAAACTGGCGTAGAGGCCGAGATGCAGGTTTCGGGTTTTGCCAAGAACCGGGAAATAGACATTATCGCGGCACCACGATGACAGCGAAATATGCCACCGGCTCCAGAAATCGCTGATATTTTTCTGGAAAATTGGATAGCGCATGTTCTCGATAACTTTGTAACCATACAAATGACCAAATCCAATAGCGATATCGGCATAGGCGGAGAGATCAATATAGGCGTAGATAAGCGATCCAATTAGAATCAATATGATTTTGTATCCGGCAACATCATCAAAACCGGTTTCGAGGAGTACCATCGGATAACCCCTCTTTATCAGCGTTTCATTTAAAATGAAATTAACGATAACTACTTTTTTAAAATAGCCGATAGCCATCCGGCGCAAGCCTTCAGAGAAGAAATCCTGATCGAAAGTATTTATTCTTTTCTGTGCAAAATTCTGGTACCGTTCGATCGGTCCGGCCGGGAAAGTCGGCACGAACAGGATAAAAGCCATCAGTTGGTCCAGCCCGGGATCGGTGATTTTGCCCCTATAGACGTCGATTAAAAATGCAATAAGCTTGAAACACAAATATGATATTCCAAGCGGCACCAGATATTTTTGTGCAAAGGATGTTTCTTCGGAAAATATCAAAGTCAGCAGATTGCCGGCGTATTTGCCTATCAGCAGTACCAGAGCCAGGCCAAGAATCCCGCCGACCAGAAAGCGAATTTTCCCTTTCTGCTGTCTTTTGATAATCAATGCCAGAAGATAAACCATGACAATCAGGATCATTAGAAGAATCGTAAATTTGATCTGAATGAATGCCAGACCTATAAAACTGGCCGCGATTATAAAATATGTCCTGAACTGTTCAGGGATTAAAGTCCAGAAAATCAAAGCTCCGGCGATCAGCCCGAGAAGATAATATGGATCAAAAAAAATCATTTTCTGGCCATTTCCTTGTTGGTTTTTATGTCATCGACAAAGTCAGTCAGCATGGTCAAAAGAATGCCCTCAAATTTTTCCCTTCCCGAATCACGCATATGGCGAAAATCTCGATAATCCTCGAATTGCCATTCGGCCAGCGGACGGGAATCGATATACCTTATATTTTTTTCTTCAAGCAATACATTCAAGACAGAGTCATAATGCGGCTCGATTTCTGTCAGATGATAGTGAAAGTCGGGATTGGTAGGGAAGTCCAAAAGGACAACCTCGTTTCCGTTTCCTCTTGCAAGATCGATTGCGGTACTTAATAGTTCGAAATTCAGTTCGAAATTTTCATAATATTCTTTCGCTGAAGCATTTATTCTTTCTTCAATTTCGAGACAATACTTTTTATCCGGCGGAGGGTCACCTATGTACCGATGCCGCGTAAAATGGATAGCTAAATTTTCTCCACGGGCAACACGTTCGAGACGCCTGTGAATATATCTTCCTAGTACCTGTGTTGTTCTCAAAAGACGCGACCGGTGCAAAAGGCCGATTTCGATCCCTGCGTCCTGAAGTATATCATTGATCCGGGAGTCGGCTGTCATATAATAATACTTGGGATGATGGAAACCGTGATCATGATAGATCACCAGTTGATCGCGGGCCCCGCGCGAAAAGCGAAGCGACTCGACCGGAATAACAAATGTAGCATCGAGTGGTTTTAGAGCTTCGATAATTTTTGCCTCGTCGGCGAAAGTCTGATTGGATGAACAGATACTGGTAAATTTGATTTTCTTGCCGACCGATTGGCTTATCTTTTTGCTCATTGTCAAATCATCGAAAACCGCTTCTCTACCAGCCGACCCTCCAAGAAAGATGACGTGATGATAGGCTGTATCTTTATCTTTCAACAAATCTTTTATGACGAACGCGTTATGGGTCCAGTCATCCAGCTCCATAGTCAGGATGTATGGTTCCCAGGTGTAATTTCGCCACAGGAGTCCTTCGGCGACAATTAATTCGGCGCCAACGACAATAAACAAAAGCCAGAAGGTAGACCAGAGGACTACCCGCATGCTTCGAGTGAGTTTCATCAGACGCACTGTCCCTCTGTTTTTGTCTGCAGAAAGGCGGTAATTTTTGTCACCGAGTCAAGGTTATCGATATTGACTTCGGAAGTTTCAACTTTGATACTGTACTTGTCTTCCAAAAAGGAAATCAGAGATAATAGATTCAGGGAATCGAGAATTCTGTCCTGAAACAGAGAAGAGTCTTCGTCGATTTCAAAACTCTCGTCCTCGAGCAATTCATTTTTGATATAATCGAGGATGTCCTTTGCGTCGGCCATTTTGTTTACTCCTTGCGTTTGTTGAAAATAAATATTTTTTAATATTTTCTGCTAATATCCTCCGATACCGGCGGTAGTATATTCGACCTCCATCGGCTCAACCATCTGCTTGCCGCGCGTAACCGCTTCGGCGGTTCGGGCGAAAGAGAGTAAGTCGTCCATACCGTCATCTATGACTTTGTCATCATGCATAAAAACCTCGATCGGTTTGCCAAGGATGGAATTATGACGGATGTAGGAAGTAACCATCTTTATGGAATGAAGAGAATTAACCCGGGCTCCAACCTGGTTGAGCGTCAGGGCAGTCATCATTTTATCGGTCAATTCGAAATTATTGCGCCGGATACATCGAGTGCGCTCCATCATTGCCTGGTAGCGATATATCAGATGGTGATGTCTCTTCACATTAAGGCCGGCGAGGATTACGGCATCGGCTTCGAGAAATTCATTATGAATTTCCTCGAGAGCATCCTGATCATTATTTATGACACATTTGCCGTGATTTTCGGGGGTAGGGATTTCTCCCTTGGGATGTCTCCCTTCGGCAGGACAGCTGTCGCATCCGAGACAGCGGTAAATAGTTCTTTCGAGAACATTATGAATCTTGAATTCAATATTATGTAAAAACGCTTCAGCGCGGCTAAGATAGCTTTTAAGAAAATCCTGCAGAATCCCCTGACTGTCATCCATCGTGACCAATACCAGAATTCTAACCGGACGATGCATCAATTTCGGTTTTATCTGAGTCATTATGTTGGAGACATGAGATACCCGGACCCCGGTACCGTATGTTGTTTCAAGTCCCCAGAGATCCTTATTGACAGTACCACGATGTCCACCTACGGCAGTACCACCGTATTGGGATGTTGGCGGGCCGTTGCCGACAGCGATGGCATTCTGAGAAAGCGCCTCCATGAGGCAGTAGATGACTGTTGTTTCCTGACCGCCGTTACGTTTGGCTCCGACTGCACAGGCACCAAAAACTTTGCCTCTTAAAAGGTCATGAATACCGCTTATCTGAAGAAGTTTGTTGGCCACCGATGACCTGTCTCCGAAATAAACCGGCGTAACCAGAACGACACCATCGGCCGCATTGATACTGTCCATGAATTCGGTCAGTCTATCCCGATTAATGGTCAATGTGTCGGTTAGGGCCAGTTCATTGTCAATTATATTACCATCGGTTATAAGCGCCCCATTTTCTCTTTTGGGAAAGAGACTGGTCAGCGACATGAACTCTACATCGGCTCCCATATTATTCATAGCCATCATGACCGTGCCGGTCAGGATATCGCTGTTGCAGATACGGTCGTCATTTTTGAGGAGTTCGCCGACATGCGAGGTGTATTCCGGAATTGTATCGACATCCTCGGCAATTCTGTACAAGCGTTCCAACCGCTTTTGCTGGGATCTGATACTACCGGTAAGAACCAGAGTTTTCATATTTTTATCTCTTTGTTAATTGCCCCTGAAGGTTTTTTATCCCAATTTTTCTCCGACAATTCCCTGTCGAATTTAGAATTATCGTCTATTTTCTTCTTAATTTTAGCAAGTTCCGTGCATGCGACAAATTTTTTTTGGAAGATTGTGCCGCACCAATACGGCATAGATTCGGTAAGTGCATGTTGGTAAATAGATTATGCCATATCTAAAGTGTTTTGAATAAATAATAAAAAGCTCTTGCGGGACTAATTTTAAAAATATGGGGGAAATACTATCAGGAAATTTTTTTCTGCAGCCTGGGAAATAATTATCCAAAAATATTCAATTCATCCCGCCATTTTCCGAACATAATTCTTAAGGCGTTACCAGAAAGGCATTAAGCCGGGGCGATTATTTGGCCGATCGCGGCACATCAATTGCTTATCGGTCTGCCGGAAGAATATTTACGCGTAATTAAAGGAGAATTGGGGCAATCACATTTTCGGATCGATAAATATCCAGACTTATCGCCCCATCCAATTCTAAATAGGAGTCAAATTCAGGGATAGAAAATGACAACTAACAGAAATACCTTAACCATCGAGAAGGCAATCAAGATCGCCTTAAAACGATGGAAATTTATCGCCGTATTCGGCTTTATATGCGCTGTGTTAACGGCCGGCTTTTCTTTAACCATTCCCAATAAATATTCCGCCAAGGGAACAATTCTCCCCGGTGGCAGAGATTCTGGAGGCGGAAGCCTGCTTTCGCTGGCCGGCAATATTCCGGGACTGGATATGATGGGACTGGGTATTGGCGATAATTCGCCCTCGGCGTTGTATCCCTCAATATTAATGAGCCGCCAGATCACAGATAAAGTATTGAAGCATGAATACGCCTGTCTTAAAGAGGGCGAAAATTTTGGCGGTGATTTATATGCCTATTTCGATATGAAAAATCGTGATGCCGCTTTTGAGAAACTGAAATCACTTACATCGGTCAATTATGACAAAAAGACCGGTATCGTTTCGGTTACAGTTACCACCGAAAGCCCGGAGCTTTCGGCACAGATTGCCAATGCATTTATTTCATCACTTGATGACTACAACAAAAATCAACGCCAAACCGGGGCAGGACAAAACAAGGAATTTATCGAAAAACGGCTGGTTGAAGCCTCGGCCGAGCTGGCCAAAGCCGAAGACAGCCTGAAATCATTCCGAGAACAGAATCTCGATTATTATCGGACGACCGATCCGGAGCTTTTGATGCTTCATGAAAGGCTGATTCGCGAAGTCGAGATGAAAAATAAAATCTATATGACCCTGGTCAGCGAACATGAGCTGGCCTCGATACAGGCCAAGAAAGAAACACCGGTGGTACAGGTGCTCGATTACGCCAAGCCGCCGACATTAAAAAGCGAACCTTCCCGATCAAAGATGACCATGTTCGGCTTTATGGCGGGTCTTATGGCCGCTTTCGGGATAATAATTATCGATCAACTTTACAGGGGCAAGAAGGAGTACGAAGAATTCATGCGGCGGACGAGAACATTGAAACTGATCCGCCGAACCCGGAAGGATGAATTGGTCGAGCATGTTTGACAGCATAAAAAATTTCTTTAAATCGACGATCGTCTACGGCCTGGTCGGGTCTTTTCGGTCGTTTAGCGAGTTTTTGCTTCTTCCGCTTTACTCAAGATATCTGGTTCCGGCAGAATTTGGAACGCTCGATGTCGTCATGGTAGCGATTGCCCTTTCAAGCATCCTGGTAGTTTTCGAACTCCATAATGCCGCTTTCAGATTTTATTTCGATGACAAAACATTCTATTACCGTAAAAGGCTGGTTTCAACGGTAACTATTTATCTATCATCAATAGCGCTCATTGTTGCCGGAGCAACAGTTATCTTCGCATCCGAAATAAGCAGCCTTCTGTTCGGCAGTCCCGGCTTTGCCAACCTGTTTATCCTGGCAGCCTTATTTTTGTTCTTTAACAGCATTTTCACCTTTCCTCTCAATTTGTTCCGGCTTCAGGATAAACCGTTCAATTACACTGCCATCTCACTTGTGCAGATAGCCCTCTCGATCGGGGGAATTATTTATTTTGTGGCGATGAAAAAAATGGGTGTCCAGGGCGTCCTGTTAGCCAAAGTCGGTGCCATGATACCGACATTATTATACTGCCTTTGGGCGCAGAGGGATTTCCTCGGTTTCAAAATCGATTTCGAACTGCTTAAAAAATTAACGAAATTTTCAGCCCCGCTTATACCGGCCGGATCGGCTCTATGGGGAATAAATGCCCTAAACAGATACTTTTTGTTAAAATTTACAAATCTGGAGCAAATCGGCCTGTTTTCGATGGCCATGAAATTTACCATACTGGTAACCCTCTCGGTGATGGCCTTTCAACTGGCCTGGCCGCAATTCGCTTTCGCGCGGATGGAAAACCGTGAAGCAGGGAAAACCTTCTCGCGGATATTTACATATTATGCCGGGCTGGCTACATGGATGGTTCTCTTTATCGCTCTGTTCGGGCGAATTCTTCTTGCAATACAATCGACCGAAATTTATTTCCACGCCTCCGAATTCATGTTTCCGCTGGCACTGGGGACCATGCTCTATGGATGTTTCTATATATTTTCCACCGGAGTCTCGATCTCAAAAAAAACAACCCGTGTCCTCTGGCCGCTCGGAATTGGTTTATTCGTTAACATCTTCGGTCATTTTATGGTAACATCGCAGTACGGGGCCGAAGGTGCGGCCTGGGTTACGACCGCGACATATTTTTCCATGACCTCGGTTATGTTCGTCATCGCTCAGCGCCATTTCTATCTTCCACTGGAATGGCCGCGGCTGGTTAAGCTTGCCCTGATTACGATCTTTACAACAATTGCCGCTGTCTATCTTCCGGATAGTCTTTCATCGAGTAATCTAATTTACCGGGGAGTGCTTTTGATTTCGTTCCCGATGTTTCTTTTAATTCTGGGATTTTTTGATGAAAGCGAACGAAAAGCGGTCATGCAGAGACTTGTTTTAAGGCGGGGCATCGAATATGAAGCAGAGAATATTGAAACCGAAAAAGAACAGTTAATGACAGTTGAGAAATAAACTGGAGGTATATTTTGCCAGTAATTACCGCCGAAAAACTAAAGACATTTGTTCCCCCTCCAAAAGAGCCGGATATCTTTCGTGTCGCCTTGTCACATGAAGTTCCCGAATTGTACCGCGGAGATAAAGATTTCAGGATTGGCAAGATGTTATGCAATGATTATAAATGTGATACAGTGCACCTCGGTACCAATATCGCCAGTCCGGCCGATTCACGTATCTTTAAGACTATCAAATTTCCAATTGACCAGCTTTGCGAGTTGCCCGAAAATTATCATCTGTTGTTGATGCGAACCAAGCTTGTATATCACCGCAAGGGCAATATATCACTGGGCGGGTTTTTCAGGTACACCCCGGGTATAGTCCGTCAGATTAGGCGCTGGAATCCGGACCTGATATTCGAAAGCCCGTATTTGACTCTCACTCCCCGATCATATATGACATTTACCGCTTCCAGGATGCTCAAAATCCCGATGGTTTATATCGATGCCGGAGATATTTTACCCGGACTGACCTTAAAACACAAAGTGGTTCTTCCGGTCGAGCGCCAGGTTGTCAACCGGGTGGAAGCGATTATTACCTATAATGAAGCGGGCAAAAAGCGGTTTATTTGGAAATACGGCTGTGACCCGGATAGAATCCATGTAATTCCCAAACCGGTCGATATCGGACGGTACAATCCTGATATTGATGGAAACGAATTTCGGAAAAAGTACAATTTGGAAGATAAATTTGTCGTGGCTTATTTCGGAAGAATCTGCACCAACAAAGGTGCTCGTTATCTTCTGGATGCCGCGGATATTTTAAGGAAGCGGGGTATCGACAGAGATATCGTTTTCCTGTTTGTCGGCGGGAATATAGACCCGGACCAGCAGAAAGATTTTACCGATCATCTAAGTGAATTGAGTCTGTCCAATATCCGGATGACCGGTCATATACTGAACAAGGATATGCCGCAGGCATATGCCGGGGTTGATCTGGCGGTCTTTCCCGATGTAACGAATCTTCCCGGATTCTCTACCGTCCTGGCCGAAAGTATGGCCTCGGGGCTACCGATTATTATCGGTATCAAGGGGTGGGAAGATGCCGTTCCGATTAACGATAACGAGAATGGACTTATCATTGAACCTCGTAATCCAAATCAGATTGCAGATCGAATAGAGTTTCTGAAAAACAATATCGATTTCCGCAAAAAACTCTCTTTGAATGTGGGAAATTTTGCATGTGAAAAAATGGCGTATGAGAGAGTACTCGAAGAATATATCGAAATATTCGAGCAGTTGACCGGAAAATCGATTTACAAAAATGAGTACGCTACAGAATATGCAGGCACTCGGTCTTAAAAGGCCGGAGTTATCCGGCTGGGTGATTTTATTTCCGCTGGCGGCGGCAATCGCGGCTTCGGCGGTCTATGCCCCGTGGGTATTTGCCCTGCTTCTGGGGCCGGTACTCTTTTACTATTTCTGGAAACACCAGGCTCAACTGGTACTGTTTCTTCTGGTTTATACTCCGTTTGAGGAGTTTATCCTTAAGATGATGCCGGACTCGCTTTATGCTCCGGTCCGCTTTATGTGGGAAGGTCTTCTGTTCGCCATGATAGCCTTGATTCTATTTGAACGGCTATTTCTCTCCAAAACATGGAAAAAAAGCATTGTCGATAAGCTGATACTTGTCTTTCTGGCCGCCTGGGGTGCATCCACCGTTTTAAACAACATTTCGCCGACATTTTCGGCACTGCATATTAAAAATCTGATAAGGTATATATCGGTTTTTTATATAGTCTATAATCTCAAACCTGATAAAGAGTTTTTAAGAAAAACGATTCATATCATAATCGCCATCGGTGTTTTTGAGGGTGTCCTGTGCCTGGGTCAGGCAGTCGAGGGAGATATTCTTGTAAAGGCCTTCGAGCCGAGGGAAGTGGTCGTCGGGGGAGAGGTTATTCGCGGTGAAGATATGCAGACCGGAAGCTATCATACCATCTTTTCCGGCACTTTTGCACGGGCCAACGATCTCGGTAATTATCTGGCATTGTCGCTCTGTTTTCTGGCGGCGGTATGGTTTGTCTTTGAAAAAAGGAAGATTTATTTATTAGCGGCGCTTCCAATGATTGCCGCATTAATTTTGACATCCTCGAGAATCTCATGGATTTCGATCTTTGTCGCGGTCGGTTTCATGCTCTTTAAAATTCGTCATAAACTCAGGTTCGCCTATTTTATCGTTCCGATAGTACTTCTCGCCATAGTCCTTACCGGGACGACTCTGGCCGGAATCGATGCCACACACGGGCATTTTAATGTCCTCAATCGATTCCTGTTTATGTTCACTCCCGATTATATTGATATAATGGCCAGCGGCGGACGGCTCTATGCGGTTCTGGTTGTGGCCCCTGCAGTTTTTCTTGCCAATCCTGTCCTTGGTCTCGGGCCGGGCAGTTTTATGAAAATTTCCAAACAGATGACTGCCGATCAGGTCTACGGCAAAGGTGAAGCGATGGGTCTTGAGACCGGGGCTCTCCGGTATGTCCATGATGTCGGCTACACGGCAATTTTCGTGCAGACCGGTCTGGTCGGACTTCTGGCACTGGCTTTTATATTTGTCAGGATATTTCGGAAGGCATCCCAGGCTTTTAAAAGAGAGCCTGACCGATTAATCCGGGCATTATATCTGGGAGGAATGGGCTTTATAATCGCCGTCGCAATCCAGAATCTGGCATCTTTCAATCTATTATATCGAAATCAATCATTACTAATATGGGCGGTATTAGGACTTATTTTATTGTATTATCGATGCTCTTCACTTTCAGTAGGCAAGGAGGCGTGATATGTGCGGAATTGCCGGGATTTTAGATCAGAAAAACAATATAGATCAATATAGATTAAAACAAATGACTGATGTGATGATCCATCGTGGTCCCGACGCTGAGGGATTTTATATAAAGGATGGAGTTGGTCTGGGTCACCGCCGTTTGTGCATTATTGATCTCGATAGTGGCGGCCAACCCGTGCATAATGAAGATAAATCTATTTGGGTCATATTCAATGGGGAGATCTATAATTATCAGCAACTGAGAAAGGATCTGATAGAACGAGGTCATAAATTCTATACTAACTCGGATACAGAAACGATAGTACATCTTTATGAAGATTACGGTGATGATTGTCTGAAAAAATTACGTGGCATGTTTTCTCTGGCTATTTGGGATAGTCGAAAAAAACGGCTTTTGCTGGCCCGGGATCGAGTGGGTAAAAAGCCTTTATCTTATTATCATCGTCCCGGTTATTTCGTTTTTGGGTCTGAAATTAAATCGATATTATGTGATCCAAGCATAGATCGAAAAATTTCTTTATCCTCTATTGATCAGTATCTTAAATTTGGATATATCGCCGCCCCTCAAAGTATCTATACCGAAATAAAAAAATTAAAACCGGGTCATCTGTTAATTTATGAGAATGATAGAATAAAAACTAAGCCATATTGGAAATTTGAATTTAATGAGGACCATACTTTAACGGAAGAAGAAATATTAAATGAAATTGAATATATTCTTCTTGAATCTACTAAGTTACGAATGATAGCAGATGTACCGCTGGGTGCGTTTTTGAGTGGCGGTGTGGACTCTTCTTTGGTTGTCGCTCTAATGTCTCGTCTTTCAGATCGACCCGTTAAAACTTTTTCCATAGGCTTTGAAGAAGACAATTATTCTGAACTGGAATATGCTCGTATAGTGGCGAAACATCTGGGTACAGATCATTATGAAGAAATATTAAGGCCTGATTTTTTTGATATATTGAAGCAATTATTGAATCAATTTGACGAGCCTTTTGCAGATTCTTCAATGATACCAACCTATCTGGTGTCAAAGGTATCTCGTGAACATGTTACAGTAGCCTTATCCGGTGATGGTGGCGATGAAATCTTTGCGGGTTACAGTCGCTATCTGAACCTTCTTCGAGCATCTAAACTTGGCGGCATACCAGGTGTACGCCTGACTGCGAATCTATTAGGATTAATGCCCGGTTTTTCTGATCCCTTGAAGCGGAAGCTAAAAATTTTGGCTTCGTCCGGCGAAAAGCGACAATTAATTATATCGTCTCTTATTGAAGAAAATATCAGAAGTAGATTATATAAAAATGAGCTCAACGATTATCTAAGGAAATTGCAGCCCAGTGGGCCCGAGATATTGTATCGTGATATGCCGGATTGCTTGAATAGATGGCAATATAGCGATATCCATGCCTATTTACCTGATGATATTCTGGTTAAGGTAGATAGAACAAGTATGTTAGCTTCGCTTGAAACTCGAGCCCCGCTTCTTGATCATAATGTTATCGAATTTATGGCTCGAGTACCCGAAAAATTGCGGATAAAAAATGGTGAGGCAAAATACCTGCTCAAAAAAATTGCTGAAAAATATGTACCATCTGAAGTTTTATATCGCAAGAAAATGGGTTTTGCGATACCCGTCGATCAGTGGTTTCGGGGGCCTTTAAAAGATATGACTCGCGAGTATCTTTTGAGCGATGATTCCAAAACAGGAGAATTTCTTAGAAAGGATAAAATCAGCCAATTATTTGCCGAACACCTTATTGGGAGAAAAGATCTTAGCCAGTCTTTATATACACTGCTATATCTTGAACTATGGTTAAGGCAATATGAGCCAATATTAAGTTAGGTTCTAATTAGAAAAATATAGGGGCATGTAATGAAAATACTCATAGCGAATAAATACCTGTACCCGCGCGGCGGTGATTGTATTTATACTATGCGACTGATGGAGCTACTAAAGGAAAAAGGGCACACTGTCATTCCGTTTTCTATGAAACATCCGGAAAATATGAAGACCGATTACGATGATTATTTCGTACCATATATAGACTTTCGCGAGCAATTAAAAAGATTCAGTGTTAATAGCGCGGTTAAAGTAGCTTCGCGGGCGATTATCAATTCGACGGCAGTCAAGCTGATGGAAAAATTAATTGAAGATACTAAACCAGATGTAGTACATCTGGTAAACATCCACCATCAATTAACACCCGCAATTATAAGAGTGCCTAATTCATTTAATATTCCGGTTGTTTGGCGTATGTGCGATTACACACTTTTTTGTCCGGATCATCTATTTCTTCGAAACGGAAAGGTCTGCAACAAATGCGCGGATGGGGCATTTTATAACGCAATAAAATACAAATGCAAGAAAAATTCTTTTGGGGCAAGTTTAATAGCAGCTCTTGAATGTTCTTTGTACCCTCCGAGAAAACTGGCAAAGATGGTGGATAAATTTATTTGTCCCAGTATGTTCATGGCAAATGTTTTGAGTCAATATGGTATTCCGGAAGAAAGAATAGAACATATAGCTACTTTTTTCAACTCGGCGGATTGTAAATCCTATGGAGATGAATATTTTCTGTATGTGGGAAGATTATCTCATGAAAAAGGGGTTGATGTTTTAATTGATGCCTTTGCTCAATTAAAGGGCGGCCGGCTTATTATTGTTGGCGATGGCCCCCAAAAAGATGATTTAAAAACCAAAGTAAAGAACCGGGGAATTGATAATATTGATTTTGCCGGTTATAAAAGCCGCAGAGAAGTGGATAAATTAATGGGTGGCGCCCTCGCGGTTATAGTCCCGTCCACGTGCTGGGAGAATTTCCCCAATAGCGCCCTGGAGGCAATGATGGCATCCAAACCGGTAATCGGATCATCAACCGGCGGGATCCCCGAAATTATCGACCATGAAAAGACAGGCTATCTTTTTGAAACCGGAAATGCCTTCCAACTGGCGGGCTATATGTCAAAGTTATTAAATAACAAGGGATTAGCGTCCAATATGGGTAAAGCCGGACGGGATAAAGTGACAACTGAATATACTGCAGAGATTCATTACAATAAACTAATGAAAGTTTATGAAAGTCTGTCCGATAAGAATCGTAACAGGGGGATGAAAAACAGATTGGTCTCTGTCGAAGAAACTCGATAAATCCAAATTGAGAAAATTGGGGTAATTATATAATGAATGCCAGTGTCATTACAACATACCGATGCAACGCACGATGTCATATGTGCAATATCTGGAAATATCCGACCAAAACCAAAGACGAGATAACAGCCGATATTGTCGCAAAACTTCCGGAGGGATTAGGACGAATCAACCTGACCGGCGGAGAGCCGATGCTCCGCGACGACGCCGAGGAACTGGTCGGGATTCTTTACAATAAATGCCGCAAAGTCGAAATTTCCACCAATGGATATTTTACCGATAAGCTGGTGAGGATCGCCGAGAAATATCCGAATGTCATGATCCGGGTAAGTCTCGAGGGTCTTCCGGCTTTAAATGATCATCTTCGTGGAACCAGGGACGGTTTCGACCATGCCCTGCGAACCATGCTGGAGCTAAAGAAAACGAAGATTAAAGACATCGGCTTTTCAGTGGTAATTTGCGATAAAAATATTAAAGATCTGGTGTCGCTTTATGATCTTGCTGTCGGGCTTGATGTTGAGTTCGCACAGTCGACCATGCATAATTCATGGTACTTTCATAAGTACGACAATGAAATCGAGGACCGTCAGATAGTCGCCCGCGAAATGGAGCGGTTTATTGCATCGCTTCTAACCTCGAAACGAAGTTCACTGAAAATGCGTGTCAAAGACTGGCTTCGGGCATTCTTTAACTATCGAATCTATAATCATGCACAATCCGGACGATCCAGCCAGGCCAGCTGTACCGCCGGAAGCGATCTCTTTTTCCTCGATCCCCAGGGAAATATCTCGCCCTGTAACGGATCTGATGACGAATGGATTATGGGCAATCTGAAAGACAGCACTTTCGAAGAGATATGGAACGGCGAGCAGGCTCAAAAGATACGTCAGCAGGTTCGAAACTGCTCTAAAGACTGTGCCTTTATCGGAACCGCCCGATTCGATATGCTTCGCAATCCGGGACGGACAATAAAGTGGATCGCAAAAAATAAACTCAGGCTGATGCGCGGAAAACCGCTATGCATAGAACACCCCGATTTTGGGCCGGATTACACCGATGTTGAAAATCTCCCGGTTGTCAAAAAGCGCGAGCAGAAAAAACTGGTAATAAAGTAGATATTATCTACGGGAGTGGGGCATGAATCAGGCGGAGATACCAAAAGCAACCCAAAAAGGTTCCGACCTGAGTAAAGATTCATCCGTTGGCAGAGAGAAACGACGGTTAAAAATTGCCTTTATCGGTCAGAAAGGACTTCCGGCATCGTACGGCGGCGTTGAGCATCATGTCGAAAATCTCTCGGCCGGGCTGGCCGAACAGGGACATCATGTCGAGGTCTTCTGCCGTCCGTACTACAGCGGTGATCTCGAAAGTAATCCGAAAATAAAAAAATCATCTTCCGGGCAGTATAAATATCGCGGGATAAATTTATCCCTGACCAATTCCATACAAACGAAGCATTTTGACGCTATCTCACATTCGGCGCTTTCCACATTGGTCGCCGCACGCAATGGATTCGATATCGTTCATTATCACGGGATTGGGCCGTCACTGGTGAGCTTTATCCCGGGGATATTCGGCAAAAGGGTTGTTTCTACCGTTCATGCCCTCGATTTTCGCCAGAAAAAATGGGGGACATTTGCCAAACTGGCCCTGAAAGCCGGTATGAATTGTGCCGTGAAATTTCCGCAGAAAACAATCTGCGTCTCCAGGACTATTCAGAAATATTTGGGAAATCCCAAAAGCGCCGTATTTATCCCCAATGGGGTTAAAGAGCCGCTGCCCTGGGGCAATAATGAAATCGAATGGATAAAATCCAGAGGCCTTATTCCGGGCGAGTATATCCTATTTGTCGGACGGTTGATAGAAGATAAAAAATGTCACCTGCTTTCCGAAGCGGTCCACCGAATCGGCGGAGTAAAACTCGCGGTTGCCGGAGATTCTTCGTTTACCGATGATTATGTAACCAGACTCAAAGGCGATGCCGGTTCCGAAACCATATTTCTCGGATCGGTATATAATGAACAACTATCGGCACTTTACGCCAATTGCAAACTGTTTGTATTGCCTTCGTCGGTCGAAGGTCTTCCCATTGTTCTGATCGAGGCCCTAAAGCACAATGCGCCGGTTCTGGCTTCGGATATACCGGAAAATTTGGAAGTCTTAAACGGGCATCCGGAAAACAAGGAAATCGGCTTGACATTTAAAAACGGAGATATCAACTTGCTCGAGAAGAATATTCGTCTGGCACTAAATAATCCGCAGCGATTGAAAAAAAATGTTGAAAATGGCTATCAATATGTTAATGATACATATGGTTGGAATAGTATAGTAAGAAAAACCGAGGAGGTTTATTTCGAGGCATTGGAAGCGTCGAATAGATAACTTTAAGGCAATAGGAAAGCCATGCCCCATTTAAAATCAACTTTAATTTTTATATCAATAATTTTATTTTCTTCAAATGTTGTCGCCGGGCTGTTTCTGCCGGTGAATCAACCTGAATATGAATTTCTGTACGATGCCGCCAAGCGCGATGAAGTCAAGGGCGGGTTCTATCATTATAATTATAATACCGGGCCGTACGATTTCGCCGAAGTCTATGAATATCCCCAAATTCTATCAGCAGGTGAGGATATACCTGATAATCATATACGGGCTTTTGGGTTTTTATCCGAGGATTACCGTACCGCCGATGATATCTCGGGGCGGGGATATGAGCTTATCCGTGTCGGAGCGGCCGGTCAGCCGATTAAAAATATAACATTTTATGTCAATATGCTTCTGGATGAAGAACTGGCCGAAGACCCCGCTTACGGCGGCAAGGTATGGAGAGGTCTGGCCGGGGAAGTAGAAAACGCTACCATTTCATTTCACAATTCAGATTTTGAAATAGTCATGGGGCGGTTTGGTTCTTTTTGGGGACCGGGGAGAGAATCCTTGATTTTGTCACCTTCGGCGCGGCCGATGGATGGGGCCCAGTTCCGTTTGCACTGGGGAAGACTGCACTACTCTTTTCAAATAGCGGGACTGTCGCGGTACATAAATCCAGCCGACACATCGAGAATATTCTATAACCGGTATTTTTCCGGTCATCGTATAGATTTTCGATTGTTCGATAATTTAAATATCGCGCTTTTTGAGACAGTTATTTACGGCGGGCCGGGGAGGAGCCTCAAACTGGCGTATTTGAATCCGCTGCTGTTTTTTCATTCTTATCAGTTAAACGAAAATATCGACGACAATACTTTTCTCGGCTTGGATATAACATGGTATCTCGAAAACAGATACAAACTGTACGGCCAGTTGATGGTCGATGATTTCCAGGTCGATGACGCCGTTCAGAGCGACCAGGAACCGGATGAAATCGGTATTCTGGCGGGGTTTTATGGAGTTGATATTTTCAACTGGCTCGATATTAGGGCGGAGTATGTCCGGATAACCAACCGGACATATAACCAGAACAAAGCATGGAATCGATATGACAATAGAGGCGAACTTATCGGGCATCCCTTCGGACCGGATGGTGAGAAAATCGATTTGGTCTTAGAGAAATGGGTAAAACCATCATTACGCGCCGGAATAAATCTGACTTACGAGCGTAAAGGTGAAGGGCGCTATGATGACCCATGGACCACACCCTGGCTCGATGTTGAAGGCGATTATTCAGAGCCGTTCCCGACCGGAACTGTGGAAAAATCCTACGGGGCATCGTTGCGATTAACCGGAATCTGCCGGAAGCTGATATTTTTCGATATTGAAGGCGGCTTTAGCGATGTGCAAAATTATATGCACGCTGAAAACGATGATCGTACAATCGGCTTTTTCAATCTGAAATTATCTCTGATCTTATCAGGACTTATCGATCTCGACTAATCTTTAATCTTAAACGGCGAATCCGGGTCATCTTCATGACGGATTTCGTCGACCGGGCCGACCCGATTGGCGCCTGCGTAGAGTTTATTCGGTAAATTTATTATTAATCCGTCGCCGGTTCCTGTATTTTTGTAAGCATGTACCACCCCGGGGGGGATGACTACCATCAGCAGTCTGTCATGCGCGATTTCAAACTGCTCGTGTTTTAAATATGTTTTCGATTTCGGTCGATTATCCCATATGTAGAGGCGAAATTTGGATCCAAAAAAGCAAAACATGTCGGTTTGTTCACGGTGTTCATGGGGACCGCGGACATAGCCGGGCAGAGTCATCGAGATATATGCCATTTCGGGATGAATGCTATTATCGATTTCATCACTTCGGAAAATTTCACTCAACCATCCGCGGTCGTCGACATTTTTCTTTAGCTCGCGTATAACGACATCTTTGATTTCGGAATTCATGAGATTTTTTTGCCTTTCATCGGGGCCAAAAATTCATGCAGTGCCGTTTTCCATTCCCGCATCAGGTTTTGATTCATTTCCTTAAGGCGGTGATTTTCAAGAGAAGAGTATTTCGGACGGGGGGCACGACGGGGGTATTCGGATGACGGGACCGGGTTGAGTTCGACCGGCATCTCCAGGTAGTCGAACACTTCCAATGCCAGTTCATACCTCGAAACGGCACCCTGTGAAGAGGCGTGAATAGTCTCGCCGTTTATATTTTCCAGAACAGCTTCCGTTTGACGACAAATCTCCTGCGACCAGGTAGGGTCGCCGACTTGATCGCTGATAACTTTTAATGGAATGGAATGATCACTTTTTTGTTCTTCGAGCTGCCCCGCACCCTGTTTAATGATACTGCTGATAAAGTCATCGCCATTGGAGCTGTATACCAGCGCTATTCTCATGATTATATAATCATCCAGAAACTGACGAACAGCTTCCTCGCCTTCATATTTACTCTTGCCGTAGACAGTCTCAGGATTTGGCTCATCACTTTCGACATATGGCGACCCCTTGCGGCCATCGAAGACATAATCTGTCGAATAGTATATCATTTTTGAGCCGGTCTGTCGGCACGCCTGCGCAATATACGAAGTTGCCTGGCCGTTTATAGCGTAGGCAAGTTCCTGATTTTCTTCACACAGGTCAACATCGGTCACGGCCGCGGTATGAAGGACAATATCCGGGCGAAGTGCTTCGATGCCGGTGGCGATTTGTTCCCTGTGGGCCAGGTTCATGTTTGTTGAATTGACACCTTGAACGGCATATTTTTCGGACAACTTTTTCATGAGGTCGATTCCCAGCCGGCCGGTGTGTCCGATAACCAGAATATTTTTCTTATTTTGCATCGGTTTCTTTTAGTACCTCGTTTAGATATTTGCGATAACTGTTATCGGCCATGCTGTTAATCAGGTGCTGCATTTGATCTCTATCTATATAATTCATACGATAAGCGATTTCTTCAATACAGGCAATTTTCTGCCCCTGTCTTTTCTCGATAGTCGCGATAAAATCTCCAGCCTCAAGCATCGCCTCCGGGGTTCCGGTATCGAGCCAGGCCATTCCCCGCCCCAGTTTGATGACATTCAAAGAATTTTCATTGAGATAAGTCCGATTAAGGTCGGTGATTTCCAGTTCGCCGCGCGCAGAGGGCTTTAGTTGTGTCGCCCTTTCTATACAGGTTGCATCATAAAAATACAGCCCTGTTACGACATAATTGGACTTCGGGTTTTGAGGTTTTTCGACAATTGTCGACGGCTTTCCGGAATTATCGAACTCGACCACACCATATCGCTGCGGATTATTGACTTTGTAGGTAAATATAGTCGCGCCGGTATCAAAATTACGGGCGTCTCGAATCATGGAATAATTGCCGTAGAAAATATTATCACCCAGTATTAATGCCGCCGGACTTTGATTGATAAATTCTTTGCCGATAATCAAAGCCTGGGCAATTCCTTCCGGACGTTCCTGAACGGCATAAGATATAGTAAGCCCCAATTGTGAGCCGCTGCCAAACAGCTTTTCAAAGACCGGAGTGTCATCAGGCGTGGATATGATCAAAATGTCTCTAATACCCAATAACATCAATGTCGAAAGTGGATAATATATCAAAGGCTTGTCGTAGACCGGCAGAAGCTGCTTGCATATGATGCGTGTCATGGGATGAAGCCGGGTTCCGTTGCCCCCCGCCAGTATAATGCCTTTTCTCAATTTGTTCTGCATCACAAATTCCGATTCCGATACATCTTTTCGTAATATTCCCGGTATTTCCCACTGGTACACCGATCCATCCATTCTTTATTATCGAGGTACCACCGGACTGTCTTTTCGAGACCTTCATCGAGTCCTACCGATGGTTTCCAGCCCAGATTGGATTTAACAAGAGAAGTATCTATCGCGTAGCGCCGGTCATGGCCCGGGCGGTCGCTTATGTGCTTTATCAGTTTTTCGCGCGGTCCGCTTCCGAGGATACTGTCAATTATCCGGCAGATTTTTTTAACCAGTTCCAGGTTGGTTGTCTCGCTGTTGCCGCCGATGTTATAGGTCTTTCCCGGTTCACCTGCATGGAATACTTTTTCCAGCGCTATGCAATGGTCATTGACATACAGCCAGTCTCGCACCTGAAGACCGTCGCCGTAGACCGGGATATCAATTTCTTTTTCAGCATTATTAATAACCAGTGGGATTAATTTTTCGGGGAATTGATAAGGCCCGTAATTATTGGAGCAGTTGGAAATGACTGTATTGAGATCATAGGTTTTGTTATAAGCTCTTACCAGATGGTCGCTCCCGGCTTTGGTGGCGGCATATGGAGAATTCGGACGGTAACAGGATGATTCGGTGAAACACTCTTTTTCATCGGCTGAACCGAAGACTTCATCGGATGATACATGGTGGAATCTAAACGCCTTACCCTTTGCCGCGGATTTTCCGGCCAGTTCGAGAAGATTGAAGGTCCCTTCAATATTTGTTTTTACAAATGGTGTCGGCCCTATAATCGACCTGTCGACATGCGATTCGGCCGCAAGATGAATTACGGCGTTAATATCATACTGATCGAAAATGCGCTTAAGAGCCTCGTAATTGGTTATATCTGCCTTTTCGAATCTGTAGTTTGGATTTTTTTCGATACTTTTCAAATTAGATAGGTTTCCGGCATATGTAAGGCAGTCTACATTTACGAAAAGGTAATCGGAATATCGAGGCACGATGTACAGGAGAAAATTGGAGCCGATAAACCCGGCCCCGCCCGTGATTATTATTTTCCTGTCAAAATTGGCGGGATCTGACATTTTAATTAAATTCTAACCGGCAGAGAGCTCTTTTTCAAGCGCGGGGATAATTGAGTCGAGCTTAAATACCGGCGGTGTTTGTTTATAGAAACGCTTATAGATTTCCAAAGCTTCTTTTTTCTTTTCACGGCTATCGAGGTCAGAAAGTAGATGCGCCAGATTGATCCAAATCGGGACATTATCGGGATTGACCTTCAGGCTGTTACGGAACGCTTCTTCGGCCTTTTCATAATTCTCCAGACTTATATAATTTAGAGCAAGGTTGGCGTAGATTTCAGCCGAAGGTCCGAATTTCTCGAGATATTCCTCTAATAATTCTACCGATTTTTCATAATGTCCCTGCTGTGAATATATCGTCGATAGCTGCAAATAGGGTTCACGCATTTCCGGATCGTGCTTCATGAGTCTTTCAAGGTACAAAGCCGCCTGGTTTAGATATCCGGCTCGGTAACTGTATTCCGCCAGTTTGGGCAGATACATTATCTCGTTGTCACCCGTTGCAATAAGCGTATTGATAGCCTCAATGGCGCAGCTCCAGTTTTTTACTTCCGGACATAATTCTAATAGCTGTTGGCTTATATCTCTACTGCCCGGTTTTAAAATATTGGCGCGACGGAAAAAACTCAGCGCCGAGTCGATAATATTGGCCTTTTTGTAGCTCATCCCGAGCTCATATAAAATTTCCGGGTCGGTGGGCCTTTGCTGATACAGCTTGCGATAATGCTCTACGGCCGTTAGATAGTTGCCAGAACTAAATGCCTTTTGGGCCTTCTGAAGTGTTTCCTCGGGAGTATCACTGCCGCCGCAAGATATTATAAAACAAAAAGATACGAAAATTATAAAAGCTGTGAAGATTTTCTGACCGCTTAATTTCATAACATATTCATAATAGGCAAATTATCCGAATTTTTCAAGAGCTTTGATTTTCCAAATAAATGCCATTTTTTTCGTTGACATATACTTTCAGGTTATACAATATTAAAAGTACTTTCGTATTACTTTGTAATATGACCTGGAAAATTAGCCCTGGAGATTAAGCATGAAAAAACAAAAAAGCGAAGTTATAACCTTTAAGGCCGATTCGGCTCTTTTGGAAGCTATGAAAGGCATCCCGAATCGTTCCGAATTTATTCGAAATGCGGTCCTGCAGGCTCTTGATTCAACCTGCCCGCTCTGCCGGGGAACCGGGATCATGAGTTCCGACCAGAAACGGCACTGGGATAAATTCGCCCGGGACCATGAATTAAGGGAATGCCGCGATTGCCATGAGCTTTATTTGGAATGTGTGCATGAAGTACAGGGTAATTAAAGTGAGTAAGGTTAGTATTTTCAAGCAACTGCTGCTGACAGGTTTCATATCGGTTTTGCTGTACAGCATTTCCATCGGAAGCGAAAAGAAAACCGATATATTTGTATCGATTCCTCCGCAGGCATACCTTGCCGGGCGGGTCGGCGGCGAGTTTATCGATATTGCCATTCTGGTTGGCCCGGGACAATCGCCGGCAACTTATGAGATTTCTCCCCGGCAGATGGCTACATTATCCGAAAGCGATGCCTTTTTCAGGATTGGCGTGCCCTTCGAAAACCGTCTGGTTGAAAAGCTGAAAAGGTCAATAAGAGATTTAAATATCATCGACACCCGTCAGGGGATAGATTTGCGACCGATGGAAAGTCATGCCGGCAATCATAATCATACTCATATTTCAGGAGAGGCCGATCCGCATGTCTGGCTGAATCCGATCAATGCCGGTATCATAGCCGACAATATTACAAAAGAGCTCATTCGGCTCGATAGCAATCATGCCGATTATTATTCCCGTAATCTTGATGAATTAAAATCTGATCTTGACAGTCTCGATAAAGAATTAACCGAAATTCTAAAACCGTTTGCCGGCCGTAAATTTTATGTGTTTCATCCGGCTTTTGGCTATCTGGCCGAGCGATATAACCTCGAGCAAATTGCCATAGAAATTGAGGGTAAAGAGCCGTCGGCCCGGCACCTGACAAACCTCATAGAAACGGCACAAAAAGAAAATATTAAGGCCATCTATGTTCAGCGAGAATTTTCTCCCGATGCTGCGAAGGCGATTGCGGATGCAATTGGGGGAGAGGTAATTGTCCTTGATCCATTGGCCCGTGACTATACGGATAATATGAAAAATATGGCCGAAAAACTGGCCGAGGGATTATCTCTGAAATGAATGATACTTCCGTCATTAAATTAAATAAGGTCTCATTCGGGTACGGCGCAATCCCGGTTCTCATCGATGTAAATACAACCATATTTAGAAATGAATATATCTGGATTGTCGGTCCCAACGGCGGCGGTAAGACGACTCTGATCAAATTGATTTTGGGACTTCTCAAACCTGACGAAGGCAACATATCCATATTTGGCAAAAGACCTGAAATTTCCCGACCGCAAATCGGCTACATGCCGCAGGTAGTAGATTTAGATCCGCAGTTTCCTGTAACCGTCAAGGATGTAGTTCTTATGGGGCGTCTCGGTAACTCAGGTTTATTCGGCTTTTTTGACCGCAAAGACATAAGAGCGGCCGAATCGGCACTTGATACTGTTGATTTATTGAACCTGAAAAACCGTCCGTTTTCTTCCCTTTCGGGCGGCCAGCAGCGAAGATTGTTGATCGCGAGAGCACTGGCAAGCGAACCTGAGATACTTATTCTCGATGAACCGACCGCTAATCTCGATGTTGTCGTCGAAAAGACAATATACAAATTGCTGAGGGATTTATCTGAAAAGATGACAATCCTGATGGTATCGCATAACCCAACGTTTGTCAGCGAGCACGTCCAACGGGTGCTGTGCGTCAATCGCAAAGTCACCGAACATCCGACCAGCGAAATGGATTCAGAAATGATGGGCGACCTGTATGCCGGGCGGTTTCGCATGATCCGTCATGACCGCCATATCGAGGAGAGGGCAGACAATGATTGAGTTTATTGATGCTGTCGGAAAATATTCTTTCCTTCAGTACGGTCTCCTGATGGGTCTTCTGGCCTCGATTGCCTGCGGGTTAATCGGGAGTTATGTGGTCACCCGGCGCATTACTTATATCGGCGGCGGCATTGCTCATTCGGTCCTGGCAGGGCTGGGTGGAGCTTATTATCTGTCGGTTGTCTATAAATGGAACGCTCTCCAGCCTCTGCACGGTGCCGCCGTGACGGCCATTCTGGCCGCTGTCATTATCGGACTTATATCACTTAAAGCACGGCAAAGAGAGGATACCGTAATCGGCGCCGTATGGGCCGTCGGAATGGCCATTGGAATTATATTTATATACCAAACTCCGGGATACAATCAGAATCTGATGAGTTTTTTATTCGGCAATATCCTGATGGTGACTCCATCCGATCTATGGCTGGTCGGATTTCTCGATATTATTGTCGTCGGGTTGGGGCTTCTGTTTTTCAACCGTATTACTGCGGTATGCTTCGATGAAGAATTTGTCCGGGTGCGAGGTGTCAATTCGCAATTGTACTATCTGCTTCTATTGATTCTAACTGCTTTAACAGTTGTCATACTGGTGACTGTGGTCGGCATTGTTATGGTTATAGCGCTTCTTACGATACCTGCGGCAGTGGCGGGATTGTTTACAAAAACAATCGGCAGAATGATGGTACTGGCGTCCGTAATTTCAGCGGTGGTTGTGATTTTCGGGATTGCCCTCAGTTACAGTTTTGATCTGCCATCCGGGGCCGTCATTATTCTCTTCGCCGGAGCAGTATATATTCTCGCCTCGCTGGGTAAAAGAGTTGCCAATATATAATTTGGACCATATTTTTAATTATGTGGAGAGTATATCCCATAACATTCGTGTTAATATTTTTGATATCATGTAATGATAAAGGTAATGATGGCTCAGGAGCCGAAACTGTTTCACCGTTATGCAATAAAAACGAATCCAATCGAATAGACTATCACACACCCCAATCGGTTGTAATTGACTGGGGTGAGCCGGTCAGGCTCGGTAATGATGTAAATACACTTTGTCCGGAGGACGCAATTGAAATATCGGCAGATGGAAACTTCCTTTATATTATGTACACCTCTGATTTTGTGGCTGATTTAACGGTACAGGAAATTCTGGCCGACTACAATAATACTTATCGCCTGGAAAGAACAGGAAACCCAGGTCGGTTTTCAGCTCCTGTCTTTTTTGACCTTGGGAAAGGAAGCGGTGGTTCACTCGATGGTGAGTTGAGTTTTTCTTCGGATAACACAAAAGTTTATTTTCATTCCAACCGAGGTGAGAATCTTGGATATAATCATGATCCTTTTTATGAAGATTTTCTGGATATATATGTAGCGGAATTGGTTGGTGGTGTACCCGGTCGGGGAGTCAATCTGGGACCGATGGTAAATTCGATATATCCAGACGGCGAACATGCAATTCATCCGGATGACAAAACACTTTATTTTACCTCATTAAGGCCGGGGGGATTTGGTGAGTCCGATATTTATATTTCGCACTACGATGACAGCGGCTGGACGGCGGCAGAGAATGCAGGTTACCCCCTTAATTCTCCGAAAAAGGATCTTCAACCGACTTTCAATGAGCAGGGCGATACAATTTATTTCGCCTCTGACAGAATTGACTCGGTCGGGATGGCAATTTTCAGGGCCGCCCGAATTAATGATAGTTGGGGTGTGCCCGAATTGATAATTAGGGGATTGGTAGGAGAACCCGCAATAACGTCTAATGGTCAGTTTTTGTACTTTGTACATGTTGAGAGTGATAGCACAGGGGCATTTGATATAGATGTCTGGTATAGCCAGAGAGTCAATTAACTCTTGAAAATGGCTCGAGATATTGGAAAATTAGATTAATTGCCGTAATTGAGTCAATAATCCAAATCCAATAAAAAAATTGCCCAAATCCGGCTGTTCAGGCGTCATTTAATCTTAGATAATTTGATACAGCCTTTTATTGCCAAAAAGAAAGGAATAAGAGGGCCAAAATTATTCGCGGGACTTGACAAACCGCCGATGTTGTAGTAATTTTGCAAAACTTTGTCTGCAAAAAATTTGCGGATAATTTGAGAGATATAAAAATGGAAATCCGACTCGTGTGGGCAGGTTTCCATAGGGTTTTAGAGTTTTTGTGGAAATAAAGCATAATTAAATAGCATGAGGTAGAGAATGGGAATCTTGAGGTACTCTTCTTTTTGTCTTTTGCTCCTCATTTTATTAATTCCCAACGCCTTCGGTAACGGATTCGTTTATGACGGTCTCGGTGTAAAGGCGCGCGGAATGGGTGGGGCTTTCAGAGCGATAGCCGATGATTGGTCGGCCGCCTATTATAATCCGGCCGGTTATAACCGCATAGCCGACAATGGCCTGGGTCTCAACTGGCACTTCTATCATAATCGTTATACGGCAGTGCCGAGCTTTTATAATGATAATGGTGATCCAACCGGATATTACAACGATCAGGAAATTTATAATCACCACCGGGTTCTTGATGCTCCCCACGGAGGCATGATCTTTCGTCTCCCGGTGATGGGTGAAACGGTATTTGGTCTTTCCGTAATGCAGACATTTGCCCAGACCGTGACGTGGACTTTGTATGACAATTTGACCGGATACAACGAGGCTGCGTATCCGCGTAGACAATTTCACAATGGCCTTGAAGTCGTTGAGTTCCAGCTTACCATGGCCAAAGGTTTTATGGAAGATAAGCTCTCGGTTGGGCTGAATCTGTCACTTCTCCGCGGCGATGTTGTCCACTATGGAGTGGTCCTGAATGATAATCCTTTTACCGGCAATCCCGATCCACTGCTGGCGCAAATTGGTGCTCGTCCTTACGATAAAATTCCGGAATGGTACGGTCATGACGGATTTGGCTGGGGATTTGGCTTCCGCCTCGGATTTTTATACGAAGTTAACGAAAAGATTGATGTCGGGCTGGTTTATAATAGCAAAGGATCTATGGATGTTTCCGGCGATGTCAATTTCAGATATTATATTCCGGATAATCCGACTTTGGCCGCCCGTCCGGAAATATTCGATACCACCGAGGCGCACTATTTTCTTGAAGGCGGTGTTGAAGAAGTCTCGGCTGAATTCGAAACCACTTTTGAATCTCCCGCTTCAATAGCAGGAGGTATTTCTTATGATGTCAATGATAAATTGACCATCGCTCTTGACGCCGAGTATATCTTCTGGTCACAATATGAAGGATTTGAATTTACCTATTCAAATTTCAGCGGTCTTCCACGCGAAAGCTTCACCACAGCTAGGACCCTTATGACTAAGGATCTAAATATTCCGGTGGAGATGGAAGATGCTGGTCGAGTCATGGGAGGTCTCAGCTACCAGATGTATGATTTTGTGCAGCTTCGAGCTGGATTCGGTGTCGACCAGACAGCAATCAGTGCTGAGTCCTATACTCCGATGTTCCTTGATATCGGCACAAGATACAATTATAGTATCGGCGCCGGATTCGATATTGGGTTCTGGAGACTGGAAATAGCCGGTTCGTATATGGCTTATGACGATCTGTCGGTCGCTATCAAGCATGATATCGATAATAGCGGGACCATTGATAACCTGGTGGGCGACTATTCCGGCGATGTATACAACGTAATCCTCGGCTTATCATATCGGTTTTAGGAGGGCTGAAAATGAAAAAATACGTATTTATTGCAATATCGATTTTAATAGCGGCCTCCCTGTTTTACGGATGTAGTGATCGCGGAACCAATGTCACTGAAAAATCATATTCGATTCGCAACGGTTTCGAGGGTACATTTACAATCGGAGGCGGTCATGTATTTCCGAAACAACTGGCATTTTCAATGTTTAATGCCCTCCGGGTATCGCCGAAACTCGATTTTCGGGTTTATTTCCCTCCGGGATATGCACAGGACCAGTTCAATAGACCGCCGCTTCCGGCTCTCTATCTTATTGGACCCTTTAATGCCCGGACAACATATTACCTTGACCGGGCCTTGGTCGAGGTTGTTGATGAACTTCTGGCCACCGGTCAAATCGAGCCGATGTATATCGTTCTTATCGATGCCTCTTCGGGCTATGGTATTTTCTGGGGCGATACATATGCCGGCGGCAAATACGCCGAGCTGATCGGTGATATTCAGGGAAGCCCCCTCGACGGAACCCTGATAGATTATGTCGACAATGCTTATAATACCATTGCCACGCGCGGTAATCGAGCTATTGCAGGTTATGGTGTCGGCGGCTATGGGGCTATGAGAGTGGCAGTCGAATATGACGAAAACTATAGTGCTGTTACTTCAATCTCCGCGCCACTTGATTTTGACGGTTCTCTCGGCAGCGCTGTCGGCAACGGTTTCCTGGATTATTTTGATGTTATCATTAACGGTATAGGCAATGACACCAGCGTTACCTACAGAACACTCGATACCAGCAGTTTTTATCCTCGGAGAAATATGATGATTGCGGCAAGCACCGCTTTTTCACCCCATTATATTTACGAAAATATCGTTTCGTACGATCTTGAACCGGTTGCCGAGGATACTTTGCTATTTTTCCCCGATTCAACTTCACTGATTAATCCCGGCGAACGGGTTAATTACCATCTGCCGTTCGACAGTACAGGAAGTGTTGTCGATACAGTGTGGTCGGTCTGGATGAATAACAATGTCGCCAATATTCTTCAGAATGATCCGGGTGCACTTGATTCGACTGATATTAGCCTGATGGTTTTCTCGGGCGAGCAGTTCGGCTTTACTCAGCAGACACGCAATTTCAGCGTCTATCTCGAGGGTCATCTGGAGTCCCGCGGTATATCGGCCGATCTCGTACCGACTGTTCATTACGGCTATGACGGGTATGATGCCGATTTGGGACGTTTTATTTACGACGTTCTCCCGGATATCCTTAAATACCATTCTTCGAAATTCGAAGTAAATCAGTAGCGAAATAGATAAAATATTATTATAAAGAGCCGGAGAAGACAGGAAACTTCTCCGGCTCTTTGCGGTTATATAAAAATTAAACTTCAGTTGATTTATACATGGCGGAAAAATACGACGTAATATCAATCGGAGCCCATCCTGACGATGTTGAGGTCGGCACCGGCGGCGTCCTGATTGACCTGAATAAACGCGGTATCAAAACCGGTATAGTCTATCTAACTCAAGGGGAAATGGGTACCGGCGGAACACCCGAAATTCGTGCCGAAGAAGCTCTGAAAGCGGCTGCAGTCCTTGGAAGTGATCTTATAAAGACATATGATTGGGGTGATTGCCAGCTTTTCGATAATTTTGAACGGCGCTGCATCATTGCCGCCCTGATTAGAAGACACAAGCCCAAAATCCTTCTGGCTCCTTATCCGCAGGTGGGTCATGGCAAACGCCAGTCCCATCCGGACCATGTCGCTGCCGGACAGATAGTGGTCAATGCCGCCAATTATGCGGCGTTGAAAAAAATGCCCATTGAGGGCGAGACACATCGAGTCGAAAGGGTCTTTCATTATTTCCTTCCCCCCGGAATGTTTCCCAGTTTTGTCGTCGATATAACCGTCCATTTCGACCAATGGATAGCGGCTTTGAAATGCCACAAATCGCAGTTTTTAAACCCGGAAAAGAGGCGCGATTATATGTGGTCGCTGGAAACGATGGCACGTTCATTCGGCCAGCAGGCCGGGTGTAAATACGGACAGGGATTCTATAATGTCGAGCCGATAAAAATTGTCAATATGCTCGACCTCATCAGAGAAGAAGACCATTTCTGATCGACTTTAATGGCAATTCAAGAGCGGTCATTTAGAGATTCGGGATACATTTCAATAATATCATTATCCCAAAATGTGATTGCTCGGATAGTTTAACCGGGTATATTCAATCAAATTTAATTCCAAATAGCACAGGAGTCAGCAATATGTTTCGCAAGATTGAAGATTTCAATCAGACCTGGGCCTATCAAAGCGGCGCCACGAAGAAAATTTTTGAGGCCGTTTCCGAAGAGGCCAAAAATACCGCTGTCTGTGATGGTCACAGGACTCTGGCCAGAATTGCCTGGCATATCGTTACGACTATTCCGGAGATGGCCGGTCGAACCGGTTTGAAAATCGAGGGCCCCGAAGAAAATGATCCACCTCCGGAAACAATGGATGATATCAGAAAAAGCTATGAAATCGCGGCTGATTCGCTAAGGAATCAGGTTGAGAAAAACTGGAATGATGAAGATCTTCTAAAAGAAGATGACATGTATGGGGAAATGTGGAAACGGGGTTCTACCCTCCTGATTATTATCTATCATGAAATACATCACCGGGGCCAAATGACAGTTCTTTTGCGTCAGGCCGGGATAAAGGTCCCCGGAGTTTACGGGCCAGCCAAAGAAGAATGGGCTGCCTTCGGCGCGACCCCACCCGAAGTATAAAAAATAATTGAACAGATTATCGCAGAAACTCGTAGAAATTTTAGCACAGGTTTTCAACCTTTTTATTGCTGTTCTTTGCGAAAATTTCAGGGTAATTTCGTATAAAATTTCGCGGAAAATTGACGAAAAAATTAGCGTGAAATTTATCGAAAAAAAATTACTGTGGACAAAAAAATTCACTTGCGAAACCGGGATAATTTAGTATCAATCGCAAGGGACAGATGAACATCAGTTCAATAGGGGAGATTTAGGGATGATTTGCGAGTTTTGTGGCGACGAATTTGAAGGGCGTCCGATAAAACAGGCCGGCCAGATCTTTTGTTCCATAGATTGCGCCAATCTGGCTGCGGAAGTTGGGACTGAAGAAGAGGAAGAAGAATACTTCGATGAACCCGAACTGGATCTTAATCCTGTTGATGATGGCGACGATTATTTCTAATGCAAAAACCGGCGAAGTAAATCCGCCGGTTTTAACTTTCAGCTAATTGAGATCAGTCTCTCGTAATTTTTAGTATCTCGTAGCGTATTGTGCCCGCCGGTACCTTGATGTCGAGTTTTTCTCCTACGCCTTTTCCAAGAAGTGCCTTGCCTATCGGAGAAGCGACCGAAATTATATCATTTTCAACATCAGCTTCCTCTGCAGGAGCTAATGTATATTCGATTTCCTCGCCGTCATCGAGATCTTTAACCAAAACCCTGGCAAATATATAAGCCTTATCGGCCGGAATATCGGTCGTATCGAGTTCTCTCGCCCGGCTGAGCTTATCTTCAAGTTCAGCTATTTTTCTCTCGATATGCTGTTGGGATTCTTTTGCGGCATGGTATTCGGCATTTTCAGAGAGATCACCGAGTTCCATAGCCCGCTTTATTTCCTCGACAATACGCGGACGTTCCTCGTACTTCAATTTTTTGAGCTCCTGTTCCATCTTACGGAGCCCTTCTTTCGATAAATAAATTGGTTTGTTATCCATAACCGTAAATTATAAAGAAAATATGTCTCGAAATCAACCGTTTTGGAGAAATGCCGTTTACCGGAGATAAAAAAGGACGGGCCAAACCGGCCCGCCCTATTGAAATCAAATATGAAAAGACTGCTTATATACCGGCCATTATTCCAAGTATCAGCCGGTTTTCTTCGTTTTCAATATCATAAGTGTTTTCTATAAAGGCCCGGATATTGGTACGGATCATATAACCGACATGACCGGTCAGGGTATTGTACATCGTCTCGGCGTCGACTTCCTCGATATAGTTATAAAGTCCCATCAGGTACAGTTTGCTCCGGTCTCCCTGCGGAAGCCAGATTAACTCGGCCATGCCGCCTTGCATTTTGACCTCAGGCCCCCCGGAGGAACTGAAGTTAGGATTTTCATCGGTCCGATGGAGGTACTGCAGATTTAGTTCGGCATTCCCGACCGCAATGCTGGCATCTCCGGCAAGCATGGTGACCTCGTTGATTCCTGTGCCGGGATCCACTCCGGCGCCGCCAAGGCCCTGCTCTTTACCGTAATAGCCAAACGCGCCGAGACGGAAATATTCGCCGATATCCTGAGTCACCCTGAGTGCTCCGGCCTTATATTTATCATCATCGAACAGCCTTAAATCATCGGCCTCCCCGATTCCGTTGCCATTGACGACTTCCAGGATGACATCAGTTCCGGTTTCAAAACCGTAAGTTATCATAACTCCACGGTCGTAGGTCAAATCGATTCGGGACTCATCCGGCTGAATTTTATAGATTTCGTAATCTTCATAGCCCAGCCGCAGTTCGCGCTTAAATAACGGGTCGGATACCTGAAACTGACCCAGATAAATGTCCAGCTCGGATCCGAACAGGTTGTTAAACATTATATAAGCATCCTCGACACCCGCCACTTCACCATGTTCACTAATGTAGAAATAGAAATAATAAGCAATGCCGTCTGTCAATGATCCACCTGAGAGCAATTTGAAAATGTAGGGATAAGAAAATTCCGCCTCCCGTCCGTGGGCGGTATTATGACGAATATAGCCTTCCATGCGGACGGCCAGGGGTAAATCACGAATAAGGTCCAGGTTTTCATCACCGGTCGGGACATAATACCTCGGTGCATCTTCATCAGCCAGAACGAAACCGTTACCTGCAAAATCGTCGCCGTAAGCTTTAAGCCGCGGAGTAGGTGAATGACAGGTAGTACAGGTCATCCGGTATTTTCTTGCAAAGGCGGGAATGGCGTCGGCTTCTTCGGTCTGAACAAAAAGGGCCGCACCTATTAGCGTTACAGCAAAGACGGTTAATAGAGAAATGGAAATTAAATTTTTCATCATTTAGACTCCTTATGGCAGTACTTCCAGTTTTGTCGAATGCATATTGACTTCAATTATCGCCGATTCCTCTTCTGGTACGTCGAGAAAATCAGCGACAGGTTTAACCAGTTTGCGGTAGTTCATCGTAGCCGTTACGGTTAATTCTCCGGGAGCAACTTCGAATGGAAGGTTAAATGTATAAGTCTCGATCTTCGTTTCTCTCGGTCCAATACGGTAGTCGACGCCCAGTGAGGCGGTGTTCCATTGCTGGATTGTCATCCGTCCCTGAGGATCGAAATAGGGCATTCTGAATATTCGGTCGCCAACCGGGACTTCCTCCCTCCTGACACCCTTAAAATCCGGTTTGCCCAGAGCGATTCCCATATCCTGATAGGCCAAAACCGTATCGGCGATAGTATACTCCTCACCCTCAAATCCTTTTTTGTCAACCGGGATGTGGTAAACATTTCCCTTTGCGTCGGTAGCTTCGACATGCAGCCAGACAATTCGATCTTCCACCGAACCGGTCGGAAACTTATGTCCCGTTTTCTGGTTGAAAAGAGCTACCGTAAATTTAACCGGTTCGCCCGGGACAACTTCTCGCAGGTCGGGATGAATCCTTATCTCGATTGTTCCGGCAATCTTACCCGGATCATGCGCACCGTGAAAGAGGTGCATCCAGGCATCATCATGCACCGGTCCCATCGAGGCCGTAGCCATCTTTGCCTGTGTCATATGGCAATCCTGACAGCGGGTATCGTCATCGGCATACGGTCCTTCGAGCCATTCCAACTGGGTCGACTTTACCCATATATCATAAGGGCTTTTTTCGTTATGACAGGTCCCGCAAAATTCTGTCTGGTCCAGAAATTGAGAAATGGCACCCTTATGAGCCGGCGATTGAACCATCTCTCGAGGACCGTATTTAGTCTCACCCGGTTCGGAAATCCAGTTGTAGTTGAATGCCGTATCACCGGCAAAACCGGTTACCGTATGACAAAGATCACACGAGACCGATTCATTGGCCCGGCTTCCTTCCTCGGGATGCGGCGGCGGAACATCGCCAGCCAAAAAAGATATCGGGGCATGGCAGCCGTTACATCCGGCCTTTACCCCGGCCACCATCGTGTCTTTTTCAGCATGGGGAACGGCCAGCTTGAAATATTCGATTTCATCCCAATGATGCGTATAGGCCTGTGACATCATGGCCTGCTCCCATTGACGGTAGATGTCTGTGTGGCATGATGTCCCGCAGTATTTTGGGGTGTCATAATCGTCATAAGACTTCGTCCCCAGGGCTTCGTCTCCAAACTTATGCTGCCCGATGACTGCGATGTTTATCAAAGTTGAAAGGATAATGATCGACGGTAATAATAATTTTGTGAAATTGCGGCTCCATCCGCAGATTTTTAAATGGGGTTTCACTTTACCTCCTATAAAATTATTGATATAGCTATAATAACTGATGCCGATAATGCAAGTCAAGTTAAATCATTTATATACAATAACATAGAGTATTAATTAAGGTCTATTTAGTATACTTTAGCGCATTTAATCATATATGCCTGACAGCAATTTTTTCCGGGCAAATCGGGAAAATATTTTTCTTCAGACCTTTTAAAGCCGCTTTCCCAAATAGTTATTCTTTTGAACTATAAGCGATTATAGCGATACAGTCGTTCGGCATCAATTTTGAAAGCAGTTTAAAATGTGATGAGAATGGGAAAATTGTAAACAGGAAGGTGACGATGAAACTAATTTACCTGATTCTGGCCTTTTTGATAATAATCATTGTAGCGGCCAGCTGGTTTAGCCCGGTGCACTGTCAGGAAATCGATAAGGAAGATCTTCTGCGGGAATACCGGGAGAGAATGGGCAAAGGTAATATTGGACCTGATACTTCATACCGAACTGCCGAAATATACGGCAAACAGCCCAAATATCAGATGCCCGGCAGTGACAGTCTTCATTATGTAGATTCTCTGGCTGATTCTAATATAAAAATCACCGAAGATACTGCTTCCGTACTCGAGCCATTCGGCTTTGATCTGTTCGGAGCGCCATCGGAACTTTCGCCCCCATCGGAGGTCGCCAATATCGATGATTATCTATTAGGACCGGGAGATAATATTATTATTTATCTCTGGGGAAGAGTAGAAAAGGAATTCAATCTTACCGTTGACCGTCAGGGCAAAATTTTTATTCCGAGAATCGGCGATATTGTCGTCTGGGGTATGAATCTGAAAAAACTTGAAGAAAAATTAAAGGCGGAACTGTCAAAAGCCTATACTGATTTCGAGCTATCAATATCGCTTGGGAAAATCCGTTCAATAAGAATTTACATGACCGGCGAAGTCAACAAGCCGGGTGCTTATACAGTCAGTTCATTGACCACTCTCTTTAATGCGCTGTACCTTGCCGGAGGGCCCAATCAAAGGGGCTCGATGAGAAATATCCGGCTGGTCCGAAACAACCGCGTCGAAACTGAACTGGACCTGTATCAGTTTCTACTGAAAGGAGACAGCAAGTCTGATGTCCGTATGGAATCCGGTGATGCTGTTTTTATCCCGGTAACCGGTGATCGGGTGGCCGTATCGGGCGAAGTGAAACGTCCTGCAATTTATGAGCTGACAGGGAGCGAAAAAGTAAGTCAGCTTCTGGAATTGGCCGGTGGGCCGACAGCCGAAGCATATCTGGAGCGGATTCTGCTCGATCGGATTTCGCCGGACGGCGAAAGACAGATTATTGATGTTAACTTGAGCGAAGGCTACACTGATTCAGATGACCTTGTCTTAAAAGACGGCGACAGTTTGCATGTCTTTTCAATTTACGATGTTCACCGCAATGTCGTGTCTGTGGCCGGAATGGTGAAACACCCGGGGCAGTTCGAACGAACCGATACAACAACGCTAAAAACAATTCTGGACCGCGCCGAGTTAATGCCGGAAAATGTCTATATGGAAAGAGCCAATCTTTTCAGAAGGTACGCTGATCGTCGGATGGAAATTATTCCGATTGACCTGAACAAGGTTTTCTCCGCAGGTTTGGATTTAAATTTAAGAGATCTTGATTCCCTCCATGTATACAGCATTGATAGCCTGAAAAGAAAAAGATATGTATATATCGATGGTGAAGTCAAAAATCCCGGATTGTATGATTACTACGAAAACATGACCGTAGTAGATCTGGTTTTTCTGGCCGGGAATCTCAATCGTAATGCTTATCAGCTCAATGTGGAGGTTGCCCGGACTGACAGTGTCGGCAAAGTCAGCCTGATAAAAGTCGATTTAACCAGCGAAGCCGGGCGGAGAATGCCATTGTATGAAGACGACCGCATTTTCGTTCGTGAAATACCTGACTGGTTTTTGCACCGAATGGTAACGATCGAAGGGGAAGTCCGTTTTCCAGGCAAATACGCACTGGTATCGAGACATGAAACTCTCTATGATTTAATAGAAAGGGCCGGTGGATTCACAGTCGATGCCTTCCCGACAGGTACGATCTTCCAGAGAAAAACGATTGGAACATCATTGAAAAGACAGAATTTACCCGAAATTATTTCCAACTCACAGCCGCTCGTCGAGGATTCTCTGGGTAATATCCGAAAAATGGACATGCTGAAATTCAGCGCCGAAAAAATGAACCGTGTTATTATAGATATGGAAAATATCATTTACAGCGGCGGTCGTGAAGGCAATATAACCCTTCAGGATGGTGACTATATTTATGTCCCGGAAATCCCGAGCGGAGTATCGGTAATGGGTGCAGTCGGCGCCAATGGGACAATCAAATTTACTTATGGTGAAAAAGTTAAATACTATATTCATAGGGCCGGCAATTTTACAAATCAAGCCGATAAAAAAGGAACGCGGCTTATAAAGGCCGACGGAAGAGTCTATTCGGGGGGTAGTACCCTCGGCAAGAAAGTCGAACTGGGCGACGCCATTGTTGTCCCGACCGAAATCAAGCGTAAGTCCAACTGGCTCGAAACTCTTTCAACCGCCGTTTCGATTATCGGAGGAATCGCAACTTCAGCACTCATCATAGACAGGCTATAAGTTCCCATTATGTGATTAGCCATTCTCACCTTCCAGGTACCGCCCGGCCGGATTATTCCAGCCGGGCGGTCATTTTTTGTACGGTAATCTTTGTTTTGATAAGAGGAAAAATTTTCTTAACCGGTTTCGCTGCCATTTCATACACCGATATCAGACTGTTGTAACCTGTTGAAATATAACGGATAATAATTGTTCGACTTTTGCGCAGCGACGGCATACCCTTTGCAAATAAATATTGTCAATGAAAGGTGAGAAATGAGAAAGCAATGAAACTTGATCTTCACTGCCATACCGAACATTCATTCGACTGTAAATTATCTATAAATGACCTTATAGTTTCTGCCGAAAAAGCCGAGCTCGATGCAATCGCAATATGCGACCATGATTCGATGACAGCAGTTGCCCGAGCCGAAAAAATATCAAAAAATCTTTCTATCATTCCCGGATGCGAAATAACCGCTAAAGGCGGTGCTCATATTCTGGGGCTATTCCTCGAAAAGGAAATACGCTCCCGGAATATTCTTGATATTATTAATGACATTCACGCTCAAAACGGACTGGCCGTTATTGCACATCCATTCCGACCGGGAACCGGACTGATTTATCTTAAAGAAAAAGAAGGGACATACGACAGCGATACCGTCCGAAAGGCGATTGGCAATACCGACCTTATAGAAGCTGTAAACGGCCGGAACAAAATTGATGAAACTGTCGATACTGAACGTTTTTTTAATTTTTACCCCGATAAGCCGCATTCGGCCGGGAGCGACGCTCATAGCATCGAGGAGCTGGGAAGGACTGCGCTAATCTTCGATGATTTCAATACTGATAATCTTGATGATATAAAGAGAAATCTCATTACCGCGGAGCGCCAGATTCGCTACTGCGCCTTTAATTACGAGCCTTCGGAAAAACGAACTCTTGAGATAAAAACCGGCGATAGATCGCTGGTTATTAAGTCAGAATTCGGCATAGCACAGAAGATCGCCGAATCGCTGAATATTCTCTACAAGAAGTTCGGATTTAAAAATATTAAGGAGAAATCTGAAAAGACCGATGAAACCAAAAGAAAATAATGGATTGGCATAGTCCATTATGGCCGGTCAAGTCAGTTTGAGGAAAAAGATGAAATCAACAATCGAAACCAAAATAGGCAAAAAATCCGTCCGGGCCGAATCCCGATTGGAAGAAGATAGAACGGAAAAAATTAAAAAACTTACCAAGCAATCTTCGAACAGGTTGGCGGATTATATACGTCGGGAATTACCGGAAGATACAAATTACTCAGAAAAGACAAATATATCCGAAAAGCTGTTATCATCTCTTGCCGGATATGCAGGTGTGAATAAAGAAAATATTTCTCTTTTTACGGGAGCCAATCAGGCCTTTGAATCTTTTGTCAGGATGGTATCAGAACCGGGCCGCGACATAATTATTGCCGGCCCGGTTACCAAAGAAATCTTTCAAATATCCGAAAGATATGGTCTTAATGTAATTGAATATTCATCGGCTGCCCCATTCGATCCCGACGCTCATGACTTATTAAAGCTCTTTTCCGGAAATACCGCTGCGATTTATGCCGCCAGCCCAAATCTTATCACAGGCGCGATTCTAAACGGGATCGGTATCCGGATTATGCTCGATCATTTGAAGGATATTCCAATTTTTATCGATGAAACGTTTTTCGAATACTTCGATAACGGCACTTCCAGATTGATAGATGTTTACCAGAATCTTTTTATCAAGAGATCATTCAATGCCGCTCTTAGTCTAAAGACAGGGAAGTGTGAATATATAATTGCAAGCTCAAAAAATATTGAAAAACTAAAAGCACGTGCCACCGGAAAAGAGTCATTGAAAATATTGAAGGATGCTCTTGATAATTTACATGATATCAAAACGGTCAATTCCAGAATTGAGACAATCCGTGAAAATATGCTCTATATGACCGTTAAGCTTCGCTCACTCGGAATATCATGCCGCATGACCGCTGTTGATTTCATATTGGCCGAGGTTCCTTCACCGGAAAGAGTTATTGAATCTCTTGGAAAAAATAATATTCGGGCTGAAGTAATAATCGGTTCGGGTAATATCTCTACCAACATCAGGATATTTGTTTCAGACCAGGATACAGCAGGTAAGGCCGTTACCGCTTTTGAAAATATGCCGCCTGCCTGGTTTGTAAAACCGAATCGCTCAAGAAGTTCATTGACTATCAGGCGAACAGCCGAGGTGGTAGAAGGATGTAGAAATAAAATTTCCTCTGGATCTGAAAATTTGGTTTCGACAGAACAAAATGAGGCTGATCACTAAAGATTATGATATCGGGGACGAATTAAAGTTCAAAGGGAGGCAACAGGGCTATATCCCATGACAACAGCCATTAAACAACAAACCAGGGGCGAAACTAGACGGTTTGAAATACCGTCCCCGGATAAATCCGCCACCCTGGAGGGTCGGCAAAAGGATAATTACCGCCTAGAATGGTGGGCTCATTTTATTCTGCGGACGGGCATAATTTCTGCGCTTCTGGCTTTATTCTATTATCAGACGGAATTTTTGGCCCCGTCATTTCCCTTCTGGTCTGCCCTTTTCGCAACTATCACCATTCAGCGAATTTCTCTTTTTCGTTTACCGTCGCTTGATCTTGTACCTGTTAGAAAACAAAGAGCCGATTGGGAAAGCTACTTGAAAAAAGAATTCCGATTTGCCCTGATTCTGACAACCGCTTTCTTTTTCGCGGGAGTTACCGCTTCACCAGCGATCATGGCTCTTTTTATCGGGGCCAATTTTATCTGCCAGACAGTTTTATTTACAGGCTGGAGAGCATATAATCTTCATGCAGCCAAAAGGACCGGAATTGGTAACGCTCAAAAATTCGATAAACAGGTGATTATTGTAGGCGCTTCCTGGCGAGGCAAAAGGGCCGCTGATATTATTCTGGAACACCCCGACCTGAAAGTAAATATTCTCGGTTTTATAGATGACAACAAAAACGGTTTGTGGCGCTATCGCGATATTCCGCTTCTCGGGCATTCCGATGAACTGGTTTCGATTATTGCCTCAAATCATGTCGATTACGTTTTCATGGCTCCTGAACCGGAAGACTATATAAAAAGCCAGATGGTATTCAGTGTTGTTGAAAAAATGGGAATTGATATCTGTGTCATGCCCGATATCTATCAGCAGAATATAGGCAGCTGCCGGGCATCTGCTATAAACGGTCAGCCGCTTTTATTGTACCATACTGCCCGACAGGATGCCTTCGACCTGTTTTTAAAGGACCTGCTCGATCGGCTAGGCGGTATTGCCGGGCTATTACTAACCGGGCCCGTTTTGATACTTGCAGCCATTGCTATAAAGCTCGATTCTCGGGGCCCCGTGTTTTTCCGTCAGGAACGTTCAGGTAAAAACGGCCTAAAATTCGAAATGCTCAAACTTCGCACTATGGTAGCTGATGCCGAGAAAAAGAAAAAGGCACTTCAGCACCTTAATGAAATGTCCGGTCCGGTATTTAAGATTAAAGATGATCCACGTATTACTCGCGTTGGTAAGATCTTGCGGAAATTTTCTATCGATGAATTCCCGCAGTTTATAAATATCGCCCGCGGTGAAATGTCACTGGTCGGCCCGCGTCCGCCGCTTCCCAAAGAAGTAGCCGAGTATGAACCGTGGCAGAGACGGAAACTTTCTGTCAGGCCGGGGGCTACCTGTCTCTGGCAGATTAGCGGAAGAAACAATGTCGATTTTGAAGAATGGATGAAACTCGATTTGAAATATATCGATAACTGGTCGATTCGGGAAGATACAAAAATATTGTTGAAAACTATTCCGGCTGTTTTGAAAGGCAGCGGCGCGTCATAAAATTTTCTCTCCTCCATTGACTAAAAAAAGCCCGGGTATAATTCCCGGGTTTTTTTATGCAACATTTTTATTTTTCACCGGTCTCATTGAATAAAATGTGATAATTGAAGTATATAAAATAAATCGATTAAACTGAGATGGAATCAACAGAAAATATAATCGGCTTCGTACTTGTTTTTCTAATTTCTATGGCCGCATGTCTGGCCTTTCAGGCAGTTTCGAGCTTAGCAAAAAGCGGCTCAATTAATCTTAACTGGGCAACGGCCCTCAATATATCATTTTCATTCGGTTTCTCGGCAGGGAAAATCATCGGCCGGCTTTTCTAATATCATAATACTCCAGCCTGATTTCCACGGAACTCAGATTTTACATACTTGTTATATGAGGTCGCGAGATACGGCCCAATTAGCGAAAATACTGCTATTGATGTCGCTTCTCCGGGATCGAATATCCAATTAACTAAGGAGAAAATAATATGTCTGAAAAAGATAGTACACCAAAGAAGTTTACCAATGAACTGATCAGTGAAAGCTCTCCCTATTTACTTCAGCATGCTCACAACCCGGTGAACTGGTATGCTTGGAATGATGAAGCTCTTGAAAAAGCGAAAAATGAAAATAAACCCATTTTTCTATCTATCGGCTATACTGCCTGTCACTGGTGCCATGTTATGGAAGAGGAATCTTTTGAGAATAGAGATATCGCAAAAATCCTGAATGAGCATTTTATATCGATTAAAGTCGACCGCGAACAGCGCCCGGACCTCGACCAGATTTATATGGCTGCAACGACAGCCCTGAGCGGTTCCGGGGGATGGCCGATGTCGGTCTTCATGACACCCGATCTCAAGCCTTTTTTTGCCGGGACCTATTTCCCACCGGATGATAAATATGGCCGTCCCGGATTCAGCCGGGTAATAAATGAAATTGCAGTAACATGGAGAGAAGATCCCGGCCGCATTGAGGATTACTCGGCTTCCCTCACCGAGAGACTTCAGGAAGCCTATCATACGACCGAAAACCCGGTCGAAGTTACCGACTATACAATAGAACAAACTACCCGCTCTCTGCTTGGCAATTATGACCCGACTAACGGCGGTTTTGGCGCGGCGCCAAAATTTCCCCACCCGGTCGATCTTTCTTTCCTTCTGAAAGTATATTCCAGGGACAAAGATCAAAAAATTCTCGAGGCAGTCAAAAAATCTCTCGACAAGATGGCGCGGGGGGGAATATATGATCAGATAGGCGGCGGCTTTCACCGGTACTCAGTCGATTCCCGCTGGCTGGTCCCGCATTTTGAAAAGATGCTCTATGATAATGCGCTCCTGGCAGTGACCTACAGCGAGGCATATCAACTTACCGGCGATGAATTGTACAAAAGAATCGTTACTGAAACGCTTGATTTCGTCCTGCGCGAAATGACTCATGAAAACGGAGGATTTTATTCATCGCTCGATGCCGACAGCGAAGGCGAAGAAGGCAAATATTATGTCTGGACCAAAGATGAGGTTGACCAACTGCTCGGCGACAATTCCCGCCATTTTGAAGCATATTATAACATAACCAAAAACGGCAATTTCGAGAATAATACCAATATCCCGAACATTGATAATTCTTCCGAGGAATATTTCGAACGAACCGACATGGATTGGTCAGATTTTGAAAAAATTATCGCTGATGGCAAAAAGAAACTATTTGAGGTCCGCTCCAAAAGGGAAAGGCCTCTTACCGATGATAAAATACTGGCATCATGGAACGGCCTGATGATATCCGGAATGAGCTACGGGTATATGATAACCGGCGACAGCAAATACCGCGAGGCCGCTTCGAAAGCTGCCCGATTTCTTAAGGATTCTCTTTTTGTCGATGGCAAACTGCGGCATTCTTACCGTGATGCGAAATTGTCTTCGGGGCTTTTTCTCGAAGATTATGCATATTTCATCCAGGGTTTAATCGATCTTTATCAGGTAGATTACGATTTTTCATGGATTAATTGGGCCGCAGAACTTGCCGAAGACGCGTCAAAGATGTTTGCCGACGAAAAAGGCAATCTGTATCTTTCACCCGCAGAGCAGACAGATCATTATATGCGCCCGAAAGAAATCAATGATGGCGCGACCCCGGCACCGGGATCGATACTCATTCAATCTCTTCTTCGATTATCTGATATTACCGGCAAAAAAGAGTTTTATGAGAATGCAGAAAAATATCTGGGGGCGATATCCAATAATATTATCAGACTGCCCCAGGCCATGGTTTCGGCCGTAAGCGCCTTTGATTATATGAATTCTGAAAGAGTCGAACTGGTTGTTATCGGCGCCGATAACCGTGATGCTTTCATCAGTCAGTATTACAGACGGTATTTCCCGTACGGTTTATTAATTGTCTCAGAATCGGGTAAGGAAGATATACCTCTTTTGGCTGATCGGTCATCGGAAGATGGAGTAAGAGCTTTTCTCTGTCGTAATTTTTCATGCAATCTTCCGGCGGAAACTCCGGCCGATCTCGAAATACAGCTTTCGGAAATAAAATAGCACTGTATTTCAGTATAATAAAATCAACCGGGGGACTTTCTTTGTTTTTTGAATCGTTTTAGCTATAATTATGTCTAAAAATAAGATAACTGAAAAAGACTGATGGGAGCCTTATGCTTAAAAGTAAAATGAAATGGGTCAATGGACTGAAATTCGAGGGCACAGGTGTTTTCGGCCACAAGATAGTCACCGACGGCGCCAAAAAGGCGGGTGGAGATGAAGAAGGATACAAACCGACAGAACTGGTTTTATTCAGTCTGGCCGGATGTACCGGAATCGATGTTATGAATGTGCTGGGCAAGATGCGTCAGGAAGTAACCGGGCTGGAGATTGAGGTGGAGGCCTCTCAGCCGGAAGAATATCCCAAGCCCTTTAATAAAATAAAAGTAAAATATATATTTACCGGAAAAAATCTTGATTCAGATAAAATCGAACGCGCGATAAACCTGTCCGAAGAAAAATACTGTGCCGTAAGCCTGACCCTGAGAGGGGTAGCAAGAATAACGACGGAATACGAAATAAAGGAGGATGGCGGTGAATAATGATAAAATGGGTTATTCCATAGACAGTGATAAGAAGTTCGAAGAAATATCCGAACGATTGGAAAAAATAGCCCCTGAAAAAGGCTTCCGCGTTCTTGCGGTACATGATGTGAGGGAAACGCTGGCCGGGAAAGGTTTCGAAATCGAGCCGCTCAAAATTTTTGAGTTGTGCAACGCCGGATTTGCGTATAAAGCGCTGGGAAATGATATTAATGTGGCGATGTTTATGCCGTGCAAAATTGTGGTCAGACCGCATGAACAAAAGACAAAAATGACTTTGGTTCGGCCTTCGATGATAGCCGAGATGCTTCCAGAGGCAGGCTTGAATGATCTGGCAATGGAAGTTGAAAAGCAGATGATCGGGATAATGGATGAAGTTGCCTAAAAAGCCTCTTGTGAAAATCGTCTCCGGTGTTATATTGGGCGGAGCGGCCGGATTCGGTTTGAGTTATCTCTGGGGATACCTTGGATCATCCTGTCCGCTGATGTGTAACCCGGTCCCGGCATCGGTTATAGGGATGCTGGCCGGAGTAATGATTGCTATTGGAGATTGACATAGATGCCGTTGTTTGAATATGTGTGTATAGATTGCGGCGAGAAATTTGAGGAATTGGTAATGTCATCCTCAGCGAGTGTTAACTGCCCGAAATGCGGTTCAAAAAATACAACCAAGCAGTTTTCGACATTTGCCTCAAACGCCGTAAAAACAGATTCCTGCTCGACTTGTAAACCTAAATCAGGCTTCAGTTGAGCAAGCTGCTAAAATGACGGGCCGGTCGGCCCGTTTTGTTTTGAAATGAATAAATCTCTCCTGACATTATTTTTGACCGCATTGATAGTCTTTTTATTGGGCTGCTCCGATGAGTATAAAACACCCGAAGATATCGAGGGAACAGTTGCCTGGCTCAATGCCAATTCGGCCCTTCCCGTATTTCCATTCGGGACAGATCCCATCTATATTTACTTCAACTCTGATAAAAGTAAGATCAGCCAACGGATGCAAGATAATATATTCAACCGTCCTGAAATCATCGAATACTTGAACGATAATTTCACCTGTATATCTGTTATCCCGGATAGTCTAAGTGATAGTGTCGAATTTCAGGACAGTCTTCTTAGCAAAGCGGAACTTTTCCGGATGTTTCAGGTCGATGCCCTTCCATCGCATTATTTCTTCAGCAAGTACGGTGATCTTAAAGGCGCTCGAACCGGATATATCAGCCTTATTGAATTCAAACATTTGCTGAGATATTTCGCCGAGGGATATTTTGAGAAGTATCCCTTTCAGGATTACCTCAATGACCATGCCCGTGATCTCGATACTGTCTGGGGTGAATTTTAATCTCCCAGCCGTTGGGCGACAACTGCGATCCGACCGGTATTGACGGTCGGCTTTCTGAAATAAAAACAGCGGTATAATCCTTTGATCTGGAATCCATTTTGCAGCAGAAATTTCTTAATAGTGCTGTTGGGATAGGCCCTTTCTATATGCATTTCCTCAAACCGCTCCCAGTGCTGTCCCTTTTTGATGAAAAACACCGCTTTCAAATTGGCCGTTTTTTTGTCATCATCGAATTCAGAATTCCAAACCCAGGCCAGATCCTTCTCGACACCGGCATTAATATTTTTTGTCCAGATATGTTTGAGGGCGCGGTGAGTGTTCATATCAAAAACAAAATATCCTCCCGGCCGCAAATGCTTTGCCACCTGCCCAAAACAGTTTTTCAGCTCCCTTTCTTTTAGCAGATAATTCAGGCTGTCGTAAAAGCAGGTTATCAGATCGAATTGTTCGGTAATTTTCGAATCTTTGGATATAATTTCAAAATTCTGTAATTGCTGATTTATATATCTAACCGGAACTCGTTCATTTATTGCTTTTTTTCTCGCAACCTTAAGCATCTCTTTGGACCTGTCGAGACCTGTTACTTCGAGTCCGTTTTTCGCCATTAATACTGCTGCTGTTCCGGTCCCGCAAGCCAGGTCAAGAACTCTTTTGGGGGTAAAATGATACCGCTCCAAAAGCCGAAAGGTATAGTCGAGCATTTTGGATGAATACCGGCCGGTATCCATCCGGTCATACAATTTGGCAAACCGATTATATGGCCTTTGGGGATCAGTCATTGTCGATTATTGAATCAATAACTAAAAAATTTCAGCCTGGAATTTATAAATTTTAGCCGCTTTGTCTTTGAAGCTGTTTTTGGGGAGCCCCGCCTTTAAACAGGTCTGCTCCAAAAATGTCTTTCTGTCCCAGCCGTTTTCGACCGCTACCTGCGGAAGCAGCAATCCTGAATGAAACTCCATGACAATCATCAGGCCGTCGCGGCCCACCTTGATTTCATCCAGTTCTTCCACCTTCTGCAGCGGGGTCAAGGCCGAAATTTCTATTTCGATATCCTTGAATTCATAATCGTTTAATGGCCCGAAACGGGGATCCTCGAATGCCGCCGCCAGAGCCATTTCGCTGACCGTCTGATAGAGCGGCTTTGCCGCCCGAACCATCCCGATACAACCGCGAAGCATCCCGTGGGTCTTCAGGGTAACGAACGCCCCACGATTAGCTGAAACCTCCTTGGAGGGTGGTTCAACCTCGGGGAATTCTATCTTTTTGAATCGGTATTCGATTGTCTTATATGCAAGATCTTTTAGAAATTTTTTATCTTCATCATCCAGGGCAGTTTTCTTTTTTGCCGGTGTGCCCATAGTAACATCTTTCTTTTTCACTTTTTTCTTCGATGTTACTACCGCCGAAAGATAACCAACTACTTCGTCAAAATCTCCGGTAGTTTCGCCCGATGTTGTATAGCCGGTGATTTCGACATCTTCAGCGCCGAGCCTCCTGGCAGCGATAAGAGCCGAGGCTACCGGACCGCCGCCGCAGGCCTCACCCTGACCGCTGGAAAGTATTCCCAGAAGTCGATCAGGATTGAATTCTTCGACCGCTTTTTTAATGTGTCCATCGAGTTTGCGGGCTTCCTTTTCAGGATGGAAATGCGAAAGATCGGTCGAGGCGACAATAAGCGCATTTTCGCCCTCGAGCGCCGAGCCCAGTACCTCGCCCAGCGCACGGCTGGTTGTCTCTTCCTGCTCGCCCATAACAATGGCGACCAACTTAAACCTGCCCAGTACCTGCTGAAGAAACGGCAACTGTACCTCCAGGGAGTGTTCTCCTCTTACCGAGCCGCCGGTATGACCTTTGTTGGATAAAAAGACCGAGCGGTTTATCGAGGCTATTTTTTGGGATAGTTCCTTGTCGACCGGGATTTCACCCAATGGAGTTTGGTAGGCATCGCCGTTGAAAACAGAAGCTCCCTGGAAAAAGACGGTATGCGACGGTGAAATAACGACTACCGTATCATAATCTTCACCTTCAACCTGTTTATATGCTGCTGCCGCAGTCGGCCCGGAATATGCATACCCGGCATGAGGAGATACCAGTGCAATCGGCCGGCCAGGTAAAGCCTTCTTTTCAGATTTGGCAAAATACTCCGCGATTGTCTTTGAAAGCTGTACTGGATCGCCCGGATAAAAAGCTCCCGCAACTGCAGGTTTTCGGATTTCAGTATCATTGGCCATATATTTAAGCTCCTGTTTTCGAATTACCTCTTTAAAACAATATAATATTTATTACTATTAATGTAAAAAGGAAACGGGACGATAGTTCCATGATTTACCATCGTCCCGTCTGCAGCAGAAAGTAAAGAACTTTTTATGCGGCCGGTTTCACATCGGTTTCCCCGGTTTTTAATCCCTCTACCATCGCTGATAATGCCCCGATAATTCCGCTGGCCTCGTACGGAAGGAATATCTTGTTGGCTTTTCCATCGGCCAGTTTCGGAAGCATCTCGAGATATTTGAGAGTTATCAATTCCTTATCTGGTTTGCCTTCATGAATTGCCCCGAATACATTCAGAATCGCCTTGGCTTCACCTTCGGCAACCGTAATCTGTCGGTACTGCTCGGCTTCGGCCCTCTTTCTGACCGCTTCGGCATCCCCTTCGGCTTCAAGAATGGCCGACTGTTTGTGTCCCTCCGCCCTCGCAATTGCGGCCTGGCGGTCACCTTCAGCCGATAGAATCATTGCGCGTTTATCACGTTCGGCTTTCATCTGACGGCTCATCGCTTCGGTGATATCGACCGGCGGGTCAATCCTCTGGATTTCCACCCGATTGACCTTGACCCCCCATTTGTCGGTCGCCGAGTCGAGAACATCCCGAAGCTGAGCATTTATCATATCGCGGGAGGAGAGTGATTGATCAAGGTCCATCTCACCGACCACATTACGGATATTGGTCTGGGCCAGCTTCGAGGCGGCGATTATGTAGTTGGTAATTTCATAACGGGCCCTGACCGGGTCGGTCACCTGGCAGTATACAACGCAGTCAACCTCGACCCCGACATTATCGCGAGTTATAACAAGCTGAGGCGGGACATCCAAGACGATCTCGCGCATATCGACTTTACTAACCGTATCAACCAGGGGAAGAATAACATTGAGACCGCTGTCGAGGATTTTTTGGAACTTACCGAGCCGTTCAACCAGTCCTTTTTCAAACGGCCTGATAATTCTGATAGACAATGCTCCCAGCACGAAAGCCAGGATGACTATTACAGTAACAAAAATTAACGCTTCCATAATTATCCTTCCTTTCTTACTTCGGTGTCTCCCGTTGTGTATTTCGAAACATGCAGCCGGGCACCGATCACCTTCTCCACCACTATTTTCGTCCCCGCCTGAATCTGCTCACTGGCGACTGCCTGCCACGGCTGGCCGTCGACTGTCACCTGACCGGCACCGAGTTCGGGGTCGATCAATTTGGTGACATATCCCGTCTCACCTATCATTGCATCGACATTGGTTTTCCGCGGAGATTCCCTGGTAATTTTGCGCGCCAGCGGACGGGTCAAAGGCATGAGAATTATAGCCACAACCGCCAGAGTCCCGGCTTGCATGAGATACCATTCGGGTTTAAAGATACCCAGGATAGCACTGGCAATGGCACCGACAAAGAAACAGGCGAAATAAAAGCCGGAGAAAAAAATCTCGGCGATTAAAAATATCACCGCCGCAGCCAGCCAAAGCCATGAAATTGTCGGCAACATATTATTCTCCTTTCTATGCGAAATCAATCTTGTTCTAATGTTACCGTAATAATTTTAAGGTAGCATTTTGAAATATTCATCACATATACTGACAAATTTATCTTTTATTCAGCAAATTCGTATCTCGTAATGAAAATCCACTCCGTAACCAAAATCAACAAGAAACAAAATTTACCCCCGCAGGTTCTTAATTCAGTTGATATAAAATAACTTACCTATTAAATTGACCGACATGTCTGAAAACAGCGGGACCAAAATTCTTATAACAGGCGCCAACGGTTTTGTGGGCAGTCGCCTTTGCCTGCGTTTTCTCGAAAATGATTATGACGTAATCGCCGGGGTACGTGAAGGGTGCGACGGTACCATGCTCGAGGATCTGGATCTCAAATACCGGTTTGGCGATATTACCGAATCGGAGACGCTTCCGGATATGCTAAATGGCATTGATGTTGTCATTCACAATGCCGGACTCGTCAAAACCGACCGCATCGCCCGGTTTTATGAAGTTAACCATCAGGGTACCATTAACATGCTCAAAGCGGCCATTGAAAATGGTGCCGTAAAAAAATTTATACTGATATCATCGTTGGCTGCCGCCGGTCCCTCCCAACCGGGTAGACCGATCGATGAATCGACCGAGCCGCACCCGATAACCGAATATGGGCGCTCAAAGCTGGCAGCCGAAAAAGAGGTTTTGGGGTTGGGGAATAAGCTGAATACTGTTATTATCCGCCCGCCGGGGGTGTACGGTCCGGGAGACAAAGAAACACTGGCATTTTTCCAGGCATTGAATAACCGGATCAGGCCTTATGTGGGACGGCTTTCTCGCAGAATTCAACTGGTGCATGTCGATGATTTAACCAGCGGTATTTTGCATGCTGTCGAAAGGGACACCAAACCGGGATCGATTTATTTTATTGCCGAAGATACGGCCTATACATTTTACTCTCTTATCGGGCATCTTCGAAAAGCGGTCGGTCGGATGGCATTCCCCATATATGTCCCGGGATGGCTTATGAGAATGATCGCTTATGTTTTTGAGAAGATAACGAAATCGATGGGCAAATCACCTATGTTTACTGTCGAAAAAGCAAATGAAATACTGTCAGACTGGGAGATATCGGTCAAAAAAGCAGAAGATGAAATCGGCTATAAATCAGAAATCCCCTTCTCCCAGGGAGCAAAAGAAACGGTCAAATGGTACCGCCGGGAGGTCTGGTTATGATATTGACGTTTGAATTACTGATATACTGCATTGTTCTTGGGGGATTGTATCTACTGGTGTTCGATTTAATCTGGAACATGCTCGAAAGAATAGTGCCGATATTCCAGGGATTCCCAAAAGAACTGATTGAACCAAGATCGGGATCGCTCTTTTTGTATGTATGGTTGGCAGAACTGATTTTCTTTGTTTTTGTACCGGCTGTCATATATAACTGGTTCTTTTCAGTATTGCCGCTATCGGGAATCAAGGGTGGATTGTCGGTGGCCATGTTCGTCTTTGTTATCGGGATTGCCCCGTTTGCCATGATCGTCCTGTTCAGGATTAAACTCCCTGCCGTATTCATATTGTACCATACCCTTGGAATACTTTTGAAAATAACCGGAACAATTGCCATTATAGGTCATTTATATTCAATGTAAGGACATCAAATGACAAAAGTCGAAATAGATACATTTGAAAAGGCCAGGGCCCAATTCCCGGTAACATCGCCGGAGTCGGGTATTACTTACTTAAACAATGCTGCTACCGGCCCTATGTCCTATCCGGTGAAAGAAGCGCTGGATAATTATTACGAAACAACCTGGTACCACTCAACCAATGCCGATATGCCAGCCTTTGCCGATCTCGATAAAATACGCCGTCTTGGAGCCGGTATGATTGGTGCCCGCACCGATGAAATCGGGTTTGGATTCAATACCGGGTTTGGTCTCAATATCGCCGCATTCGGACTTCCGCTAAAAGAAGGCGACGAAGTTCTCCTGTCCGATAAAGAATTCCCGTCAAATGTCTATCCCTGGCTGGCCCTCAGGGAGCGCGGGATCAAGATTAAATTCATAAAATCGGAGAATGGATTTTTTAGCATCGATAACTTCAAAAATGCAATTACCGATAAGAGCAAAGTTTTTTCAATATCATTCGTACAGTTTTTTAACGGTTACAAAAATGACCTGACCGAGCTGGGCAAAATATGCAATGATCAGGGCCTGTATTTTGTTGTCGACGGCATTCAGGGATGCGGATGCGAAGAAATAAATGTCCATCGATCATTGATAGATATTTTTTCCACCGGTTCACAAAAATGGATGTTATCCCCCCTCGGGACCGGGTTTTTCTATGTAAAAAAGGAACTGCAGGCCAATCTCAATACTCCGTTCCGCTCCTGGCTGGCCATTGACTGGAAACTTGATTTTACTGATCTGTTTCATTACGACCGCCCGGTTTTCAATTCAGCCCAGAGATTCGAGATGGGGACCTATCCATATGCCCATGTCCATGCTATGGCAGCGGCATTGGAGATGATCAACTCGCTCGGTGTCGATAGCATACAGCGGCATAATCATGAACTACTCGACATATTGATCGATTATCTCAAGGCCGATGATTATTATAGAATAGTCTCGAATCTTGAGGATAATCACCGCTCATCAATATTATCGTTTACCTGCGATAAAGCCCGGGAAATACACCGTAGTTTAATAAAAGAAAAACTAATATGCGCTTTCCGGGAAGGAGCAATCAGAGTATCGGCTCATCTGTACAATGATGAATCCGATATAAGACAGCTTATCGATAAGCTCGAAAAGTATAAATCGGTATAAAATAAATAAAGATATCGATTTTTTGCTTGCATCCGATAACAAACAAAAGACATATTATAACTGGAAACATTCAATCTATAATTATAGGGAGGATACACGATGAAAAAGATGTTTTTTATACTACTCGCATTTGCCCTGAGTCTGTCTTTAAGAGTTTATGCCCAGGAGCAAACGAAAGAAGAAACCGCCAAAGAGGAGACGACCGTACAAGAATCCGAAATCACGGTCGAGGCCGAAATTTGCTCTGATATCGCTGACCGGATGCCGGTTGGGGTGGCCGAGACCTTTCCGGCTGACGCCGAAAAGCTCTATCTCTGGTCGAAAGTGACCGGTGCCCAGGATACTACTCATATCACACATGTCTGGTATCGGGAAGGCGAGGAACTTGCCCGGGTGCAGCTCCCGGTAAAAAGCCCTTCCTGGAGGACCTGGTCTTCGAAAATCATTCTGCCGATATGGATCGGAGACTGGAAAGTCGAAGTCCTTGGACCCGATGATAAGGTTTTAAAGACAGTTTCTTTTAAAGTTGAGTAGTTATTCCAAAAGGAATTTACAGTCCAAAAGGCAGCCGGTATTAAAGCTGGCTGTTTTTTTTATTTAACTGTATCTATTTTGCTGCCGTTTTCCGGCTTTCGACAATATTGCGGTAATTTTCCGGATCGGTGTCACCCTCGGTATTGAATAACAAGATAATTGAACTATCATCTATCCTTAATTTCTCTCTGATATCAGCATAATTATTATTCGACAGGATATTATTTATAAGCCCCGAGGTCACCGCGCCCGATTCGCCGGAGATTATTTTCGGGTCGGAGCCTGATGGATCAGCCAGAAGCCGCATACCGTCAGCCGCCACCGAGTCGTCGCAAGAGAGCATCCCGTCAGCAAACTTATGTATCACGCTCCAGGCAACCGTACTCGGCACACCGCATGATAGCCCCGCCATCATAGTCTGCATGTCGCCTTCCGCCGGATGCGGCTTATTATCCTTTTTTATGACCGACTCATAGAAGCAGGCCGCCCGATGCGGCTCGACTATATATGTAAGGGGATATTTTTCCTTGCAGTTATTCAGGAAAAACCCAAGCAGGGCCGCCGCCATGGAACCGACCCCCGCCTGAAGAAAAACATGCGTCGGTTTTTCGATGTCCAGCGGTTCCAATTCCTGGCGGATTTCGTCACCCATAGTACAATACCCCTGCATAATCCAGATGGGGATTGTTGTATAGTCACCGAATGCCGTATCTTGAATCAACACCCAGCCCTTTTTATCCGCTGTTTCCGCAATCAGGGATACTGTATCATCATAATTTTTATCCGTGACTACCGCTTTGGCACCGGTTTCTTCGATTGCCTCTACACGCCGTCTGACTGTTCCTTTCGGAAGATACACAACTGCATCAAAGCCCATCCGTGTCGCTGACCAGGCCAGACCCCGCCCATGGTTGCCGTCGGAGGCCGTTGCAAAAGTTATCCTGCCAAGTCTATTTTTTACTTCGTCCGAGCGAAGATAATCAAAGCTGACATTGGCTATATCGTATCCGAGGCGGTAGCAAAGATACCTTCCAATTGCAAATGAAGCTCCTAGAGCTTTAAAGGCCTTGAGACCGAAACGGGACGATTCATCCTTTATCAAAATTTTCCCGACACCGAGTTTTTCGGCAAGTTCTTTCATATCATGCAGCGGAGTTAGGTTGTATCCGGGGACTTTACGGTGGTATCTTCGGGCAACATGCCCGGTATTAGCCGAAAACTCGAAGGGAATTTTCTCGCGGGGAAATGGATCGCGGAGTGAACTGTTTTCGGCCAGTAATATTTTGCCCATCCTATCTATTAATACCCCATCTCTGACGGAATATTTGACCCATTTTGAATATTTTTTAATATTTTGGTTTCTTTGAGATATTTATAGATGGCCGACGCCGCGACTTCGTGCCCTTTTCGATTAAAATGAATCGGATCATATTGGGCGTCATCGTAAAGGTCATCATATTTGTCGAATTCTGTGGCAAGATCAATAACAGGTGTTTTGAAATTCCTTTTTATAAGCCGGATCATCTCATTGTACTGTTTATGATAGATATGCATCGGCGAATATTTCATTTCTTCCGGATAATATTTATCCAAAGAGGGGATAGGTGAAGTTAGACAGATTGGTATGATATCCTCGCTTTTGGCCTGTTTGACCATTACTGTCAGGTTATTGTAATATTCTACGGTCCCCACCCGATAGACCGGATTTTCCCTGTCTAATTTTGCATCGAGTGGTTCTTCGATTACGGAAAGAGTTATCTTTTTAATCAGGCGGTAAATCTCGAGACGTGAAAATGTGTTTTGCAGATCGATGATAATCTCCGGCGGCATTTCCTGCCGGTCATCGGGGATATTCCCCGCCGCCGCCCACTGATCATTCCAGCCGTACATAAGCAAAACTATATCGGGCTCAAGCTTTAATATATCCGAATTGAAAAACCTTCGCCCCTGAAATGAACTGTACCCCGGTATTCCGGCATTTATTACCTGGACTGCCGGAAGGTCGGGATCGCTGTTGATGAGATTTTCAAGCTTTTCCGTATAAATATTGTTGTATTCAATACCCCATCCAAACGTGCAGGAATTGCCGAGAGCAACAATACGGACATTATTTGCCTTTTCTCCTATTTCTTCACCGCGCAGTCCCTGAGAATTTATTCGGTAAGTCTTTCCCTCGAAAAATTTCGATTTTATCTTTTGATCATGTCGAAGACGCCAGAATAAATCTTTATCTTTTTTGAAAACCTCGGGATAATCGAGCGCCCGGTTTACAAGAAAAAATCGGTTTTGGAAATAAGTATTGACCGGTATGATCGTCAGAATAATTTCTGTGATTAAAATAAATAATGGAATGGAGAGAACAAGCGCGGCCAGTTTCCACCCCGGTTTAATTTTCTTTTTCACATTATCCATATTTAGAATAGGGAATATATAAACGGGGCCAGGGCCGAGGATTCGGTAAAAACAACCAGCAGCGAAAGAAGAATCAAAAAGATAAGAATCGGGCTGAGCCACCATCGTTTGGAGGTTTTTATAAAATACCAGAACTCGCCGAATATTTTAAAGCGCTCTTTGGTCGATTTAAAAAATGCCATATCCGGAAATATAATACCCGGCAAAAACTAAACAAGTTCCTTTTTAGTCGGTCCCGGATGATATCCGGAAAGATTCAAACTCACCCGGTCTGAAATCGGCTTTGTCCAGACAGAAACTTTCCATAAGCAGAATGTCTATTCCCGAAGAAACAAAAGTCGAAAAAGCCTCCTGCGGAGTCCGCACAATCGGCTTTCCGCGTAGATTAAACGAAGTATTAAGCAGTACCGGAACACCTGTCAATTTTTCGAATTGAATAAGAATATTATAAAGAACCCTATTATCTTCGCTATTGACAGTCTGAATCCGCGCAGTACCGTCTTCGTGAGTCACCGCCGGGATTGTGTTTCTTTTATCCTCTTTGACATTGAAATTAAAAAGCATATAAGGCGACCGGTCGGCATTCTCAAAATACTGGTCCGCTTTTTCATTGATTACAACCGGAGCGAAAGGCCGAAAAGACTCACGGAATTTGACTGCCTTATTTATTTTCGATTTCATCCCGGCATCTCTCGGGTCGGCCAGAATCGATCTGAACCCGAGCGCCCGAGGCCCGAATTCCATCGGTCCCTGAAAAAGCGCGGTTATTTTGCCCTCGGCGAGATACTCCGCTGCCATTTTTGCTGCAGAATCGGGATTCAATTCCTTATAAGGGATATTATTGTTTGCCAGAAATGCTGATATTTCATCATTCGAATACTCCGGACCAAGATTGAAATAAGGCTGATCATTTTTCTTTTTACTATTAGAAAGCGCATAAGACAAGTAGAGCGCTGCCCCTGCCGCTCCCCCAGCGTCAGATGATGTCGGCTGAATATAGATATTCTCGAACATCCCGCTTTCCTTCAATTTCCCGGCCGCCGCGCAATTAAGTGCTACGCCGCCTGACAAACATAGATTGTTTTCCCCGGTTGCCTTTTTGGTGAACTCGGCCATCTTGAATATGATCTCTTCTGTAACTGCCTGAATCGATGCCGCTATATCTTTATCAGAATCTGTAAGCGGCTGTTCGGGAAGCCGCCTCTCTCTACCCAATAATTTTTCAAATCGTTTTCCGGTCATCCGCAGCCCAAAATGATAATTAAAATATTTCATATTGAGTTTTATGGAACCATCAGGAAAGATCTTGACCAGATTATCTTTGATTAAATCGGTATAGATCGGTTTGCCATAGGGCGCCAATCCCATGACCTTATATTCCGACGAATTCACTTGAAATCCCAGAAAATAAGTAAATGCTGAATAGAGAAGTCCGACCGAATGAGGATAATTCATCGTTTTGAATATCTCTATCTCTGTCTTTTTAGCCTTTCCCACAGAAGCAGTTGCCCATTCCCCGACTCCGTCGATTGTAAGAACTGCGGCTCTATCGAACGGCGATGAAAAGTAGGTACCCGCCGCATGTGAAAGATGATGCTCTATAAAATAAATTTTGCCTTCATAATTTAGATCTTTCCGAATTATCTGCGGGCTCCATAATTTTTCCCTTAGCCATACCGGGATAGCCTTGCGAAAAGCGGCGTATGAGCGTGGGATAGTCGATAAATAACTGTTTAAAATACGGTCGAACTTGGTAAAAGGCTTATCATAAAGAACGACAGCATCTATTTTGTCAATATTTAGGTCCGTTTTTTCCAGGCAGAATTTTATTGCGTTTTCAGGAAAGTCACTATCATGTTTGATGCCCGTAAAGCGCTCTTCCTGGGCGGCCGCAGTCATTAAACCGTCTTTAACAAGAACAGCGGCCGAATCATGATAAAAGCATGAAATTCCAAGAATATTCATAGCTAACTCTGGTGGGCGCTCTTTTCGGGATCGAATTCACCGATTTCCGCATCTTCCCAATTAGAATTGCCGCTTTTTCTGAGACTAAGAGCATCATATCGGAAGAGCTTCAAAATCAGTCCAAACGGCACAAAAACCAAAAAATAAAATAAAAAAAGCAGAATTTCGGTATTAATCCGGGCCAGTCTCCGACCAAACCATTTCCATCCTTCCCAGATTGATCTCAAAATCTTTTTCATAACCGGAATATTAAAATAAATATCTCTTCTGGCAATATATCATTATCTAAATTATAATATTATACAGGTTTAAAGACATAACAAGGAGATACCATGTTATCAAAGGCGAAGACTACAATCGAAATCTTTATTTTCATTTTGCTGCTCGGCGGAACATCTCAGGCTCTTCCTCCTGTAGAAGGCGAGGTTTTCGGCATATATCCAATAACAAACGAGGTCTCTTTCTTCAAAAATATTGATGATGCCGGGGACAACCGGGGCGAGACTCTGCAGATAATTGCCATAAACACCATTAAGCTCGGAACCGAAATTACCTTCGAATTTACAGCCGATTTTAACTGGGATATGTCTTACGAAAGGCGCGATCATTATATCGAGTTATCCTTGGTAAAACCTGTATTCTCAATCATTTCGGTGAATTACCAGCGAATTTATTCGACTTTTGAAGACGAAGCGGTAAACCAGTTCGGTATCCGATTATCTTTTTAACATTTATACCAACCAAAAGGGCTTTATGGATAGATTTTGTATCAAAAAATTTTGATTTTTTTTCTTGACAGGTTCTGTCACTTTAATATATTAAGGTATCCTTAGACATAATCCCTCCCACCTCCTGGCTCACTTCGTGAGTTAGGAGGTTTTTTTATGCGCCATTTTCTGCCCAAAAATTGAGATTTTTTGACAAAAAATCCGATTTAAAGAGTATATTATAATACAGGTGATTCTATGTACATACTTCGGCTACTTGCCTTTTCATTATTATTGATAGTTCCTTTTACTGCGGGCGCCCAGAGTCTAGAGGATTTAATCACTCGTCCGCAATTGAGGACATCCCCGGCTCCTGCGCCGGAGCGAAATCCGCAGGCGGTTACGGTTGCGAGGCTCCATTACGGCGGCGGAGGCGACTGGTACTGGGGTTCTTCGGCAATTCCCAATTTCCTTGAATTCGTCCGAGAAAATTCCAATTTCCCGGTTGATACCCTCGAAACGGTAATTCAGGTGATGGACGATAACTTTTACCGCTATCCGTTTTTGTTTGCAACCGGCCACGGAACCATCAGTTTTTCAGATGAAGAAAGAGAAAGGCTCAGGATATATTTGGCCCGCGGCGGGTTTTTATTTATAAATGATTCATACGGCATGGATAAATCGGTTCGGCGCGAGGTCGCCGCGTTGTTCCCGGAACGGGAACTGGTCGAACTTCCTTTCGGCCACCCGATTTACCACAGCTACTATGATTTTCCTGCCGGGCCGCCAAAGATACATGAACACGACAATAAACCGGCGCGGGGGTACGGGATCATAATCAACGGACGGGTCGTGCTGTATTACCTGCAGGAGTCCGATATAGGCGACGGCTGGGAGGACCCACAGGTACACGATGACCCGCCTGAGAAACGACAGGCCGCCTTGGAAATGGGCATGAATATACTGGTCTATGCTTTAACCCATTAAAACGGCCAAGAGAGGTTTGACATGGATAACACCGATAAAATTTTAGCTCTCCGAAAAAGAATCCGCCGGACACTTTTAAAGGAACGAGCCTTTTATTTCGGCGCGGGACTTATGGGTACCGCCGCAGTTATTATTATTGCTTCGATTGTACTATCATTGCTGGCCGGGATCATGGTCGTTCCGGTTGGGCTTAAGATTGCCGTCTTGGGAATAGCAGCAACTGCCGCCCTCTACACATTCTGGCGTTTAGCTTTTTCAAGGCTGTTTACCGGTTCAGAGGAAGCCACAGCGGTCAAACTCGAGAAAAAATATTCGCAGCTCAAAGGCCGCCTGATCGCGGCTATTCAGTTTGCCCGGATGAAAAAAGAATCTGACCCGGGCTTTTCGGTCGGCCTTGTTGGAGCTACTCTTGAGCAGGCCGCCAGGGAATCGACCGGCCTTAATTTTGACAGGGTTGTCTCGGCCTACCCGGTATGGAAAAATCTTCAGCGGTTCGGAGCCGCCGCCGTTCTGGCGGTGTTGATGCTTTTAATATTCCCGGGATTTTTCAGCTTTTCTTATGAAGTATATTCCAATCCAACCGAAGTTATCATGCCGCCTCTCGGATATAATCTGGACAATTATCCCGGTTCGTCGGTCGCCATAAAGTACCGCGATGTTGATCTCGGCGGCATTTTGACCGGAGATAAATTCCCCGATGAAGCCACAGTGTATTATCGATTTGCCGAAGGTAACTGGCAGAAAACCGAAATAGATCTTAGAAATCATAAAAGAACGACGGGCTCTTTTGGCGATTCCCTGCTGTTTTATACGACTCTCAAACAGGTCAGACGCTCGCTTGATTACTATGTCAAAGCGGGGAAAATGACTACTGAAGTTGCTCATGTCGATGTTGTCGATCGTCCGCGAGTAAATGGCATTGAATTATCAATCTTTTATCCTGAATATACCGGCCTCGAACCAACTACTATCAATGAAAATGACGGCTCTATCGCGGCAGTGATAGGTTCCCGCGTTAACATGAATATTGAAACCAATGTCCCGGTCCAGAGCGCCGAAATGGTTTTCAGCGACTCATCGAGGTCACCATTCGAAATAAACGGTAAAACCGGCGAGCAGGCATTCAGGATAGAAAAAGACCGTGCCTATACGATACACCTTCTGGATAATCAGGGCGAATCGAACCCCGATCCGATCGAATATTATATCACCGCTGTACCCGATGAATATCCGGTAATCGAAGTGATCCGTCCGGGGCGGGATGTCAATCTCAATGAAGAGATGATTGTGCCGCTTCAGTTGCGGATTTCTGACGACTACGGTTTTTCATCGCTGGTGCTGAAATACAGTATTGTTACCGCTCAGGGAGCATCCGATGAAAAGGTCGCCGTTCTGCACTTTTCCGATCGCATCAAGACCGAGGGTGAAATAGAATTCAACTGGGATGTCGAACCGCTCGGACTGATGCCTTCAGAATATATAAGCTACTATTTCGAGCTGGCCGACAACGACCGCATCAGCGGCCCCAAGATAACGACATCGCGAAAATATATCGCCAGGCTGCCGTCTCTCGAAGAGATAATCGCGCAGACCGAAGCGGAGTACAATGAAAATATCGACCGCAGCGAGCAGTTCCTACGCCAGCAGAGAGAACTCTCGGAACGGCTGAAAAATATTGCCCGGAAAATCGAACAGCAAAAAGGAAACGGCGATCAAAAACTGCCCTGGCAGCATAAAAAAGAACTCGAAGAAATCACCAAAAAGGACGCCGAAATAGCCGAACAGCTTGAAGAGACCGCAAAAAATATCGATGAAATGATCGACAAGATGCAGGAAAACAGGCTTTCCACCCGTGAAATGCTGGAGAAAATTCAGGAAGTGCAAAAACTTTTCGAGGAAGTTGCTACCCCGGAAATGCGTGAAGCCAGATTGAAACTTATGGAAGCTCTAAAGCAGATGAATCAAAAAGAAATCGAAGATGCATTGGAAGATTTCCAGATGACTCAGGAAGAGTTGATGAATCGTCTAGAGCGCACGATTGCCCTGTTGAAAAAGATGAAAATAGAGCAGAAAGTTACATCGATGGCCCAGATGGCCAATGAGCTTGCCGAAAAGCAAAACGATGTCAACAAGGATACCGAAGGTTCTGAAACGGATCGTCTCCCGGGATTGGCTAAATCGGAGCAGGAAGTCCAAAAACAGCTCCAGAGTCTCAAAAAGGAGGCGCAGAAACTCAGGGAAATGCTAAAAGAGATCCCCTATGATAAAGCACCCGAGGCTGATAAGTTCTGCAAGGCGGTAGAAAATACGACCGCCGAAGAAAATATGGAAAAGATGACTCAGGAATTAAAAGAGCAGGACAGAGAAGAAGCTCTAAAGGAAGGCCGCGAGTCATACTCGAAACTTCTGGAAATGTCCAATCAGCTTCAGGAGGGTCAGGCCAATATGTGCCAGGGCGGAGGTAACGAAGCCGCTCAGAAAATGCGCGAAGCAATCGAAGATATAAATTATATCTCCAATGAGCAGGAGCGGTCGATTGGTGATGTTTCAAGTACAATTCATAACTCCGAAGTTCTTCGCGACCTTGCAGCAGAACAACAGCTTCTAAAAGATATGACCCGGGCGCTGTCGATCCGTATTGAAGAAATCGGAAGGCAAACTCCCTTTATGGCTGCTGAACTGTCAAACCTGGTCAAGAGCGCCATGCAGAATATGGATCTTTCTGTTGACAAGATGGTTGACAAGCGCGGTCGTGATGCGGTCAATTATCAGCGGGAAGCGCTTTATAATCTCAATCGCGCTTCGGTACGCATGCTCGATGCCCTGGAATCACAGAAAAATTGTAACAAGGGTGGTTCCTGCAATAAACCGTCCCAGAAACTCGAAGCACTGGCGAAACAGCAACAAATGCTTAATCAAAAGACCCAGGCCCAGTGTAATAATCCCAAACCGGGGCAAAACGGCGAAGCTATGGCTGTCCAACAAGCCGCCCGTCAGCTCGCCGGGGAACAATCTGCTATTCACAAATCGCTCGAAGAGTTGATGAAAGAATTCGGCAGCAGCCGCGAAGTGCTCGGGCGATTGGATGCAATCGCCGATGATATGGACAAAGTCGTCGATATGCTTAGTGAAGGCGAAGTTGGGGAACAGTTGAGAGATCGACAGCTGAAAATATATTCCCGCATGCTCGATGCTACCCGGACAATGCAGCGAAAAGATTTCACCGAGCAGAGAAAAGCACAAATGGGTGAAGATATTCTTCGTTCGTCACCGGCGGCACTGTCAGCCGATCAACTTCAGGGTGGAGTCGATGTTGATGATCGTTTGAGGAAATTTATGAGCGAGGATTATCCCGAAGAATACGAACAGCACATTAAGGCATATTTTAAAGCCTTGATGGAATCAATGGAGTATCAGAAACAGCCGGCCAATGAAAACAAATAGAATATTTTTAGTCATATCAGCAGTTTTAATGTTATTGGGTGGGACAGCTTCGGCCCAGCAGGAGAGACCGTCTCCGGTTCAAAAGAAAAGTACGACTTTTCAAAGGTCGCCGTCGGAGAGCAGGAATGATGCCGATCTGGATCTTGTCCGGCAGTTGATCAGGCGCCGGTCCTATATAAGTGCGGCTAATCTTCTCGAAGACATGTTCTCCCGGGATTCAGCCAATCCGCGCGTTGTCGATTTACTGCTCGATTGTTATTTTCAGCTGAAAGCATACTCAAAAGCCGAACTTCTGCTGGAAAGACAGATTGAAAATTTCCCCTTTGCTTTTATTTACTACAATCGTCTTTTGGAAGTTTATCTCAAGACAAACGCTGATTCTCTTGTAAATGAGCATATAGAAACCAGTCTGGAGAAATTCCCCGGCGATGAAGGTATCTACAGGGTTTTAATCGACGGCCTTATAAAATATGGTTATAATAAACGAGCGCTCGATCTAATTAATAAAGGCCGCGAGCAGTTTAGTAATCCGCAGCTGTTTGCCATGGAATCGGCTCAGATTCACGAAACCCGTGGAGAATACGAAGACGCCGCCCGGGAATATATGCATATCTATCAAAACGACACCACTCGATCCCGATTGGCTGAACGCAAAATGTCCTCGCTAATCCGTTATCCCGGAGCCGATGAAAAACTCGTACCCTTTTTCAAACAACTGTCTGATTCCCTGCCAGATAATGAATTCGCACTCAAATTCCTCGAAGAGGCATATATACTATCTGAAAGGTTCGAGGAGGCTTTCGATATTACGGTCCGCCTCGATTCGGTAAAATCGACACAGGGAAGCGAAATTTTCAGCTATATGCGCCGCTGCCGGGAACGCCGTTTGTACCAGCAGGTAATAGAAGCCGGGGAGTATATTGAACAGCGCGATTACAAAAGAATGCCTTTCGCTGACTATAAATTTTATTATGCCGAAGCATTGACAAAAGTAGGGCGGCTCAATGAAGCCATCGCGATGTATGATACAATTGTCACCGAATATCCCCGCAAACACGATAAGGGTCATGCCCTCATTGCAATCGGTAATATTTACCATTATCAACTTTCCGATTATGAATTGGCCCGGAAATATTATGATTCGGTCTATAACTGGTTCAATAATATTCCCCGCCTTCGCCATAACGCTCGACTTGAGATCGGTCGTATTCTTCTAATTGAGGGTGATCTCCAGGGTGCCGAGAATGTTTTCGAATATCTGAATGGCAACGCATCGACCGAGGAAGAAAAAGAAATGGCCGCCTTCAATTTGGCCATGATAGAGCTTTACAGAAAAAATTATGAAGATGCCGACCTTATGTTCCGTCGGTTGATCTCCCAGTATCCGCGCGGCTTTTATGTTAATGATGCCCTGATTACCAGCCTTATAATCGAAGAATCAGCGGGGCAGTACGAACCGGCGCTTGATAAATTCTCCGAGGCAGTCTATTTCGATGTCCGCCAGATGCCCGATTCGGTAAAAAATCGTCTAAATGGAATAATAGAACTGGGACGGACTCCTCTCGCAGGACCGGCCCATTACCGCCTGGCAAAAATACATCTGGCCTATCAGGATACTGCTGCGGCCATGACAATAATTAACAATATGGAATCCGAATACAAAGATGATTACTTCTTTCCCTACTGTTATAAGATTAAAGGTGATATTAAATTGGAAAAAGGCGACAGGGAAGAAGCAAAGGCGATTTATACCGATATTCTCGAAAATTATCCTGCCTATCCTCTTGTTGGAGAAGTCCGCAGGATACTGCGCGAAATGGAAAAATTAGCTCCAGCCAGTTAATTTACTTATAATCATTTTCTATAAGCTCTTTTTCTTCTTTGAGCTTATCTAACTCCTTTTCGAGATTTTTAATTATATTTTCATACTTCTCAAATGTCCGTTCTTTCATCTTAGAAGTCGTTCTGACAAGGAGCGCCAGAGCGATTAGCATGAAAATTGTTGAATTAACCTGACGGAAAATATCTCCATAATTGAAAATAGAGTCAAGAAAAGCTGCTATTCCAAGCAGAAACAAGATGCCGCACCAAACAAACATTTCCTCTCCAATCCTCTCTAAAAATTTAGTCTTAAGCCGACTATATTGGTAAAATATCTTGAGAAATATAACTTTTAGATTATATTTGAGCCTACAATTTTGAACCAATAGTTAATTGTTTTATATATCGGCGACTCATCAACTAAGATTTAGGAGGCGATTTTGGAAAATAACAGCGGCCGACCGGAATACCGCTTCGATAAAATAAACGCCTATATCGCGGTTTTCGTCCTTTTATTCACTTTCATTATTTATCGTTTAACTGTCGCACCCACACTATCTTTCTGGGATTGCGGCGAATTTATCGCCTGTTCCTATATTCTGGGTATTCCCCACCCGCCGGGATCACCCCTTTTTATAGTGTTGGGTAGAGTCTTTTCTGTAATTCCTTTCGCTCAGGATATCTGTTTCCGTGTTAACATGATATCTGTAATTTCTTCGGCTTTTGCCTGTATGTTTGGCTACCTCGCTTTAGTCCGAATAATTAAAATGTGGTTCAAAGATGAAAATTTCACCGGATGGGCCAGGATTATTACTTATATCGGTGGTGTGATAGGCGCTCTTTTTATGGCTTTTGCTGACACTTACTGGGCCAACGCCGTTGAGGCTGAAGTTTACGGCCTATCGATGATGCTGATGACAATGATGCTCTGGATGAGCCTTGTTTACCATCAGAGTGATAACCAGGCCCTGAGAACGAAATTAATTCTTTTGGTCTGTTTCCTGGCCATGCTTGGTGTCGCGATTCACCTTTCAACATTCTTGATTATGCCGATTGCGGCAATCTTTTTTATCCTGAGGAAAAATTCTCCGCTTAAGCCGTGGCTGGCAATATGCGGATTTTTTATAGTAGAACTCCTGGCAATCATTGTCTTTGCCGATACCAATAACGGCTATGATACTTTCCTCTTTGTCTCGGTCATCTTCCTTCTTTTGACTGCTTTCCTGACTTATAAATATATCCATTGGCCCCGCTTGATAGCTATCATGGCATTTTCGCTTATAATGATGGGTTTTTATTCCTTTATCTACGGGGTAATCGGCGGATTGGCAGCCTTGATAGTTATCGGTTTTGTCTGGAAAAACACCGACTGGAAAACCGGTATTGCCATTATACTGGTGGCTGTGTTAGGCTATTCATTTCATCTTTTTATCCCAATTCGCTCACAGCATAATCCGAGAATCGATGAAAACAACCCCTCCAGAGATTTCAACACATTCGTCAATTATCTTGAAAGAAAACAGTACGGTTCGACTTCGATGGTGGAGCGGATGTTCGAGCGCCGTGCATTATGGTCGCATCAGTTCGGACGTCACGCTCATATGGGTTTCTGGAGTTATTTTGAAGGCCAGTATGGTGTTCAGGCCATCTTCGCTCTTTTCTTTGTCCTCGGGCTGTTTGGCCTCTATTATACCATTATGCGCAATAAACGGATAGGTCTGCCGCTTTTGGTGCTTCTCTTGCTTGCCTCGGCCGGCCTGGTTCTTTATATGAACTTCGCCGACGGTATCAAATATGACAGACAGACTGGCGACGCTTATCTGGAAGTACGTAATCGTGACTATTTCTTTACACCGGCCTACGCTTATTTCGGACTGGCGCTTGGACTGGGAATAGCGGCCCTGATGGATAATGTCAGGAGGTATACCGATCAGAAAAAATACAAGAATCTGCAGAAACCGATACTGGGCGTATTATCTCTTTCTGTGTTTTTACCGCTGACAGCACTCGCCGGGAATTATTACTACAATGACCATCACGATAATTATCTGCCGAAGATATATTCCGAAAATATACTGAATACCTGTGAAAAGGACGGGATACTTTTCACATCAGGGGACAATGACACCTTCCCGCTCTGGTGTGTTCAGGAAGTGTACGGCCACCGCAAAGACGTTCGAGTGGTCAACCTGTCGTTGTTTAACACCGACTGGTATGTTGCTCAGATGAAAAGCGATTTGTACAATGTCCCGATATCTCTCGATTCTTCGCAAATCATCTGGAATGAGTATGTTATCCGCGGAAGGAAAATCAAGCGCCCTGAACACCCATTCCGGGATAAAGCCCGCAACCGAACGACATATTTGGTACCGCTTTTCTATCAGCCTGAAAACCGGGTAGTGAAGCTGCAGGATATGATGGTTGACGAGGTGGTGATTAGTAATTCTGACCCCTCATATCAAAACCCACCGCCGAATTACCCGATATATTTCTCTTCGGAACCATACGAACAGTCCCCGTTGAACCTCCGTGATTCAATTATCTCTGTTGGTGTTTTATATAAACTTGACTCGATGTCACAGGTTACCAGGATTGACGCCGAGCGCGGATACGATCTGTATAAGAATGTATATCAATTTGACGGCATGAACGATCCGACTCTGGTGCGTGATGAGAATGCCGCCGGGGTATTGCTAACTACAGGATTCAATGCCATACGCATAGCCGACGCTTTCAATCGGCAGGGCGATTCCGCTCGGGCGGATGAATTCTTGAAATTTATTATCGAGAAATACCCGACCTTCTATCTTGCTAACAAAGCTCTTTCTGATAACTATAAAAACCGGGGTCAGACCGAGAAAGCCGATAGCGTCCTTGCGGCCTATGAAGAATATATGGAGATGATGACGGACCTCAACGAAGAGAGTCAATTCTATCTTTCTGATTATGGCCTTGTAAAACATGATCGCGGTATTCTCAACAATGATTCGGAAAGAGTCGAAAAAGGCCGTGCCCTGCTCTGGGAGGCCTTCAATATGAACCGGTCGAACAGCTACGCCTATCGTAAACTGGCCCAGGCACTGTTCGAGACTCAGCGCGGCGGCGATTTGTACCGGGCAACACAGCTGTATACAGATTATAAAAATAACATAAGCGATCCAATGGCCCAGGAAATCCTTGGACTATCAAGATCGGCTCCACAGCCGGGGCAGCCGCCCGGAAGGTAATAAATTATCCATGCTCTATAAACGGAGGCGAAACAAATCGCCTCCGTTTTGCTTGAAAGAGCTAATTAGCCTTGACACCGATGTCACTCTTGAGCAAATTACAATATGGTATCACTCGTTTTTGTCATCCTCTGCCTTATATGGGGATCGACATGGCTGATCATACGTATCGGGCTCGATGACTCGCCGCCTTTGTGGTCGGCCGGGTTCAGATTTTTGCTGGCGGCGGTTGTACTTCTGATAATAAACAAAATACAGGGCATCAAATACCCCGAAAAACCGGTGGAGTTATGGCGCGCCGCTTTTCCGGGAATATTTATGTACGGCGTTGGCTATCCACTTGTATATATGGCTGAACAGCACATTACTTCCGCCTTAACTGCAGTGCTGTTCTCATCTTTACCGATATTCGTCGCCCTTTTCTCCTACCGCTACTTGAAGAATGAAAAACTCGACTGGTTCGGCTGGCTTGGTCTTATAACCGGATTTACCGGTATAATCTTCGTCTTCTATGATGCCCTCAAAGATTCCCGGATTATTCTCGGTGCCGCCGCTATGGTCGTTTTATCGGCTGTTGTATCAGCCTACAGTACCGTATATATTCGTGCCAAACTGACCGAATACCGTCCGCAAACCCTGGTCGCTCTCCAGACCTCCCTCGGCGCCGTTTTAATACTTGTCACTGCCCTTATATTCGAGCCGTTAGGTGATTTCAAAATAACCTATCGATCGGTCGGGGCTGTCATTTATCTGGGGCTTCTCGGGACAATCGCCGCTTTCACTCTCTATTACTGGCTTTTAAAAAGAATGAAAGCGATTTCGGTGGCCCAGACTACATTTATTATCCCGCTGATTGCAATCCTGATGGGATATATTTTTCGCAATGAAACGATTTCTTCCTTTGCTCTGATCGGCACGGTACTTATTATAGGCGGCGTAATTGTGGTGATAAGGAGACCCCGAAAGTGATCGAATATGCCAGAAAAAATCCGCTATTATTTATCATAATAGTCGCCCTTATCTTGCGTCTCTTTGCGGTCATCTTCTCTAAAGGCTTTATGGCCAACGACGATTATTTCGAAACGGTGCAAATCGCTTACGAAGGTGTCCAGAGCGGGCTTCTTAACCAAGACGGACATCTTAAATGGAACACGGTCAAACCAATCAATATCGGTCGGTCACCGCTTTATGTCCTGTTCAATTATTCTCTTATGGAAATATTGGAATTTATGGGCATTAAAACACTCGACAGTATGATGTATTTTATCCGGCTGGTGCATGCCCTGCTGTCTTTATTATTTGTTTATTACGGCTCCAAATATATTTTGAAAGCAACAGGAAGTACCGCCTATACTCTCTTTGGGGGACTTCTTCTTGCCGGGCATTTCCTTATGCCGTACCTTTCGGTACGTAATTTAATTGAAACTGTCTCGGCTGATTTTCTGATACCCTGTCTATTTTTCGCGTGGGCCGGAATGAAAGAAAAAAACAGTCGGCTTATTATACTGGCCGGAATCTTCGGAGCCCTGAGCTGGACAATTCGCTTCAATACAGTGGCGGCTGTCGCACCGATTCCTTTCGTTTTATGGTATTACTCCAAAAACTTCAGGCCCTTTTTGTATTTTGCGGGAGGAGCGCTGGTGATTTTTCTCTTTGCGGCCTCACTCGATTTAATTTTCCTCGGCCGCTTTGGACAGGTGATGATCAATGTCGCTGGCAGAGCCCTCCAGAACCTGAATCATCCGCCTTTGCCGCAGCCTTTCTATATGTTCGCTTTGTTATTCCTGGGGATTTTTATACCGCCTTTTTCACTATTTTTTCTCGGCTCTATTTTTCAGAAAAAAATTATTCGCGAACATCTGATTCCATTTTCATCGGCGGCGGTTTTCTTTTTACTTCACAGTGCAATCGCCCATAAGGAAGAGCGATTTATGATACCCATTATGCCGGTTGTGATAGTCCTGGGGTCAATCGGTCTGTATTATTTCCTGAAAAATAAAAATATAAAGCCGGCTCTTCACAGGATTTTTAAATATTCACTCTGGTTTGCCATCATCGTAAATATAGCAGCGTTGCCGATCTTCACCTTAAATTACGGGCATAAGGGAATGGTTGAGCCTTTTGTCTACATCTCAAAACAGCAAAATGTTGACGGCTTGATTCTCGACCGGGCTGAACGGAAACGATATCTTGCCATCGGGTATGCCGGGTATAAAAAACCGGAGCATTATAAAATAAACAACTGGCCCGATTTCGAAGTCGTTAGCGGTATCGATGCCGCTCAGGAAGCCAATTATTTCATAGTTTGGTCGGAGGGACAACTCGAAAGACATGTCGACAGTATCGTTGCCCACTGGGGACCGGTTGAAGAGGTTTTTCATTCGACTCCCTCAATGGTGGATGCCATTTTAAACTATCTAAATCCAAAATATAATGACCGCAACGAAGCATGGGTTTTTAGGAAAGTAATAAATAATCCCGGCAATGAGATCCATCCTGCCGATGATGGTTGATTTTTACAGCCGGGATGATATATTGTAAGGGATTCTTGATACTTTTTATTATGAATAAATTTTTTGAATTTTCGCCGTCACAACTAAAGATAATCGCTTTCCTCTCTGTCTTACTGGTAACATTTTCGGTTATCAAGTTTATCCGGTCGTACTCCGAAACCGACCGGCAGAGCCTGAAACTCAATGTCAATATTGTCGAAAAAAACCGAACATACACCGCCCCCTTCATCGTCGATATCAATCGGACTCCCGCCGATTCGCTGGAACTATTACCCGGTATCGGTCCGGTTCTGGCCGGGAGAATTGTCTCCTACCGAGACTCAATAAAATTCAAATCTCCGCGCGATATCTTAAATGTGGGCGGTATCGGCTGGAACACTTATGAAAAGATAAAACCGTATATAGAGGTCGGCCGGTGGTAGAATTGAAAAACCAAAAATACGGCGTTGACCGGATCGGTGGTAAAATTCGTGTTGCGGCATGTATCGGTAAAAAAAACGACTGTCGAGCCGAATCACTGGTATCTTATCCTGATAGCCAATTAGGCGAGGAATCCAAAATATCCGGTGCCGATCTAATTTTTTCGATTCCGGAAAATAATGCTATTATAAAGAAAGTCAAAATTCTTGACAATAAGGCAATCGATCCCGACCAGCAGGCTCAATTTGAACTGGCCGCAACTCTGCTTGACGGGGAAGACCGCTATTATCTGGAATCTCAGGCCCTGAATGGAAACACCGAACGCCTTTCAGTTGCCTACAACAAGGGCATGATTGATGAACGACTGGAATATTATGCCCGCCACTTGACCCGTCCCTCAGGATTCAAACTCCGTTCCCTGGCGATGGCAAAAGCGTATCGATATTTCTGCCGCCCCGAGGGGGGAAAGCTTGTCTGTCTCGTCGATATAAACGGTGAGCATGCTTCTTACTGCTTTCTCAAGGACGGATTTCCTTCAATAATCGGGAGTGTTGAAGGAAAAAACGGCGGCATTGTCGGCGAGCCTTTTATGATTGACTTAAGCGCTACACTTCTATACCGCCAGAGCGGCGATCCGGACGGCACCGGGGGTGCCCCCTTATCGCGGATTATAATCAGTGGAGAATCGGCTGACTGGAAATTGGCCGAACTGCTCGAAAAATATACCCATGTCAAAGTATCCATCCCGTATTTAAAACAAGAGCGATTTTTAAATGATACACAATCCGAGGCGGCTAAATATATGGTCAGCCTTGGACTGGCCATAGATGATTGATGCGTATTTCAGGCGGAAAATACACCGGACGACAACTGCGGACACTTTCAGGTTTTTCTACCCGGCCGACAACCGACAAAGTCCGCCAGTCGATTTTTAACATCCTGATGCACGATACCGAAGATGCCTCCGTGCTCGATCTTTTTGCCGGCTCCGGGGCGCTTGGTATAGAAGCCTTGTCACGGGGCGCTAAATCGGCCGCCTTTGTCGATTTTTCCGGGAAATCAGCCGGTGTTATAAAAATGAATCTCAAGTCACTGGGATTAAAGCAGGACGTTTACGAGATGGGCTGGACGGCAGCCTGTAAACTGTTTGCCGAACGTGATGAAAAATTCGATCTCATATTTGCCGACCCGCCTTATAATAAAGTTTCCCCCAAAAAAGTGATTGAAGCGGTCTATCAATATAACTTGCTTGGCGAAAAGGGATTGCTTATTATTGAGCACAAAGCCGGCCTGGAAGCCGGAGATGAAAAAATGGTGCTGTTAAAGAAAAGGAAATTCGGGCAGACCGAAATCTCTTTTTATACCGTTGGGGAACAATAATCATGTGCCGTACCGCCATTTACCCTGGAAGTTTCGATCCGATAACCAATGGACATGTGTCGTTAATCCATCGCGCCACCGGACTTTTCGATAAAGTCGTTCTGGCCGTAGCCCGGAATATCGCCAAAAACGCACTCTTTGATCACAAGGAACGCTTTGATCTGGCCAAAGAATCTTTGGGCGAAAATGACAATATCGAAATCATCAAATTCGACGGACTCCTGGCCGACCTGGCGATAAAATACAAAGCTTGCGCCATTATAAGGGGACTTCGTGCCGTTTCGGATTTCGAATATGAATTCCAAATGGCCCTCATGAACCGCAAACTGGCGCGCGAAGTCGAGACCGTTTTTCTGGTCCCGGCCCTTTCATGGGTCTATTTATCGTCCACGATTGTCAAGGATGTTGCGGCGAACGGCGGCGAAGTATCCGATTTGGTTCCCGAACCTGTCAACCTTGCCCTGAAAGAAAAATTCAAATCGTAAAACAATCTATTCCGGAAAGTTATTGCCATGGCAAAAAATTCACCACAGGATAATGAATCAACCGAAGTACAGGTACCACTCGAAGAACTCATCCAAACCCGGCGTCAGAAATTGAAAAACCTTCGAGAAAAAGGAATAAATCCTTATCCATATCGTTATGAAAGAACCCACCTGGTATCGGAAGCGCTGGAAGACTTTGATGCTCTTTCTAAAGAAGAAACCGTCATAAGAATTGCCGGACGAATTATGCTAAAGCGCAAAATGGGTAAATCCATATTCGCAGATGTTCATGATTATTCCGGCAAATTTCAGGTATATGTCAAAATAGATAATATCGGTAAAGACGAGTTTAAAATATTCGATAAACTTGATCTCGGTGATATAATCGGTGTCGAAGGTACTCTCTTCGTTACCCGTACCGGGGAAAAAACTATCTCGGCTAACAGCTATGAGCTCTTAAGCAAATCGCTTCATCCCCTGCCCGATAAACATTCCGGCCTCGTAGATAAAGAACAGAGATACCGTCGCCGTTATGTCGATCTTGCCATAAATCCCGAGGTGCGCGAGGTCTTCGTAAAACGAAGTACAATTATAAATTCGATTCGCGAATATCTTAACGAGCAGGGTTTCCTGGAAGTGGAAACACCGATTCTCCAGCCGATCTACGGCGGGGCTTCGGCACGGCCGTTCGTCACTCATCATAATACCTTAGACGTCGACCTGTATCTCCGTATCGCCGACGAACTCTACCTCAAACGGCTGATTGTCGGCGGTTTCGATAAAGTCTGGGAGTACTGCAAAGATTTCCGAAATGAAGGTATGGATCGACTGCACAATCCGGAATTTTCCATGATCGAGCTGTACTGGGCCTATGCCGATTACAATGATATCATGACTCTATTTCAGGAATTGCTCCGCAAGGTCGTCTTTGATCTGCATGGATCATACAAAATAAATTATGAAGATATGGAAATCGATTTCGAGCCCGATTTTAAAGTAATCTCCATGGTTGATGCCATTAAGGAAGAAACCGGTATCGACCTGCTCGAGATGGATTTCGAAGCCGCTCGCGGCGAAGCGGGCAAGGCCGGATTGCCGACCGATGAACTTATAAACTGGGGTAAGGTGGTCGAGGCCTTTTTTGAAGAAAAAGTCGAACCGAAACTTGTCCAGCCGACATTTATTAAAGATTTTCCGATGGAAATATCACCGCTGGCCAAGGTGCATCGGGATAACCCCAGGTTAACCGAAAGATTCGAATGTTTCATTGGCGGGCTCGAATGCGGTAATGCCTTTTCGGAACTTAACGATCCCGACGACCAACTGCGCCGTTTCGAGGACCAGGTTTTGGCTCGTCAGGCCGGTGATGAAGAAGCTCATCAGCTCGACAATGATTATATCCGGGCCCTTATGTACGGGATGCCGCCGACCGGCGGACTCGGTTTTGGTATCGATCGACTGGTGATGATTTTGACCAACATGCATTCCATCCGCGATGTCATCCTGTTTCCGCAGATGCGCCCGGAGCGCGAGGAATAACCGGACAAGATGTACTACGAGCGATTCATAGCTGTCCGGTATCTTCGTTCCGGCCGCTTTTTTACTTCGATATCGACCATCATCTCCTTGGCAGGCGTTACTCTCGGTGTTGCCGTTGTCTGTTTTGTGATGTCCATGCATAACGGCTTCGAAACCGAGCTCCGCACCCGGCTTTTGGGTACGACCGCGCATGTTTCGATATTCCCGACCCATGATTACACAATCGAGGATTATGATAAAGTCGTTGATATCGTCGAAACGCACCCTGATGTTATCGCCGCTTCACCCTTTATTTATTACAAAGCTGCGATATCATCAGAAGAACGCGGTGACGGTATCGTCGTGCGCGGTATCCTTCTCGAGCAGGAACGGCTGACAGCCAATATTGCCGAGGCTATCGTTCGGGGCGATTATGACTTTGATCTGTACTTTCTCGATACCGCCGAAAATGCCAGCGGCATAATTATGGGTCGTTCGCTGGCTGCAAGACTGGCAGTAACGATCGGCGACCCGGTCGTTATGTACTCTTTGCGCGGTGAAGATCTTCGCCGTCAAACCAAACCGCGGATTGCGAAATTCTATCTGACCGGTATCTTCGAAACCGGATTCTATGAATATGATGCTCAGATGGCTTATATCCCCCTCGGTGCCGCCCAAAGACTTTTTGAAATGCGCGATGAGGTGACGGGTGTCCATGCCAAACTTAAAAATATCTTCGATGCCGAAGAAGTTGCGCCTGTTATCGAAGGAATGCTCGGACCCGGTTTCAATGCTGTCCCATGGAATGAACTTCATAAGGACCTTTTTACATGGATAGCTCTCGAGAAAAAAGCTCTCTTTATTGGATTCATCCTTATAGTCCTGGTTGCTGCTTTTTCAATTATTTCAACCCTGGTTATGCTGGCGATGGAAAAGAACTCCGATATAGGCATCCTGAAAACAATGGGTTCAACAGCCGCCTCAATAAGGAAAATATTCCTATTCGACGGTCTCGCTATAGGTATATTTGGAACCTTATGCGGGACTGGGGTTTCTCTCATTGCCGCCTGGATTCAGAATAAATACCATATTATCTCCCTTCCCGGGGAGCTTTATTTCATAAGTTACCTTCCCATACGGGTTCAACCGCTGGATTATGTAGCTATTGGAGCAATTACCATGGTAATTTGCCTTTTGGCCGCTCTTTATCCCGCAGTGAGGGCTTCCCGCCAGTCGGTTATCGATGTAATCCGCCAATAAGTTTATGAATTTCGGCGGTTTATCTAAATAATTTGACGATTTTGGCGAAAATAGTTATAGTATTATTGAGTTAAAGGGATTTACCGGAGAGTATGAATTGGAGGCGTTTGCCAACAAGCAATTGCTGGTAGCCCGGGGTATCAGCCGAGTTTTCTCAACCAATGAAGGACCTCTGGAAGTATTAAAAGGGGTTGATCTCGATCTTGATAAAGGGGATATGATCGCTGTCGTCGGAGAATCCGGTGTCGGCAAATCAACTCTTCTCCATATTTTGGGGGGATTGGATCGGCCTACAGAGGGAGACATTGAAGTGATGGGCGTATCATTTCTTAAAAAATCCGAAAGTGAACTGGCCCATTTCAGAAATGGAAATATCGGATTCGTCTTTCAGCATCATTATCTTCTCGATGACTTTACAGCTCTGGAAAATGTCATGATTCCCTCATTGATTGCCGGCAAGAGCCGAGCCGAAGCGGCTGAAATTTCGGAACTTCTGCTTGATGATGTTGGTTTAAAAGACAGAGCCAGCCATTACCCGCGCCAGCTTTCAGGGGGTGAGCAACAGCGGGTGGCGGTAGCCCGTTCACTGTCAAATAATCCCCAAATTATTATTGCTGATGAGCCCTCTGGAAACCTGGATATTAAAACGGGGGAAAAATTGCACGCCTTGCTTGCAGACTTAAATCAGAGATTAAATAGAACTTTTATTATCGCTACGCATAATAAAGAACTGGCAGGGATGTGCCGGAAGGTGTTAGTATTAAAGGATGGTCGGCTGCAAAATGCCGCCTGAAAGTTGAGGATAAATTATGCTTTGTCAGGATTGCAACAAAAACCCGGCTACGGTAAACTTGACACAGATCGTCAATAACGAAAAACTCGTTTTGTCGCTGTGTAAAGAATGTGCCGCAAAAAGGGGATTTCATTCTCCGCTCGACAATGTTCCATTCCCGTTGGCGGAGATTTTGGCCGGATTTGTAAAGCAGCAGAAATTGCCCTCTAAAGCCGAAGATATGCCCGACCTTAAATGCTCCAACTGCGGCCTGACTTTCGAGAAATTCACGCATCAGGGACGTTTCGGATGCGGCGAATGTTATCGCGCATTCCGATCCCGGCTGGAAATGATTATGAGAAAAATCCACGGGTCATCTTTGCACAAGGGGAAACTGCCCAGTTCTTCATCAGATACACAGCTCCCGGTCCGTGAGGAAGAAAGACTGGAAAATGAACTAAAGAAAGCTATCAATGCTGAAGATTTTGAACGGGCAGCCGATTTACGGGATAAACTTAAAACCATAAGAGAAGCCCATATCACTGCTGAGGATTAATTTTGAATATTATGTTTGAAGACATGGCAAAAAATATAACCGGATGGCTTTTAGGGACCGGCGATGAAAGCATGGTTGTGCTTTCCACTCGTGTCCGACTGGCCCGCAATATGGCCGGTATCATATATCCGGCGGCAGCCGACGCCGAGACTCGCGACAAAGTCGTAAATTATTTTGAGTCGGCGATGTCGAAATCGGATCGTCTAAAGGAAGGCAAATTGGTCAGGGCCGCTGATTTGGATAGTCTTGATCGCGATTTTCTGATCGAAAGGCATTTGATTTCGCCGGCTTTTATGTTGGATGAAAGTTCCCGAGCGCTTTATATAGGCCCCGAAGAGCAGGTCTCGATTATGGTTAATGAAGAAGATCATTTGCGTATTCAGGCAATGGCTCCCGGGCTCGATGCGGATTTGCCTGCTAAGGTTGCCGGGGAATTCGATAGCGAAATAAGTAATTTCCTCGAGTTTGATTATGATTCCGATTTCGGATTTCTGACCGCCTGCCCGACCAATGTCGGCACCGGTATGAGAGCTTCGGTCCTAATTCATCTCCCCGGGCTAGTTATCACAAAGGACATTGACCGGGTTATTGCAAAAATTACGAAAATGGGTGTTGCTGTCAGAGGATTTTATGGCGAAGGTACCGATGTGCTCGGAAATCTGTTCCAAATATCGAATCAGAATACCTTGGGCGTCTCTGAAAATGAGACAATGGAACTCATTACCGAGGTTGCGCGTTCAATAATTAAAGACGAAGTTAACGCTCGCAATAGATTGATTGAGGAAGCGTCGGATCAGATCGAAGATAAAATCTGGCGCGCATATGGGATTTTAAAACATGCAAGAGTCCTCACATCGGAAGAGGTGATGAACTTACTTTCTGCAGTAAGATTGGGAGTAGCCATGGAAATCATTGATTCGGTCGAGATTCCGCGCATCAATGAAATCCTGCTTTTATCACAGCCGGCACATCTGCAGAAGTATTATGATGAAAACATGGATTCCGACCGCCGGGATGCGGTTAGGGCCGCGATGGTCAGAGAAAAATTAAATTAATCGGCACAATAAGCAAGGGATATTCGTTTTTATAAGTAGGAAACAACAGAGAGGTTGAATAAAATGAACGAGATGTTTACAGAGTTGGCCCGCAAAGCCATCGAATATGCCAGAGACGAGGCGGCAAGGCTTCGTCACGACTACATCGGGACTGAACATCTCCTGTTGGGATTGATCAGGCTTGGTGAAGGTCGCTCGGTCGAGATTATAAACAATCTCGGGCTCGAGGTTACCGACCTTAAAGCGTCGATCGAAGAAGTCGTTCAGCCGTCCGGCGGAACGATGACAATGGGGCAGTTGCCGCTGACAGCGCGGGCCAAGAAGACATTGGAAGTCTCCGGGCAGGAGGCGCGGGCGTTGAAATCGAAAGATATCGACACCGAGCATATTCTTCTGGCCCTCTTAAAAGACGAAGAAGGGGTGGCAGCACAGGTGCTGTCGATGTATGATATAGATTATAAGGAAGTCTATGAAGAGTTGAAAAATATCAACTCGGGAAAACCTTCGTCATTTAAAAAGAAACGTAAAAAATCAAAAACTCCGGCGCTCGACCATTACGGCCGTGATTTGACCGAACTGGCTCGCCGAAGCCAGCTCGATCCGATTATTGGACGTGAAAAAGAAATCGAACGAGTCAGCCAGATTTTATCACGCCGCAAAAAGAATAATCCGGTCTTAATCGGCGAACCGGGTGTCGGTAAAACCGCTATTGCCGAAGGCCTCGCGCAGAGAATCGTTGAGGGCAAAGTCCCCCAGAATCTCGAAAGCAAGCGCCTGGTAACGCTCGATATGGCGTCTCTCGTGGCAGGGACAAAATATCGAGGGCAGTTCGAAGAACGGTTAAAAGCGGTTATGACTGAAATTATAAATTCGAAAGATGTTGTTATTTTCATAGATGAATTGCATACCATCGTTGGTGCCGGCGGCGCCGAGGGTTCGCTCGATGCAAGTAACATCTTCAAGCCCGCTCTATCGCGCGGCGAGTTGCAGTGCATTGGTGCTACGACCATGAATGAGTATCGCAAGTATATCGAAAAGGACGGCGCTCTGGATCGACGTTTTCAGATTGTTATGGTCGATCAGCCCAACGAAGAAGCAACCGTTAAAATTCTTCACGGGCTCCGTCCGAAATATGAAGAACATCATAAACTGAAAATTTCCGACGAGGCTATCGAGTCGGCGGTGAAACTATCCAACCGCTATATCAGCGGACGCTTCCAGCCCGATAAGGCCATCGATATTATCGACGAGGCCGGCTCCCGGGCGCATCTGGCATCATATGCCAAGCCAAAGGAGTTTACCGAGATCGAAAATGAAATCGAGCAGCTCCAGGAAGAAAAAGAAAAGGCTGTCAAAAACCAGGCCTTTGAAACTGCCGCTCAGCTTCGTGATGAACTGAAGTTCAAGAAAGAAAAACTTCAGGATATGAAAATCGAGTGGGAAGAAAAACGCGAACAACAGAAAATTGTCCTCCAGGAGGATGATATCTCGCATATCGTTTCCCAGGTTACCGGCATTCCTCTTTTCCGATTGGAGGAAAAGGAATCCAAACGTCTGCTCCGAATGGAAGATGAACTGAAAAAGAAAATTGTCGGTCAGGATGAAGCGATTCAAAAAATCGCCAAGTCGATTCGTCGGGCCCGTGCCGGGCTTTCCGATCCGCGCCGTCCGATCGGAACCTTTATGTTCCTCGGTCCGACCGGTGTCGGTAAAACCGAATTGACACGCGTCCTTGCCGAATTTCTCTTTGAAGATGCCGAATCGCTGATTCGTATTGATATGTCGGAATACATGGAAAAATTCGCTGTGTCGCGACTTATCGGTGCTCCTCCGGGATATGTCGGCTACGAAGAGGGTGGACAGTTGACCGAAAAAGTCCGCCGCCGCCCGTATTCGGTGGTTCTCCTCGATGAGATCGAAAAAGCGCACCCGGATGTCTATAACATCCTGTTGCAGCTTCTCGATGACGGCGCCTTGACCGATTCATTCGGACGTAAGGTCGATTTCAAGAATACCGTCGTGATTATGACTTCCAATATCGGAACGAAAAAGATCAAGGACGGCAAGACAGTCGGATTCGGGGCTGAAGAAGATAGCGGTAACTACGAGAGCATGAAAAAGAAAGTGCTTGAGGAGCTCCGCAAACTGTTCAATCCGGAACTTTTAAACCGTCTCGATGACACCGTTATATTCCAGTCGCTCTATGTCGAACATATCAAGGAAATTGTCGATATCCTGGTGGCCGATGTTGCCAAGCGTCTGGCTGAGAAGGGAATCAGCTTCACTCTCACCGAAGAAGCTCGTGTATTTCTCGCCGAACACGGTTACGAGCCGATGCTGGGTGCCAGACCGCTCAAGCGGGCTATTCAGCGTTATCTCGAAGATCCGCTGGCCGAGGAACTCCTCCGCGGTCAATATGCCGGGGATTGCGAGGTTATAATCGGTGCCGAAGAAGACAAGCTGGTTTTCAAAATGAATGACCGTCCGAAAACGGATAAACAGAAAGTGACCAATTAAAATCGCTTGATTTTCAGGCAGGATTTATTATACTAAAAGGCCCGGTTCCGGGAAAGGTTCCGGGCCTTAGTTTTGAAAAAAATATAAGACTGGAGTTGATAAAATGGCTCACAAAAAAGGTGTTGGTTCTTCACGAAACGGCCGCGATAGTCACGGCCAGAGATTAGGCGTGAAGGCCTATTCAGGTGAAGCGGTTCATGCCGGATCGATTATAATCCGCCAGCGCGGAACCAGAATTATCCCCGGCATTAATGTCGGCCGCGGTAAAGACGATACACTGTTTGCCAAAGTAACCGGCGTCGTCAAATTCGAGCAGCGCGGCAAAAACCGTAAAGTAGTTTCGGTCTACGAATAAATACCGCTTCGATTAAAAAAAATTAAAGCCCCGGTGAACACCGGGGCTTTTTTTGTTTTCTGTATTATTGAATTCTATTCGCCAAACTGGTCAATCAGGCAGGGTTCTTCACCTTCTTTGTATAGATAACTTATGAGATACGTTATATCCAGAAGGTTGACCGTATAATCACAGTTGGCATCGGCACTATGGTAAGGATACGGTTCCGGACCACTCTTATAGAGGAAATTGATTATAAATGTAATATCAATCAAATTGACGATTTTATCTCCGCTGGCATCGGCATTGGGATAGTGATAATCTTCCTCAACAATATATTCGTAAATATCGGCTTCCTCATATTCAGGAACATCCTCGCCGACGATTATCATCGTCTGCATTGAACCATCGATCCTTACCCCGACCGAATATGTTGATCCCGGCGCGGCACCATCTTCGGTGATTACTTCTATGTTGTATATTCCATCAATCGGATAGTCAATATGAACCGAATCATTGATAATCTCCGTATATGAAGCCGGGAACAGAGTCTGTATTAAAGAACCGAAACGATCTTTGCCGATTACAAACCCCTCCGGATCGGTAACAATCATATTAATCGGCGAATATGCTACAAAAATAAGTGGTGTTGGTATTATAGAGAAATTTTCTGAAAACTCAGAGGTATTTCCATTGATATCAGTGGCAGTCATGGTCAAAACAGAAAAGCAAGGATAAGTGTTGGGAATATTAAAGACAAATGAACCGTCGCCGGCATCAGCCGTGAGAGAATCGACAAATGCGAAAGCCTCGCCGTGCCCGGATGGATCGACTGCCTGAGTCGTATCTCCCGCCGTATGTGAAACAAACAGCTCGATATGATTTTCTGTACCTGCATGTCCATAGACTATAAAAGAGCTGTCCGGATTCATAAACACCGAATCAACCTCCGGAAAATTCAGAAGATCATTGGGCCCGCTGTCACCATCTCCGGCATCATTAGCAGTGACACCGTCATCGTTCAAATCAATTCCCATAAGTCCATTGTTAAAGATTAAATTGTTGCTTATTTTATTCCCGGTTCCTGAAATAACTTCTATGCCATTTCCGGAGAAGTTGTTTATAGCCAACCCTTCGATCAAATTATTTGAACCTGAAATATATAGCCCACTTCCAACCGACTTACTTATATTCGAACCGTCTATAATAAAGCTGTAATCGCCTCCCGGAGCGGTTGAGCCAAGTATCTTCGTGCCGTCACCGCTAATCTCCGGTAGTGTAGTAACAGGTGATATAGTTCCTGAAATATCAAAAGTAATTTCATCAGCGCCAACATATGTATTTGCCTGTTCTATTGCCCATCGCAGCGAGCCATTCCCGACATCATCAAGATTGCTTACTATCAAAGTGGCTGCATCACACACATCTCCTATACCATCATCATCAGAGTCTTCTTGTAGCGGATTAGACACTTCCGGGCAATTATCGCATGAATCGGTCACCCCGTCCAGATCGTAGTCGCCAGTATATGGATAAGCATTATATCTCATCCGCAACCATTTTGATTCACCAAAACTTTGATCCGATATCTCGCCCCAACTAATCTGCCTATCGTCAGGAAAGTTGGTATTGAATATAGTCGAGCCGGTAATTATTAATGAATCATCATAATATACTCTAATTGCTCCAAGATTGGTCACTTCTAGTCGATAAAAATGGAAATCATCATCAGTATCAACCAGCGCTTCAGTACCTTTTGTTCCGTAACCTGACCAGAGGAAAACAGTATCGAGGCCTATCCATAATATATTGGAAACGTTTGGTGAAATAGTAAAAGAAATACCAAAGGGTTGATAATTCCCATCGGTGGTCGAACCGGAAACCCACTTCATTTGCCCTTCAATTATCAGCGTGTCCGGTAAAACCACTGTCGACGCACTTTGCTGATAAAATATTGATTCAGCGTCGACGGCATTAGTCGTTGTGCTTAAAACAAGGGTGTCTCCCTCAAATTCGGGGACATCGGGTTCTGCTGAATTAACTAATTCCCAGGTTGGACAACCCTGATTCGGATAGTCTCCTAAAAATGATTCCCAAACCCCGCTGTAACATATTTGCCCGTATTGTTCTATGCAGGCATCACATGAATCGCCAGTAGCATCTCCATCGTAGTTTTCCTGGCTTGAATTTGCAGTATATGGACAATTATCAACTGTGTCAGGAACGCCGTCAGCGTCAACATCTACCGTAAAAATAACAAAGCTGGTATCGGTATAAATATAGCCCATTTGAGACATATCTCCTGTAATTGAGGAAAATGTCCCCTGTAATGTATCAGAAAGAAGAATGATCAGACTATCGTTTTCTCCAGGTACATATCCATTAATGAATGAAACATTCAAATTGCCGCCAATATTGGCGGTATCCGCAATGGTTACACGATCATATTCCGTTACCGCATTTAGACCTCCTATTTCGGCATAATAAGTACCCGTCCACATTTGAGTATAATTGCCGCTGATTGTCAATTCGCCCGGTGAATCGCCCGGTCTTAAATCTGAGGCATTAATAATATTAGCAGGTACAGAGCCGCTTCCGGCAAGCGTCCCGCCATTTAACAATAGAGTATCAGATATCGATATACTCCCACCATTCGCATTGAAAATCCCTCCCTGAACTTCAAGGCCGCTGGCTTTATAAAAATATCCATTAGTATTTACCGAAGTCGTTCCTCCCACTTGAATATAATTTGTATCAACCTGCAGTTTGCCATAACCGTACAATGTAATATCTGATTCATTTATCAAATCAGTCTTTAGCTGTGTATACAAACCGGTATTATTATTTTCATTATTAATAATCAATTCTCCTGGAATCCCGCCCGTGCGTGAATCGCATATATATATAGTGCCTGCCGAACCGATCAAATTTCCAGAATTAACACCGCCCCTGGCATATATCTGAGAAGTAGTAAAACCGTTAAAATCGTCACAATATATTGCTATCCTGCCTCCACCCCCGGAGTAAGGGTTTCTGTTACCTGCCCTTCCGCCACGGGCATATATACCACCTGCACCCGACAAACTGCCGCATGATAGTTTAATACCGCCACCGGAGCCTCCTCCTCCTCCTCCATAATATGCGCATCCGCCGCCATCTGTTCCATTCGCTTGTATTGTGCCGTTCAATATAATAGATCCAGCGTCAATTATAATTAATCCACCGCCATTGCCACCATAATTGCATCCTGAGCCGCCGCTGCCGAAATTGGCGGGATCTTCCATCACGCCATAAATTGAATTTGTTGAACCACCGCCTGTACCACCATAGCTGGCACCAGCTTCAGTATCCGACCCTGCGATAACAGAAGTGCCCGTGGAGTCATAAACTTCGCCCCTACTACCAAATGCACTTCCATTGCCATTTGCTCCTCTCAGACCATAACCGGTAGCATTCACGCTGCCATACGCATTTATTTGCAATGTCCCTGTAATACCAATATTTAATCCGGATCCGGTATTGTAAGGATATGATGAATGCGTTAAGGTTGCACCGGAGTCAACCGTAATTGAAGAAACAATGTCATCATCAGTCAAATCGCCATTTTCATATAATTTTGTCCCAGGTACCAAAACAATATTATCGTCTGTTAAATTAAATAAGCCATAATTCACGAAACTTCCATTATTTACTGTAGTAGCGTCAAATACCGGTAATGTAATAGTCTCATAATTGGCAAATAACGCCGATGATTCAACGAGGAACTGATCATCGATTCCTGAAAAGTCCAAAGTATTATAATTATAGTATCTACTCGTAGAACCTGACATATGAAGTGCGTTAAAGTCCAAATAGGCCCCGGCCTCCGCATTTAAGGTGCCCCCTAAAATATCAATGTCAGTTCCAGAGCTTTCCTGCACCGTTAATGATCCTCCGTTTGCCAAGAATAACCACCCATTGCTCGAAATGGTAATTACCCCTTGTGAAATTATTGGTGAATCAGCTGACGATAGGTGCAACTCACCATAGTCTCGACAAATTATATGATCAAATGTTGTATGATTTGAACGAATATAAGTATATAAGGGTGAATTATAGTTGTCATTATCAACAATAAGATCACCGGGAATTCCACCGCTTTTGGAATCACATATAAAAATTGTTCCTGAAGAAGCTATTGATTGTCCTGTATAATATCCACCCCTGGCGTGTATCTGTGTTGACGAAAATCCGGTCATATCATCACAATATATCGCTATTCTCCCGCCTCCCGCTGAATATGGATTTCTGTTACCTGCATTCCCACCACGGGCATATATTCCTCCACTACCTGTTAAGCTTGTACACGATAGCTTAATTCCGCCGCCTGATCCACCGCCGCCACCCCCATAATAAGCGCATCCACCGCCGTTAGTACCATCTGCCTGAATAGAACCATTTAATACGACTGCGCCGGCATCAATAATAATCAGGCCGCCGCCGTTTCCACCATAATTACAGCCGGAACCCCCACTCCCGAAATTGGCCGGTTCCTCCAATAATCCATAGAGTTGGTTTGTCGATCCTCCCCCGGTTCCGCCATAGCTTGCCCCTGTTTCTGTGGCTGTTCCAGCTACAACCGTGGTTCCAGTCACATCATAAACCTCACCCTGGCTGCCAAATTGGCTGCCATTACTTCCTGCGCCACGCAAGCCCCTGCCGGTAGCATATATTGTCCCCGTTACAATCAATGAATCACCGATGGTTAATATCATTCCTTGACCGCCATTTGTCGGATATCCTGAATGAGTTACTTGCCCGCCGGACTCAATAATCATTTTGCCAAGGACAATGATCGAATCGTCTGCCGTTAATATTCCGCCAGACTGAATCACCACGCTGTCGTAAGTAGTTGGTGTATTTATCGTTAATAAACCGTTAAGAATTAAATCTGCAGCAAAAACACTGTTGAAAAATAAAAACAGGACTGCAAAAATTAGCAATATCTTTTGCATTTTGTCCTCCCAAAAATATTTGAAGAAATGTGATTATTTGAGATTATACAGTTTATTATTTACTCTTTGAATAACTATCGCCAAAAGCAAAAAACATGAAATAAAAGCTTATATCCCGGGGTGGTGCTCTGAAAACACCCACAACCTGTAATATACAGAATGCCCCTAATCTGTCAATCGAATAGTTGAGGTATAATGAGATTACAATATTATCACCAGTTTACCGACCTGGCTGCCGTGGGGCGATTCTACCGACCAGTAGTAAATCCCCGATGCCACCATCTGCGTGTTCCGCGTAATCAGATCCCAGCTTTCATGCATCGAGTTATCGTCATCCGCCGCATAATCATGATCTATCCTGCGCACCAGGTCACCATCGATCGAAAATATCCGGATTGTGCATTTCGGCGGAAGATTCGTGAAGTGTATTCTCCGCTGCCTCTGATCCGGAAGGTCCTCCCGCTCCCGGCCCTCGAATCCGATTGCCTGGTAATCCTGATCTATACGATACGGATTGGGATAGACAATCACATTCAGTGCGTCCTTTTCTATATCTTCAAACCGTCTCTGCGGATAAACATCCCTCATATTAAGCGTCACTGCCGTCTCCAAAGCCTGCAGTCCGCTCTTGGGGGACCCATAGTCAAAGGCGGTAACGGCAACATAGTACTTCTGCGACGGCAGCAGATTCTTGATGACGTACTCATATTCATAGTACTTGAATTTATCCTGTGCCGTTAATTCTTCAGGATAATGTATTTTGGCCGAATCGACGTTCAGTGTTGTCGGCGGCGGCTGGTCAGGGTAGAGCTTATGTATCTTCGTCGTGTCTCTTATGTCCGATACATTCCAGTCCTGCGATGCAAAATAAAAAATCGAATCCATCCAGTAAAACCAGTTCTGACGGTCATAATATTCCGGCGGGTATTCCTCACCTACACCATAAATATCATACAACTGTTCCGGCGTGTACGGAGGATCCTCGATTATCCAGTCATTACCCTGTGCTTCATATATGTACTTATTGTAATCCTCGATATCATACGACGCCACTACCGAGAATTGCTCCGGGTCGGGTGAGGTCGATATATACACCCGGTACCCCTCAAAATCGATTTCACCGCTGAAAACATCTTCTGTCGTCTCCGACAGTAACCCGTTCCACTGCACCCTCAACCTGCCGTAGTTATAATCATCCACTTCCGTTATTACGCGCATCTCGGGCGGCGGCGGCGGAGAAACTCCCTGGAAATCAGGTACTCCATCACCTTCGTAGTACAAAGTATCAGCATCGAGATAGACCAGGGTCGTTTCAACAAAAATCGGATCAGTCGTAATTGTATCATATTCGAATGTCGAATCATAGGCGCAAATCCTGTATTTCCCGGAATAACCATCACTGTCAGAATCGACCCCCGGATTATCGTACAACCACGATGCCCAGACGGCGTTCCTGCCCAGATTACTGAAATTCAATTGCTGGTAATAAGCTTCCGGCTGAGCCGGATATGGGGCGAACAGCCTGTCCCACGCTCCGCAATCGGTATGAAAATCCTCTCCCGCCACATAGGCGAAGCTGACCGGAAGAATATCCCCGGGATCGACATCGAACGGACCGAACGAAAGTAAAAACCTCGTATCGTAACCGTTGGCAAAATCTATGGCGTCTGGCGGCGGTGGAAGCCAACCCTCGACGCTGTGATCTTTTGCAGCGAAAAGCTGATCATAATCGAATTCATTATGACGCATTATGTAATATTTGTTCTTATCACCCTCGGGTGTTCCCAGAAAGCCGCCAAAATCACGGAACGGGTCTTCCGGTGTACCTACCTGCCGTGGACCAAAATCAAGCGCCGCATCACTATTCGAAATCCACCAGTTGAATGAATAATCGAGTGAGTCGGATGGTGTCCGTACCACCCGGATACCTGTAATCGATGTCATCTCGAAACCCTGCGGGCAGACAAAATCGCTGTTGTGGCGTCCGTCGGCATCGGCCACCCAGGCAATATTTATCGTATCTTTAAAACCGCATCCCTGAAAAGATTCCACCGATTGGCGGAATCCGCTGATATCGTCTTTAAATTCGCGTGGATCGGAACTCGACCGGCGGCACTCGGCATCGAGATAAACACCGATATAAAGCTTCTCCAATTTTTTTCTTCCAATATTTTTTATTCCGTAATCGAACAGAATAAAGTCGTCGGCATAATCATAACTCCATGCGAATGATCTCTGCGTAATTTCAATATTAAGCGGGCGATGCGGTATTCCTTCGGTATTGCCGACATAAGCTTCCATGGTCACCGTATCGGTGTAAACGGCAATAAAATCTTCTTCAGACCGAGCCAGCATATCCTTCGGATCTCTTATTGTATGGCTTTCAATTTGTCCCATAGGATAAGCATCGGGCCACATTTCACGGGTGTACTGCCATCCGTCAGCGCCGACAGACACCAGCGTATCCCTTCCCACGATAGCGCCAATCCAAACTGTCCCTGCAAAAAGATACTTGGGGCCGTGAGGATAGGGATAAATACCGGATGGTGGAGTGATATCGATCGGGCCATAGGCATCGACAAAACCGGTCCCGAATGAACCCATATTGGAAATGGTCAGACCCAGTTTGCCCACCTTGTGGATACCTATCTCAACATAAGGAGCATCCGAATTTATCTTTGCCGTCGGTGAATCATAAGTCGTCGGCTCATAACGGGTACGGGCCGATGATAAAGTCCCAACAGCAAAAATGATACACAGTATTAATATAACCCTTATTCGATTCATCGATTCCCTGCCGGATCTTCTAATATAAATGACAGTCAATTAAGATTGTTTCTTTAGTTGAATTATAAATCCCGATTCGCCATAGCGCAAATAAGAAATGCCGCTCAAATAAGAGCGGCATTCTACTGGAGAGGCAAGCTAAAAGAAGTCTCGACGACTCCATAAGTTATACGCACCAATTGGTATCAGTTTGCCAATAAGGGAGTAAATTTATCCGGTTTATCAGGTCAGAAATAGTATGGCCACTCCGGCCACTGTTATAAATGCCCCGATAACCGCCCGGGAAGAGACTTTTTCTTTGAAAACGAAAATGACAAGCGGAATGACAATAACCGGAACCGTCGCCATAATCGCCGCGGCAATACCGGCTTCCGTGTGTTTGACGGAAATCAGCGACAGCCAGACCCCCAGAAATGGTCCGCATATCGAACCCCCGATGGTAAACAGCCATGTTTTTCGAGTATTCAGCTTCTTTAATGTCTGCAAATTATCATTTCTTATAAATCCGAACATCCATACCGCGATTGCGGCTGCACTCATTCGTATAAATGTTGCCGGGAGCGGATCGAGATTACCTTCCATACCGGCCTTTGCCAGAACCAGTCCGGCCGCCTGCCCGGCCCCCGCGCCGAGAGCGAGAAGTACTCCCGGAAAAAGCTTTTTACGAATTTTGGGTTGATTTTTCTGGGTCGAGGGTTGTCTTTCCGACACCACCCAGATAATACCCCCGATAGTCAGCAGAATTCCCAATATGGCCAAAAAACCGAGATGTTCGCCGAGCATCATCCAAGCCATAAGTGCCGCCAAAATTGGCGAGCTGGCAAAAATCAGCATTGTCAGCCGGGTGCCCAGTACGACAAATGAAGAAAATAGAAAGAAATCGCCAATAGACAGGCCGATAATCCCGCTGGCAATCAAATAGTAATAAGATTCGTTTTGTACATCCGGCGGAAGCAATCTGCCGCTTTTTAAAAGCAGCATCCCCGCCAAAAAAAACACTGCCAGAGGAATACGTACTTTATTTAAATGATAAGACCCGATTCTTTGGCTTGCCAGAGTGAAGAAAATCGATGTGAACGACCATAATATCGCCGTTGCCAGTGCCGCCAGTTCGCCGGTAAATTGCATACGCCAATATATCCCTTTTTGCCTGTAACGAAACCAAATTCTGAATATTTAACAACTATCTTACAATCGGCCCGGTTGACTTTCGGTCGGTGATTGTATATTTTCGCTTTATTATTTACTGATTAAACGGCTTAAATGGAGATAATGCCATGCGTGAACTACATGTCGATAAAATCGTTGAGGCGGTCAGGGAGCTGGCCATGTCGGCTTCTACAGATCTCGGCGAAGATGTCATCAAGGCGGTCGAAGAAGCGAAAAAGAAGGAAGAATCACCGGTTGGAAAATCGATCCTCGACCAAATTACCGAAAACGCCAAAATAGCTAAAAATGAACAGGCCCCCATGTGTCAGGATACCGGCCTGGCTGTCCTGTTCTGTGAACTCGGACAGGACCTGCATATAACCGGAGGCGATTTTCAGGAAGCCTTAAACGAGGGTATTCGCCGCGGCTATAAAGACGGCTACCTCCGTAAATCGGTCCTTGGCGATCCTATCGAACGCAAAAATACCGGCGATAATACACCCGCGGTCATCCATACCGAAATTGTTCCCGGCGACAAATTGAAAATTATAATGGCTCCCAAAGGCGGCGGCTCAGAAAATATGTCGGAAGTCAAAATGATGAAGCCGTCCGACGGCATCGATGGTGTCAGGCAATTCGTTCTTGAACGGGTTTTAAAATCGGGCGGAAATCCCTGCCCCCCGATAATTGTCGGTGTCGGCATCGGCGGCACATTTGAAAAGTGCGCCTATCTTGCCAAAAAAGCCCTTCTTCGTGAAGTCGGCGACCGTCACCCGAATAAATTTTATGCCGACCTCGAACTGGAACTGCTCGATAAAATTAATAAACTCGGTATCGGTCCCCAGGGGCTCGGCGGTACGACAACTGCTCTCGATGTCCATGTCGAGGTGCACCCGTGCCATATCGCATCACTTCCGGCCGCGGTTAACACCCAGTGTCACGCGGCCCGGCACAAAGAAATTGTCCTGTAAACGAGAAATTTAAGACTGGAGATATAAATTATGTCCGATGAAAAAAAATTGACTCCGCCCCTGACCGATGAAACGGTTGAGGATTTAAAAATCGGCGATAATGTCCTTATCACCGGTACCATATATACTGCCCGAGATGCCGCTCATAAACGTCTGGTCGAACTCGTCGAAAAAGGCGAAGACCTCCCCTTCGATATCAAAGGCCAGATAATTTACTTTGTCGGCCCTACTCCGGCCAAACCGGGACAGGCAATCGGCTCCGCCGGCCCGACTACCTCGTACCGCATGAATGCCTATACCCCGACCCTTATCAAGGCCGGCCAGAAAGGCATGATCGGCAAAGGGGAGATGGGCCCCGAAGTGGTCGAAGCCATGAAAAAGCACAAAGCTGTCTATTTCGCGGCGGTTGGCGGCGCGGGGGCTTTGATCTCGAAAGCCATTACCAAAGCCGAAGTTATTGCCTATGACGATCTTGGTGCCGAAGCTATTCGCAAACTCGAAGTCAAAGACTTCCCGGTGGTAGTCGCTCTCGATTGCCACGGCGGCAATCTCTACAAGGAAGGCATCGAAAAATACGGTAAAATTAAAATATAGAATACTGAAAGCATGCATATTTACGGGTCGCTCTCCGCGGCCCGTTTTTTCTCAAAAAACCATTTGTAACATTGATACATCCTTCGTACATTTGATTAATTCACAACTGAAAGGAGCGGAGAATGCGTAAGATAACTCTTGCGGTACTGATTTCAGGGATGATGATTCTCAGCGGATGTATACCAGCCTCGTTTAATCCCATTTTTCATGATGATGATATAATTTATGATGAAGTCCTGTTTGGCAGGTGGGGCGAAGTCGAAGGTGAAGATAAGTGGGTATTTACTGCTCACGAAGAAGATGCTTATCGGTTGGCATTTTATGATGTTGAAGACCCCGGCGCGGGAGAGTTTATTGTCCATCTTGGCAAAATCGGCGATAATATGTTTATGGACGTTTATCCCGATATAGAAAAAATGGGAATAAATGACTTTTTCATGATGCACATGGCGCCGCTTCACTCATTCTACCATGTTGTTCAGCTCGAACCGAACCTGATCGTGGTCGGCATGGATTACGAGTGGCTTGAAGTCTATTTAAGCGATAATCCCGATGCATTGGAACATATGTATGTCGATGAAAGATTAATTATTACTGCCGAAACCGACGATATCCAGGCCTTTTTAACGGAGCATCTCAAAACCGAAGGCGCCTTTGTCGAACAGAGAGAACTCGCCAAAGAATAACTTTGCATTATAAATTGAATATTAAGGCGGTCGCGCTCCGGCCGCCTTTATTTATCTTACTTTGATATTTCAAAACAATAATATTATATTCCCGCCATGCAAACAGCCCTCCACATATACGCCCTGGTCGCCGAGCTTAAAGACAAATTGATCGGCGCCGAGTTTATCGATACCGAATTCTATAAAAAAGAACGTGAGGGATACTGTCTTTTCAAACCGAACAAAGGTACTCTCGCTCTCGGGATTGGATATCATCCGGTAGGATTTGGCACTTTTCTTATTCCCGCCGGAAAAATCGAAGTAAAAACAAGAGAAAAACCCTGGCCCTTTTTTCAGCAGGCTTACGGTTCAATAGTGCATGATATCTCCCAATTCGGTTTCGATCGAATTTTCCATATCGATTTGAAAAAAGATAATTATAACTATTCCATTGCAATCGAAGCTATCGGGCCCAACGGCAATTTCTGGCTCCTTGATAAAGAAAATAAAGTAATCGCAACTCTCAGAAATAAAAAATACGATCCCGAAAAGCCATATTCACCACCGCCGACACCGGAAAAGCCAGATCTTATTACAATATCGGATCAAAGCCTGAACAGTATCTGCGAAGAAGGCGCCCGGCCGATCGGGCAAATCCTCCATAAAGCAGTTATCGGGCTTGATAAATATCTCGCCGAAGAAATCATCACCCGGGTTGCTATTGATCCCAACACTCTCTGCGGTGAGTTGACCGATCAAGACCTCAAAAATCTCATTAACGGCTGCCGCGATATGGTCAAACTATTTTCTGATTATTCCAAAGGTTACATGTACGATACGCCTGTCGGATCCCAAGTGTACCCCATAAAATTGAAATCTTTGGGCGAACCTGAAAACAAATACAAATCCCTTTCTCTGGCCGTCTACGATCTCGTCCGGCAGAAAAAGAGTGCCAAAAAGAAAGAAAGTGAAAAACAGCAAATTATAGATGCCGTCAAAAGACATTATAAACGGCTTCAGAAAAAAGTGAAAAAGATCGAAGGCGATCTTTCCCGGGCTCATAATTTTGACCAATATAAAAAGATGGCCGAGATTCTCAAAATAAACCTTCCTGATATTAAAAAAGGTCAGGAAGAAGTCGTATTCGAAGACCCCTATATTCCCGGAGAAAAACTGACCATAAAACTGGATCCGTCATTAAGACCCGCCCAAAATGCCGACGAATATTTCAAGAAATACCGTAAAGGCAGGGAAGGATTGGAGCTTCTGAAAAGGCGGCTCCAGATTGCCCAATCCGAACTCAAATCGGCCGAAGAAATGAAAGAAGAAATCGAAACCGACTACGAATCATCAGTCGAAAAGTACGAATCGGAAATAAAAGAAATACTTCCGGGCGAAGGCGGAGGGAAAGCCGCCGAAATCCGCCTGCCGTATCGCGAGCATACTCTCTCAACCGGAGCCAAAATTTTTGTCGGCAAGGATGGTGCCGACAATGACGAAACGACTTTCCATCATGCAAAGAAATACGAACTCTGGTTCCACACCGCTCAATGCCCCGGGTCGCATGTTATCTTGAAATATCCCGATAAAAACTTTGAACCGTCCCGACAGGAAATCGAGGAAACCGCCGCCATCGCGGCATATCACAGCAAAGCCCGCCATTCCAAAGCTGTCCCGGTGATTTACACCGAACGCAAATATGTCAGAAAACCGCGCAAGGCCAAACCGGGTCTGGTAACTGTCGAACGTGAAAAGATGGTTATGGTGGAACCGCTTAAGCCGGAAAAATAGTCTGCGCGATTTTTGCATTTAAAGGAGGATGTGTAATGGTAAAGGTCTTTAATTGTCCGGAATGTAATGGAGAAATAACAGTCAGGTATTCCAAGCCGGGAGAGATAGTGCAATGCAAATCATGCAAAGCGGACGTTATTGTGCCAGCGGACGCCAGGGAAATTGATTTGCGGACTCCATCGAAAGAAGAAAGGACTATTAAGGAAGAAAAAGTCCCACTGAGTGCCAGTTCGGATGAAATAGAAGAATGGCGAAAAGGATTCAATTGGGGGGCCTTTTTGCTGGCCCCAATCTGGCTTATTGCTCACGGAAAAGAAATATTCGGAATTCTGTTAATAGTCATATTTTTGCCATCGCCGATTGCATATGCTGTTGTATTTCTGTCAGAATATGCATGGGCACAGCTTGTCTCCGGTTTATATATTCTTGGTGAATTCGGTATTGCCATATATGTTGGCAGTAAGGGGAATACAATTGCATTGGAAAACAGGGGAAGAAGGACATTTGAGAAAATCAAAAAAAGAGAAGAAAATTGGGCAGCTGGAGGTGTTATTGTTGCAGTTTTTATAATTATAGTGAATTTAATTCAGCTTGCCGGATGAACGGAAAAACATATGAATAAAAATATGCAAAGACTCTACAAAGATCTCTCCTGGACATGGCCCATTATAAGCCCTCCTGAAGAATATGACGAGGAAGGGCAGGCTATTTTCGATAAAATAATTGAATATGCCGCAATTGAAACCAACAGCCTTCTAAACCTCGGATGTGGTGGCGGTAATATGGACTGGTTCCTGAAAAGAGAATTCCAGATCACTGGTGTCGATCTCTCCGAAAATATGCTCACTATCGCACGCAAGCTCAACCCCGAGATTGAATATATCAAAGGCGATATGCGGGACATTCGCCTGGACAAAAAATTCGATGCCGTCATGATCCATGATTCAATCAACCATATCCTCACTCTAAAAGATCTGAAAAAAGTATTCGATACCGCATACTATCATCTCAAAAAAGATGGACTGGTAATTACTTTCGTGGAAATGTGGCCGGAAAGATTCGAGCAAAATATGGTACAAACTTTGCATGGGGAAGAAGACGATATCGAAATAACTTTTATCGAGCACTATTATGATTCCGATCCCGATGATTCCATCTATGAATGCACCTTTATATATCTTATCAGGAGATCCGGCAACCTGGCCGTCGAGCATGATCACCACCTGTTCGGAATCTTTCCTCTCGATGACTGGGATGAAACAATCGGCAGTTCCGGTTTCAAGGTAGAACGTCTCAATTATGTACATTTCGGGGGAAAGGACAAATTCCCCATGTTTATAGGAATAAAGAGGTAGCCGATGAATATAGACGATTTCCGAAAGCACGGCCATGAACTGGTCGACTGGATGGCTGATTTCCTTCGGGATGTTCGTGAGTATCCGGTCAAGCCGAATGTAAATCCCGGTGATATCAAAAAGCACATCCCCGAACTTCCTCCCGAAAACGGACAGCCTTTCGAGGAAATATTCCAGGATTTCAATGAAATTATCATGCCCGGCATGACCCACTGGCAAAGTCCGCATTTCTTCGCTTATTTTCCCGCCAACAGCTCCCCGCCGTCGGTATTGGCTGAAATGCTCACCGCCACTCTTGGCGCGCAGTGCATGATCTGGCAAACTTCGCCGTCGGCTGCTGAACTCGAAGAACGAATGATGCAGTGGCTGGGAAAAATGATCGGCCTGCCGCAGGATTTTGAAGGCGTAATTCAGGATACCGCCTCAACTGCAACTCTATGCTCAATACTTACCGCTCGCGAAAAATATTCAAAGTTCTATATAAACAAATCCGGCTTTGACCAGAAATATAAATTTGCCGTGTACTGCTCCTCAGAAACTCACTCATCTATTGAAAAGGATGTGAAAATCGCCGGGATCGGCTCAGAAAATTTAAGGAAAATACCGGTCGATGATAAATATGCCCTCATACCGGCCGAATTAGAAAAGTCCATTATCAAAGACATCGAAAATGGTATTAAACCTCTGTGTGTCGTGGCAACAATAGGTACAACCGGGTCTACCGCCATTGATCCACTAAAGGAAATCGCCGTTATCTGCCGTAAGCATGATATCTGGCTCCATGTCGATGCCGCTTATGCCGGAACGGCACTACTGCTGCCGGAAATGCGCTGGATGATTGATGGTATCGAAGATGTCGATACATTTGTGTTCAATCCTCACAAATGGATGTTTACTAATTTCGACTGCTCGGCATATTTCGTAAAAGATAAAGAAGCCTTAATCAGGACATTCGAAATTCTGCCCGAATATCTAAAAACGTCCGAAAAAAGCCCGGTCAACAATTACCGGGATTGGGGAATTCAACTGGGTCGAAGATTCCGCGCATTGAAGTTATGGTTCGTTATTCGTACTTATGGAGTCAACGGCCTGCAATCGCTAATCAAAAAACATCTGGCACTGGCTCAGGACTTCAAAGCAAAACTGGAATCAGACCCCAGTTTCGAAATCATTGCGCCAATTCCATTGAATGTCATCTGTTTCCGATACCACCCGAAAGGCACCGATAATGGAGAAAGTTTGAATCGGATAAATAATGAGCTTCTTGAAAAAATAAATTCTACCGGGAAAATATTTCTTACCCATACTAAATTGGATGAAAAATATGTTATCCGGATGGTTACCGCTCAAACCCAGGCCGAACAGAAAGATATCGACCTTGCCTGGGATATTATAAAATCAATTTCAAAAAGCCTGCAAACTCCCTAACCGAGCCATTTTGCCGATTCAGGATAATTAATCTCCATATTTTCTAAAATTTCTGCGAACAATCGACAATTGTCCCATGTTGTACAACCTTATATTGGATAAATATAATCCTGTATTAAACAATGTTGAGCTATAATGAAAAAAAGGAGAGAGATAATGCAAGCTATAGTAAGAAAAACAGGGATATTTTCAGTACTGTCATTAGTACTGGCGCTCGCTATTGTCGGGTGTTCCTCGGATAATCCGACAAACTCCAATGTTGAACATATTGACGCGGTCGCTTTATCCGGCGGTACCGGAGGTGACTTTGGTAACGATGGTTATACCAATAAAGAAGATTATCCTTTTAAATTTTATGGTACAGTTGGCCGCGTAGACGTCGACCGACGTACCGTCATGTTTGAGGGCAAAGATCTGGTCGCGATCATAAATGATAATGCCGATTTTGGTTTTGGTTCAACTCAGGGTACCGTATCCAACTTGAACTTTAAATCTCTTGTTTCCGGACAGGAAATTGTTGTTTACGGAAAACTCGTCGAAGATAATCTTGCTTTTATAGATTTAGTCGAACTTACGCGCGGGTCGGTGAATACTGGTGCCATCGAGGTTGTTCCGGGACGTACTTCCGAAGGTTCCCTTAATTCGGGTGGCCTGGGCAGTTCCGGCAATGACCGTGAAGATTTCGGTTTTAAATTTTACGGCGAAATTTCAAGAATTGACGCCGATAGAAGGACCCTTATTTTTGAAGGAAAGGACTTGGTTGCTGTAATCGCAGAAACAGCCGATATATTTTCTTTTACAGGGACCGCTCAGGAAAAGGTCGAATTCAAAGCCCTGAATGTCGGGCAGAATATTATCATTTACGGTACGCTTATTCAAGATGAATTGGTCGATGTCCAAATTATTGATATCAAACGAAATTCCCTTAATATGACCGCTGAATATGACTCCGCCCCCCGTCGTGACGACCAATAATTGAAATATTTTATAAAAATTAAAAGACCGCCGGCAAAATCAGTCGGCGGTCTTTTTTTATTTGGATTTTTATTCTGCAGATGCTTCCTGTTGTTTCGCGCCGTTCATCATCTTGACATGCATCGGCGGTGCTCCGCCTTCCTTTTCTTCGCCCATATAAAGTGTAACATGCGGGAATGGAATCTCGATGTTCTTCTCATCGAAGGCAATCTTCAATCGTCGGTTGAATTCTCGCGCAACACTCCACTGTTTGATAGGTTTGGTCTTGGTCCGGGCCTTGATGATGACTGCCGAATCGGCGAATTGATCAACACCAAGTATTTCAATTGGCTCCAGGATATCATTTTTGTAAGTTTCGTCATTGCGCATATCTTCATCGACTTCCTTGATAACCTCAACAACCTCATCGGTATTCTCGCGGTACGCAATACCAATATCGAAAACATACCTCGAATATTCTTTGGTCATATTGGTTATAACATCGATATGCCCGTTTCTGACATAGTGCACATTCCCGGCTAAATCTCGAAGTATCACCATGCGCAGATTGACCTTCTCCACCAGGCCGCCTTTACCGGCTATTTGTACTACATCGCCGACCCGTATCATATCTTCCAGAAGAATAAAAAATCCGCTGATAACATCCTGTACCAGTTGCTGGGAACCAAAACCGACAGCTACACCCACAATACCGGCAGCGGCCAGAATCGGTCCTATCTCGACGCCAAATTCCCCGAGGATCATGACGAACGCGACTACCATGATGACCACATTTAGTGTATAACGGATAAGGGAACTAAGAGTATCAGCCCGTTTTTTGACCTCGCCTTCTATATCTTCTTTGAATATTGTCTGGAAAATTCTTCGTGTCAGTATTCTCGAGAGGCGTAAGGCGATGAGTGTTATTACTATTATTACTGCGACCCGAATAATTGCTGTAACCTGCTGTGAATTGGTGATGTAGTCTACAATATTCGTCCAGATTTGCTGTAAATCCATAGAATCTCCTTATGGAAAAAATGTTTCGAATTATCCTATAACCATTTTTTTCGGCGGAAAAATATGAACAGTCCCGCTCCGATCAGGATTGCTATGCCCCAGAAAAGGGGATAACCATATTTGAATGACAGTTCCGGCATATTGAAAGGCGAAACCGATGAATCAAAATTCATCCCGTAGACCCCGGCCAGGAAACCAAGAGGGATAAATATCGTGGCGATTATCGTAAGTACCTTCATAACCTGGTTCATCTTGTTGCTGACACTGGAAAGATATATATCCAATAATCCCGATACCATCTCTCGCGCCGTCTCCACGGTGTCGATTATCTGGATAACATGCTCGTATAGATCACGAAGATACATATTTGTTTCTTTGTGAATCAAACTCGATTCCGAGCGCTCCATCCCGTTTACCATCTCTCTAAGCGGCCAGACCGCCCGGCGCATATAAAGAAGCTCGCTTCTCAATTTATAAATATCCTGAAGATCGTCTGGTGTCGGATTATCTATCAACCGGCCTTCGAGCCTTTCTATCCGCTCGCCCACCTGTTCGAGAATCATGAAATAGTAGTCGACTATGGCATCAATTATGGCATACGCAAGATAATCCGAGTTCAAAAACCGCACTCGCGGAACGGTCTTTTTAATCCTTTCACGGACCGGAGTTAGGACATCACCTTCCTTTTCCTGAAAAGTAATCACCGTCGTCGGAGTAATAATAACACTCACCTGCTCCGCCCCGATTTCGAGATTTTCTTCCGCGGAAAATAGCATCTTAACGACCGCGAATATGATTCCGTTTTCTTCCTCATATTTCGGGCGTTGATTGGTATTGACAATATCTTCCATGATAAGCGGACTCAGCCCATACTGTTCGCCGATTTTCTCGATTACAGAAACATCATGAATGCCGCTAATATTAATCCACGTAATTGTTTTGCTGTCGCGAAAATCAAGACACTCTTCGACAATCTGCGTCTCGAATTCCCGCAAATTTTCCGCGTCATAATCGATTACAGTAATTTTTACCGGCTCGGTCTTTTTCTTGCCGACATAAACCACCGAGCCCGGCTGAAGTCCCGCCTTATGGCGCATTTGATGAAAAAAACGTGTCATTTTATCAAGCCGGATTAAATTGTTTGGTGTGAGCTTTGCTGCCTGTCAATCTATAAAATAATATACATTACCTGACATAGACAACGATAAAATATATTGATTATTCCGCCGGTGAAAGGTTGCTGCCGGACAATGTGTCTGTATTTGCAGTATCGGCCAATGCCCGGATGCGTTCTTTTTCTGCTCCCACAAGCGAATCGGTAACTTTTGCCACATCCTTCCAGATTAAAAACCAATCGCCTTTTTTATCGGCAAGCCGGTTCTCAAACTCCCTCAGTTGCTCGATAGAGAAATCATATTTGCCCAGAATCGAATCCCGAACAATGAGGAATGAATCCGGCTTATTCCGGTAAAGTTCGGCCGCTACCGAAACCTCGGCAATTACCCGTGCAACCTTTTCGTATCGTGTCTGTCTTTTTTCGATCTTTTGATCGCGAAAATACTGAAACCCGTAAAAAGCCAGTATCAAAATAAGGATGACCGCCAGAATTCTAAAATAATTCACATTAAACTTTCGTTTGCCTTATAATCCAGAAGTCTTAAATTATTGTAAGAATATATGATGGTCAAGTTTAATATGGAAATGAAATACCCGCCGCAGCGTAGAAAAAGCCGCGCCGTCAAAGCGGGCAATGTAATAATCGGGGGCGGCTTCCCGGTCAGTATTCAGTCGATGACCAATACCGACACGCGCGATATCGAAGCCACTGTCGCCCAGATAAAGCACCTTGAGGAAGCCGGTTGCGAAATAATCCGTGTCGCCGTGCCCGATGAACCGGCCGCACTGCAGCTTTCCGCAATAAAAAAGCAGATATCAATCCCCCTTGTCGCCGATATTCATTTTCGTTACAAACTGGCTCTCGAAGCCATCAGGCAGGGCGCCGATAAAATACGCATCAATCCCGGGAATATCGGCGAAGACTGGAAAGTGGCTGAAATCTGCAAAGCGGCCAAAGATGCTGAAATACCCATAAGGATCGGCGTCAACTCCGGTTCTCTGCCCAAAGATCTTCTCGACAAATACGGACACGATAATCCCGAGGCTTTTGTCGAGGCTTCTCTCCGGCAGGTCGAACTTCTCGAAAAAAATGACTTCAATGATATCGTCATCGCCATGAAATCATCCAACGTCAACACCACCTATTGGGCGCACATGCTCCTGGCAGACACAGTTGATTATCCGTTCCACCTGGGTATAACCGAGGCCGGAACCATCCATACCGGCTCTATAAAATCAGCCGTCGGTCTGGGTGCACTCCTGATAAACGGTATCGGTGATACCATACGTGTATCATTGTCAGCCGATCCGGTCGAGGAAATCAAAATCGCCAAACTGATTCTAAAATCGCTCGATCTCAAAAAAGAAGGTATCGATATAATTTCCTGCCCGACCTGCGGGCGTGCCCAGATAGATATAATCAGCCTGGCCGAATCAATAGAGCAAAAAACCCGGCATTATAAGTCATCACTAAAAGTTGCCGTCATGGGCTGCTCGGTTAACGGACCGGGCGAAGCTGCCGCAGCCGATGTCGGCATAGCCGGTGGGAAGGGGATGGGTTTCCTTTTTAAAAAAGGTGAAATAATTCGGAAAATCCCCGAAGCCGACCTCGAGCAAGCCTTGTTGGATGAAATAGAAAAAATGACAGGCGGCGTTTAAATTCGAATATTCATCAGGTCGAAAAGTAAATTATATAAAATGGATAATCTACGGAGAAAAATAATCGGTCTCCCGCGGCTCGATATTAATCTCGAAATTATTGCCGCCGCAGCCCTTCTGGGATCATTTGCTGTTGTTGGTTACTGCTGGCCGGAACTTCCCGACAGGGTACCGATGCATTACGATCTGGCCGGTAATCCCGACAGATGGGGAGGTAAAGGTTCCCTGTTTGTCCTGCCCGTGGTCAGTATATTTACTTACGGCCTGTTGTCGGTATTAAGCTATACATTCCGTGATCCAAAAAGATATCCCAAAGGAAATATAAAAAATGACAGGCAGATTTATTATGTCCGAAGGCTCCTTACCTGGCTAAAAACTGAAATTGTATTGTGGTTCTTTTATATCGAATGGGAGACGATCAATATTGCCCTGGGCAAGGCCGCAGTCTTAAGCGGATATGTCTCCTATGGAGCGCTTATAGCTATATTTGTAACTATGACCATTTTTCTAATCAAAATGGCTCGTGCCGGCAAAACCGAACAGTCGACTGTATAAGTTCAATAATATCTACACCGCTTTCATCTCCAGCGATAATCCGCCGACTTCGGTCAATCCGACCAGTTCCTGAGCTATTTCATCCTTAGAAGAAATCCACTCCCGCGATATAGCCAGAATCTCTTCGTGAGCCGCTTCGGCTGTCCAGTCGATCTCAAAAGAATCCATCCGCCTGCCGTTAACGACCACATTATTTAACTTCAGCGAAAATTTAACCTGCATTCCTACCCCCTTGATAAAACCATCCTCATTCCATCCGATAAATTAAACCTGCAATTATGAAGCCGATTGGTAACAGATTTTTAGTCTATTTGGCTAAATTCAATTAATTGAGCTGAATAGAAGGATGTTCAGATTTTCTGAAGCAAGCTCAGGTATTAGTATTTGGATATTAAAGTAGATTTAATTATGGGATTTGTCCCATATAACTTGAAAAGATACAAATGGATTGAATATTACGGTTCTTCCAAATCATTCATAACACTGACATAATCACGAGTCGCCCGATAACGGATTATGCCAAGAATGAGATTGATAATACCAGCAGGTATAAAAACCCAACCGATTATTTCTACTATCAGGCTATCGAAAAACCTTATAAAAGTAACCCCTGCAACGAACAAAGTCAGAGCGGTTCGGAAATAGGCCAGGAGAGTGCGTTCATTGGCCAGTTTGGTTCTGACCGAATCGAGTTTCTCCTTATGACTCGGGTCCCCGGTTGGCGCTGCATACAAAGGCCGTATTTTCAATCTGTCAATCAGTTTCATATGGATTGTACAAACATAGCTTAGACAGAAAAGTTTCGCCCTTTTCTATTCCTGCCTGAAAGCGTCCGGATAATGCTCCAGCCGTCCCTCAAAAAATGTAATCAAGTCGAACCTGAAATCATAACCCTTCAAATCATTCTCAATAATATACTTCTGCGCCGCTTCGATAAGATTGGCCTTCTTTTTATCATTCACCCATCCGGCCGGATGCCCGAATTCCGGTGTATTACCGGCTTTGACCTCGACAAAAGCAACCACCAGTTCCTTCTCGGCAATGATATCAATCTCCTTATGTCCGGCCGTATAATTTTGTTCGAGGATTTTGTATTTATGCTGCACCAGATAGTCCACAGCGCGCCGCTCGTACTCGCGTCCCTTTTTGACTGTCATAATGAATTAATCGAACAGAGTTTTTTCCAGAAGTTCCACTACCGGGCGGAATGATTTCCTGTGAATTTCGGTCGGTCCGTTGAGTTTTAATTCTTCCAGATGTTTCGGCGTCGAATATCCCCTATGACATGAAAATGAAAACTTGGGATAAAGCTCTTCATACTTATCCATAATCCGGTCCCGGGTTACCTTGGCGACAATTGAGGCCGCCATAACTGACTGGCAAAGAGCATCCCCGCCGACAACTGCCATCTGCGGAATTGATAGATTCGGAACCGTGAAAGAACCATCCACCACAACAAATTCCGGCCTTGGCCTCAAAGATAGCACCGCCTTTTGCATGGCTGTCAAAGAAGCCCTCAGTATATTCAGCTTATCAATCGTCTCATTGTCAATAATGCCGACCGTGACAATCGCATCAGAAACCGCAATCTTTTCGAACAACTCCATGCGCTTCTTGCACGTCAGTTTCTTTGAATCATTGATACCGTCGAGCTTGAAATTCACCGGAAGTATCACTGCTGCGGCCACCACCGGTCCTGCCAGCGGACCGCGTCCCGCTTCATCAACTCCCGCAATATAGTTGATTCCCTTTTCGCGGAGAGAATCCTCGATTCGCGAGAGATCCGGAAGTTTCTCAGCCAGCCGTTTCAATTGAAGCCGGCTTGATATTTTAGCTCGTTTCGCCATCGGTCAATATCCCTGTCATAAAGGTATATTATTTTTATCGGCGGCAGTATGTCAATTTATAAGAATTTATATCCTGCCGGGCAAGTTTGAAATGCGCCAAAAACCGTTTGCATAGAAAAAATTGGATAATTACATTAAATATGCGTCCGATTTACAAATAACATGGAGGGATAAACAATGAAGAAAATACTCTTTATACTAATTGTCCTGGCTGCTGTCGGCCTGTTTTATGCCTGTGATGAAGATGTCGCCCGCTATGACGATGGTGACCCGATATTCAATCCACCGGCCGGAAATGAAGAAGCGGCTCTGATGGCCCTCTGGTACGGGGCCGAGCTTTATATTGACGAGACCCTTTTTATCCGCTTCAAGGCCGCTCTTCATGAAATGCGAAACAAATTCGAAGATTCAATCGAGCATGTCAATATTTCTTTCATGTATCCGGTATCCAAAGAAAGTTTTGCCGTCCATTTAACCGAAGAAGCGGTTGAGCAGTACAGAAACGGTGATTACCATGCATGGGACAACCTGAATAAAGTATTCGAGGTCTACGAAATCGATACTCTTTTCTATTTCGGCATCTTTAAATCTGCATATCTTCATTATAAGCGTCTCGCCAATCCGCTGATTGTGAAGGATATGTATGCCGGCCTTAACGGCGTGGAATTTACAGAACCGAATGGTATGGTCGGTGATTGGCCCTGTACCTATCCGTGGATATTCGATGACAAAGTTTCCTTCCTGGTAAGGCATGCGTATGGGGATTGCCCCTCCGGATGTATCTATAATGAATTTTATTATTTCCAGGAAACCGATACCGGTATGGCTTACCTGGGGGGATACATCCCATGCTATGATCCGCCGTACCCGGAAGAACCCGAATGGTGGGAAGAGGCCAAAATCATCCTTGATGCCTATCACATGTCGATGGGAGGCGAACTCCACGGCAACCCACCCGAACTGCACTAAACCGCATCAAAGAGCCGGTCCGCCAAAAGTATTCTGGTGTTGCAGATTCTGAATGAAATGAAGGACAATGCCCGAGCAAAAGCCCGGGTGCCTTACTATTTATGTTGGGCAAAAAGTCAAAAATTATTCGCTTGACCTCTTTACCTGTAGAAGCCGAAGTGAATTTGTCACCACGAAAAGAGATGAAAAAGACATCGCCGCCGCCGCGATTATCGGCGATAAGGTCCAACCGAACACAGGGTAAAAAACTCCCGCCGCCAGCGGTATCGCCACGATATTATAAAAGAACGCCCAGAACAGGTTCTGCTTTATCGTCCGGTATGTCAGCCGCGATATATCCAGCGTCTCCAAAACTCCCCGGAGGTCGTCTTTGACCAGAATAATATCAGCCGACTCGATCGCCACATCGGTCCCCGATCCCAGCGCCACCCCCACATTGGCTGCCGCCAGCGCCGGCGCATCATTTATCCCGTCGCCCACCATCATCACATTATGTCCCGCTCTCCGAAATGCCTCCACAATCGTCGCCTTCTGATCCGGCTTCACCTGAGCCTCGAACTTCCCGACACCCAGATGCGAGGCAACCCCCTTGGCTGTTTTGTAATTGTCACCGGTAAGGATAACCGCTGTCCGGCCCCCTTTCTCCAACTTGTCGATCACCTCGACCGCCTCCTCCTTGATTTGGTCGGCCAGCATCAAAAAGCCCAGTGCCGCTCCCTCCGCCGCCACATAAACGATTGTCCGCCCCATAGCCATCTCCGCATCGGCCGCCTCGGCAAACTGCTCGACATCAATCCCCTCTTTCTTCATCGTCGCCTCCGACCCGACCACAACCTGGCGTCCCTCGATCTCGGCCTTCAAACCGAACCCGGGAAACTCCTCCAGATTCCTCGGCGCTCTTGTTTTAAGATTCATCGCCTTAGCCTTCTTGACAATTGCTTCTGCCAGCGGATGATTCGATCCGGACTCCACTGCCGCCGCCAGCTCGAGTATCTCCTCCTCCTTATCCTCATCGAGCGCCTTCATCCCGTACACCTTGAACTCGCCCAGCGTCAGTGTCCCCGTTTTGTCGAAAATTACATGCCCCGCCTTGACCGTATTCTCGAGAATATCTCCTCCTCTAATATAAACGCCCATCCGGGCCGCCCGCCCTGTCCCCGCCAGAATCGCCGTCGGCGTAGCCAGACCAAGAGCACAGGGACATGCAATTATAAGCACCGCAACGGTTGTCTTTAAAAGAAGCCCCCACTCCGCCCCGACAAAATACCAGACAAGAAATGTCGTCAGCGCTATCAGGAGAACAATCGGCACAAATATTCCGGCTATCTTATCGGCCAGCCTCTGCACCGGTGCCTTCCGATTCTGTGCCTGCGCCACCAGCCGAATAATCCCCGAAAGGAAACTATCCTCCCCGGCTCCGGTGACTTTCATTCTAAAAAGATTATTTCCGTTGACCGCCCCCCCGAATACTTTATCTCCCGGACTTTTATCAACCGGAAGCGCTTCACCCGTTATCATCGCTTCATTAACCGATATTTCTCCCTCAATTATTTCTCCATCGGCCGGAATCTTTTCTCCGGGCTTGACAATCAAGACCATGTCCTTTTTAACATCGGTTACATCGATTTCAATCTCCTCACCATCAATTATCGCCGTGGCCCTTTCCGGCCGTAGCCGCATCAGGGCATTTATTGCATCGCGGGCACGCCCTTTCGCCCGCGACTCGAGGAATCGACCCAGGAGTATCAATGTAACAATCATGGCCGCTGTTTCGAAATAATACTCACCGCCGGCAAAAGATTTTGTAAAAAGCCGATCAAAAATCACAAATGCGCTAAAGACAAATGCTGTCAGCGAGCCCAAAGCAATCAACGTATTCATATTGGCGCGGAAATGTCTGGTTTGATTTAAGGCGTCAGAAAATATATTCCGCCCCGCATAGAACAATACCGGGGCCGTCAAAAGAAATAGTAGAATGCCAGCCAAATTTCGATTTATGGCAGGAGGCGATGTCAACATCTGGATCATGCTTATCGCAATAACCGGCAACGTAAACAAAAGCGCCCAGAAAAAATTCCTCTGGGCTTCGCGATAAGCAGCATCTTCCGATACTTTGAGCCCTTTAGTTTTTTCAGGCTCGTATCCAAGCTCAACTACTTTTGAAAGTATTTCCTGTTCGCTCAGGGATTCGTCTTCATAATCGACCGAGGCTGTCCCCATGGCAAAATTAACCTGGGATTGCTGCACACCTTCCAGCCGATTAAGGCTTTTCTCAATTCCTGCAGCACAGCCGGCACAATGCATGCCGTTTATCTTTAGTTCCAGATGAGTCACTTTACCCATAGCCTTGAAGATAAATAAAGGAATATACTTTTAACAAGGATTATATGTGCCCATCCTATGGGCACTGGAAGAAATAGATGGTAAAGGAATATTATTTAAATCCCATATTAAGAAGAAGCTGGGGGCACTTTTTTATCAATTCTTTTTTAATCTTGGCGCGCGCCCTATGCAAATACCATCTGACCGTCGCCTCTGGCATATCCATAATATCAGCAACATCATCAATATTACACCCGTCCATGTCTCTTAGTATAAAAGCATTTCGCTGTTTTTCATTAAGAGTCAGAGTAGCTTCATTGATATATTCTCTCAATCGATTTCGCTGATATGCAGTTTCAGGAGTAATATTATGGTCATCGGGCTTTTCTTTGACTTCATCTATTGATTCGTGTTGGTGGCGGCGATGTTTTCGCATATAATCGATTGATGCATTTACGGTTATGCGATATAGCCAGGTATAGAATCTCTTTTTCTCATCATAGCGCCAGATATTCTGATTCACCTTGACAAAAACATTTTGCATTATATCAGCCGCTTCATCATAATCGCCCACCATTTTATAGGCCAGAGAAGCTACCTGATTTTTGTACAATCTAACAAGATGGGAAAAAGCACTCTTATGGCCATCTTTTACTTGTCTGACGATCTCCTTGGTTTCACGCTCAATACGATCGTCTATATCTGTCCTGGATTTTTTACTCTTTGCCACAGCCGATCTCATCACTCCTCCCGGCCCTTTAGCAAGACCATTATGGATAAAATCCATCTATTTTAAACTTTTCTAATAGCTCTAACAAGTGTAAATATTTTTTGTTCCAAAAATCGGCAAACCTCATCAAATGAGATAACGTAATAATTGTCGAGGTTATTCAAAGCAATATTGACTGAAAGCCTCCATATTATTAAAAATCACAGATTCAGGCATAGCAGATGATTTTTTCACTCCTCCCATAAATCTTTATGATATGCCCTGATCTATTTAGCCCTTTGATTACGGATAAGATCACAGTGCCCCAAAAGGCGGTGGCGGAATGTCTCTAACTAATTCGATAGCAACTACTTAAGTGCTATATAGATAAAAAAGTATTATGCTAAAATGTCAGCCAATAGAATTATAGCCGTGCTAATGATAATTTCAAGAAGGTTTAATGGAATACTTGTATCAGAGAGCCGTCTAATCGTTTAAGATATATTCAAGCGGATTTACCCGTTTGCCGTCCTTGAGAACTTCATAATGCAGGTGCGGTCCGGTTGAATAGCCGGTAGAACCCATTAATCCTATAAGGTCGCCGCGTCTAATTTTCTGGCCTCGTCTAACCTTAATAGTATTAAGGTGGCCATATCGGCTTTTGTAGCCATAGCCGTGATTTATAGTGATCAACTTACCCAAACCGCCGGAAGCACCCGCAAATGAAACAATTCCATCGGCGCTGGCGTAGATCGGCGTTCCCGTTTTGTTTGCAATATCTATACCAGCATGAAATTGCTTATAGCCGGTAAAAGGATCATTTTTCATACCAAATCCGCGAGTGCGATAGCCCCGACAAGGGATAATTGATGGTGTATGGTCGAGGATTGATTTTTTCTCAACCAGGTTATCATAAATTTCTTCGTATTTTTCATTTTCGAATCGAGCCAGACGTAAGAGAGCGTCAATTTCGGTTTGGGTTTCATAGGCCAACTCGACTGCCTCGGAAAGGCTGGTGCTCAGTTTTGCTTCCGGGCCGCCAATACCAAGCTGGCGTTCATCAGATGAAATTTCGGGGAGATTGAAGATGTTTCTGATTACTACTTCTTTGTCAACCAGTTCGCCATACATTGATTTTATTTCATCAACATGCCCGTTCAACTCCTGATATTTTTCGGTAAGAAATGTATTCTCTGATCTCAACCTTTCAATTTCACCGGCATCGGAGCGTGAATTTACATAAGAAGATGTCAGATAAATATTCGCAAAGAATAGAAAAGCAATAATAACCGCGCAGGATATAATAAAACTATAAGAGATACTGAATTGCCGCATCTTTTCGCGACTTCCAGGTATCAGCATGAATGAAAGTTTCTTCTTAAACATATCTAATTAAATTCCCTATAACTGCTTTCGCTCGAATATTTTCGGCTACGCTAACAAAAGTTGGCCGGAAAATATAAAATATATCGATTACCCCCTCTTTGTCAATAAAAATTCTAAATAAGGTTTATATATCAGCTATTTAATCAGTTGATACTCCTTTTTTAGAACTTTGTTGACGACTTTTACAAATTTCTCACAGTTTAAGTTTTGTAAGCTGTAGAGATGCCAGTAAATCTTCGGCGGCATAATAAAGGTATCTTTTTTCTTAGTACCCATGGTAACCTCCCGTCCCGTCCCGGTCCGAAAAGTTACTTAACATCCCTAATAACTTTATCGACCCGGCACGCTTAAAAATTAGCTGATAATTCGCTAATAACTATTGCAGAAGCCATGCCCTGAGAAGCCCCTGAAACTATTTTGCACAGATGCGGCTAAGCGATATAGGCGTAAATACTTACATGTTTATTATTAATTGTTCACAATTTCCACTGAGAACGATTTATGGCAAAAAGGTGGGGATTTTCCAACAATTCTCCCATTATGCCCATATATTGATCAGGTGATAAATTAACTTCTTGTTAGTAGCGAACTTGACACCTCGGCCTGTTAGACATAGATTGGGCGCTATATATCTAAATTTAAACAGAAAGGACATGATATGACATCTATAAAGAATAAAGTTGTCTTTATAACAGGCGCATCTGCCGGGATTGGTTTGGCCTGCACAAAAGTTTTCGCCAGAGAAGGGGCCAGAATAATTATTTCGGCGCGGCGCGAGGGAAAACTCAAAAAGCTGGCTGGAAATCTTAAAAAGAAATATGGAACGGAGTCGTTTATTCTTCCGCTGGATGTCCAAGATCAGCAGGCGGTCAGCACAGCGATAAATAATCTTCCGGCCAAATGGAAAAAAGTCGATATCCTTATTAACAACGCCGGGCTTTCACGGGGGCTGGCCAAAATACATGAAGCTGAACTTATCGATTGGGAAGAAATGATCGACACCAATGTCAAAGGGTTGCTTTATGTCACTCGCGAAGTCTCTCCAATGATGGTTAAGCGCAACAAGGGACATATAATCAACATTTCTTCCATTTCCGGGCATGAACTTTACCCTGGCGGGAATGTCTACTGTGCCACTAAACATGCGGTCGATGCCATTACTAAAGGCATGCAGATGGACCTGGTTGACACCGATGTCCGCGTCAGTTCGGTTGATCCCGGTCTGGTCGAAACCGAATTTTCTATTGTGCGATTTCGGGGCAACGAAGAGCGGGCCGGGAAGGTTTATGAAAAGATCAAGGTTTTATCGGGTAATGACGTGGCCGAAGCGGTCCTCTTTTGTGCGACGCGGCCGGCGCATGTAAATATACATCAGCTCCGAATTATGCCTAAAATGCAGGCGGCAGCTCTGGTGACCCACAGGGAATAGTAATCTTTACAGTCTAATAAAGCCCTGGAAGAAATTATCGGGATCATATTTGGCCTTGACTTCTTTTAGCCGTTTATAATTAGGGCCGAATGATTTCTTCAGAAAATCGTCTCCTTCTTCTCCGAAACCGGGGAAATTCAGATAAGTGCTTGTATCCTGTCTTTTGACAAGATCATCAAAGACATCACGTGCCCAGCCGACATTCTCATCGTTAGCGTCCGGATCATCCCAGTTGGATTCCATGTTTACCAGAAATTTTGCGTCTCTTCTAAAAAACGGCGTTTCATCTTTTTTCACCCGACTTACCTTGCCACCAAGAGCCCAGATATCGAGGCTGGTTAAAGGCGAGGGCCTTTTGCCTGCCTTTTCAATAATCATGTCAATAGTACTGCTGCTTAATTCGTCAATATAGGCAGATTTCCAGTAATAATTCCTTCCTCCCGGAAAATCCGCATCGAGAACCTTTTGAATATCCTTGAAAGGCATCGGAGCGCTAAGATCGGCGATAGGTGTGCCCAGGTTCCTAAATGGTGCAAGCTCCTTTTCACCTTTGTTTAAATCCCCTACATAGCTGCCCAGCAACACAAATGCGGGCTTACCCCGCCATTGTTCAGGTATGAATTCTTCATTCGGGGCAGTCCAGAAGACGGCAATCATCCCAAGTTCTTCGGGCGCATTTGGCATTCGTTCGCGAAAAAGTTCCATTCCCTTTTTAGCGACATCCATTGGATAGAAAGTCATTAAAAGCCATGATTGTTTTTCAATGGGATGCAGTTCAAATTCAAAAGTGGTAACGATACCAAAGTTTCCGCCGCCGCCTCTTAATCCCCAGTACAGATCGGGATTTTCATCCTTGCTGGCCCGGATTAAATTGCCATCGGCAGTAACGACTTCGGCTGCCCTAATATTATCAAGGGCCAGCCCATGCTTGCGGGACCTCCATCCATAGCCTCCATGAAGGGAGAGGCCGGCAACACCTGTTTCGGATACGACTCCGAGAGGGGCGCTTAAGCCAAACGGGAAAGTTTCGTGGTCTATATCACCAAGAGTCGCTCCACCCTGAACAGTTGCGGTTTTAGTTTTGGGATCAACATGAACGCCTCTCATGTCCGAAAGGTCAATTACCATGCCGTCATCACAGACGGATTTGCCCGCGACATGGTGGCCGCCGCTTCTAATGCTAATCATCAGGTTATGTTTACGTGCAAATTTGACCGCTTCCATGACGTCAGCGGTACCGCTGCAACGAGCAATTATGAATGGTTTCTTATTGATCATGCCGTTCCATACTGTACGGCACTCATTATATTCGGGATCGGATTCGAGAATAATATTTCCCCTGAAATTATTCTGTAGTTCATCGATAGCTTGGCGCGGCAGTTCGAGGGTGTCTCCGGTAATAGATTTCGCTTTTACAGATTCCATTGCGGTTCTCCTATTCAAGAATTAAAAATCGGACTATTCGTGTTTGAATACATAAACAATACGAATTTTATCCTGTTTTGTTGGAGGAGAACTTTATAATTCACAGTCCATTTTCGTTTGACTAAAGGCTATTTGTCGTAATACAGGAGGAATTCATATGGGTGCGGGCGTATCCGAAGTCCTTCGACATCTTTCCGCTTCGTTTTAATCCATGTTTCGATAAGGTCCTCGGTAAAGACATCGTCCTCAATAAGGAAATTATAATCCCGTTCGAGAGCATCGAGCGCCTTGGTCAATGAGGTCGGAAGCAATCCAACTTCACCAAGTTCTTCTTCAGATAGATGTGTCAGGTCTTTATCGAACGGTTCACCGGGATCAATTTTGTTTTTGATTCCATCCAGACCCGCCATAACCATCGCGGCATAGGCCAGGTACGGATTACAGGTAGCATCGGGCGGACGGAACTCAAAGCGGTGGGTTTGCGGCTGACGCTGGTATCCGGGGATTCGGATACAGGCGGTCCGGTTGCCGACCGAATAGGTTGCCCAGACCGGGGCTTCAAAGCCGGGAATCAGCCTTTTGTATGAATTTGTCGAGGGATTGGTAAAAGCAAAGAGTGCGGCGGCATGTTTTAAAAGTCCGCCAATATAGTGCAATCCGATTTGCGAAAAACGGCAAGGGCCGTTTTTATCGTAGAAAATCGAGCCATTTTTATCGGCCAGGAACTGATGGACATGCATCCCGGAGCCCGGTTCGTTGAATAACGGTTTCGGCATGAATGTAGCCGACTTGCCCACCCGGAAAGCGTGGTTTTTAACGAAGTATTTAACCATCATCGACATATCGGCAACCGCCGTCATCTCGCCGAATTTGGTTTCTATTTCATGCTGACCGGCTCCGCCGACTTCGTGATGATGATATTTGAGCTTGATACCGACATCATCGAGAAGCTGAGTCATCTCGGATCGAAGGTTAAAGGTACGATCTTTCGGGGGGGCGGCGTGGTAGCCACCTTTGTACTGAACTTTATAGCCGAGGTTTTTGTCACCTTCTCGGCCGGTGTTCCACTGGGCTTCTTCGGAATCGATAAAATAATAACCTTCTTCGGGGCCCTGGTTGAATTTGACATCATCGAAAAGGTAGAACTCGAATTCGGGTCCCAGCACGGCATTAACATCGGGTAAAACCTTTTTTAGGTACTTATCGGCATCACGAACAACGCGCCGGGGATTGCGGCTGTACGGTTCGATTTCATTTTCGACCGACATGACATCGCAAATAAACGATAAAGTCGGGATTTCGAAGAAAGGATCGACGAAAGCAGTATCGCCGTCGGGGATAATTGTCATATCGCCGCGTTCTATTTTTGTAAAGCCGGGTAACGATGAACCATCAACGCCTACCCCGAATGTAAAAAGCTCTTCATTGAGGCTGTCTTTGGGGATCGAAATATGGTGCCAGTCGCCGATAAGATCGGAGAATTTCAGGTCGATATATTTGATATTGTGGTCGATGACCATTTTCTTGAGGTCTTCGAGGGTGGACATATATAAAACTCCTGCGCGTTATAATTTTATCTCCCCGGCAATTTAATAAATTCGGCCAAAAAGGCAATATTTTCCGAGGGGGGCAAAAGCCCCTTTTTTGTCGAAACCAAAGGGGTTTCGACGAACTCATTATTGATATTCTCATATTGAAATGGCTTTGTTTCCTCAAAAAGTAGTTTTTGGGGATATCAGTTTTGTAGTAAA